>CAZQHM010000139.1:0-11357 GCA_964593355.1 uncultured Myxococcales bacterium
GTATCCATGCACCCGAAGGCCCTTTACGCTTCTGTCACGCTCCTGCTCCTGGTCGTCAGCCCCGCGGTCGCCGCACCGGGCATCTTCACCGTCAGCCTCAAAGACCCCTTCTCTGACCGTGACGGCCTCAGCGAGTGCCTCGATACCATCTCAGTGCCCCACAAACGCCTCGCCCTCAAAGGTTCGCCATCCCTCAAGCCCCCGGGAACGGTGGTGGTCGGCTCCTTCTTCACCTCCGCCAAAGAGGGTAGGGGGTTCCTTTCCAAGAATGCGGCGGTACTCTCCAGGTTCGTCCACGACGGGGGGATCGCCGTCGTCCTGGGCCAGTCCGTATCCGCCGACGAGAGCCTCGACTGGCTTCCCAAAGAACTCACGGCCAGACGCTCCCCAAGGGACTCAAGAACGGCAGCGTTCGCCGACGAAAGCCATCCCCTGCTGCTCAATCCCAACGCCCTCTCTCCAGAAGACCTCGTGGCGGGGCAGGTGGACAAGGGCGGCAAGAGTATCGGCTGCTCCATCGCTGGAGTTACCGATGCCTTTTCACGACAGACCGGCTTCCAAGTGGTGGCCGCCACAGGAGGCATCGACGCCCTGCCCATCGTCATGGTTGGTCAGTATGGCGACGGCGCCTACGTGCTTCTTGCCTCCAGCCCGGAGAAGATCTGCAGCCACGGGGTCTCCCCCGAAGACCGCACCGCCGCAGCCAAAGTCATGGAGAACGTCCTTGCCTACGCTGGCGGCTGGCCCACTGCCAAGCGCCCTGCACCTTCCCCCGAGTTCCGGGCGGTGCCCCAATCTCACTTCCTCGAAGTCTACGAGGACGAAAACGCCAACGGTGCTCGCGACAAAGGCGAGAGACCAATTGCCGGTGTGGAGGTTGTCTACGGGCTCTTTAGCTTTCGAACCGATGGCGCCGGCTCGGTGACCTGGGACGTCGACCCCACAGACCCATTCCCGCTTAGCGTAGTGATTCCAAGAGGTTTTGTTCCCACAACTAATGCGTTTCTCGATGTCACAGTTGCAGCGAAACACGAGGTGGGGCTGAAACGGGCCCCACGCCTGGATGCCTCCAAACCGCTGGTCATTTACCAGATAACCGACGTGCACATCGGCACTGGAAAGCCTGAAAACGACGCCATCATCCTGGACGAACTCCTCAGGCAGGTTCAGTCCGTGGCGCAACCCGATGACCTCCTGGCCTTCACCGGTGACCTGACCCAAGGCGGATATGTGGAGCAATTGACGGCGTTTCGAGACGTAGTAAATAAAGTAACAAACCCCATTCTGCTTGTAATCGGCAACCACGACCAGGGCAAGGGCCCCGACTCTGGGCGACTCTTCGAAGAGATCCTGGCCCCCTCCTTCCACTACAAAGACTGGAACGGATACAGGCTGGTCTCCGTGCCTGCAATCCCCACCAGCGGTCCCACCAGAGAGTGGTTCGATTCGGTGCTGAACACCTCACCCTATCCCATATGGATTTTCTCTCACTATTACCCCCGGCGGGATGCCTTCGATGCCCTTGAGGGTCGACGTGTTGCTGGCGTTATGAGCGGTCACTGGCATGGAGATATTGTATCCTTTAGAAAAGGCATGATGAATCTCAATTCACCAACTGCCCTATTCGGCTCATGGGACTTCTCCCCTGGTTCTGTTCGAAGGATCGAGATACATAAGGACGGCGCTGTTCGAACTCAACTCATGCCCTTTATTCGCTTTCCCATCGCTGCATTACAGCAGCAGGCCGATGGGAAGCTAATTCTGGGAGCCACGCTCCCCATGGACCTGGAACTGCCACGCTGCTTCGCCGATTCCACGGAACTGCCTCTGACTCGGCAAGGCCCCTTCTCCTGGACCATCGCCTCGGGGCTCGTCAAGCGCGATGCCCTTGTCTCGTGCCGCACCGGATCCATGGACATCGCCCTCCAGTGCGGCCCCGGAACCAGCGGTGAGGATGGAAGATGCCTTGTTGTCTCCCCCGTGGCGGATAAGGGTTTCAGCCTCGATTGGAGCCTCCAACTGCCCGGGCGCATCATGTCGGCATCCCCGGCCGAGGGCCGTGACGCCCTTTACATACCCCTCCGAAATGTTGACCACGACCGGTACGAGGGTGCCCTCTGCGCAGTGGGCATGGATGGAGAACGCCGCTGGTGCCACATGACCGCCACCAGCATCGCAAGCCCCCCGGCCCTGGGCAGCACCTCCGTGGTCGCAGCAGAGATAACCGGCCAACTGTGGGGCCTCGATGCCAGAACCGGTGAAGTCCTCTGGAATACCCGCCTCGATGACCTTATGCCGGCTCGATTCGTGGAGCATTACCTCTACTCCCCACCTGTGGTCAGCCGCGGCGTGGCCTACTACTGCTATCAGTCGGGCCCCTTCGGCGTCGACATTGCCACCGGTGAACTGGTCTGGAAAGGCCGAGGCTTCAACTCCGCCGACGCCTTCGGCCACTCCAAAGGCATCGTCCGAAAGGGAAAACTCTACTGCGCCGGCTTCATGGAAGGACTCTTCGAATACGACCTCTCGGCCAACGACGCCAAACCCGAGACCCTCCCCTTTAAGTTTGACTCGGCCTCAGACCTCACCTGGAGAAAGGGTCTCCTCTGGATCCTCTCCCGCTCCCGGCTGCTGGGCTACGACATTGCCCGACGCTCCATCGAAGCGGAAATCAAGGTGGCAGGCTTCTGGCTGCCCACCGAGCCCGCCTTCCGCAGCAATGCCGCAGTGGTCCCATGGGGAACTGAAGGCGCTGCCGCCGTGGACCTGGGAAGCGGTGACCGGCTCTGGCTGGCAAGCCTCCCCAAAGGCCCCATGAGCTTCGCTATCAACCGCCACTCATCCTCATCACCCGTCAGCACACCCTACTGGGGGAAGATGGGCGTCTACGTAGCCGGCGTTGATGGCGTCGTGCGCCAACTGGACCACACATCGGGGGAGACCAAGGCGGAAGCCCCCGCTGGAGTCCCCTTCGCCAGCGACCTGGTCATCAAAGGAGCAGCACTCTTTGTTGCGGACTACGGCGGTACGGTGTATCGCTATTCGGTCCGTTGAGAAACTCGAACGGTGTTATTGAGTAAGCAAATACTGCCTGTTGGCAGACTTATTGAGAGGGTTATATGCGTATTAAATCGATTTTCATGATGTTGGCGACGATCACACTGGCCTGGACCACACCTGCTTCTGCCGGCGATCCAGCTGCACTGCCCACAGGCGCCTCCATAGGAGCCGATGGCCAATACAACCCACCCCCGTTCCAGAACGTCGATGACACCGATGCCGACCGTAAGGCCCGAAACGCCATGATCAAGAGGCTCTCAGGCAGCGCACGCTACAATGATCCCAACGTGCTGAGAGCCATGGCAGCGGTGCCGCGGCATATGTTCATGCTGGCCAAGAATCGGAAAGAGGGATATGCCCAGAACTGGTTCCGCATCGGCCACGGACAGACAATCACCGACCCGGCTACAGTGGCTCGCATGACCAAACTCCTCATGGTCAAACCCACGGATAAGGTTCTTGAGATTGGCACCGGCTCGGGCTACCAGGGCACCGTGCTGGCCCAACTGACCCCCAACGTCTTCACCATCGAAATCGTCGAACCCCTGGCGAACCGAACCCACACACTCCTGGAGAAGCTGGGCTACAAGGGGGCCATCAAGACCAAAATCGCCGACGGATACTACGGCTGGGAAGAGCACGCCCCCTTCGACAAGATCATCGTGACCTGCGCCGCAGACCACATCCCGATTCCCCTCCTGCAGCAGCTCAAACCCGGCGGTCTCATGGTAATCCCCGTGGGGCCCAGATTCCAGCCTGGAAAGCTCTATTTCATCTCGAAAGACGATCAAGGAAAGGTCCACAAGAAGGTGCTCATCGATGTCAAGTTCGTCCCCATGACCCGCCTCTCCGACTGGGGCAAGAAGGACGAAAGAGCCGAAGAACGCAAGAAGCTCGATAAGGAAGGTCGCAAAGAACTGAAACGTAAGTAGTAATAGCGAGGTCACTCGATGGCCGAGACCCACAGCAGGCTTGTCGAACTGCTAATCCGCATCCGCTTTCCCCTCCTGCTGACCGTTGCAGGTATGGCGGCTCTGGTCGGCCTTGCCATCATGGCCCCGAGAGGCCCCGACGATGCCCTTGTTGTGTCGGGGCCGATGTCCCTCTTGCCTCCGTTGGCCGCAATCCTGGCGGCCATAGTGTGGCGACGGGTGATTCCCGCCCTTGCCTTTGGAGTCCTCGCCGGGGCCGTCATGGTCCAAGGCGGAAACCCCGCCACAGGCCTGGTCACCGCTGCCTCATTCGTGGGCGGAGCGGCGGTCAGCGTCGACAACCTCTATATGTTCGCCTTCACACTCTCACTCATGGGGATGGTCGGCGTCATTCTGCGCAACGGCGGCGTTGACGGAGCCGTTGCCCTCATCGCCCGATTCGCCAAAGGCCGCCGTTCCACCCAAGGCGTCGTGGCAGGCATGGGCGCTGCCGTCTTCTTCGACGACTACGCCAACGCCGTGGTCGTTGGAACAAGTTCCAGGCCCCTCACCGACAGAGCACGAATCTCCCGCGAAAAGCTCGCCTACATTGTGGACTCAACGGCCGCTCCCATCGCTTCCCTTGCCATAGTGTCAACTTGGATTGGTATAGAAATACGCTATTTGGATGAGCAGATCGGCTTCCTGGGGCAATTTGCTAATACTGGATACGGTGTGTTCCTGCAGCTTATCCCATACCGATTCTACTGCATCTTCGCCCTCATGGGCGTGGCCATCATCGCTTGGAGCGGCAGAGACTTCGGGCCAATGCTCAAGGCCGAACGCCGAGCCTGGCACCAAGGTCAGCCTGCCCGGCCCGACGCTCGAATTCCCACCACAAAGGCGTTCCAGCGCCTTCGGCCCAAAGAAGGGGTGGCCCCCAGGGCCCTCTTCGGCCTCATGCCCATACTGGTAACACTCACAATGATATTCGTGCTCTTCTTCCTACAAGGCTCGGCCATCCTGGGGGCAGACCAGGTCTCGCCCTTCAGCCTCACCTCCTGGCGGGATTGCTTCTGCGCCGTGCCCAACTCCACCCAACTCCTCATGTACTCCGGAATGACCGGCTCACTGACCGCCCTCGTCCTCTCCATCGCATCCTTTCGCCTCTCGGTTGTGGAGGCCCTGGGTGCCTGGCTGGTTGGTGCCCGATCTGTGGTGCCAGCGCTTGCCCTGCTGATACTCGCCATCGCTCTGCGAAAGGCCACCGACGGCGACCACCTCAAGACCGCCGAATATGTCGTCGCCCTTCTCACCGACGTCTCACCATATGCCATACCGGTTGCAGTATTCTTCACCGCCGTCTTCATCTCCTTCAGCACGGGAACCTCCTGGGGAACCATGGGCATCCTCCTGCCCGTCGCCGTCCCCGCTGCTTTCTACGCCTCCCAAACAGCCAACGACCCGCTCATCCTCCTCATCACCGCCGGCGCAGTTCTGGACGGGGCCGTCTTCGGTGACCACTGCTCCCCAATCTCCGACACCACCCTGCTCTCCTCCATCGGCTCCTGGTGCGATCTCATGGACCACGTCAAGACGCAACTTCCCTACGCCCTCATGGCCATGACCGCAGCGGCCCTGGGAGGCTACGTGCTCCTGCTCACAACCTCCATTCCACTCTGGTCCCTCTACCTGGGCGGGTTCCTCGCCATGGCACTCTTCGTTCGCCTGGTTGGCCGCCATCCAAACGCTTAATCCGTAGATTCTCTGTGACATAGCCTGAGTGCCTCTGCTATAACCTCCCCCGTGAACTGGGAGGGCGCTATGAAAGGTGTCGCAGCGTTTGTGCTTGCCGGTGGGCGTGTCATGGAAATGGGGGTGCTCACCGACAAACGGGCCAAGGCGGCAGTTCCGTTCGCTGGAACGTACAGGATTATCGACTTTGCAATGTCCAACCTCGGCATGTCGGGGGTCGACAGGGTAGGGGTGCTGTCGCAGTACCGCCCCTCGTCACTCATGGACCACGTCAGAAACGGCGAACCCTGGGGCCTGCTGGGACGAGGTCGCGAGGTCCAGATGCTGCCCCCGTTTCAGGCCGAGAACCGGGTCGACTGGTATCGTGGAACCGCCGATGCCGTCTTCCAGAACCTGGGATTCCTCGGCGACGCAGAGAGGGTCCTCATCTGCTCCGGTGACCACGTCTACAATATGGACTACTCCATGATCCTCGAAGAACACATGGCCCGAGGCGCTGACCTCACCATGGTCTTCAAACGCTTCACCAAAGAGGCCTGCTCCAAGTTCGGGAACGCAGTCATCGACGACTCGGGCCGTGTTACCTGGTACCAGGAGAAGCCCGCAGTGCCCAGAAGCGATCTCGGTTCGTTGACCATCTTCCTCTTCGAACGCCAAATCCTCGAACACTACCTGCGCGCCGCCTACAGGCAGGTGGGGCAGCTCCAACACCTCTATGACCAGGTCGTTCCCAGAATCGTCAGGGAAGGACATGTACACGCATTCGAGTTCCACGGTTATTGGGCCTATACAAGAACAATAGATGACTACTATCATACATCCATGGACCTCTTCAGGCCCGGCTCGGGCTTCGACCTCGATACCTGGGCCGTGACAAGCAACACAGAAGAGTCCGGCGTGGGCGACAAAGGCCCAGCCAGAATAGGCCCCGGCGCCGAAGTTTCAGACTGCCGGCTCGCTCCAGGGTGCGAGGTATACGGCAGCGTGACACGCTCCATCTTGAGCCCGGGGGTAATAGTCGAGGAGGGGGCAGTAGTCGAAGATAGCGTCGTCATGAACGGCGTCCGAGTACAAAGCGGTACACGCATCGTAAAGGGCATCGTCGACAAAGGCGTGGAAATCGGGGCAGGCTGCACCATCGGCCACAATGGCCCCGCCGTCCCCAACCTCACCGCAGGCTCCTACCACACCTGCGGCGTCACCGTTATCGGACGAGACGTCATGATTGGGTCCGGCGTTACCGTGGGAGCTAACGTCCAGATCGCCCCGGGACAGACAATTCAAGACGGCGCCAGAGTCCCCGACGGCGCCTTCGTTGAACATGATGGAGAAGAACCATGGTTCGAACGCTGGTAATGCTCCTGGCCGGTGGCCGGGGAACTCGACTGAACATTCTGGCAGCTCACAGGGCTAAACCCGCCGTGCCCTTCGCCGGTGTCTACCGCATTATCGACTTCGCCCTCTCCAACTGCATGGACGGCAAACTCAACGTCATGGGAGTGCTCACACAGTACCGTCCCCTCTCACTCATGAACCACCTCACCGACGGCTCACCCTGGGATATGTCCGGCAGAAGCGGTGCCCTCAAAATCATGCCCCCATACCAAGCATCCGAAGACTTCGACTGGTACCACGGCACCGCTGATGCAGTTTACCAGAACCTCAACTTCATCTGGCGACACAAGCCGGACCGGGTCCTCATCCTCTCCGGTGACCACATCTACCACATGGATTATCGTAAGATGATTGAATTCCATGTGCATAACGATTCGGACTTTACCATCGCCGCAATGCCGGTGCCATGGGAAGAAACAAGTCGGTTTGGTATAATTGTATCGGACAGTAATCAGAAGATAGTTGAATTTCAAGAGAAGCCTAAAGAGGCAAAGAGCAATTTTGCGTCTATGGGGATTTACGTTTTTAATACAGGCGTCCTTCTCGAAGAACTGCAGCGAGCTCACAAGAACGGCGGTACCGACTTCGGCGCCGATGTTATCCCCTCCATGCTGGGCAGACGGAAACTGTCAGCCTTCCCCTTCGATGGCTATTGGCGGGACGTGGGCACCATCGACTCTTACTTCGATGCCAATATGGACCTCCTCACCCCCAACACACCCATGGACCTGAGCCGCTGGAAGGTCCGGACCAACCTCGCCTATGAGTCGGTGCACGCCATGTCCCCGGCCAAGGTCTCCCCTTCGGCCAGGGTTGCCAATTCACTGGTATCCCAGGGCTGCGTTGTCGATGGTGTGGTGGAGAACAGCATCCTCTCCCCCGGGGTAATCGTTGAGCGCGGGGCCGTGGTCAAAGACAGCATCGTCATGCACCGAAGCCACGTCGGCTACGGCGCAAAGGTGGTCCGCTCCATCGTGGACAAGCACGTCACCATCAAGGCCGGTGCTTCTGTGGGCAGCTATGACCGCTGCGAACCAAACAAGCTCTTCCCCACGCATCTGGTGGCGGGCCTGGTCGTTGTGGGGAAGAACTCCATCGTGCCAGAGGGCGTCACCGTGGGGCCCAACGTCATCATCTACCCCGGCGTGGGCGAGAAGCACTTCTCCGGCCCCACCGTGGAGCCGGGAGAGACCATCGAGCCACCTGCCGTGCATCCGGCGATGCGGTGATCCGGTCCACCATCATCTTGTGGCTGTTCTGACCATGCCCCCCAGCGGCCTTCACGACGAATTGGCTTCAGCCCTGAAGCGCCTGCTTGGCTCTGGCCAAGGGCCCATGACGCTGCTGGTGGCCGTGTCGGGCGGCAAGGACTCCATGCTCCTCCTCAGCCTGCTCCTGGACCTCGCAGCCGAACCCCATGCCGCACTGCCCCAGTTCACCCTCGAAGTGGCCACAATCGACCACCGTCTGCGCCCTTTTGACGCCGAGAGAGAGTTGCTGGCGGGATATTGCCGGGGCCGCCTTCCTCTGCACATTCACACCCTGCCCGACGGCCTGCCTGAGAGGGCCCGAGCAGCAGGCACCAGCCTCGAAGAGCAGGCCAGAAACGAACGCTACGAGGCGCTCACAGAGTTGGCCAGAAGGCGTGGAGCCCAGTTCGTTATTCTTGCCCACCACGCCAACGACCAGGCCGAGACGCTCCTTCTCAACCTCCTGCGAGGTGCCGGGCCCGCCGGATTGGCCGGAATGCCCGAAGTGAAGCAGGGCCTCTTTTTGCGCCCACTGCTCCACATCACCAGAACCCGCATTGACCAGTGGGTGCTACAACACCAAATCCCCTACGTGGACGACCCAACCAACTCGGAAGAGGGCTTCCGCCGCAACAGGCTGAGGCACAACGTCGTCCCGGCCATGGAAGCCATAGAACCCTCCGCCGTGACCCTCATGGCAAGAGCTGCCGAAAATGTAAGAAAAAGTGCTTCTGAGATTGCCCTGGTTGGCCGGCTATGGCTGGACCAGTGCCTGATTCACAGCGACCCGCAGGAGATTGACCTCGTCAGGTTGCTCGCCTGCCCCGTCCCGTCTTGGCCCCTCAGGGAAGCCATCACCCGCCTGAGCGGCGCTCCCCCATCAGCCGCTACCCTGGAACGCTGCTTGGACCTTATTGAGACCACCCCCACGGGCAGAGTCCCCCTGGGTGCCGGACGCTGGGCCATCAGAGACGGGCAAAGACTGCTCTTGGCGCCCCACTTGCCGGCGCCCCCGGCCCATTCCGACCCGGTGACAATCATCGCCCCCGGCCAATACCATCTGGGAGATTGGACCATCAGCGTCGAAGAGGTGGACCATAGCCTATTCCACCAGCGCCTGGCTGCCACCATCGAAGCCGGGCCGCTGGAGATTATGCTCCCCAAAGCGGCACTGCCCCTGACCCTGCGCTACGCTAGCGTCGGTGAGCGCATGACCCCATGGGGCATGGAGGGAACGGCCCTGCTCATGGACCTGCTGGCCCACAAGAAGATCCCCGCCGGTCAACGAAGCTCCTGGCCGCTGCTCTGCTCAACTTCGCAAGAGCCGCTCTGGCTGGTGGGGGTAAGAAGAAGCGCCCTCTTCCCCGCCTCGCCAGGTTCTCCCGCTCTACTGCTACGTGCCTCCAGAGAGCCGTGAGCCCCATTTCGGGTATTTCATTACTACCACTGTCCCGCTTCTCGCAGAGTTCATAACATCCCCGCCGGACGGCACACCACAGCGACGTGGTATCGATAGAAGAGGTTCAGAAATGAAATTATCCGCCGAGACAAAAGTTCACGAATTGCTCACAGCCTATCCCTTCCTGGAAGAGGTGCTGGTCAAGCAGAGCCCCAAGTTCGAGATGCTCCGAAACAAGATGGCCAGAGCGACTATTGGAAGAGTGGCAACGCTCAAGACGGCGTGCGGCATCGCCAATATCGACTTGAGCGTCCTGCTCAAAACCCTCTCCGATGCCATAGAGCGTCACTCAGGGGCCAGCGTTGATGTGGACTACAGCGTCCCCGCCGATGCCGTGCTCACCCGAGAGCAGCGCCTGCAGGAGCTCAAGGCCATCATCCAGCAGCTCCACGACGGGGGCGACTTGGAGGAGGCCAAAGAGCGGTTCCAGGCAGCGGTGGGCGATGTGGAGGCGTCTGAGATAGCGGCCATGGAGGAGCAGTTGATTCGTGGAGGGTTGCCTGTTGCCGAGGTGCAGCGCCTCTGCGATGTTCACGTCGGGGCCTTCAAGGGGGCCCTCGACGAGCATGCTGCCGTGGAGGCCCCGCCGGGGCACCCGGTGCATACCTACATGGAGGCCAACAAGGCGATTTCCGTGCTTGCGAACCGGCTGGTTCAACTTGCAAGGGACATTGACCAGGGCGTTGACCCCAAAGAGCGTCTGGCCAAAGCCTTGGAGGTTCTGCAGCGCCTTGGCGGTCTGGAGAACCACTACCAGCGCAAAGAAAACCAACTCTTCCCACTGCTGGAGCGCTACGAGGTGACGGGGCCGTCGCAGGTCATGTGGGGCGTCCACGACCAGATTCGGGCCTCACTCAAAGCCGTTGCCGCGGCTGCATCGGGCGGCGACCATGCTGCCTTCTGCAACATGGTGCCCGGACTGGGGAGAGACCTCATCGAGATGGTCTACAAAGAGGAGAAGATACTCTTCCCCCTGGCCATGAACACCCTGACCGACGCCGACTGGTTCGAAGTCAAGAGGGGTGAGGACCACCTTGGTTATCTCCTGGCACAACCTGCGGTACCGTGGCCCCCCCAAGGCCTTCCCCACGACCTCCCCGCTGCCTCCGCTGCTTTGCAGGCCCCCTCAACAAAGCCCGGTGGACTTGCTGGGCTGGGTACGGGCGATATCGACATGGAGCAGCTCAACCTCATTCTGGCAAGCCTGCCCGTGGACCTCAGCTTCGTCGACGAGAACGACCTGGTCCGCTTCTACTCCGAGGGCCCCGACCGCATCTTCCCCAGAAGCCCCTCGGTAATAGGCCGCAAGGTGCAGAACTGCCACCCACCCAAGAGCATGCACGTGGTCCAGCAAATCCTGGACGCCTTCCGAGACGGCTCCAAGAGCGTAGCCGAGTTCTGGATTGAGCTGGCCGACCGCTTCATCCACATCCGCTACTTCGCCATTAGAGATACCAATGGCGCCTACCGCGGCTGTCTTGAGGTCTCTCAGGACGTCACCTCCATCAGAGCCCTGCAAGGCCAAAG
>CAZQHM010000140.1:0-10908 GCA_964593355.1 uncultured Myxococcales bacterium
TGATGACCTGTTCTTGATTGCTATGTTAATGGCTTTGTTGTCGGGGTGTGGGGGAAGTGGGGGGGGGAAAGGGGGATGATAGTTGGGCGGCGTTGGACTTTGCTCCGTTGGATTTGGGGGCTGAGGATGTTGTTATGCGGGAAGTGGGGGAGTTGGGAGGTGTGGATGGGATGCCGGAGGTTGTCGAGGAGGATTCAGGGGAGGTGGACAGCGGGCCTGTGGAGGAAGTCGTCGTTGGTCCTGACATCTCGGGCCAGGTATGTGAGCCTGGTGCCAGGCAGTGCAAGAACATGCTCACGCCGGCGGAGTGCACTTCGGACGGCATGGGGTGGATCGAGTTGAATCCGTGTTCAGAGGGCTACTCGTGTTATGCGGAGACGGGGACTTGCGGGAAGAAGGTGTGTGAGCCAGGCAACAGGAAGTGTCTCGATGGCAAGACGGTGCAGAAGTGTCGTTACGATGGTTCCGGGTGGGATGAGCCTGAAGTGTGTGCCGGTGAGTCGTTGTGCGCCAACGGGTTCTGTGTGTCGCCCAACTGTCTTCCCAAGGTGATGTTCCTTGTGGATCGTTCGACCAGCATGTCACCTAACTGGCAGTCCGTTCGGACCAGCATCACGAAGGTGGTGAACCAGAACCAGGGGATTCAGTTCGGGCTGACGGTGTTTCCCAACGAGGGGGGCTTTTTTGCTGGCTGTAAAATGGATCCCACGTCACCTCACGTTCCTCTGCAGGACAATGCTGGGCCGGCCATAGACGGCTGGTTTGAGGAGAACAAGCCAGCGGGTTCGACGCCGCTCTACACGGCCATGAACTGGGTTACCGACAATGTGGGGCTCATATGGGGTTCCAGTCCGCAGAGCTCATATCTGGTGCTGCTGTCGGATGGCGAGGACACCTGCACGTGCAGCCAGTATGACGACAAGCCCGAGAAGCGTGCGGAGTGCGTGGCCGAGAAGCTGGAGCCCGTCGTGAAGGGGTTGACGCAGAAGGGCGTGAAGACCTTTGTTATCGGGTATGCCTACAGCGGGCCCGATATCGAGCTGAACGTAATTGCCCAGAATGGCGGAACCGATCAGGATGAGTGGATCTATGCCGGTGATGAGGCGACTTTGACCGAGGCCTTCGGGCAGCTGATCTCTGATATTAAGTTTTGTATGTGATGCCAGTGTTTCCAAGTGAATACAATAAATAACAAAATCGGTGTCGAGGCCAGAATCAGGCGAGAGCGAGAGACCGTGGCAGCGATGGTGGGGATGTATTGTCGTGCTCATCACGGGGTGGTGCCGGGTGGGTGTGAGCGTTGTGCGGAGTTGATGGCCTACGTTGACAAGAAGCTCGACAGGTGTCCGGTGCGGAAGGATAAGCCCACATGTCTTGACTGCACGATCCATTGCTATTCGGGGGAGCGGCGGGAGGAGATTCGGGCGGTGATGAGGTATGCCGGGCCCAGGATGCTCTTCAGGCACCCCATCATGGCATTGAGGCATTTGTGGGACTCACGCAGGTCTAGCCGCAGGAGAGCATAGGAGGGGGGATGGGTGGTTGCTGGTCTCTCGGCCCTCTCTCCGCACTCCCCCAATTGGTCCGCAGCGGTGGCTTCTGACGGAGGCAGCGCCAACAGTGGGATTCCCAACGGTCGCTTATGGCTACGCAACTTCAGCGGGCCTGCGCGTTATCCCTTGCATATAACCGGGTAAGCGGGTATAGCCTTGCACGGGAGACTGGTGCGTTATGGGCCGCGACCGTTGGGTGGTAGGCAGTTGGGGTGGCCGGGCTCTCTTTGGGTTTTCGCTGTGACCCTACCCTTCGACTGGGCCGACGCCTCGCTTGGGGTAAGCGGCTGGGGGGCGGAACGAGATATGTGAGCAGCCGTGTAGGAGGATGAGTTTTGGACAAGAGGATTCCGGAGTTGACGCGTGTTTTCAAGGCTCTTGGGGACGAGACCCGGCTTCAGATGGTTGGGTTGCTTCTTCATTCGGGGGAGCTATGCGTCTGCGATTTCATGGGGGTGCTGGGGACGACTCAGTCCAAGGCCTCGAGACACCTTCGATATTTGTTCAACGCCGGGCTCGTGTCTGACAGGAGGGAGGCAGTGTGGGTTCACTACCGAATCAGTGAGGGGTTGGACTCTGAGGCTGAGGGTCTGGTGGAGTATCTCCGGGGGGTGCTCAGCGAGGAGAGGCTGGCCGTTCTGTTGGGTCGGCTTGAAGAGTGGAGGGCGAGCAAGTCCACTGGTGTAGGGTGCTGTGGGTAGTGCGGGGCCGTGGCGGCCTTGATGCCCGTGGGTATGGCGGTGGGCGGTGTGGTCGCAATGCAGTGAAATGTTTGTGCGCTTAGGTCTTAAATAGGAGCGAACATGAAACCGTTGTTTTATCTTGTGGTTGTATCGTTGTTCGTAGTGGGATTGGGGTGTGAGTGCAAGAAGGATTCTGCGGGGGAAGCGGCCCCTGTTGCGGGGGGGGCCCCTGTGGGGGGGGGCGCAGCGGAGAAGCCTGGTGGCGGTTCGGGTGGGTCTGAGGATGCCGGGGTGCGTGTCAAGAAGGTGGTTGTTGTGGAGCTGGAGGAGTGTTGCGACTGCACAGCGACGCGGCAGGCGAAGAGTTGGGAGGCGTTGCAGGCCGCTGCTCAGAAGCGAGGTTCTGCTGTAGAGATAGTAAAGGTTGCGAAAGATAAATCTCCGGAGGAGGCTGAACTATACAATGCATTGAAGCCAATTATGGTAACCCCAGCGGTGTACTTCTTTGATGGGGAGGAGAAGCTGGTGGAGATGTTGCAGGGCGAGCTGTCTGAGGAAGCCATACTGAAGGTGCTGGAACAGTGATTGGGAGTACGCTGTGCGAGTTGCGGTTGGGTCATTGGCTGGTGATGGGGCCAGCCTAACATGCGAGATGGAACAGAAATAGAATGAACGACAAAATAAAGTTCTTAATAATCGCAATAGTATTTTTGATCGCATATTTTATTCCTTTACAGTGGCTGCCTGTTGAAGGCAGCCGGTTGGTTTTGGCGTTAGGGGAGTCGTTGGCGATGCTGAACGACTATGCCAGGGAGCACGTATTGCTCTGTCTGGTGCCGGCATTTTTCATTGCCGGGGCAATAAGTGTATTTGTGAGTCAGGCCTCGGTGATGAAGTATTTAGGGCCCGGGGCTTCGAAGTGGGTGGCCTATCCGGTTGCTTCGGTCTCGGGAATAATACTGGCGGTTTGTTCGTGTACCGTATTGCCCCTTTTTGCAGGTATTCATAAACGTGGAGCAGGTCTTGGACCAGCGGTTGCATTTTTATATGCAGGACCAGCGATAAGTGTGTTGTCGATTATACTTACCGCAAGGGTGCTTGGGGCAGAGATGGGGATAGCCAGGGGTGTGGCAGCGACGCTCTTTGCGGTGGTGATAGGGTTGTTGATGCATCTGTCGTTCCGGCGGGAGGAGATGGAGCGTGTGAGTCGTTCGGCTGTGATTCCTGTGGGGCCGGCGTCGGGTCGGAAGTTGTGGCAGGACGGGCTCTATTTTGCTGCGATGGTTTCGTTCCTGGTCTTTGCCAACTGGGGTCGGCCGCCCGAGGGGGAGGAGGGGGTTTGGGCCGCTGTGTATGCTGTGAAGTGGTACTTGGCGGGCGGCTCCTTGGTGGCGTTGGGGTGGATGGTATGGCGCTGGTTCGTGAAGTCGGAGTTGAAGGAGTGGGGCAGTTCGGCGTGGACCTTTGCGTTGCAGATTATGCCCCTGTTGTTTGGAGGGGTGTTGGTGGCGGGGTTGCTTTTGGGCAGGCCTGGTCATGAGGCTTTGCTACCGTCGGAGTGGGTAGCGGCGGCGGTGGGTGGAAACTCTTTGGCGGCGAATTTCTTTGCCTCCATCGCCGGGGCGTTCATGTACTTCGCCACGCTGACGGAGGTGCCGATATTGCAGGGGTTGCTGGGCTCGGGCATGGGCAAGGGGCCCGGCCTGGCGTTACTTCTGGCAGGCCCGGCCCTGTCGCTGCCCTCCATGCTTGTAATTCGGAGCGTGATAGGTACAAAGAAGACGGTAGCATACACGGTTTTTGTTGTCATATTGTCAACCGTTGCAGGATTTATTTATGGGTCGATGTTTTAATCGATAGGTTTGTTTGATGCCATATGTATGGAGGAAATTATGATTATTAAAATTTTGGGTCCGGGATGCGCTAAATGTAAAAAGCAATTCGATGAGGCAGAGGCCGCTGTTCGCTTGTCGGGGGTTGAGTGCCAGATCATAAAGATAGAGAAGCTAAATGATATAATGGAGTACGAGATATTTATGACGCCGGCCGTTGTCATTAACGAAGAGGTTAAGGCATCGGGAAGGTTGGTGCCGGCAGCCGAGATAGCAGAATGGCTTAAGGTTTAGACTTATGATAGAAGAATTTATCGGACAAGCCGGAGAATATATTCATACGAATCCATGGCTGGCGGTGGTAGCCGTCTTTCTTGGGGGGCTTCTGACGGCATCGAATCCGTGCGTGTTGGCGATGATTCCCCTGATGATGGGCTTTGTGGCTGGTCGGCGAGATGAGAGGATGGGGATAGGGAGGGCGCTGGGGTATTCGTTCATGTTTGTGTTGGGGTTGTCGGTGACCTTCACGGTGCTGGGGTTGTTGGCAGCGTTGGCGGGGAGCATGTACGGGCAGACGTCGGTGGTATGGAACTGGGTGGTGGGGGTGGTCTGCGTGGCCATGGGGTTACATCTGATGGGTGTGGTGTCGGTGCCGATGCCTCGTTTCGGGCAAGTGGAGCCGAGGGTTCGTGGGGCAGTGGGGGCGCTGCTGTTGGGGTTGCTGTTCGGGGTGGTTTCTGCTCCGTGTGCGGCGCCGATTCTGGTGGTGTTGCTTACCTATCTGGCGGGGTCCGGTTCGTCGGTGGCGTATGGCGGGCTTTTGTTGATGGTATATGGACTTGGGCACAGCGTATTGATTGTGGTGGCTGGGACTTCTATGGCAGCGGCGAGGAAGCTGGTGGAGTCGGGGAGGGTGACAAGGGCGACGGAGTGGATGCGGAGGGGGGCCGGGGCCGTGATTGTGTTAGTGGGAATTTACTTTATTTATCGGGCTCTATAATTAAACTAAACCATTGCTCACCATTCTCGTCCCCCCCTCGACTCGGCCTCCGGCCGGCTCCCCTCGAAGGGCCTGAGCGGCCCCCTCTGGGCCGTCGAAGGCGGGGTACACGGCTGCTGGGTGGATCGAGATATGTGAGCAGCCGTGTACAATTTATCTCTCATCAGCTGGTGAGATGGTCATGCCTTCGGTGCGGGCGACGACGAGGGCGGCGGTGACATCTCCGGCGACGTTGAGGGTGGTTCTGCACATATCGAGCAATCGGTCTACGCCCAGGACGATAGCGATGCCTTCACCTGGTATTCCCAGGGAGGAGAGAATGACGATAAGCAGTGGAATGGAGGAGCTGGGGGTTCCGGCGGCACCTATGGCAGTGACGACGCAGATGACGAGGAGTAGGGCTTGGGATGCGAGGTCCAGTTGAACGCCGAAGACTTGGGCGATGAAGAGGACGGTTATCCCTTCGAAGAGGGCTGTGCCGTTCATGTTGAGGGTAGCGCCAAGGGGGAGTACGAAGCCGCAGATTTCTTTGGGTACACCGACCTCTATTTCGGTGACTTGGAGGGTTGTAGGGAGGGTAGCGCTGGAGCTGCTGGTTGAGAAGGCGGTGAGGAGGATAGTTTTGGAGCGTCTGAAGAAGGCGATGGGGTTCATTTTACCTAGCCAGGCGACCACGGCCGGGTAGACCAGGAGCATCTGGATTGCGAGGGCTGCGATGACTGTGGCCACGTAGAGGCCGAGCTTGAGGAGCAGGTCAAAGCCGAATCTGGAGGTGACTGTGAACATGAGTGCAGCGACGCCGTAGGGAGCCAGGCGCATGGCCAGCTCGATTATGGCGACCATGATGTCGGCGATTCCTTGGAGCACCGATGTCATGGTGGCCGCTTTGTCGGGGGCCAGTCGGGTGACTCCCACTCCGAACATGATGGCGAAGAAGATTACGGCGAGCAGGTCGTAGCGTGCCATGGCCTCGATGGGGTTTCGTGGCACGATGTTGACGAGCATGGAGACTCCGACGTTGAGTCCCATGGCCACTTCCTGTTTTGCTGCGGTTTCGGAGGAGTATGTTTCGACCAGTCGGTCTCGGGTTTCTTGGGGGATGTTTCCGCCGGGTTCCAGGAGGTTGACCATGATGAGGCCGATGGTAACGGAGATGGCGGTCATGGCGGCGAAGTAGGCGAAGGTACGGCCTCCGATGCGGCCCAGTCGTCGCAGGTCGCCCAGTCCGGCCACGCCCATTGCGAGGGTGGAGAAGACGAGGGGGATGACGACCATCATGAGGGTTCTCAGCCAGATCTGCCCAGCGGGTTCTGTGATACTGGCGACGACCCATTCCAGGGCCTCTTGGCCTCCCCAGGCGAGGTTACAGATGCTGCCTAAACCGGCGCCGGCGACTAGACCCGCCAGCACCTTTCCCGCCTGGCCGAGCCCTTCGTTGGAGGGGCGGTCTGCGTTATTCATGTAGTCTATTTCCTTGTAAACCATTCCACGGTTTTATTAAGTCCACTAATAAAGTCAACTTCAGGATCATAGGACAACATGGTTCGGGCAGCGGATATATCAGCGAGTGAGTGGGGGACGTCACCGGGACGGTTGGGTAGGTATGTAACAGAGGGGACAACGCCCATAATAGACCCAAGGTTATGAACCAGGCTATTTAGGTCGTGTCTTTCGCCGCAGCCGATATTGAAGAGTTGTCCGGAGACATTGGGGGCGGTCATGGCTTTGATGTTGGCTTGGACTACGTTATCGATGTAGGTAAAGTCTCGGGAGTGAGTGCCGTCGCCCTCCACGGTGAGGGGCTGGCGGGCGAGTATCTGAGTGATAAATTTTGGAACAACGGCAGCATAAGCGGAGTGTGGGTCTTGCATTGGCCCAAATACATTAAAATATCTAAATGATACGGTTTCAACGAATCCCAGTTGAGCATAAACCTTGCAGTAGTACTCAGCAGCGAGTTTGCTAACAGCATAGGGGCTCATGGGGGTTGGCATCATGGATTCGTGTTTAGGGAGGGCGGGGTTACTGCCATAGGCCGAGCTGCTGCCTGCGAAGACGAGTCTGCGGACGCCATTTTTGCGGCACGCTTCGAGGAGGGCGACGGTACCGGTGACATTGGAGTCATTGGAGGCTATGGGGTCAGTGATGGAGCGGCTGACCGAGGGGATAGCGGCATGATGGAGGACGCACTCGATGTTATTGGTAGCGTCCAGGCAGGTCTCGTGGTTTCGAACATCGCCTTCAATCCATCTTATATCATTAAGCAATGGTTCAATTCGCCAGAACAGGCCTGTGGATAGGTTGTCAATGGCAGTAACGTTATGCCCATCGGCGAGGAGTTTGCGGACGATATGTGAGCCGATAAATCCGGCAGCACCGGTGACGAGCACATTCACTGGGGCCTCCTGTGGTAAGAGCCAATCGATGCAAAGGGGGGCGATGGTACACTGGTTCGGGCGTGGTGGCCAGTGGAATGGTGCACAAGTACGGCTACGGAGTTGGGGCTGGTGGGTTGCGGGGTTCTGGACCTAACGCTCGGGACGCCACTGACGATACGGTTGGGTCGATTTGGCAAAAAACATTGCTCGTCATTCTCGTCCCCCCTCGACTTCTATGGAGGAGGATGTCAAGGCAGACCGCCATAAATCAGGCTCGCCCGAAACAGGGTCTACTCACTCAACGGTTTGGTCTGCTCCAGGGTTCCGCCTCCGGTACCACGCACCATCTTGAACGGTCACTTCGGAGAGACTCTCAATCTTGAACGATCACGTTACAGGTGCACTCAGTCCTCGGCCGGAACGCAGACGCCGGCCCACTTGCCCAGCGCTTCCGGAAATTTTCGGTCCCAGTAGAAGATCCAGAGAAGCTTGGCAATACATGAATCCCCAGGAGCACAGGAACTGGTAGCACCCCAACCCCAACAATTAAAACTTCGTGCCCTATCGCATATTTGTTTATCAGTGAACTCAGCATCTTGCATTTCCTGCTCCTCGACGCCTTCATCCCAGCACTCTTCGTGGTGATAATCGGGTTCTCCGCACTTCTCACCCAACACCAGAGTAGTTTTGGCCCAGAGCATGTTGGCATCAGTCACAGGACAGGGGATGGCGCACCTGGAGTAGCAGCGACCGGGCATCAGAGCCGTATCGTGGTCCAGGTCTCCAGTCAATTGAGAGAGGATACCAGCGCAGGAGAAGGAACCCTTTTCGGACCACACGCAAACCTCATTTGCTCCGCCACAGAAGAAGTTCTCGGCTAGATAGGAATACGGTACCCACGACTCGTCCCAATTCATTAGCCCCGGTTCCCTGCGGTTGTATGGGCAGTTGAAGGGGTCGTGATTGACGGGGCCAAAGCATGGGGAAGCAGACGACGGAGGGTTCGTACTTAGTTGAGGCGGCACAAGTTGTCCGCAGGCATCGGCGCTCAATCCGGCGGAGCTGTCGGCCTCGTTGGCCACGTCCAGCCGGGTGTCCCCCACCCACTCTGTGTCCCCGACTTCCCGGAAAGCAGCATCATCCCGGGTGGAATCCACAGGGGATGTCTCCGTAGCATCTCGAACCGACGTCCCGGCCTTCCCGCAGCCGGAAATTGCGGTACTGGTTACCAGGATGCATACGCCGAGCAACCCAAACAATGTTTGTGCGTTTGGTTTCATCTATGTCACCTCCTCGAAAGCCCCTTGATTCAATTGGGCCTATCGGCCTGTTGCTTAGGCAAACCTAATCCGTATCGTCGCAACCAGCCGGACAGGCGATTCTGCCGGGCTCCAGCCAAGCGCGCTCTGACCAATTCCGCAGAAACACCTCGTCCATATACCCATCCAGGGTGGAGAGCAGGTTGGCGCTTGACCTTCCAAGAACTAGTCCGCCTGCCGTGAACTGCCCGCCACCCGCAGCACCATCCCGATGACCAGCCATACGACTTGCTCGGCAGGCAATCGCCGGCGACGAATCGTTGCCGTCCCAGTGACTTGCAGAGACTCCGCAATCCATGCAGGGTCCAAGTGCTTTTGAAACGACTCAAACTGCGCTGGCGCAACCGCCGTTGCAACGTCGATAAGATCCTCAGCCAGTGACATCGCCTGCCGCCGTACCATGTCGCCAGCATGATCCCGCCTGAACTCAGTCGCAACCCCATTTCAACAGCAGCTTCCAAGAGCGGTGCTACCCGCCAGCCAAGCGCCCGTCCGGCGTAACTGAACGGCATTGGGTTTAGGGGATGCCGCTACCGTTCATAAGCACAGTCTTCTCAGGGTGGTCTTTGTCGGTGGAGCGGATGAGGAGTTTGGCTTGGGCGTCGCCCTCGGTGATGGGGGCGAAGGTCACTGTCATGGTGACTATCTGGTCGACGTTGATGGTAGCTGGGAGGGGTTGGGGGAGGGCCCAGGAGAATTGGGTTGAGGCGGCCGGTTGGAGCAGCAGTTCGGTTATTGTCAAGGGCATGGTTCCTGTATTTCCGAGCAGCAGTTCGAGGGTTTTGGTGGTGGAGAGGGAGACGTTGCCGAAGACGAGGAGGGTTGGCGAGACCTCGAGGACGGCTACTCGTTCGATGCACTGGTTGTCTTGGCACATGAAGGCTTCGCCGCAGTCCTTGACCATGGCAATCCACTGGTCACATGCGTTGAGGGACCAGCTTTGGTCGGTGTCCTCTTTGCAGGCGTACGTGACGGGGTGGTTCTGGGCCAGGGCGAGGTAGGTGCCGCAGGCGTCCATGGACCAGGCTTCGTTGAGGTCTGTGCGACAGGCGTAGGTTACTTTGCCAAGGTCAGTGGGGGTCAGGCAGGCTTTGGGTGCATTTCCGACGGAGGAGCGGCAGAGAAGGCTTGGGGATTCGCAATCCAGGTCATCGTTGCATGGTTCGCACCTGGCGGCTGCAGCGCAGGTACCTGGTTGTCCGTCGACCGTTTGGCAGGAGGCTCCTTTGGGGCAGGGAGTTCCGCGTTCTCTGCCACAGCACAAGAGCCCTTCGTCGGGATATCCTGCTTGGAGGGAGGGGACACAGAGTCCGTTGACGCAATTCTGCTCTTCGGGGCAACCGCAGGGGCTGGAGCAGGTTACGCAGGGGAGGGCATCCTCGGGGGTGATGGCGGGGCCCTCGACTCCTACGGCCTCGTAGATGTAGGGGGAGAGTAAGGGGGTAGAAATTGACGCAATCTCGTTCTGTTGGTACCAGGCCGTGAGGTGGATGGCGGAGCAACGATGAAGGGCTGGGAGGCCATCGGGTTGCCGGCCGTCGGGTTGCGTGCCATCTGTTTGCATGCCTTGGCGCAGCAGTGGGAGGCAGGCGAATTCTCCGGGGGTGTCACAACTCTTCACATCTACGCACCAGGCTTGTGGGGTTTCGGAACCATAGTACCCGGATGCCAGGCCCTCGACGCAGGTGAGGCCATCAGTGGCGCAGTCGTCTTTGTAGAGTGAGTACGCCTGATCCATGCCGGCGCCGTGGCATTCATGGCGGGTTGAGCCGGAGCACCAGCTCTCACCGGGCCTGCTGCACTGGTCGTTATAACATGGACCAGTACCTTGGAGAAATACGAACATAAGCCCACAAGCTAAATACCATTTCCAGGCGTCTCTCTTAGGCCAAAGCAGATTTCTTGTTTCCATTTCAAGGTCTCCAGCAAAAAATACAATCGGCCTCCCCGATTCTCTGGATGGGTCGGATAACCGGGGCCTGTTCGGGGGCTGTCTACGTGAGGCAGCATACTTGGACCGGATGGGGAGTCAACGGGGAACGCCGCTCCCACCCCCCCGTCCGCGTCCAAAAGGTCCGAATCGTCCGCGTCCAAAAGGTCCGAATCGTCCGCGTCCGAAAGGTCCGAATCGTCCGCGTCCGAA
>CAZQHM010000141.1:0-10752 GCA_964593355.1 uncultured Myxococcales bacterium
TATTTTTACAAAGTCAACTCCATGAACCATTTGTTTTTTGACTTTTTCTGGAATAATAAGCGACTGGATAAAATATTCGAAGCCAGCGAAACCATGCTGGAAGCCCCTGCCGCCCGTGTCTTCCGTGAAGCCTACAAAGAAATGCTAAGCCTCCGAGCCCAAGACGGACTCCCCGAAGGAGCACCACTCACCGGAATCGAAAACGTCGAACGAGCCATCCGACGGGCTACCGTCTATGAAGTAAACAGACTCGAACGACTGGTCCCATTCCTCGGCACCACAGGCAGCACCGCTCCATTCATCGGCCTCTTTGGAACGGTCTGGGGCATCGTTGAGGCCTTCGACGCTATACCCAAAGGAGGCGGAGTCATCCTCGACAAGGTCGCAGGACCCATGGCCCACGCCCTCATCGCCACCGCCGTGGGGCTCCTCGCTGCCATTCCAGCCGTCATGGCCTACAACTGGTTCGTCCGAAAAACCAAGATGGCCGTCTCCGATATCGATGCCTTCAGCAGCGACTTCCTCAACATCGTCCGCAGACACTTCTTCCGCTCCTGAGGAGAGTCGCAAATGGCAATCTCATCGGGAAATGACCCCTCCGGGTTCTCAACACTCTCAGAAATCAACGTCACCCCTCTGGTCGACGTCATGCTCGTCCTCCTCACCATCTTCATGGTCGCCTCCTCCGTTGAGACCATCCAGGTCGCTGCCGAACGAGAGCAACTCATGAAAGAGAAGCAGCAGGAGGAAGAAAAGCTCAACCTGCTGGCACGCCTCGAGAAGATGAAGGAACGAGAGGTTGATACCATCGCCCAGCAGAACCGAGACCGCCGCCAGATGCTTATCATGGAGATGGAAAAGGAAAAGTTCCGCGAAGTCGAAGAGCAGATTCAGGACCAAGCACAGAATGTCCCCATTGAACTCCCCAAAACAACCTCCGAGGCCGTGAACCTCGCCGAGCAAAAGAAGCTCGTCATCACCCTCACAGGAGACTTCAAACTCTTCATC
This sequence comes from uncultured Myxococcales bacterium, assembly GCA_964593355.1. GTDB lineage: Bacteria > Myxococcota_A > UBA9042 > CAIXZC01 > CAIXZC01 > CAYTWV01. Next base: position 1,009 of record CAZQHM010000141.1, read on the forward strand.
GGCGATACTCAAGTCGTGGATTGCCTCAATGCCCCAGAGTTCTCCGTGGTGGGCGACGGTGAACCCCCGCCACGCCCCGCCGACCTCGAAACCCTTGGCCGCGAAGAGCTGCGACAGCGGGAAGAGCTCTTCCGACAATGCCTGGGAACCATCGAACGGAAACTCGTCAGCAACGAAAAACTCAAGGCCGACCAGGAGTGCTACCTGCGCTCGGACCGACGCATCCACTACGGCAACGTCCTGGCCCTCATGGCAACTATTCGCCGCTCCGGCGTAACAAAATTCGGCCTCGTGGCAGACCAAGAGGACGAGTCCGCCGTAAGCGGGGCCCCTTCCGCTGCCGACGGCAAATAGGTTCGGGGGTAACCGGTGAAGAGCCTGGAGAAGAGAGCACTGCTGGCTGGAGCACTCATAACGGTGGCAGCTCATGTCATCGTGGCAGTGGTCTTTGCTAATGCAGGCACCACCTCCCCACAGGCCGCCAACCCGGAAACCCAATCAAGCCTGCAAACCCGACGCCCCGCCCACGGCCCCATTCCAATGAGAGGCCGTAGACACATGGACGGCCCCATCCCACGAAACACAGCCCTGGAAGCCAACGCCTTCCCCAGACGCTCCGCAGTGGTGCTCGCCATGCGACGCCCCACCGACGAAGGCTTCGGCCTCTCGTACCGGAGCATCGAAATGCACAGAGGCCGGAAAGGAACCGATTCCGCCAGAAGAATGTCGCAACGAGGCCTCGACTGGGGCGCCCCGGCGCCTCAGATCCTCGAAGCCATGCTCATCCCACGCCTGGGCCTCAAAGACCCGTCCAAGAACGAGCTTCCCAAGTTGACGAAATACGAACAGCCAAAAAAAGAAGAAGATGGCATAAATATTGAGAAAGACAACACTTCCGGCACACCACTGGAGTTTAAGGAATTCTTCGAAAAAGAAGCACAAGTCGATAAGCGAAGAAAGAAAAAGAAGAAGAATTCCTTGGATGAGATTATAGACGCTCCGGACGATGATGACCCCCGCAAACGGCCTAGTCAACTGGACGAAATCGTTGGAGTTGCCGAGGGAAGCACCAGAGGCGATGGAGTGGTTGGAAAGGCAGGAAACATATATTTAGGCAAGGTAATACAAGCTATAAAAGACGATTTCAAGGTGCCGGTATTCATATCCGCTGATGAGATGGCAAGTCTATCACTAGAAATAATTATCATGAAGATGGATTCTAGTGGAAATATTTTAGCATACAAGCTGGTTCGGGCTAGTCCGAATAATGGATTTAACTCAGCTGCTATAAGCGCTATCAAGCGGTTCATGCCGGGCGAAGGAGGCGATAAGTCCCTCCCGGCACCGGCGCCAGACATGCTGGAACTCATCAACAAACATGGCCTCCTCGTCAGGCTGGATGGAAAGCGCCTGTGAACGGTTGCATCCTCGCCAAATATCCCTCGGTAATCGCAGCGCTCTCAGCACTCATCCTGGGCCTCCTGCCTTCCCATGCCCTCTCCTCCGACCCCACCCCCCTCATCCACCCCTGGGACTGTGCCTCCAACTCCGAATGTGTCACCGGCTTCACCTGCGTACAAGGCTCCTGCCGCGATGCCTCCTCAACATACGGCGGTCGCCCCGTAAGACTCCTCGCCCTGCAAACCGTCGACCGCTCAAACAGAACTAACGGCAGCCTCTGGCTCCGAAAACGCTTCAAAGACCTCGTCTCTATGACCCTGAGCGCCACTGGAGTCTTCGAAGTCTTGGACTATGATAAGAGTCCGGTGTTAAATACTAAGGTTATCATCGACGCAGCGAACAGGCGGGCTACTTATATTCTTGAGACAGAAATCACTGAGCTGTCATCCGATACTGCCGTATTTAATGTTCAATTCTTCGATACTGAGTGGGAAGATCGCATCACTGACATGGCGACAACCATTCGAATGGATACCACAACGCTCAATATTAACACTAATGACTGGATTAACAAGCTTATCCTTCGGCTCACCGGCCGCCGAAGCATCATCGGCTCCCGCCTCGTCGCCGTCCGACGCGTTGGAACCGGTATCAAAGAACTCTTCGAGGTCACTCTGGGTAGCCCCGAGCCCCGTCAGCTTACCAACCATGCTTCCCTCAACCTCCTACCTACCTGGGCCCCCGACGGACGCATCGCCTACACCGGCTACAAAGGCACCGACACCTTCCTCATGATCCTTGGCCAGGAAACGCCCTTCTCCGCCCAGCCAGGCTTCAACTCCGGCGTATCCTGGACCCGTGACGGAAATCGCGCAGTCATGACCCTCAACAGAGACGATAGCGCCGAAGTCTACGAAGTTCACCCCGTCAACGGCAAACCCATCCGCCGCCTTACCTCCTCCCCAGCTGTGGATACCTCCCCCTCCTTCTCCCCCGATGGCAAACAAATCGTCTTCGTCTCCGACCGAAACGGCGGCCCCCAACTCTTCCTCATGGACATAGACGGCTCTACCGCCACCCAAGTATCCAGCCATGGACCCTACAACAGCAGCCCCGACTGGCACCCCACAGGACCATGGATCGCATACTCCAGCCAAACCTCCGGCGGCTTCGATATCCGCATCCTCAACGTGCAAACCGGCTTCGACCGCCGCCTCGCCGGTGGTAGAGGACGCTGCGAAGACCCCTCCTGGTCCCCTTGCGGACGTTACATCGCATTCACCTGGTACTCCCGCAAACTCGGCACACAAGACCTCTACCTCGTATCCGCTGATGGCCTCTCACTCCAACGACTCACTTCCGACGGAGGCCCCTACTCCGCCCCCTCGTGGCAACCCCTCACCGACCCCTCCAGGACAATGCCGTGAGCACACCAACACTGCCTCACTCGGAGCCAACCATCATTCACGAAGAACGCCATTTCGTCGTGGTCAACAAACCCTCTGGCTGGCTCTCGCAACCCGACGACACCGATGACCCATGCCTGGCCCAATGGCTCGTAGAAACCCTCCGCAAACAGCGCACAGCAGACCAAGCGCTCTCTACAGAAGACCCGAACGAAAAGCCCTACAACCCCTTCGTAGCCCCGGTCCACCGCCTGGATCGCCCCGTCTCTGGCCTCCTCGTCCTTGCACGCACCAGCAAGGCCGCTTCCAGGCTCAGTGAATCTTTCAGAACAAAATCTGCATCAAAGATATATCTAGCTATTTGTCATCGCAATAAAAGTATTGAACATCAGACTCTCTCTCTTTGGCTCACAAAGGACCGCAACACCAACAAGGTCTCATGGAGCCCCCACCAGAGCGCCGACGCAACCCTCGCACAGACCAGGATTACCCCCCTCTACAGCACAACTGACCTCATCCTCGTCCAGTTACAACCCCTCACCGGACGCTCACACCAGCTACGCACCGCCATGGCCTTCCTCGGCGGCCCCATCGTCGGAGACCTCAAATACGGTTCCTCCACCCCCCTGGGTAACGCCATAGCCCTCCATGCGGCCCAACTGCAATTCCCCCACCCCATCTCCTCGACCCTTACCAACTTCCAAGCCCCGCCCCCGCCATGGTGGGCCAAACTCTTCCCACCGCTGCTCGACCAACATTAGGCCCAAATACCGGCCGAAGAGCCCGTGCTGCCTTGCATCAACGCCCCCAAAGCTGTAACTTCACAACTTCGGGGTGAAGCCAGATGACGAACCTCCTGAAAACCCACGGTCGATACATGGTCTCGAATACAACCCAATCTGCCCAAGTGGCATGGCGCCCCTCCCATAAGAGCCGTCCCGGCAGAACGACACTCCCCTGGGCCCTGGCGACACTGCTACTGACTCTGATAGTCTTGAGTCTCAACGCCTGCCAACCCCAACCCACCGAATCAGAAAGCCTCCGCCTCGCCTTGAACTCCCAGCAGGACGCTCTCCAGGAGCCCGATTCACTTCAAGAGGGACCAACCCTCATGATTCTCGCCCCCCTGGAAGGCCACGAACAACTCATCGACGACCAGGAGAGCGCCACTGTTACCGTCAGCGTCGCTGCCGTGGGTTGGGCCGAGGTTCCTAACCCCCAGATCTCCGTTGAACTCGATGGAACCCAGGTCGCCCTCCTCGAAGAACCAGGAGAGTTCGAACTGCAAGTGCAACCGGGGCTCCACGTCCTGGCCGCCAGGTGGCTCTCGTATTCGGAGCCCGTGCAAGCCCCGTGGGCCCTCCACAGCGCCCGCTTCTCGGTCCGAAAACAATGCATCAACTCCACTGACTGCACCGACTGGACCCCCTGCTCCCTGGATGCTTGCATCTCCACCCAACAAGGGCATCCCCGCTGCGTTCACGTCATCAGCAATGACAACTGCTGCATGGCCCACGCTGAATGCCCGCTGGACAGCATGGGCTGCCACGACCCAGACGCCGATGGAATCCCTCAGTGCGTCTACTGCCTCTCCCATGAACACTGCGACGACGGCCTCCCCTGCACCCAAGACCAGTGCATCGATGGCCTCTGCCTCCACACCCCCGCCGGTACCTGCTCCTTAGACTCCCACTGCGACGACGCCGACCCATGCACTGTCGACCGTTGTCCACAGGAACTGTGCACCTGCACCCATGAGCCCATCCCCGCCTGCTGTCGAACCGACTCGGAGTGCAACGACAACGACCCCTGCACCGTTGACTTCTGCCTCAACGGACTCTGTCGAAGCAGTTCGCCACACGGCGATGAAGAGCTCTGCTGCGGCATCGCCAGCCAGTGCCCACAACTGGGGCCCTGCCTCGTTGCCACTTGCGAGCCCCAAGAGAATGGGCTTAGCCTCTGCGTATACAGCAAAGCGGCAGACCAGCCAGGCTGCTGCTGGGACGACTCCGAGTGCCCCTCAGATCCCCCTCAGTGGGTCGGTACCTGCTTCTGGCCATCCGCCGACGAACCATCCTATTGTGACATGGTCCAGAATCAGTTCTGGTGCCAACCCCCGGATTCCAGCTCATTGGTCATCAACGAACTCATGGTTGACCCCCTCGTGCTCCCCGATGTCGCCGGTGAATGGGTAGAACTCTTCAACGCCTCATCCAGAGAGGTAAACGTCTCTAAGTACTCGCTGGTCTGCGACTCCACCGAGGTCTGCGAACTCTTCCCCACAGAAAACAAGCTGCTTCCCCCAGGTGCCTACCTCCTTGTAGGACGCGTCGCCGACCAGGCAAAGAATGGTGGCATCAAGCTCGACTTCGTTTGCCCCTTCACACTCTCCCTCAACAACCTGGGAGGCTCTGTCGACCTCATTGACCCCCTCGGCACGACCGTCGACACATGGGCCTTCAAGGGAGGCTCAGGTGGCTCACTGGCACGCCTCTCCCCCTACAGAGAGGCCGTCAACAGCAACGTCGCTCGCAGCACAGCCCCCTACGACCAGTTCGATAACAAAGGCACCCCCGGACGCCCAAACCTCGACCTCGGCGCCGATTCACTCCCCTCCCCAGTCTGCAATGACGCTAACCCCTGTACCCTTGATATCTGCGGAGGTGGGCCAGACCAGAACCTCTGCGCATCCCTTCCAAAAGCCTCCTGCTGCATTGAAGCCTCACACTGCGACGATGGCAATGTCTGCACCGTTGACTCCTGCTCGGCCAACGGCCTCTGCGAACACAAGCCCGTCCCAGGATGCTGCCTCGATAACCACGACTGCAACGACGCATGGCCCTGTACCCACGACCTCTGCGTCAACGCCAGGTGCCGCTACCAGCCCGCTGATGGCGGAGCTCCCTGCTGTAAGACCAACGCCGACTGCCCCAAACCCCTGGGATGCGGCGCTTCTGCGTGCGTCGAGGGAAGATGCCTCACCCAAACCCCACACAACTGCTGCACTTCCAAAGACCAGTGCGATGACGGCAACCCATGCACCCTCGATACCTGCTCCCAAAGCCAGTGCAAACACCAATGGCAACCAAGCTGCTGCTCAGTTGCGCAGGATTGTCTCCAATTCCCTCAGTTCAACTCCCACTGCCGAGAAACCTGGTGCCTGTCAGGCGCATGCAGGCTCGGCCCTCCGGAGCCAGGATGCTGTGATACCGTGGTTGATTGTGACGATGGTGATCCATGCACAATAGACATTTGCGACACAAATGCTCATAAATGCATATATGAATCAAAGGGAGCCAGCTGCTGCAACAGTGATGCCGACTGCCCCGCCACTCAAACCCCCTGCTCACTCCATCGGTGCGTGAACAACCTGTGTATCGAAACAGCCCTAACCGACTGCTGCACTAGTGATTCACAGTGCGATGATAATGATCACTGCACCTTTGATTATTGCGTACTCGGCGAGTGCAGAAACGAGAGCGACTTCCTATGCTGCACTAACGTATCCGACTGTCCCCCGAGAAGTCACCCCTGCAGCCACTGGAGCTGCACTCAGGGCACCTGCTCCGAGATCTTTGAGTCCCCTTGCGGCTTCATGCTTGAGTACATCGAACTCTTCAACGTGACCGCCTCGGCCCAACAGGCCGGCTACCTTCCCGGTGGCCCCGAAGGCAGCGTGCCTGGAGAACCCGAGCTGCGTAACGATGGCACCCTCGGCTCCGACCCCCACCTGCGCTGGCTCGCTGAACCAGGTGCTCGCACATGCATAACCTCGCCCCTCCTCACCGTCCCTAAAGGCTACCCCGTCGTTACTCTGTCTTTCGACTGGGCCATCTCTGCCTGGGGCGGCGAAATCGCCATGGAACTCTGGTGGAAGCAGGGCTCCTCTCCCTGGGCTCAACTGCCCCTCGATGCACCGCCAGCGACACAAACCACCGCATATAGCGAAAACACCAGGGTCCCCCTCGTCAGCCCTCCCCAATCGGAATCCACAATGCAGTTCGCATGGTGCGCTACCTCCCAGGCCGCCGTGGGCTGGGTCGAGTTGGACAACGTAGCGGCCGGACTTGGTCATGCCCCGAAGTGGGAGAAGAATTCCCTTCGAATACCGGCGATTCCGGGCCAATCCATCTGGCGATTTCTTAAGGTATCCGACCCCGACGCCAACCCCTCTGCCCCCGACTACTCCCTGGTCGTGACGGGCGACCTCGCCGGCTGGGCCATCCCCGTCGAAAGAAGAGTAAGCCCCTCCGCTGCCGACGTGCTCACAGTCATGGTAGGTGCCTCCCCCTCTCCGGGAACCTACCTCGGCCCGCACCGCTTCAGAGCCCAGGTCTGGCAAGGAGTCCTCCACGACAGCCTCTCGGTAACCATAGAAGTGGGCGACGCCAACTGCGAGCAGCCATCGGACTGCCCGCTCACCCACCCTTGCAGCATTGCCTCATGCGAAGATGGCCTTTGCGCCTACAGCCAGGAGAAGAGCCCATGCTGCGGCAATGGACGGCTCGAAGCTGAGGAGGAGTGTGACGACGGCAACATCGTCGACTACGATGGCTGCTCGGCCAACTGCACTGCAGAAGACAGCGACGGCGACGGTGTCGTCGACATCTACGACCTCTGTCCCCTGCTCTTCGAGGTCTATCCCTCAGACATGGACGGCGATGGCATCGGTGACGCTTGCGACCCCGACCGTGACGGTGACCTGGTCCCCGATGAACTGGACAACTGCCTCCTGGTTCCCAACGCCGACCAACTCGACCTGGACCTGGACGCACAGGGCGACACCTGCGACATGGACGACGACGGGGATGGAGTCCCCGACTTCGCCGACAACTGCCCCAGAACCTTCAACCCCGAACAATCCGACGCCGACCAAGATGGCCTGGGTGACCTCTGTGACGAAGACGGGGACAATGATGGTGTCCTCGATGACGATGACAACTGCCCCGCAGTGCCCAACCCCGACCAGGGTGACCTCGACGGCGACGGCGCCGGCGACGCATGCGACGAAGACGCCGATGGCGATGGCTACGACTGGTCCACGGATTGTGATGACTTCAACCCCTGGCTCAAACCCCAGTGGACCATCAGGCTGGTGCCAACTCCCGAGTTCTGGCAGACCAGGCCTCAGTTGGCGCTCTTCCGGGAACGAGTAGTAGTCCTGGGCTACAATCAAGGTGAACTTCGTCCCGTCCCGGCCCTCCTGGAGCCCGCTCAGGCCCTGGGAACCGCCGCCGACCAGTGGACCATCCTCGGTGGCGGGAACCACATGCTAATACTTCGCCGTGACGACCAGGACCCCTTCGCACTGGTGGGCAACTCTAATGCCCCGCTCCCCCTGGGCCCGCTTCCCGTCGAGCCCGGAAGCCTATCGGTCAACGGTACTCAGGCCGCATGGATAGCGGGTGCCGGCGCCGCTCAAGAGGTCTTCTGGCTCAGACAGGAGAGCCCGGAACGCATCACCGACAATTCGTCGATGGACAGCGAAGTCGTGGCAGGCGATGACTCCATTGCCTGGGTGCGCAGTGGCGACATCTTCCTCCACGACGGCCTCACGGCCCGCCGCATTACCGAAGACTCCATCCTTGACCAGTCGCCCGCATTCTGGCCCGGAGGCCTCGCCTGGGTCCGGCGCAACGCCCCTGGCGGCAAGGGCAACATCGTCTTGTGGAGCGAACCCCTCCACGGCATAACCTATGTGGTCAACGATTCCCGGGAAGACCGAATGCTAAAAGGTGGTGGCTTTGGCCTCGCATGGGCACGAGAAAATGCCTTCGGGAAAGAAGAGGTCTACCACCTCAGCGCCGATGAAGCCACCCAGGTGCCCCTCTCCACCCACGATGCAATCGAGCGTCTCTGGGTGGGAGACCCCTTCATTATCTGGCTCTCATCCGATGACGGCCAGCGGAACCTCTGGGGCTACGATGGAAGAGAGACCCTTATGCTCGCCTCCGACCTCGATCCCGATGCCGTCGTTGCCGTTGACGGCTCTCAGGTCGCTGCCCAGACTCCCCTCGGAGTTGTAGTCGCTCAGTGGGCCTGCGTGCAAAACCCCGACCTCGACTCCGATGGTCACCTCTCGCTCGTGCATGGCGGCCTCGACTGCGATGACTTCGACCCCCTCATCGTGCCTCAGACCATCACCCAGAACCTCACCCAGGGCCAGGTAGCCGTAACCTCCAAACCTGACATTCACCAAGGCAAAATAGCCTTCACCGCATCCGATGGCTATGACGACGAACTCTTCTACTTCGATGGCCGCATCCTCATGCGGCTCACCGACGACTCCGCTAACGACACCGCTGCCCGTGTGCACGACGGCCGCATCGTCTGGCAAAAAGGCAGCGGGTCCAGCAGCGAAATCTGGTGGTTCGACGGCAACTCCCTGATTCCCCTTCCAGAGAGCCAGGGCGGCGCAGCACCACAGGTCTGGGGCAAATGGGTCTCCTGGACCAAAACCCAGGGCAACGTCACCACCCTCCACCTCTGGGCAGAAGGTGACCCCTCACCTCAAGTTATCCAGACAGCCCCATTCTTCACCGACTCCGTCAGCCTGCGCTTTGGGTCGCTTGCCTGGACATCCAAGGCGTCGGACAGTGAAGTCTTCGTCAAGTCCCTGGCCTCCGGCGAAATCAACCAGATGGGCATGGCCGTCGCCCCGGACAGATACCCCCAACCCTACGGGGAACTCACCGCATGGCTTACTGACTTCGGAGGGTGGGACGTTCGGATGGGCAACGGCCAGAGCAGTTGGCCCATAACCTACGACGACGTCGACGATGTAGCCCTGCGACACTGGAACGGTGTGCTGGCCTGGGTTCGAATGCCCGCAGGCTCCCCCTCCCAGGTCGTGGTCCGGCGGCCCAACGGCACGACCTACTCCTACGACGAACCTACAATCCAACCAGACTCACTCACCATGTCCGGTGACCTCCTT
>CAZQHM010000142.1:0-10626 GCA_964593355.1 uncultured Myxococcales bacterium
GTTGTGAGTATGGCAACAGGCTCACTGAGACCGAGGGCAGAGCGTTACTGAATTACTACCCCGCTCTGGGAGTGAGGGAGGCGCTCAGGGCCAGGTACCCGGATTACTCTAGTGCTCGTGATGCCGACATGCTCCGGAGCGAGCACATCCCCTTCAACCTGCTGGCTCCGTTGGCGAACCGCCCGGAACTGCTGCGAAACGTTTTCCAGACTCTCTGTGGGATCGACTTTGTCGGCCGTTGTGACATGAAGATGGAGTGGGCACCATCTCCCGCTCAGGCCCATCTTGGCGACATGACATCATTTGATGTTTACATTCAAGGTAGGGATTCTTCCGGCGATTTGGTGGGCGTTGGTATCGAGGTGAAGTACACAGAAAGAGGGTACCGCATGGGTACTCTTGAAGCCAGTCGGGTCGCAGACCCCACCTCTACATACTGGCGAACCACCAGAGACAGCGGGCTCTTTCTGAATGGAGACCGCTCACTGCTGGCCGGTGACGACCTCAGGCAGATTTGGCGAAATCACCTTCTGGGCCTGTCCATGGTGTTGCAGGGGGGGATAGCGAAGTTTGTCTCCCTGACTCTATACCCCGCCGGCAACCAGCACTTTGCTCACGCACTGAGCGGCTACGCCGAACATCTGACCCCGTCCGGAAGAGGCACGCTGTTTGGCCGCACCTTTGAACACTACATCTCCAATGGATACATGCAGATTCCGTAGTGGGCTGACAGCCATGGCACACCACCTGCCATGGATCTGTGGCATCACTCGCTGCATCTCAATGGGAACCCGCCCTGGTTTAGCCTCTGATCTGGACAACGCCACCCCGTTTGAGGATGATATCCCCCGCCTGACGGGCCCAAGACCCTGCTTCGGAGGTAATCATGCGACGCAATTCCGCCCTTCTTATCCTGGTGCTTCTCGTATCCGCTGCCTGCTCCAGCTCTGGAGACAAAGCCTCAACCGACACCCTTGGTGCCGACGCCGCTGCCGACCTGCCCGGGGCCGATTCGTCATCACCCGACTCCTCCGACCCCACCGACCTCCCTGCTCCGTCCGACATCGACGCCGACCTGGGCCAGGACGCTGCCGGTGGTGACACGGCCCTGGACGATGTCAAACCCGATGACTCCAAAGCAGAGACTATCGACCCCACCGATTCCAAGGAGGACACCGAACCCACCGATGTCCGCCCCGATACTCAGCCTGAAAACTGCGGCGACCTTCCCCCATGCTCCGATGACCTGGTCTGTTGCGATGTGGATGGCAACAAGAGCTGCACCACAAAAGAGGAGTGCCCAACCTGGGAGTGCCAGTCCAATACCGATTGCCCCCAAGGAGAGAAGTGCTGCAAAAGCACCTCCGGAAACGAGTGCAAAGCAAGCTGCGGAGGCAGCATGTTCGGTTGCACCAGCGATGAAGAGTGCAGCTCCGGCATGATCTGCTGCGACTACTTCGGCCAGATGAAGATGTGCATGCCCCCCGATATGTGCCCCGGTGAACCGGGCGGCTGCACCAAAAACTCCGATTGCCCACAGGGACAGGTCTGCTGCATGTTCGGAGAAATGGCGGCAGAACCCATGTGCATGGCCGAACTCATGTGCCCCAAAGAGTGCCAGTCTAATGCCGACTGCCCCGCTAACCAGGAGTGCTGCGATCTCGAATCCCAGAAGCTCTGCATCGACAAAGGCCAGTGCCCCGCCAAGTGCCTCTTCAATGCCGATTGCCCCCTGGGACAACAGTGCTGCGATGCAGGTGATGGCCTCTTCATCTGCGTCAGCGACCTGGAATGCCCCCAGCCCGTGGCCTGCACCGAAGGAAGCGTCTGCACCAACCAGGACGGTGAACCTAATGGGTTCCAGTGCTGCGATGTCCCAACCCTCGGCTTCTCCTGCGTTGGCTTCGGTGGATGCGGCAACTGGGAAACCTGCTCCCAGGATACCGACTGTCCCAAGGGCCGAGAGTGCTGTCCCACTCCCTCCGGCGATATGTGCCTTCCGCTCAGCAGTTGCCTCAACAAAGACGAATACGTCACCTGCTCGGTGCACGCCGATTGTACCCCAATGGAGCAGGTCTGCTGCATCGTCCCCGGCACCGGCCCCATCTGCGCCAAAGTCCAGGAGTGCCCAAGCCAGTGCCTCACCAGCGAAGACTGCAGCGCCGAACAGGTCTGCTGCCTCCAGAAAGACGCCCCGGCCCTCTGCACGCCCCCGTCACAGTGCGGCCTTGGCCAAAGCTGCACCCAAACCTCCGATTGTGGCACAGGGCAAGAGTGCTGCGACATGATGGGCCAGAAAATCTGCGTCCCCGAAGGCCAGTGCATGAATACCAGCTGCACCACGGACGAAGATTGCACCGGCGGGCAGAAATGTTGTGACCTCGGCGGCCAGAAGAGCTGCATGCCCATGTGCTTCTTCTAAAGCACCGATCAGGTTAACTCCCCCACGCCAGCCGTTTATTTGGACTGAAAACGGAACAGACCTTAGAATACCCAGCGGGCCACACTCCGGCCTTGGCTTACCCCATGAACGGACCTTGGCCCAGGCACCAGCCGCTGGAAACTCCCCGGTGATGCGGAGACGGCGGGCACTCGAGGAACTGGAGGATCTTCACCATGAGCAAATCCGAATACCCACGCGTCGGGCTGATGACCGATGCAGGTCTCGTCAGAGGACGTCCCCTTGACACAGTGCTCTCCCTGGACCTCAGCTACGGCCAGTTGCTCGTCCTTGCCGATGGCGCCGGCGCTGGCGAATCCCCCACCGCTGCCGAAATCGCCGTTGACACACTCTCCGAGGTGTTCCAGTCCAAACAGCCCGACTTCAGCACCGACCGGGCAGTGCCACGCTTCATCCAGTTCGCCCTGCAAGAGGCCAATCAACGGGTCTTCATGGCGGGACAACAAATAGCCTCCCCCACAGAGTTCTCCGCCAGCCTCGTGCTGACCCTCGTGGTCGGGGACGATGCCTACGTTGGCTACTGCGGCTCAGCCCGCATGGTCCTGCTCCGAAACGGACAGGCTACCCGAATCACCAAAGACTACAGCACCGTCGGTCCGGGCGAGGCCGCCGAAGGTAAATCCACCGCCTCCAAAATAGCCAAACCCATGGGCCTCAGCGCCCAATTCTCCCCGTCGGTCTTCGCCGGCCCCATCAAACTCCACAAAGGTGACCTCTTCCTCCTCTGCTCCGACGGAATCCACGAATGGGTCGATGACTCCGAGATGGGCCACTACGCCGAGTCCGCTCAGGCCGAAGAGGCAGCGGTGCAATTGGTGCAACTGGCTAAGAAACGGGGAAGCTCGGAGAGCATCAGCATCGTGGTCTTCCAAACTGATTCGCCTGTGGTCGAGGCTACCGACGACACCGAAGGCGTCGTCATTATGGCCGAACCCGACCAATCCCCCACCGAGCCCGCACAGGCGGCCCCCCTGCCTCCACCCCCGAAGCGACGCGAAGATAGCCCCATCCCCGCCCCCAAAGCCCGTCGCCCCGTACCGTGGCTCGTCGTCACCGCTGCCTTCTGCGCTCTGGTCCTTCTGGCCGCAGTGCTGGTCTGGTCCCCCTGGAGCACCGAAGAATCGACCGATAAGGCCGATGGAAAAACCGTCGCCCAGAAAGAAGAACCCAAGGAAGTAGAGGACAGCCCCGACCCAGAAGCCGAAGAGGACGAAGCAACCCAGGAGAAGCCCGCCCTGGCCGACGATGACAGGGACGAAACCATTGCGGCCCTTGCAAACCGAAAGAAGGCTCAGCCCGAAGAGGAGCAGGGTAAGGTCATCGAAATCGCCCTGCCAGTCCCAAACAAAAAGGAAAAGGCTAAGGTCCCCGACTATGTCGAGGAGACCAAACCCGCCGCACACGCGGGCAAAGCCCCCGTGGTGGTCAAGGGCGGATTGGCCCGAGCAGAAGAGAAACCCGGAGAAGAGACCCCCGAGGAGAAGCCCGTGGCCGAGGCCAAGCTGGCCCCCGCCCAGGTCGACGATGAAGAGCCCGAGTCGCCCGCCGAACCGGCAGAAGTGGCAAAGGCCGAGACCAAGAAGACAGAAGAAAAGGTCCTCTCCGCCGCCGAACGAAAGAAACTGGAGAAGGAAGAACGCAGGAAGGCCCGCGCCGAGCGCAAAGCCGCCGAAAAGGCCGAGAAAGAGGCTAAGAAGGCCGAGGCCAAACGCAAGAAGGATGAGGAGCGAGCCGCCCGAAAGGCCGAACTCGAAGCCAAGAAGGCCGAAGCCGCAGCAAAACGCGCACAAGCCGAAGCAGCGAAGGCCGAAGTCGAAGCCGCAAAGGCCGCAGCAAAGAAGGCCGAGGAAGAGGCGAAAAAGGCCGAACTCGAAGCCAAACAGGCCGCTGAACTCCGTAAACAGAATGAGACCAAAGCAGCGTCAAAGAAACACTCGGAACTGGGCTGCACTGCCAAAGGCCTCAGGGGCAAAGATGCCCGGGCAGTTGAGAAGACACTCAAACTGGTCACTACCGGCAAGGCCCACGTCAAGAAGAGCGATGGACAAGAAGCCGTTGCCGACTATCGGGCCGCCGCATGGCAAGTCCGCAACAACAAGACGGTCAAGGCCCGCTGCGAATCCAAAGTCGATGAGCTGAGAGCCGATGTCATGGCCCTCTACCTCCGCCTCACTGAGTACCAGGTAGGTCGAAAGAACTGCCGCTCCGCACGAGGCAGAGCCAAAGACGCCTCCGAATTCGGAGCCACCGACGCACAACTCAAGAAGGCCCTGGGAATCTGCTACGTCAAGGGCGGTACCTCCAGCGGCGAAAAAATCCCATCCACCCCCTCCTCCAAAGTCGAACTCCCCGACGAGAACGAGCCTTAGGCCCCCCAGGCCCCCCCGCCACTCACGAATAATCATTTCTTCCGGCCGTATTTCCCGTTGACGATTTCTTCTCTTTGAGTAGGGTTGCCCCGCCGGAAACGGTGCGGCTTGGTGTCGCACCGGTGCGGGAATCACCCGCTATAAAATTATGGAGAAAGCAATGGCCAGAGTAATTACCGATGAGTGCATCTGCTGTGGAGCTTGCGTACCCGAATGCCCCGTAGACTGCATCGCCGAGGGCGACCCCAAATACGTCATCGACGAAGGCTCCTGCATCGACTGCGCTGCCTGTGAAGCAGTCTGCCCCAGCGGCGCTATCAAAGAAGCATAGTCCGCATCTAACGCCGCTTCCAAGGCGGCACAACTGCTCATCGCAATACGGGCCGTGCCCAACGGCTGGCGTCTCCCCATGGTTCTGCGCTGTCCCGCCCGAACTCTTCCCACACTAACTACCGGCCCAGCAACACCGTTACTACCTCAGCTTCCATACATGCTGCCCCGTGGAGTAGGGTAGGGGCCCCGAATCACCCACTTCCCTACAGTGATACCTCGGCCCCGTCGGCCAGGAACCCTTGCCTTAATGGTAAGGAAATTTGTCCCCCCGCCACTCTCGGGATATACCACCAATGACATGCGAGTGGGCCATTGGGAACAAACGTACTATTTTCACAATTCTGTCCCGTCTGCCGTCGCCACTACGAGAGCGACAGGGGCGTTTGCCCTACTGACGGCTCCCGACTGCTTCAGGTCCCCATGCTCCTGCCCAGACCAGGCAACGTCTTCAACGGCCGCTATGTCCTCTTCGAAACCATCGGACGCGGCGGCATGGCCACCGTCTTTCGTGGATTCGATAGCCCACACAAAAAGCAGGTCGCCCTCAAGGTCCTGAACCTCAAATACTCCGCCGAAGAGAAGGCCGTGGGACAGTTCTTCACCGAGGCCCGAATGGCCAGAAGACTGCGCCACCCAAACATCGTCGCTATCCACGACTTCGGCAGAACCGACGTGGGGTACCTCTTCATCGCCATGGAACTCCTCGACGGAGAACCCCTCTCACGCATCCTTCACCGCAATGGCGCCCTGCACCCCGCTCGGGCACTACGAATCTTCCAACAAATCCTCGACGCACTCAGCGCTGCCCATCGCTTCGGAACCATCCACCGAGACCTCAAACCCGACAACGTCTTCATCGTCGCAAGGCCCGACGGTGAACACGTCAAGCTCATCGACTTCGGCATCTCCCAGTTCGCAGGCAGCGTCTCTGGTACCAAGGGTGAAATAAGCGGAACACCAACCTACATGAGCCCCGAACAGATTGGCGGCAAAGTGGCCAGCCCCGAGTCCGATATCTACTCCGCCGGGGTCATGCTCTACGAAATGCTCACCGGAGCGCCACCCTTCCCAGGCACGGAACCGAAACCAATCCTGAAAGCGCACATGTCCACTCCGCCCCCGCTGCCACGAACGATCAATGGCAATCTGCTGAAATACCCCGAACTGGAAGCTCTGGTCCTGCGACTGCTGGAGAAGGACCCTTCAAAACGTCCGGCCTCCGCTGACCAACTGCGCCTGGAGGTGGAACCCCTGGCAGAACCCCTGGGCGTGCTGCTTCCCAAAGTCATCGGCACCTTCTGCCAAACCCCAACACCCCTCCCCGTAGAGAGCACCCCTCAGTCCATGGTCATCAGCTACGCTACCGCTTCTTCGCCCACCAGCCGCGACATAACTGCACCCCGCTGCCCCCTGCCCGTCAGAGTCATCCAGGCAAACTCCCCCGAACTGGAGCAGTTCATTGATAGACAGGTCCGGCCCGCTATCTGGCTCGAAGAGGGCCTGCCCCTGGCCTCCTCCACCGGCGATGCAGCACCGGAAAAGGAACGCCCAGGGTTCTTCAGCGCTCCCCTTGATGGAACCTCATTGCGCCGCCTAACCATGCTCCACGCCCGCTTCGTCATCCTTGGAGGCGCACCCCAAGAGCAGAACGACGTCGAGACCCTCAGGTCCGCCGTGGACGAATCCATGACCGCCTGGTTCTCCATGGCTACGGAACTTGGCGGGATAGTGTGCCATGACAGTGGTACCGAACTTCGACTGCTCTTTGGCTATATCCCCAACGAACATCAACCCGAAGTCGCAGCCATAGAGTGCGCCGTGGCGCTGCAGAACGCCGTTCAAGAGGCCGCTTGGAGCGAGAACGTACCGCTGGCCGCCACCGTCGGCATCGCCTCGGGAAGCGTCTACTCCGATAGTAGCGCCGGAGCATCGCCTGATTGGTTGGTCAAAGGCAGCGAAATCGACGTTGCCGTGAGACTCTCACGCTTCTGTCCCGTGGGCGGAATAGTGCTCTGCCCAGCCACTGTGGCAGGTGCCCGACAGAGAGTGGAAATCCACCATATCGCCAAGCTCTCAGCCCGGGGCGGAAAACGGATGCCAATTCACCTGCTCAAGAGCCTGCGGGCTCCAAAGAACCTGGACTTGACAGCACCCCAGGTACGCCCAAGAATGATGCCCGTGGACGTGCCGGCGCTGTTGCATGACTGAACCTTGTATTATCGAGTTTGACCAGGGAAGCCTCATCCTGTACGGCGACGTCGCACGGGAAATGGCAAGTAGTGGCCTGGATATCGTCGCCGACGACCGCATTCAAGCCTTCCGGGCCCCCGCCATCGCCTACCGCAGTATCATGCAGTGGCTCCACGCCAGAAAAGAACCCGCCACCGACCAGGCCAAGCAGTACCAGAAGCTGCTCGATCTCCGCCGCAAAAGCTCCGTGGAACCATACCAACACCAGTTGGAGGCCGTGCAAGCATGGAACGACAACGGCCAGGCTGGGTACGTCGTGCTCCCCACGGGCTCGGGAAAAACCCTCGTCGCTCACCTCGCCATAGAGGCGTGCCGACGGGAGGCCCTTATCCTCGTTCCAACCCTTGACCTCATGGCCCAGTGGACTCGCTCACTCAGAATGGCCTTCGATATCCAGATAGGTGCCGTGGGGGGAGGCGAATTCTCCCCCGCCCCAATTACCGTCATGACCTATGACTCGGCCGTTAGACAGGCCGAAAACCTCGGAAACCGATTCGGACTCATCATCTTCGACGAGTGCCACCACCTGCCGGCCCCTGCCTACGCCCAGGCCGCTCGAATGTTCATTGCACCCTTCCGCCTTGGCCTCACCGCAACCCCCGAAAGAGCCGATGGGGCAGAGGCCCAACTCGCCGAACTTATCGGACCGCAACTATACAGACAGAACGTCTCCTCCCTGGCCGGTGACATCCTGGCCCCCTATCGTGTGGTCAGAATCGGCGTTCACCTCACCGCCGACGAAGAAGTGGCATACATCGAGGCCAGAAAGACCTTCCTGGACTTCTGCCAGGTAAACCGGGTCCAGTTCTCAAGGCCCGATGGCTGGCAGCACTTCCTCCAGGTGGCAAGCCGGACACCCCACGGCCGAGATGCCCTGAGAGCCTGGATGCTCCAAAGAAACCTCCCCCTCATGTCCAGCAACAAGCTCTTCGTGCTAGGCGACCTCCTGGAGAAACACGCCGCCGACAGAGCCATCATCTTCACTCACCTCAATGAACTTGCCTACGCTATCTCAAAACGCTTCCTCCTCCCCGTCATCACGCACAACACCCCCAACCAGGAGCGAGTCAAAACCCTCGAACTCTTCGGCACCGGCGCCTATCCCGCCATTTCTACCTCCAAGGTCCTCAATGAGGGCGTCGACGTCCCCGATGCAAACGTCGGTATAGTCCTCTCCGGCAGCTCCAGCGTCAGAGAACACGTGCAGCGACTGGGGCGAATTCTCAGAAGAAAGGAGGGCAAAGAGGCCTCCCTCTACGAACTCATCGCCCTCAAAACCCACGAGGAACAGATGTCCAGGAACCGCCGCAAACACGAAGCCTACGGAGGCCGCCGTGCTAAGTAGCGCCCTCCTGCGCCTGAGATTCATGAAGACCGGCACCCTCCACGCAGCCTACGTCGACCCCACTAACGACGCCATGATCGCAGGCGCTGAACAGCTCCTCGAGACTGCAAGAAGCTACCACTCCCAACGCCGTGCAGACCTCCATGACGCGTTTGTTGCACTGCAGCGACAAGCCCGGGACAAAAAACTCATCGACGGCATCTTCGATGTCCTCGTCCGTTCCTGCACCTTCGACAAAGGCGTAGAAGCAGACCCCGTAGAGCTTCGAGCCTTCCTCTTCTCACAAGCAGCCGCCCAGTTCCCCGTGGGCGTCGCCGACAACTGCCCACGAAGAAACCAGATACTCCTCGATGCAGCACAGCGCTTCGGCATCCCGCCGGAAAACGTCGAGTCGGCCATGTTCGCAGACCTCGCCGACGAACAACTGCTCTCCTCCGTGCCCCCCTGGACACCCCAACAACTCCTCCAACGCTACAACCTCGCCCTGGCCCAAGGAGTGCTCCTCAATGCCCAATTCCTCGAGATTACACTCCGCTCCCCAACCCCGGGCCGGCTGCGACAACTGGTCCGGTTCCTGAAGTTCTTCCGCCTCCTCTTTCAGGTGGAACACCAGGATCACTCAATCCTCGTCCTCGTCGATGGCCCACTCTCAATCCTCGAACACGCCAAGGCCTATGGAACACGCTTCGCCTCCCTCCTCCCCGCACTGCTCCTGCTGCCTGACTTCTCACTCAAAGCCCGCGTCAAGTGGCGAGAAAAATGGGGCGAATTCGTCGTGGACTCAAAAGAGGGACTGCGCTCCCACTACCCCGACAAGGGGGCCTGGGTCCCCAAAGAACTCGAACTCTTCGCCAATGCCCTTGACGCCGCGCTGCCTCACCATAACCTCTCCCTCTCCCCCGAATTCATGATCCCCCTGGGCGCCAAAGATGCCTTCGTCCCAGATATCGAACTGGAAGGCCCCAACGGACCTCACTGGATAGAGATCGTCTGGCCCTGGCAACGCCTGGGCGATGGTCACTGGATATCCCTCTTCCAGAAACACGCCCCCAAAGGGGCCTTGGCCCTCGTCTCAAGCAAAGCTATCAACCCAAAGCTGGCCAAAAACCTGCTTGCCTCTACCAAGGACGACCGTATCTTCTTCTTCAAGATTACGCCCCCCTCGGAGAAGGTCGCCATGGCCATCCTCGAAAAGGAGGGCCACGGAGCCGACCATGAATGAACCACAACTTGAACTCACCGTCCCCATCGAAGTCAGATTCGCCGACCTGGATATCTTCGGCCATGTCAATAATGCAACCTTCCTCGCCTACCTCGAAAACGCACGAGTCGCCCACTATAGAGAGTTCTTCGGAAAACCCAGACCCGAAGACTTCAAAGCCGTCGTCGCTCGCATCGAAATCGACTACGCTGCCCCCGTCTGGCTAGATTCCGAGATAGTCTGCCACATCGGCATCACCGAACTGGGGCGCTCAAGCCTCACCTTCGAATACAAAATCTGTACACCCGACGCCTCTATGGTCTACGCTAGGGCCAAGAGCGTGCACGTCATGTTCGACAAACAGTCTCAGCGCAGCTTCCCCATCCCCGAGGAGTTTCGCAGGGCCATTGTCCACGCTAGAGCAGCACGCGGACTGCCGCCTCCCAAAGAGAAGGCAGCGAAATGACTGGAAGAGTAGGGGCAGAGTGAAGTTCACTCTGGTTCCCGTGGCGGCGCCCAAGTGGCATGCCTTTCTTGCCCCGTAGCCGACGATTTGCCGGCCCAAACCGGGGCCCACGGCCAAAGAAAGGCACGCACCCGTTCCTAAGGCCGTACTGTTGTCGAGGAGGTACCTTGTCCATGAGAACCACCGCTCTCTTACTCAGCA
>CAZQHM010000143.1:0-9322 GCA_964593355.1 uncultured Myxococcales bacterium
TGCGGCGACACGTGTCCGGTAGAGCGAATTTCGTGGTGGGATGTTGTTGCGTACGCAAACGCCCTGTCGAAGAAGGAGGGTTTGGAGCAATGCTACACGCTGAGCGGGTGCAGCGGAACGGTTGGCGGCGGGTGCAAGTCTGGGGAGGTATGGTGCGTCGGCGACTACAAATGCAGCAGCGTATCGTTCAAGGGGTTGGGCTGCAAGGGATACCGCCTGCCCACGGAGGCAGAGTGGGAGTATGCGGCCAGGGCGGGTAGCAGAGAAGCCAGGCACGGGAACCTGGATGACGTGGCGTGGTACGATAAGAACAGCGGCAGCAAGACGAAGCCGGTGCGTCAGAAGAAGCCCAACGCCTGGGGGTTTTACGACATGCTGGGTAACGTATGGGAGTGGACATGGGACTGGTATGGGAGTTATGATAGCACCCGTAATGACCCGATGGGGCACAGTACAGGCTCCGGCCGGGTCGACCGTGGTGGTGGTTGGATCGGCAACGCCAGGGGCGTCCGCTCTGCTAATCGCGACGGGGACGATCCCGGCGACCGCGGCAGGGACCTTGGTTTTCGTCTTTGCAGGTCGCAATAAGCGGTTCACGTTGAGGCGTTGATCCCTTTTGCAGGCGGAGCGAAGCCGGCGCCCTGGGCCAAGAGGAGGGGAAAAGGAGCGAAGCGACGCCTCCTCGGGACCAGGGCAAAGGCGTAGCGGAGAGGGCGCGGGGCGTGGCATCGTTGGTAGTTGAAGGCTAGTAATGAAAGGCATTGAAGACTGAAGTTGATGATAAGCGGGGTATCTCTGATAGCAGCGTTAGCGGTTTGGTAAGAATGCAATGCAAGGTGGCCATCGAATCGAGGGGTGCTAGCGCTATTCCGAGCCCCGCCCGTCAGGAAGGGGCTCGGAACTGTAGTTGGGGGTTGGGAATCATTGGATATTATTGTTAATATATCTGATCTGGATCACTTGAGGGGGCCTGAAAGGGGGGGACCTAAAGAATGTCTTCTATTTGCATCAACTGAGCCGGAGCATTACTTTCGCCGTCCATCTGATCGTCCTCAAAATCGTAAACTTTTTGCTGTTCATTGGTGTCTATTCTCATTTGAACTTTCATCTTAGCCGATGAGCTCTTTGCCCTTCTCATTTCCTTCATGACAGCAGTTGGATACTCTACTCTGTACTGTATCCTGAACTTCTTAGACTCCTTGGCTTTGAGGGGCACATTCCACTTCACCAACCCCCTGGAATCCGGCTCCTTCTTGCCCGACACCTCTATTTTGTCGACCTCGATAGCCTTGTTGTC
Organism: uncultured Myxococcales bacterium; assembly: GCA_964593355.1. GTDB lineage: Bacteria > Myxococcota_A > UBA9042 > CAIXZC01 > CAIXZC01 > CAYTWV01. The sequence goes on from CAZQHM010000143.1 coordinate 1,298, forward strand.
CGAGATGGGGATGCGCTCTGTCAGGTCAACCACCAAGTCTGAGCCCGAGAGGTTCTCTACCGTAACGTCGTAAGCCACCTTCATTATGGTCGTCGTCTTGTTCCTTTCAATGGTGCTGAACTTCCTGTCCAGTACCCTGGAGAGCTTCACCTGATCGGCCACGCCCATGAAGACGGCAAAACTCTCACCCTCCGCTACAAACCCGATCTCAGTCATCCCCAAGAATGCACCGTCCCTGAACAGAGCCACGCCACCAGGCAGCAGTGGCAAGGTGCCGGTGTTGGTCATTCTGGCCGTCCTGACCGAATTCAGTGAGAGCTCCGGCACGGCCACTATGGCCTGCTGGGCCGCAAGCTTCACCTTGCCTATAGTAACTCTGACGGGATAGCCATCGGCTCTTATAGTGGATTTGCCTGAGCCACCAAAGCTGGCAGAGGTGCCTCTAGTTCTCATCTGCTCGAAAATCGCAGCAGTCTTTGTTTGAACAGCATACATATTGCCAAAATTATTGTCGTATATCTCAGCCATCACAGCCTTTTGTTTGTTGGGGTTGACCTCGTTCCAGAGCCTATTCTGACCCTCGAAGGCGTTACGAGCACGGTCGAAAGATGCTGCCCGCTCCTGGAAGGCCTTGGGCTGAACCCCGGAATCACCCAGCGTTAGCGAGGTCAACTCGGGAATTCGCAGCGACTCGGTGGATGATTGGGTCGAGAAAGTAACCGTGGCGTTGGTCCAATCCTCACCACTGGTCTGGCTAACCACGGCGAAGGATGTGAGCTCCACGGACGAATCATCATTGAGATTGGCCCGCAACTCGTGGGCCGGCTCCCAGGTGGCACCCGGAAGCATGTAAGTAAGCTCCAGCCTGGCCCTGCCGTTGCCCCTTATCGAGACAACCACGGAGGTCTCTTCCAATCGTGTCAGCTTCTGAATCTCACCAAGATTTCGCTGTCTGGCCAGAAGCTCTGGCGCAAGCTTCCTGCGCTTCAGCTCAATCTCACGCCTGCTCTTCGATATCTCTCTGAGCGAAGTGGAGACGTACTTCACCATGGCGTCGAAACTCTCCACCTTCATCTCCCGGGTCGGAGAGTCTCGAGATACCTTCTCCAGCGAGAAGGCTTTGATTTCTGCGATGTGCTTGGCCTGGTTTTCCAGGATTCTCAGTTCATCATTCAAAGCCTCCAACTCGTCCTGGATCTCCAGGACGGCCTCCTGCGCCTTAAGCACTTTGGCGTCGTCGGTTCGAGCAAGAAAGGTTCTGTTGACTCTGACGTCCTCGATGGTGCCGGCGTCAGCGGGAACAAGGGCCACCCGCACCGAGCCCTCGTCCACCCAACCGGGAAGCTTTCCAAAAGAGTATAGCCCATCAGACAACGAAACCGCTGCCTCACGATGAACCTCAGCGCGGTCGGAGAAGACAGTAACGCTCACTATCTTGGAGTCTACCTCCTCAACCTCGCTCTCCTGGCCCAGTACCGATGCCAGAGGCAGAAGCCAAAGCGCTGCCGCCAGAACCCACGTAGTCTTGCCCATGATGAACCTCCATTCCCAGTTGAAACCGAATTGGATTGTATAGCCAAAGAGGGCGCCCTACGAAGGAGTTTCCCCAGAGTTTCAAAAAATCGCCAGATTGCGGATGAAAAAGTGGATGGGTCACCGAGCCGGAAAAAGTGGGGGCCGCAGAGAGATCAGGTTCTGGTAATGTGGGTGCCCGTTTGGCCGTGGACAGCATCGATGAGGTGCTCGGGGCTGGTGATAATCACCTTCTCACCACCACGCTCCAGGAAGCTGATGGCCGCCTCCATCTTGGGAAGCATCGACCCCGGCTTGAAGTGTCCCTGAGCCATGTAGGCCTTGGCCTCCTCCATGGTGATGTGGTTCAGAGGCTTCTCGTCGGGCTTGCCGAAGTTGAGGCATACCTTCTCCACTGCAGTAGAGATGATGAAGAGCGAAGCACCAATCTCGCCGGCCAGAAGCGCTGAGGCGCGGTCCTTGTCGATGACCGCAGCTACCCCCTGAAGGGCACCACCTGCCTTCTCTATTACCGGAATCCCGCCACCGCCCGCTGCAACAACGGAGATGCCCTGCTCCACCAGGGTCTTGATGACGTCGAATTCTACAATCCTGGTTGGAAGCGGAGAGGCCACAACCCTTCTCCAGCCTCGCCCTGCATCCTCGGTCACCACCCAGCCCTTCTCATCACGGTAATGTGCTGCCTCTTCCTCACTATAGAAAGGACCGATGGGCTTCGTGGGATGCTGGAAAGAGGGATCATTGCTGTCCACCACCGTCTGAGTCACCACGGTAGCCACAGGACGCTTCATGCCCCTCTTCAGCAACTCGTTCTGGATGCACTGCTGAATGTAGTACCCAATGGCTCCCTGAGTATCCGCACCGGCCACATCCAGCGGGATCTCGTGTACCAGCTGCTTCGCCAGGTCCGACCGAAGCAGAATGAACCCCACCTGGGGTCCGTTGCCATGGGTCATGATGACGTTCCAGCCCTCCACCATGAGGTCCACGGTGAATAGGGCAGTGGCCTCCACGGCCTCGTACTGGTCTTCCAGAGACTGTCGATGCTTGTCCTTGATCAGCGAATTTCCGCCAACAGCGATAAGGGCCAGGTTGTTCATAAAAACTCCATCCGGAATTGGATGTATACTTCATCGGCATCAGGGGGCCTGCTCTGGAGGCCTCCTTCCCCGTCCGACAAAGGAACGGCAATCCATATCAGAGCGAACGGCAAAGTCAAGAAGAGCAGAAATCGGGCGGACAGTTTCTCCAAGCCGACCGGGCCATGACGGTTACACCGACTTGTTCCGGGAACCCAGGTGCGTTATGCTGGGCCGGTCAGCACTGGAACCGACACAACGCAGCTACTATCTTCTCAATGCTCAACTGCTGGCCCGCTTTCGTGGCCCCAGGCTGCCTATAGCGACCTTACAAGATAGGAAACCGGCGTTGAACTCAAAGGTGTATAATGAGTATAATTAAATCGATAAAAATAGCGGCCTTGGTCGGTGGATTCTTACTGGTGGGATGCGGAACCGACACAGACAATGGCGACATTTCTTCCAGTGATACTATAGAAGGCGGCGAAGAATATAAAGACAAAATTAAGTATGCATCAACGGTTCAGTTTAGAGCAAAGGGAGACTTTTTCGAAATCAATAATGGTGCCGGATGGGAGAAATTCTACGCCAAAGGGATTAACCTATCCGTTGCTGTTCCAGGCAAATTCCCCGGTGAACTGAATGAAGAGCGTCATCTATACGATGAATGGCTGGATAGGCTTGCTGATTTGAATTGCAACGTTGTTAGATTATACACTCTGCATCACCCGGTATTTTATCAGGCTTTTGGAGAGTGGAACGATAAGAACAAGGATAGACCAATATATCTGGTCCAGGGGATCTGGCTTGATGAGCTGCCTGAAGAAGAAGACTATATCACGCATGGCACCGAGCAAATGGAAGAGGAAATAAAATACGTTATTGATGCCGTCCACGGTCAGGCGGATATTCCTCTCCGCTACGGCAAGGCCTTTGGCAAATATAGACATGATGTATCGGACTACGTCATGGCTTGGCTTCCTGGCCACGAAATGATGGGGGAACAAGTCGCTGCCAGCAATGAAATATGGGAAGAATATACTAAGTATGATGGGGTATATATTAAATCACCAAATGGGTTGCCTATTGAAGCTTGGGTGGCAAGAAAACTCGATTTAGTTATCATGTACGAGCTTTTGAAGTACGGAAAACAGCGCCCTATGGGCTGGAGCAATTGGCCGGCACTGGACCCCATTCATCATCCCACCGAAACCTCCCGGTTCGGGCAAGACCTGGTGGACGTTGACCTTGGGAGGTTTGAGCTGGTCGAACCATATAACGCCGGTCTGTTTGTTTCTTACCATGTCTATCCTTTTAACCCAGAATTTATTATATATGATCCTGAATACGTTGCCACCAAGGATGGCAGAGGTGAAACCAATAGCTATCTTGGATATATGCTTGATCTGAAGGCCCATCACCAGGGAATTCCGTTGTTCATTACGGAATTTGGGGTGCCCTCCAGCATGGGGGTCGCCCATATTAACGTCAACGGATGGAATCATGGCGGATACAACGAAACAGAACAGGCTGCGGCGACGCAACGCCTCGTCGAATCGGTGCTTGAATCCGGTGCTGCCGGCATGGTGCTCTTCGAACTGATGGACGAGTGGTTCAAACGCTCCTGGATGACCAACCCCACTACCGTACCCCTGGACAGAGGCCGATTCTGGTATGACGTCGCCAACCCAGAAGAGAGCTTCGGAATCATCTCCTACTACCCCGTACCCAACTGGAGCGTTGCCATTGATGGCAACGCCGGTGACTGGGGCAGCAAGGCTGTGGATGTAGTAGTTCAGGATGGGGAGAGCTTCGGTAGCGTAGATGCGGGGCTGGACCCCAGGCGCACCGTAAAGAATGTCTCCATGCTGGCCGACCCCGCCTTCCTCTTCATAAGACTTGATACCGCTTCCCAAGAGATCCCCGACCTCCAGAATACCGCTTGGTACATAGGAATAAGTACCGTGCACGGAGAGACAGGGGACCGGCGCCTTCCGCCAGAAACCGGCATTGAAGCCGCCGGAATGGGCTTCGAATCGGTGCTGCTGCTGGATGCCGCCGATGGAAGATTCGAATTGCTCCTCGACAGCGCCTACGACCCATCACCGAGACTCAGCGGAAGATCCAAACTGGGAGGAACCCCGGAGTTCAATGATGACGGAGAATATCAGTTAGCAAGCTATCTTATCAATAACGATGACCAATATATAGCATCCGGCAAGCCAGTTGTGCCTCCCAAAAGATTTTATGTACCCGGGCTGCTGAAACAGGGCGATTCACAGGAAGACACCGGTGTTCACTTTCAGGTTGGCCCCGGTGTCATCGAGATCCGCTTGCCCTGGCAGACCATCTGCGTCGCAGATCCATCCAGTCATCAGATCCTCTTCGATGACCCCGAGGTTGAAGGGTTCCAGGCCGCTACCACCGAGGGCGTTCAGGTCGTCGTGGTATCTATTGCAAGAGAAGGTGATAGCCTGAAAGTTGTCGACGCGGCTCCCCGAAATAGATTTGATGGTTCAGTTTTTGAATCAGATATTCCAGGATATCTGTGGGAACAGTGGGAAGATGTCTCCTGGGTCGCTAGAGAGAAGCCAGCCTATAAGACCATAAAAGACATGTTTGGAGATATTAAATGAAATATATGATATTGAAATCTTTCGTGGCCGTGGTACTGTTGCTGCTCTCGGCAATGGCCCAGGCCGACGAAACCAACCTTGTCCCCAATCCATCCGTTGAACAACCGGCCGGCCAGGATCCCCAGCGCCCAGAGGGTTGGACGACCAACTCCTGGGGCAATGTGACCGCAAACTTCACATGGGCTCAAGGAGGTATCTCCGGCACCAGAAGCCTGCGAACCGAAGTGCTGTCGGGTACCGAAGGGGATGCCAAGTGGTGGTCTGACCCGTTTCCTTTGACAAACACAAAATATATTTATACCGCTTCGGTTTCATATAAATCCAATACAAAGAGCAGCTTCATCATTCAGGCATTGGGCGAGGGCGAAGACAATACGGCATGGCTCTTCCCCCAAGAGGTGGTCCAGCCCTCGCAGCAGTGGAACACCACCTCTGGTGTCGTTGAATTTCCCCATTGGGCCACCAGAGCTCGAATTGGCATGGCCCTGCCCAACATCGGATGGCTCGAAACAGATGATTTCGCCCTCGTAGAAGGCGCCCAACAGCCAGATCAGGACATCATATCCCCTCCCGATGATGTCACAAGCCCGGGGGATATTGACATGCCGCCCGGCTGGAAGCCCCCCCTGGTCTCCATCGTCTTCGATGATGGATGGGTGTCCGCAGTGGAACAAGCAGCACCCATTATGGAATCTTATGGCTTCAGAGGAACCTGGTTCATCGTGGCAGACTTCGTAGACAAGCCCGGCTATCAGGCCGATCACGCCACTTCCAAGCTGCTGGATGACATCGCCGAAAGAGGGCACGAGATAGCCTCCCACTCCTGGGATCACTCCAACCTGGCTACCCTCGACCGAGAACAGGTAGAGTGGCAGTTGGTAGAATCAAAGAAACGCCTGGAGGAGTTCGGCTGGCCTGTTGCCGGACTGGCACCGCCGGGAGGGCTGTTACGTCCGGAAGATCTTGATCTTGTTAAGAACTCATACTCATACTCTAGAACAATAGATGAGGGTGTGAATTCTAAGCCCTATGATACTTACGGTCTGAAATCGGTCTCGTTCCTAAGCACCACAACACCAGGTACATTAAAATACTGGATAGAGCAGGCAGGTCTAACGGAATCATGGCTAATAGTGGTGTTCCACCGTATGGCACCAGAAGCCCAATACGAAACATTCGTCACACCGCAACAGTTCCAGGAGGCCATGGAACTCATCGCCGAATCGGGCGCCGTGGTCCGCCCCATCGGCGAAATCCTCGGCTACTGGTCTCCCCCGGAACCCCAAGAACCCGTAGGCGACAAGTCGTTTCCTCCCGTTACCCTGGACGGAACAGGCTGGTTTGGGGAGGATGAGTCAGAGCCGAGGCCCCCGAAAGAGAGTTCGGGGTGCAGCAGCCAGGTCTCGACCATTCCTGGAACACAGACCATCTGGATGCTGCTGGCTCTTCTTGCAGGAATCTGGGCGGTGCGTAGGAGCTACGGACGCTGAGAGCGCTTGGCCTCCAGCCTCTGAAGGAACTTGTCTGTGGATATCACGAAGCGCTGGTGAACCCCTGTGGAGATAAGGTCCACGCCGTCGTGAGCCTCCACCTCGAAGGTGACCTTCTTCCCCTCCACAGCGGTAACCCTGCACTTCACAGTCACTTCGAACCCCTCGGGCGTAGCGGCCAGATGGCTGAAGTTAACGTGAACCCCCAACGACTGCTCCGATGGCCAATCCAGGTAGGGCTTCATTGAATCCATGCAGGTGTACTCCAGCAGCCCCACCATGAACCCCGTGGCGAAAACCTCGGGCATCAGGAGAAAATCCGGGATCTCCGGGTAGAGGGCCGGAACCATCTTCGACTTGGGCACCGTGAACTTCACTTCGTGCGTCAATCCCACTGGAATGTCTCTCACTTTAACCTCCGTGCTCAGCCTACAGCTCGTCGCAGGGTCCTACTTCCCGCCACCCCAGCACCTGACCGGCACTCTCCGTGACAAACCCGTATCTGAGCGCATTGTAGTACGGCACAGAGAGGTCGGAACCGGCATACTGACGCTTACCGTTGGCCTCGGCCCAAGAGCCGATAGCAAAAGGATTCCTCTGCCACAAGTAATCGGTATAGTTACGCAAATGAACCGGTAGCGGAGTGGAAGTCTGCTTATACACACATTTGCCTTCGGTAACTGTGCAGTTCATCTCGCCTTCGAGACCACAGTCGAAGGGCTTCCAACCAGTCAGATTCCCCATCTTGATGCCCATGATCTCGACCTCGGCAGCACAAGCGTCAACTTCGTCCTGGGTGGGGCAGACCGCCTGAATCTCCTCAGGCATGGCCGCCAGAATGGCCTCCTGACTGTTGGTGTAAGAACGCCTGGGCTCATCAAGCCACACAGGATTCTCAGGTTCGCCCATTACCACACCGCCGTTGCCGCCCATCCAGGGCAACTGATCCATGGCGTAGGCCAGAGCAACCTCACGGTCGACGGCCAGCTCCGGGTCTACCACACCTGCATACATGATATTGAAATCAACATTTCCATTGAACTTAACAAGCTTGTCCCAAAGCTCGTTATGGAAAACCTTCATCATCTCAGTCTTAAGATCGCTGTCGCCCAACAGGTGGATGAAAGCCCACCAGGGACCGTAAGTGATCTGGTCACCATAGTATTTTTTGCAATACTTCGGTGTGTCAAAAGCCCCGACGGTGTGTGCTACCCGAACGGTGTCTATGTTGCCAATAAGCTCTTTGTAAAGAAACTCACGATACTGCTCATCACCGGTCATGTAGTA
>CAZQHM010000143.1:9422-10592 GCA_964593355.1 uncultured Myxococcales bacterium
ACCTGCCTGGTCACGTAACCAACAACCCTCTCCAGCTTGGTCAGGTCGATATCATCATCGTCAAAGTTCAATTTGCCTACGCTGAAATAAGCTATAAGTCCATTTAGTAAATCAGCGTTATCCTGAAGATTGATAATTTCAATACGCTGGAGGCGCTTCAAATAGCATGTCAGATGATAAGCTATCCGCTCCTTGAGCTCCTCATCCTTCAGCAGGGCGTAGGCCATGGGCAATGAGGTCATGGGGCCCGTGTTCTGATCGATAGAGGGGCGGCCTCTCCACATGGGGGTGCCCTTGATGAAAGTGCCGTCGCCCGCGGGTATGCCCTCGGTGTATATGGCCGGTAGATTGGGGATGTTTTCCGGGTTGGGTATCACCCTATCCCTGGAATCGGGCGTGAAGCTGCCTTCCCAACGAAGGATGTGGTCCGGCGTGTTGGGGGTTCCGTCGGGTACCAGCATGTGGTGGTAGCGGCACACATAGCCGGGAACTCCCGTGACGTCGTACATGGTCACCATGTCACGCACCTGCTGCTCCATGCGTTCATAGTCAGCCTGAGTTCCGAATTGTGCATAACGCAGAATCGCCGCAACCGTGGCCCATCCAGTCCAGATTCCACCGTCCCCGGTTCCCCAATAGCCGCTGAAGTTAGCCGGGTCTCCCCATAACTCCTCGGGCGTTCCAGGAGGAACTTCGCCGATGAAATCCCGATCGATGGCCTGACCGTCGGGGGAGTTGTAGAGGTCTCTCCATCGGTCGAACAGCAGCACCCTTCGGAACATGGGATCGGGCTCGTCTACCCACTGCTGAGAGACAGTGTCGTAGATGTCGCAAACAACCTTCTTGCCATCCTCGCACCGAGCCTCCTGGAATGTGGCGCAAGAGACAACTTCAGAGCCCTCCAGCGGGTCCACCGGAACCGCCAGCGGCGCCTGCGTGGGCAACTCGGGAAGGGGAGGCTCAATGATCTCCTCAGCCGTGTCGCCAGTATCGTCCACCACGTCAGGAACCTCGTGGTCGGTCTCGTCGATGTCAGGGGTCACCTCTTCCAGGTCCTGCTCCACAAGATCCGGAGGTACAAGGCCGTCCGGGACCTTGACGTCCAGCACATTCCCCCCCACCCCACCACCGCCACACCCTGACCCATCCACACAGTCCTCCGACCCCGTC
>CAZQHM010000144.1:0-10364 GCA_964593355.1 uncultured Myxococcales bacterium
GAAGGCCTGGCGGTCGGCTTCGCTCTCCGAGGTCGAGACGTAGTCCGGGCACTTCGAGGTACGCCTGGCCATGACCCGATGCAGGTCGCACGAGCCATCCGACTTGCCGTGTTTCCAGTGTCCCTTCTTGCAGCGCACCTTCAGGATGTACCGGCCCGTGCGCTCGGAGACCTCCCGGTACTGCTTGGCGTGGAGGCAGTCGACGCACTTGATGAGCGGGTTGGATTCCGGGCGATTGCTCATGGTCTCCTCCTGTAGAATCGTTGGATGGCCCCGTGAGGGCAGTTGATGGCGATGGCCTCGGCGGTGACCTGGCCGACGTGGTGGTCTGAGTTGAGGAACGTCACCAGCCCGTAGTCCTGACCGCAGGGGAAGGCGAACCGTCCTCGGGTCTGGTACAGCTCTGGCTCGGTCCAGCCGAGGGCAAGCGCTGTCTGCTCAATGGCGTCAACCTCAGCCAGTGCCTCTGGCGTCACGACCCTGTCGAAGGGCAAGTCAGGGGAACCGGCTTCCGGGTAAGAGAAGGGCTTGGATGAGCGACGGCGTATGGCTTGAGCAACGGGCGCCGGGGCTATCGGGGCTGCTTCCACACGTTTGGCCGGCGCCGAATACTCCTTGGGGTCGAAGTGGTCGACGGCCCCGATAAGTGCCTCTTCCCCGAAGGCCTCGATGGCCAACTCGTGCATGGCGTTGAACCGGTAGCGAAGGGTCTCAAAGGCTTCGGCGCTGAGCTTGCCTGCTTCTGCTGCCAGCTTGACCGACTCCATTCTCCGTCGCAGCCAGGCGTAGTAGGTAGGGTCCAGGCGGCGATAGACCTTGCCCTCGACGGTCACCTCGTTCGTGGATGGGTCCAGTCCGGGGCCTGCAAGGACGTGCAGGTCGGTCGAGACGAACGACACGTGCGTGCGCGTGTGTCTCATGCATCCTCCTCGTCTGGGTCTGAGAAGTCGGCCAGGTCGACCTCAAGGGGGTATTGCGCGGGATGTTGAGGGGTGCTCGCGGGATGTTGCGCGGGATGTAGAGAACGCACATCCGGCTCCACTGGGCCGCCTGGCTGGCTGGGTTGAGTGGGGTCTCCGGATGTCGCGGGATGTTGTACGGGGTTGGCGCCCCTATGAAAAGCACTCCCGACACACGCGTCCGCATGCGTATTGCGCGTGATCACGCACGCGAGGTTGGGATTAACATCCCGCGACATCCCGCGCACATCGGCTTGGCCCTGTTGCGGAGCGGGTGAGAGAGCGCGGGATGTTTGATTTTCAACATCCGGCAACATCCCGCGTTTGGCCTCAACATCCCGCGCCACATCCCGCGGGGCAAAGAGGTCCAGGACCTGACCCCGAACCGGAGCCGCACCCTCCTGGTCCACCTTCACCAGCCGCCACTCGTTCTGCTTCGTGCGAGAGGTCCAAGTGGTCTCCACCATCAAGTCGCCATACCGACGATTGCGGTTGGCCTTCAACACCTTGCCCAACCGGATGGCCTGCGACCGCTCGGACTTCGACCCCAACTGGGTCATGAGCAGGTCGCTCTCTTGCGCCAGGCGCAACAACTCACCGGCAGATACGGGCGTGGTGCTGTGGGCGTCGAACCAGACCTGGACGAACTCTCGGAACTCCTGTCCCTCCACGTCAGCGGCCAGGTAGAGTTCCTCGGTGTTGCCCAGGAACCCGGTGATGCCGACCTCCTCGAGGATTCCCCCCAGGACGTCTGCCCATTGTTCAAACGACCCAAGCGTGCGGGTTCCCTTGGGACAACCGCCGGCAATCCAGGCCTGGACCAGTACCAGGACGGCCCAGACCAGTTCACTGCGATGCTCTCGAACCCACGACTTCAGGGGCGAGTGCTTGAACCCCTCTCGTTGCCAGGGCCGTTCGGTGTTGGGCTCGATGCGAATGCGGATGCTGCGGCGGGCTATTTCCAGGGTCAGGTCCGGGTTGTTAGCGGTGACCAGCCAGACCGTCCGGTTGGGCAGTCGAATCATCGTGTTCTGCCCCAGCAGCCGGTCCTGCCAGATTTCGGCCGTCAACGCCGCTGCCAGATTGGCGCTGTCGATGCCGGCCCTGACGTTGTCGATGAGCACCACCGAGCGTCCCAGCGACAGCAGCGAGGTGATCTTCTTGCGGGTCTCCTCGTCGTCCCGGCCCAGGGTGGTGGGGTCTGCAGACTCGCCAGTAGCCACGATGGAGATGACCTCGGCCAGCAGGGTCTTGCCGGCACCGGGCATCTGGGCCTCGAACAGGTGGACGGGCGTGGGACCGGGAATCAGGCGACGAACGAACGGCAGGATGAGCCCGGCAACGGCGTGGGCTCTGTCGGCTTGCGACACGAAGGGGAAGTCCACGAACAACTCGTCCAGAATCAGAGAACGGGCCCGGTCGACCTCCTCAGTGGAAGGGTTGGCGGGAACCGGGGGAAGCCGGAATCCGGGAGACTGGTGGTACCAGACCTGAGCCTCCAACTGGTATCCGGGCGTGGTGGAGAGCCGTGCCTGGTCGTCGAAGGTCGGGGCAGACACGACTGCCTCCAGACCTGGCAGACGTGGGTCGGCACTGGCCAGCATGACTCGCGCCGCTTCCTTGGGCGGCATCACATCGATGTCTCCCTCTTCGGACCGCTTCACCCAGGTCGCATGGGCAGCGAGGATTCCGTAGAGGGTTGCCTCGTCGACGAACTCCATCTGGGGCGCCAGGCCAGCGAAGCGCAGGCCTACCAACCGACCCGAACGCCGAAACAGGAATGGAGCCGTTCGATTGGCGGCCAGGATGACCTCCCAGGCGTCCCAGAGGATGTCCCGCAACTGGCGTCGGCCCACCACGATGACCGGGTAGGAAGGACTGCCAGGTGGAGGTGGCTCGCTGCGTTCCGGCCGGGTTGGCAGGGGGACTCCGGTCCAGTCGGCAATCTGGCGGGCAGCGTCGATGAAACTGGTGGCCAGGCCGTGGCGGACCATGAAGTCGAAGACGGACATGGTTTCTTCGGTGCGGAAGGAGTGGAAGGTGCCGGGCCAGGCCAACCCTGCTCCATTTGCCACTTCACCCGAGCGACTGTTGGCTCCGGAGGCGGATTCAGGATCCTGGCACTCCAGCCACCCACTGCCCTTGTTTATGCCGGTCAGCCAACGTCCATAGATGCGCTCCAGGTCCAGGAGGCCCAAGGCTTTCTGCTTCCAGACCAGCCAATCCTGGGAGGGAGGTGGCCGGGCCTGATCCTCCTTCGTGGCGACCTTCAGGAAGGCTTCCATGGCCGCGTCTTCGACGATGGCACGAGAGCTTTGGGCTGGCAGCGAGGCCCCCGACTTGGGGTCGCTCAGGCGGGCCAGCGTGGATTCGAGTTGCTCCAGTGAGACGGTCTCGAACACCTCAGGCTGGAAGACGACAAGGTCGCCGGACTCCAGGCGGTAGAACTGGTTGGCTCCATCTGGGGCGCCGTAGAAGAAGGGGAGCCAGACGAGGTTACCAAGCTGCGAGGCCTTGCTGAGCTTGTCCTGCTTGGGGAAGACCTCTACGCCACGGTTGCGAGCGGGCATGGCCACGCCTCGCTGCTGAGCCAGAGGCAGGTTGGCGGGCACCAGGCGATGGGCCAGTTGGCGAACCAGCTTGGCCGGCGTGGGCTGTGAGAAGAACACCCAGACGTGCCACCCTTTGCCTCCGCCCGACCGCTCCAGCCAGGCGGGAATTCCCTGCTCCGAGAACGCAGACACCGTCAGCACCGCGGCCTGTTGCGGGTCTGCCAGCGGGTCAGAATGGCCGGCGCCGTCGAAGTCGACGCACAGCCAACGGGTGTTTCCGGCCTTGTCTGGGGCGTAGGTGCCAGCCCGGAAGTGACCGGTGCGAGCCCGGATGGAACCGTTGCGGTTGGTGTACCGGGCGACGGCAGGGTGGGGCGAGGCTTCGCCCATGACGTGCGCCAGCAACAGACCCCGCAGGTTGTCCAGGCCCATCACCGGGTGCGGATTGCCCCACGGCATCTTGACGGCCACGAAATCGTCCCGGTTGAAGAAGTACTTCAGCAGCAGTTCCACCCGCCGCAGCGCTTCTTCCAGGGTCGGAATTTGCCCGGGCATTCAGACCTCCCCTTGCTTCATGGTGGCAAACGCAGGAGCGCTGCCTGTGCTGGGACACGGGGCGTGTCGTTTTCCCTGGCAAAGAGCGACAACCAGGTGCGGCGTCGGTTGACCTGGACCTTGCTGGCGCAGTTGCGGATGCCCCAGTGGTCGCCCAGGATGATGGCCGAACGGCGGGCTCGGGTGGCCCCGGTGTAGAGCATGTTTCGGTGGTGCTGGAACGAGTGCGACTTGTGGATGATGACGATGGCCACGGGAAACTCGGAGCCCTGGGTCTGGTGAATCGTCAGGGCGTACGCCAGGTCCAGGAAGTCCAGATGGCCCTCGGAGCGTCTCAGCACCACCTCCCGGCCGTCAAAGCGGGCGGTCACGTCTCCCTTGGGATCCACGGAGACCACTTGCCCCACCGAGCCGTTCATCAGGCCCAGCGAGTAGGTGTTCTTCCGCATGATGACTTTGTCGCCGGGGAAGAGCTTGGGCCTGCGGTTGGCGGGTACGGGTTCGACTTCTCGCTCGTGCAGGCGCTTCTGAACGATTCGTTGGAGTTCGATGTTGAGGGCGTTGACCCCCAGTGGACCCTTGCGAGTGGGCGTCAGCAACTGGACGTCGTGGACCAGGTCCAGCCCCAGGTCGTCGGCCAGCTTGGTCTGGTAGAGCCCACGGACGAACTCGGCCAACTCCTCAATCTCGGCAAACTCGCCAAGGCGGTACCAGGAGCGAAGGCGTTCCGTGTCGTCGGTAGACGTGGGAGCCACCCGCCCGGCCAGCAGTGCGTTGCAGTTCTCCTTGAGGGTGCCTGCCTGGCGAACGACCTCGGTCAGCACAGAGACGGGGATTGCTTTGGTGGTGAGGATGTCTCGAAGCACGTTCCCGGGTCCAACAGGCGGTAGTTGGTTGTGGTCGCCCACCAGAACGACGGACGTGCGCTCCAGGTCCACGGCCCGAAGCAGGTGCCACAGCAGCGGGACGTCGCACATGGAGGTCTCGTCGACCACCAGCAAGTCGGCATCCAGCAAGCCATCAAAGCGGAACTCCAAGCCGTCGTACCCCAGCAGTCGATGGATGGTCGAGGCCGGCCGGCCCGTGGATTCCTCCATGCGCTTGGCGGCCTTGCCGGTGGGAGCGCACAGGAGCACGTCCAGCCCATGCTTCTCGTACAGCCGGCAGATGGCATTGACGGCGAAGGTCTTTCCCGACCCGGCACCACCAGTAATCAGGCTCATCCGATGGCTCAAAGCTGTCTGGACTGCTTTGCGTTGGCCAGAGTTCAGCTCGGGGGAAGAAGTGGCAACCAGTTGGGCCAAGTCCGGGTAGCGTCGGAAGTGAGGGCTGGAACCAGCACCCTGCCGGAACAGCCCTGCCAGGTCCAACTCCATGCGGCGGATGTGCGGATAGCCCACCAGGAAGTGACCATCAGCCTCTTCGCACGCCAGCGTCTTCTCATCGATGAGCAAGTCCAACCTGCTCCGGATGATGTCTCGACTCTCCAGCACATCCATGATGAGCAGGGCGTTGGCCGCTTCGACCAGGGCTTCGTACTCGGTCCAGCAGTGCCCGTCATCCAGAGCCTCCGCCACGCAGGCCAGGATGCCTCCCCGAATCCGAGAGGGATGGTCCTTGGGCGTGCCCATCTTCCGGGCAATCTGGTCCACCCGCTTGAAGCCGTAGCCCTCCACTTCTCGGATGAGCCGGTAGGGATCCTCTTTGAAGATGGCGACCACGTTGTTGCCGTACTTCTTGACCAGCGTGGTTACCTGATGGTGCGTCAGCTCGAACGCCGCAAGCCAGGTGTTGGCCAGGTTGAAGACCCGAGTCCGTTGCCACTCGTCCGCCACGGCACGAATGACCTCAAGCGGGACTCGGGCGACCTTGGCAATCTCCTCGGGACGTTCCGCCAGCGTCTTGTCGAAGTCCTTGCCGAACTCCTCGGCGATGGCCCGGGCTTTGGCGGGTCCGATGCCTTTCATGTGAGGGTTGCGGGCCAGATAGTTTGCCAGGCCATTGAGGTCCAACGGGAGGCAGAACTGAAACGATGTCACCTTGAACTGCTCCCCGAACTTCCCCGTCTCCCAGGAACCGGACAGCTCCACCTCATCCCCTTCCTTGACCGAGATGCGACCGGCGAAACGGGCGTCCACCTGGCCAGGCACTTCCAGCACTCCGGCGGTGAAGTCGGGTGAGGTGAAGAACAGGACGGACACCCGACCACGAAGGGTCGTTGGGGCCTTCGGCGGCGGGAGGTCACTCTTTCGCATCGGGATTCTCCATGGCTCGCTGGTGGAATCGGGTGAGGTAGTCTTGGGTGAAGCGACAGGCTATCTGGCGGTCGGAGCAGAAGAACACGGGCACGCCCTGGTCCAGGATGATGGAGACCACCGCCCCGAAGACCGAAGCCGGGTGAGCGCCGCCCCGATAGTTGCGGGCGAACACATCCGCCAGCGACCCCTCCACCACCACGCACGCTGCCTCGCAGGTCCGCAGCTTTGCCAGTTCCCGGTTGAAGCGGTCTTTGGAGCGGATGACCGTGGTGACGAAGTCGTCCAGCGACTTGCGCTCCACTGCCACCCGCCCTTCGAGGCCGGCCACCGAGTAGTCGCCTGCAGGCAGGGCCCGGCGTTGGGTCACGACACGAACCGGGTCGAAGGAGTAGGGCTCAATTTCCCGGGTGTCGATGATGATGGGGGTGCGCTCCATCAGAACTTGCTCAGCTCACTGCGAGCCTTCGAGGTCGCCTTGGTCGGAGCCGGTTTGGCCTGCCCGGCCGTGCCCGCCGGAGCGGCTTCATCCGCAGTTTTGATTCGCTTGTTGAAGTACACCGACTCGTAATCGCCCTTGGTCTTCTTGAGCACCTCCAGGCGGATGTCCAGCAGGCGCTCCAGGTTGGCGGGCAGCTCCGAGAGGCGGGTCAGGCGCAGTCCGCATGTGTAGAGGTCCTTCTTCAGCCAGCCGACGTTCTCGTCGCTCGAGATGACATTGTTGCGGAACAGGACCCTCCCTTCGCAGGTGGGCCCGAGGATCCGCAGCATCCACTTCAAGATGGGGTCTCCCTTGGGCGTGCGGGCCAATTCTACGGTCTCGACCCGGACCTGATACTTGCCGTCGGGAACGGGCTGGTAGTCCCGCTCGTCGGCCTCGCTGCTTTGGAACACGTCGTCGAAGTCTGCCAGGTCCACATCAGTGACTGGCGCATCCTTGAACTCAGTCATGGTCTCCTCCTACTTGCCGTTGGGTTTGGTGGGTGCGGGCTTGGCCGGCGCCTTGCCAGCCAGTTCGTCAAACAGCCCCGTGACCGCCTTGTCGAACTCCTGGCGGAACACGGTGAAGTCCATGGGGAGCGGGTCGGGAAGCCGTCCCGTGCGGTCGCCAGCGTCGTAGTTGGGGTGCGGCTTGGTGCGCCAGACCCGTCGCAGCGATTCCGTGCCGTCGGGCTCCTTCACCACTTGGATGTCGCCGTAGAAGATGAAGTCGCTCATGCCCAGGATGAGCTTGCGGGCCTTGTCCCGGATGGACGGGACTATCTTGTGGGTGGTGCCCGTGCGAGTGGTGATTTCCAGCACCTCGGAGTGGCTGATCATGACCAGGCCGAATCCGAGCTGGCTCAGCTTGTTGATGACCCGACTGAACTCGCTGAGGATGAGGGCATAGCCCTTGCCGAAGTTGAGGTCGGCCTCGTGCTCTACGCCATATTTCTTACAAATATGTAGTCGACACAAATTGAGTGCGTTATCCACAGTATCGATGATGACCGTCTTGAAGCCATGGCCACCCGCTGCCAGCTCGGCCCCGACCTCCAGGAACTCGTCCCAGGTGGTGACATCGACCTTGAAGCACCTGATGGCATTGTGCCCCTTCTCGGTGGCGACGAAGAGTGCGTCCGGGTACCCCGAAGCGAACGTCGTCTTGCCCGTCTTCGGGGCCGAGTGCAGCAGGAAATGGAAGGCCGACAGGTCGACCCTCGGTTTGGTCTTCTCGGTAGGCAACAAGCCCATGAAACACCTCCTTATGGGTTAGAAAGCAGGCTCGGACTCTTCGTCCGGGCGGAGTTCCTCGTTGGGAGCACGCTTGGTGAACAGGTTCTCGACGACCAGCGGGTTGTCCTTGCTGGCGCACAGCTCGAAGTAGGAGCAGCGGCCGAAGCCGAAGCAGGAGCGGGGGTTCTGGTGCCAGCGCCCCAGTCGGCGGGCCTCCAGGATCTCCTTGCCCAGGTCCCACAGCATCTGGCGCACGTTGGCGATGGCGTCGAAGTCAAGGACGAGTTCCACCCGGGTGAACCGGGGCTCCGAAGCAAACCAGTCGGCCAGGCGAGCCTGGAATTCGTCGTCGGTCTCGGGCAGCTTGCGTTTGGCGGTGCTGGGTTTGCCGGTCTTGCTCTTGGCCTCGAGTTCGGCCTTGCGGGCTTCGTACTCCTGCTCGGTCTCACCTTCGGCCTGGACCAGGCGGGGCTTCATTAGAACATTGTAGATAATCGAAGAGATTGGGTATTCGAGACACTCTCTCACATAGTGGCTGTAGAGCAGGATCTGGAGGTCCATGCAAAGCCGTTCGATGTAGTCGCCCGAGACGCTGGCAGCGGTCTTGTTCTCCAGCAGCAGGTAGGTGTCGCCACGGCGAACCACGCCATCCACCTTGCCCCGAATGACAAACGACCTGGACGGGCACCCGGTAGCGGGGTTGACCAGGGGCCCTTCGAACTCCCGCTCCAGCGCCACGACCTGAAAGTCCTCGCTGGGGTATCGGGCAGCGTAGGCCTTGAGCATGGCGGTCTGGTAATGCCAGTCCCGCTTCTCGCTGGGGTCGGACGAGCGGTTGACGTAGGCCGAGTCGATAATGGCCTGCGCCACATCGAGCGCCCCAGTCCCGTGCCAGACCTCCAGCCACTGGTGGGTCACCGTGCCGAAGCGCAGGGCGTGGGACTTCTCCACGGGAGTGAGCCAGTCCACATACCGGTGCCGGTATTTGCGGTGGCAGGTCTGGAATGCGGACATGGCCGAGTAGGTCAGCGCCTCCAGGGGCGGGAGCCTCCTGGTGTCTGCGGCTGGCGTCTCATGTCCGGGGAAGAGCGGTCGTTGTGTTGGCTGCTTCACGGGCGCACCTCTTGCAGGTTGGTGTTGCGGCGGTACACGGCGTAGAGGTGGGTTCCCTGGGCGTCCTGGCCGGCTTCCTCGATTCGGTAGTCGGTCCCGGGCAACAGGACGAACTCCAGTTCCCATTTCCGGAAGAGCCCCGGCACACGAACGAATTGATCGCAGTCACATGACGTGTCATCGATGTGGCGTTGAGTAGCGGTCTTGGTCTTTGGCATCGCAGGCCTCCCCGGCGGTTTGCCGTTCTAGGAGGGCAAACGCAGGGAGTTGTGGCTGGCGGGGACAATCATCAATCGCGGCTGGCTTCCAGGGCGGACCGCAGCCGCTTCAGCGCTCGCTGGTATCGCTTCTTACCCGTCTCGAAGGGCAGCTCGAGAAGGTCGCAGGCCTCACGGATGCTGATTTCCTCGACCAGCACCAGCAGGACCAGTTCGGTATCGGCGCCTATGGCCTGTCGTATCTTGTCGGCCAGCTTGGGCTCTTTGTCGTCTGGCGGTTCGACGGGCTCAACTGAGGCAGCCCCGGCCTCTCCGTTCTCGTTTTCTAAGGGCAAGTTGCGACCGCCGATGGACAACTCGACTTCCCGGGCATTGCGCACATCCCGTCTGGTGTTCATCACCAGCGTGGCGGCCACCCGCTTCATGCGGTCGAGGTTGGCCATGGCGACGTGGCGTTGGAATTGAGCGATGAGTCGGGCGGTGAGTTCGGGCTCTTCGTGCGGGAAGTACTTCAGGAGGCCGGAGCGTGTTGAGTCGAGGCCGGGCCAGAGGCCCAACGTGATGAGGGTGGTGGCGGGTTGAGATTGCGGCGTCCTGGCATGTTCCTCCCGGATCAGGTCGCCGTAGATGAGGTCTTTGTTGTCCAGGGCAGCGGCCCTCGCCTCCTCTCGTTTCTGCTTGTCGGGCTCCTGGTCCAGGGCTCGCAGCGGGTCCGTCAGGTAGTCCAGCAGCGCTGCCGGATCCACGAACGGCGCCAAGCTCTTTCGGCGCTGCCGCATGGCCTCGAAGTGTTTCTGGAACCGCAGGGTCTGGGTCGAACGCACGAGTTGCTCGTGGAGAGCATCCCAAGTCGACGAACGCATACACGCCTTCCCTCGGTCGGCGTCTTGCGCTCTGGATGACCGTTAGTCTGGCGTCATGCGCTCTCGGTTGTTGTGCGTTTTGGCGGTCGGCGTCTTGCGCTCTCGAGGACCGCCTCGGTCGGCGTCTTGCGCT
>CAZQHM010000145.1:0-10228 GCA_964593355.1 uncultured Myxococcales bacterium
CCGACCAGTACCCTGGGCAAGGCTGTGCAGTACAGCCTCAACAACTGGGAGGCACTGACCCTGTTTCTCACCGACCCCCGCCTGCCTGGCCCGAGCGCCGTCGAGGGGCCTGGCCCGAGCGCCGTCGAGGGGCCTGGCCCGAGCGCCGTCGAGGGGCCTGGCCCGGGCGCCGTCGAGGGGCCTGGCCCGAGCGCCGTCGAGGGGCCAATCGATAATAATGGGGCCGAGAACTCCCTCAGAACCATCGCCCTCGGACGCAAGAACTATCTATTCTATTACAACGAGGAGACCGGCCAGAAGCAGGCCGTCATCTACAGCCTGGTAGCCAGTTGCCAAGCCAACGGAGTCAACCCCGAACTCTATCTTGCTGATGTGCTTCGCCGCATCGACACGACGCCCGACGAGGAACTCGACCCTCTCCTGCCACACCGCTGGGCCGCATCACGAGCAAAACCCTAAGTCAAGACCATGCTCCACCGAACGGATACAAAGCACCGCCCAGAACAGTCGGTCCCGGTTCTTGAGAGCAGGACGTGCTTGTCGACTCTTGTACACGGCCAGTTGCTGGCGCATGGCGACGTTGCTGAGCAACAAAGCATGTCGTGATCGGACGAAAAGAACGGTGTTTACAGCCTGGACAACCAGGGCAACGAGCAAGATTTCCATGAAAGAGAGCATGCCGTCGGAATCGGTTCAAGACAATGAGAATAGCGGGCGATCTATTTTCTGCGGATCACGCCGGATGGACACGCCTCCCAGATTGCCCGAATCGGAACTGCGTAGAGGTTGTCGCCAAAACCGACGACGCGTTCGCCGTCGTACACCACCACGCCAGTGGCCATCCGGTCGCCCAGTGCCCGCTTCAACTTTCTCAAACCCCGGAAGTCCGAACTCGTGACGGTCAAACCGGACTTGACCTCGACTCCGGCCACCTCACCGGAGTCTCGCTCCAAGACGATGTCGACCTCCATGCCCTCCTTGTCGCGGAAGTGGAAGAAACTCACCGGCGTCTCGTTCCAGCTTGCTTGACGCCGCAGTTCCTGAAGCACGAAGGTCTCGAGTAACTGGCCGTGGAGCGACCGATCTCCGTCCAGGCTCTCGGCAGTCGCCCCGAGCAATGCAGCAGCGAGGCCAGTATCGCAGAGATGGAGCTTCGGCGTCTTGATGAGCCGACTGAGACGATTGCTATGCCATGGAGGCACGTGCTCCAGCAAAAACGCTCGTTCCAGGAGGGCGACGTAGTCCCGAGCGGTGGGCCGGGCAACCTGGAACTGGGAAGCCATCTCCGTGACGTTCACAAGACGGCCGGTCTGCCCCGCTGCAAGTTGAAGCAGCCGCGGCAGGATGTTCAGGCCGCCAATCCGTGCCATACTTCTCACATCCCTCTGGACAATAGTCTCGATGTAATTCCGGTACCAGGCAGTACGCCGCCTGGGCGTGGCCCTGGCAATCGCGGCGGGATAGCCACCTGCGACAATCCGTTCGCCCAGTGCGGGGCCCAACCGCTCATACCGGCCATTCGGGATTCCCCCGCTGAAGAGAGCATCCAGGAAGTGAGAGTCGCACCGGCCCAACTCGCCCTGCGAAAGCGGGTGGAGCCGGACGATTCCCATTCGGCCAGCCAGGGAGTCGGCCAGATTGGGGACCAACAAGACGTTGGTCGAACCCGTGAGAATGAAACGCCCGGGGCGCCGGTCCCGATCCACCGAGGCCTTCAAGGCCAGGAAAAGATCAGGCACGCGCTGTACCTCATCAAGAACCGTCTTGTCGGACAGGCGAGCCACATAGCCGACGGGGTCAACCTTCGCTGCCCCGAGTTGCACGTCATCATCGAATGTGATGTAGTCGTACCCCAGAGACTCGCCGACCGCACGCGCCAAGGTGGTCTTTCCGCACTGGCGCGGCCCGTGCACCAACACCACAGGGGTGTCGGTCAGCGCTTCCTCCAGGCATCGACGAACATTCCGAGGGTACAGCAGTGACTCATTCATGGCGTCCCCGTCCCGCCGAGAAGGCGTCCAAACGAAAGGTTAGGCCCTGGCCAAACGAAAGGTTAGGCCCTGGCCAAACGAAAGGTTAGGCCCTGGCCAAACGAAAGGTTAGGCCCTGGCCGATCGAAAGTCCAGAAGTCTGGCGGGTGCGTTGGGCGAGGGGTTTGGGGCCTCGGGCGTCCGCGTCCGGTGCCAAAACTCAAATGCCCTCCGTCCTCGCCCGCAAAGCGGCCCCGAGGCGACCTGACTCAGGCAATTCTAACCCTGTCGACCGTTCCAAAGTGACGGTGGCCTGGCACCCCAAGGCAGCAACTGCCCTCGGTCCCCCCTGCATCGACGAGGCCAATGTCATGGCAGGAGGAATCGGGAGGCCCGCTTGCGCCAGCGGCCCACGCCAAGTCACGAGACCACCGTGGATCCTCGCTGGAGCCCGCACCGCCCCCGCCAGCGCAAACCAAGCTGCCCGGGGGCTCTACGCCGCTTCCCGGTAGTAGTAACTCAGCATCCCACCGAGGCGCTCACGGCGTCGCACTCGGCCTGTCCGGACCGGGTCTCTGTGCAAGGGGGCGATCATCTCGTTGCCGATTCCTTGATGAGGACGTTCTTCGTGATAATGGTCCATGTACTGTTGAATGGCACTGCGCAGGTGCCGTTCACCAAGTGGGACCATCCGCCCAAGACACTCGGATTTTATTGAGAGCACGAAGCGCTCGGCGTACGCATTTAGATTTGGACTTTTGACAGGCAGCCTCAATGGCTCAACGCCGCCGTCACAGAGCAAGTGCCGGAATGCAGCCGTGTACAGAGAATCCCTGTCGAGAATCAGGTGGCGCATGTCCAGCAGGAAGCCGTCGCCCGCATCGGTCAGGTTCTTGGCAATCTGCTTCCTGCTTCGCCAAGGCTACGCAGGACAAGTCATCCAAGCCTCGCAAGGAGCAGCCGTGACCCCCGCAATCTGGACTTCCCGTGTCTTGAGCTTGATGACGAACAGCACGTGGTATCGGACCAACCCCGCCAGAGTCAACACCTCAACGGTGAAGAAGTCGGCCGCCCTTCGACGAAGCTCAGGCCAGGCTGCCATGCCTTCCCATTGGGCCCGAAGAAATCTCCTCCATGGCGTCCGCTGACTTCGCTCATGAACTGGCTCGATACCGTTGTCCTTCAGGATGCGCTTGATCGTGTTGTGGCCTATTGAATGGCCCAGGCTTTTCAACATTCCGCCAAGGCGACTGTAGGCCCACGTCGGGTTCTCCTGTGCCATCGTGTCCACGAGGTTGGCGATGTCGACCTTGGTGCATGGCCGCCCCATCCCACGCTTCTTTGAGCCATCGTATTTGCGCACCACGAGCCGGCGGTACCAGGCCAGGATGGTGTCGGGGGTGACGATCCCCGCAATTTCTCGCAAGACCTTGCGGCCCAGGGCCATGCCTTTGACGGCCAGGCGGCGGCGCTGGTCGTCGGTCAGACGGAGACGACGTCCACTGAGTTGCTCTCGAAGGATGCGGTTCTCGTCCTGTAAGTAATCGATGACGTCTGCCTGTTGGCGGTTCACCCAACCCGAGAACATCAGAAGCAGGAACTGTAGCGGAAGAGATAGCTTGTCCATGTGGGCAGCATCGGCCTGGGGCCACGAGGGCGCAAATTACTACTGGCTGCAGTGCCTTAGACCGTCGAAGGCCACGTTGGTTCGGAAATCGAGGCGTTCGGGATAGCGTGTACGAACACGGCGCACCCCTTCCTGGGATTTGCTGGACGTCGTCGGGCGAATTGAGCCAAGCCCGCATTTGCCGAGAATCAGCGATGAACCCTGGCCTCGAAGGCTGCCGCAGTTTCCCGTTGTGGTCGTCCTCCCCCACGGCTAATCTGTGCCTCGGGTAGCGCCTGCAACGGGACATTTATGGGGGTAAGGCTGACATGGACTTGGTCGAACTCAGAAGGGTTGCCGCTGCCGGGGAATCGGAGACGGTGGAGTTCAAGAAGTCCACTGGCCAACGAACGGATGCGGCCAAGACCCTCTGCGCCATGCTGAATGGGCAGGGCGGACACGTGCTCTTCGGCGTTAGGGATGACGGGGAGGTTGTGGGGCAAGCGGTTGAGACCAAGACCTTGGAGGATCTGGCCCTCGAGTTCCGGAGGATTGAACCTCAAACAACGCCAACGCTCGAACAGGTTGACGTTGGGCAGGGGCGGAAGGTGATCATCGCCACGGTTCCGGGCGGCGGCGGCCCGTTCCTCTTCGACGGCAGGGCCTATTTGCGCTCGGGTCCGACCACACAAAGGATGGCGAAGAACACCTACGAGAACCTGCTTTCGTTTCGCATGCACCCTTTGAATCGTTGGGAGAATCAGCCAGCAGTTGGCATAACCCTGGAGCACCTCGACCACGAAGAGATTCTGCGTACGCGTGAGGAAGCCGTCCGACAACGCAGTATTTCTGCCGGCACGAGTATGGATGTCGGGGAAATCCTGGACCGACTTGGACTGAGAACCGAGGGGGTCATCAGCCAGGCAGCGTTCGTGCTCTACGGAAGGGAGCGGCTGGCGGATTACCCACAGACCTTGTTAAAAATGGGACATTTTCGTGGAACGAAGATCACAGGAGATATCTTACATAATCGTCAAGAACGTATGAACGCGTTCACGATGATGCGAGAGGGCATGGAGTTCCTTGACCGGGTCCTGCCGCTGGCCTCGCACTTTCCCAAGGGGACCCTCTACCGCGAAGACCGGCTTCCAGTTCCTGCCGAGGCGTTGCGGGAGATCCTGCTCAACGCAATCATCCATCGGGACTACTCTCCCTATTGGGGCTACGTCGCAATCACCGTGTTTGACGACCGCATTGAGATCATCAGTTCTGGCCTGCTTCCGGCTGGAGTCACGGTTGACATGCTCTCGGGCCCACACCTGTCGGTGCTGCGGAATCCGAAGATAGCCGAAGCGTTTCGTCGGGTTGGAGCCATCGAGGCTTGGGGCCGCGGCACGAACCGTGTCATTGAGGAATGCCGCCAGTACGGCATCGAGCCCCCAACGTTTCGAGAGGAGTCGGGCATGCTGGTGGTAACCTTCAAGGCCCAGATCGGACCGACGGCCCCGGCCCAGCCCGAGTCAGGGGCAGAGTCAGGGGCAGAGTCAGGGGCAGAGTCAGGGGCAGAGTCAGGGGCAGAGTCACGAGAGGGCAGAATCCTGAGTCTCCTCTCCTCGGGCCCAATGTCGAAGGCGGCCCTGGCGGAGAGGCTGGGCATAAGGACGGTCTCGGGGTCACTGAACCGAACAATCGCCGCGCTGTTGGAGAAGGAGCTCATTGAGTACACATTGCCAGACAAGCCAAAGACTCGGTTGCAGAAGTACAGGCTGGCGCCCAAGGGACGGGACCACGCCTAAGAACTTCCGCTGACAGCACCGGCGCCTGCACTCGATTCGGCCCCTCTCGGGGCCTCCCTCGTGGCAGGCCACCCTCTTGGGGCAGAAGCAAGTGCCCTGAGCGAGCGCAGCGAGTCGAAGGGCTGTAACCTCCCGAAATTACGAAGTATTGTCGCCCCATCTCGGCCTGTCCCTAGGCCCTCCAGCGGTTTTGGTCCCTCCGAAAAGGCCTCTCTGAAAACGGACTCCCCGAAGTCCGAAAGCACCCCATCGCCCCCGATTTCGCCCGATTTGCTCTCTCTTTCTTAAAGATTTCGGACCAGGTCCGAAATTTCGGCTCTCCAACCAGAAGTGGCTCTCGACCAGCAACGGCGGGCCTCGGAGGCACTTTTCGGGGGGTATGACAGAAGTGTCATAGTTCGAGTCACGGTGCGAGTAGAGAGTGTGATGATCGAAATGGGGGGGAAGGGGGTCCGAAAGATTGGGTGTGGGAAAGACTGGGTGGTCCGAGAGACTGGGGGGGAAGGCGTTGTGCTCACGAAGCAGGAGGGGCCTGCACGGAGGAAGGCAGCACGTCGGAAGGCTGCCCGAGGCCCAGCAGGCTGGGCAGCCGCTCTTTCAACCGGTAGAGGGGATAGCCGGTTTCCAGGACCTTCAGGACAGGGCGGCCGGCCGCCAAGGCCCTTTCCAAGTGCCACTGGAGCAGTCGCTCGGGGACGCCAACTCTCGCCACGCCGCCGAATCTTGGCTTCTGTAGACTGAGGTGAAGGGCCTGGAGCGCCCACATCGCATCTCTGCCATACAACTCGAAGTATGGTCCCACCTGAAAGAAGATGGCCGCATCGGGCCAGGTGGTGCGAAACCATTTGTACTGGTCTTCCAGCCGAGGGAAATCCCGGGGTGGCATCCAGGCTCGTTCCACCTTGTCGCCGGCCAGCTTGAAGTAGCGGAACAGCCACGGATGGTCTTCAAGGAGACCCATCAGCAATCCGTGGCTTGACGCCTTGGCCAAGTGGGCAAGATAGGAATTCAAGACTGCCAGCAGTCGCTCCAGGTCATCGTGGGGGAAGTGATAGAGAACCACCCCGGCCTTGGCATCCTGGACAACCAGGCGATCCCTGTGCGCCACCAGTCGATCCTCGAGATTCCCGACCACTCGGCGACGTACAAGCCGATGATCGGGATGCACGATGTATCCCAGGAAATTGATGCCGCAAGATACGGGTTTCAGCCTCGTCGCCTTTTCGTTCAGGCAGAGTGACAGGTTCTTACCGATGTAGTCTTCGATGGCATGATGCCATCCGGCCAGAACTTCTTTGTCCTCATGAACAAGAACCGCATCGTCGACATAACGGACGTAGTGCTGGACCTTCAACTCGTGCTTGACGAATTGGTCCAGGCCATTCAAGTACACGTTACCGAAAAACTGGCTGGTCAGGTTGCCGATGGGCAGCCCCTTGAACTCGGGGCAGTTGAAGAGCGTCTTGTAATTTGGAATGTGCTTCCAGGCAGCAGCGGGGGACTTGCGAAGATAGTGGGCAGAGGGGTCGTGGAAGACCAGGAGCTGGGCCAGTTCCCTCAGGGACCGGTAGCGGTCTATTCCGTCGCAGAAGAGTGGGAGCTTGCCCTTGGGCACTCCGTGCTGGTGGCGCAGGCCACCGTCGATCATGCGAAACAAGATCCTTTGGTCGATGCTCATGAAGAAGTTGCGGACGTCGATTTGGAGAAACCAGACGCTCCGGCGGCCGCCATGGGTGGCGCTTCGAACGAATGTCTCCGGCCGGTCCACCGCTGCGTGGGTTCCTTTGCCCGGACGACAAGCAAAGGAATCGTGGATGAACACCCTCTCCCAATACTCCTCGATCTCTCGAACAAGGAGGTGATGAACAACCCGATCCCGGAAGTCCGCGGCGAAGACCTCCCGGGGTTTCGGCTTGAGGTTGATGAAACAGACAGAGCGAGCGGGGCGATAGCTGCCCGAGTTCAACTCCTCCTCAAGATCGAGCAGGTTTTCAGCCTGCTTCATCTCGAAGCGCAACGCGTTTGCCGTGCCACGTTTGCGGCGTCGGCAGTTCATGTACGCTTCGTAGATCTCGTCGGAACTGAATCTCGGGCCTCGCATCCTCTTTCACGTTCTCCAAGAAGCGCTACCTCACGCAACGCACGTTGTTGTTGTTGTTGACGTTGTTGTTGTTGACGTTGCCGTTGTTGAAGTTGACGTTCCACGCGTTGTCATCATTGTCCTCGACGGGCGAAGACGACCACGCGAGCCCCAGAAATTGAAGTCCCCCGCCGATCCCCATTGGGGTACAGCAGGTTTCGCTTTATGCCACCTGGGCTTTCCGGGTACAACCGTGAAAACATTCGCACGCTCACGACCTCTCCATTGCAAAAGCGGTTATGATTCAGGCGAGGAAGGCTGCTCCACGCTCTTTAGCCACCCCTCGCTCTGTCTGCCCATGTCAATCGCCATCTTGGCTGCCAACCGATAGGAGTTGTGGTTGACGAATGCCTCCAACTCCTTGGCAACAGCGAGTGCGATGCTGACCTCCTCGATCTTGTCCCGTAAGGCAACCAGCAGGTCCCGGCGCACCTTCACCGGTGTGTTGTTGGCCCGGACGACCAGCGTGATTACTTCCCACGAGGTCTGCCGCAGCCGCTCCCCGATGCTGTACTTGTGAAACCTTGAAAAGCCCCGCACAGCATTCTCGAGGAACACGATTAGCTCCAGCGCCTTTTTGTAGATCGGTAACTGGTCATATCTCGCCATTTAGTAACATCTTAATAGAAGATTCCAAAATCGACCCTCGCTTCGCTCGGGTATAATGATCAAATAACCGAATAATCAAATCATCAAAAAAGCGGTCTCCAAGATGCGCTACCTCACGCAACGCACGACGCTGCCGTCGTCGTAGACGACGTCGCCGTGGCCGACGTCGCCGCCGTAGAAGTGGACGCCCCACGCGCGGTCATCATCGTCCCCGACGGGCGAAGACGACCAATACCAAGTACACTCTCCTTGTATATTGTCTGGCCAATAACAACCGTCAGCGGGGCCGCTTCCGCCTGAGCAACCCGTACATGAATCAGCTCGGCACGAGATGGCCAAGCAGTCCCCGGCTTCGACGTTGCAACTCCCTCCCGACTCGGTGGCCGGGCACCCTCGAATCAAAGAACGAAGTTCCCCGATGGTCGGCAGGCGCCAGTCCGATTGCCCTCCCAGGGTCAGGCTGGAACAGTAGTCCGCCGCGGCCGACTTCTTCATCCAGCCCTCCGGCGGCAGCACTTGCCACGTCAACCCGCTAGCTGGGTCGGTCCAGGTCGTGCCCTCCCCCGCCACCAGCCACAGCATCTCGTCACCTTCCTCAGCACAAGCGGTGCAAAGTGCGACATGCGCCACGGCAAGAACGACCATGACGAAGCGAAGCGCCCGGCCCCTGACAAACGCCAAAAGCAGTTTCCAGCTAGAACACATATCCCACCCCCGCGCCAAAGCCGAACAAGCTACAGTGGCCAAAATAGAGCCGTGTGTGGGCATCGAACTCCACATTCCAATTCCTCCCCAGCCACCACGTGTAGCCCAGCCCCGCCCGAATGGCGAAGTAGGCGTCCGAATCAACTACGACCATGGCCTCCGGGCCCAGGCGTACGTAGAAGTCGGAGAGAACTACGCTGGCAAGGGAATTGAGCGATATCGCGTACGGCTCCTCAAGCGCAACCCCAAGCTGAGCGATTTGCCACTGGAACCAGTCCCAGTTGGCTTTGGCCGCAAAGGAGACTTCAATGTTCGTCCGGTAGACGTCAGACGTGGTGGGAACAAACCCCTCCGACACCGACAGGCCCAGGCCGAACCAGTTTACGGGTTGGCCAAGCCACTGGGCGACATGCGCTTCCACCGTCCCGACGCTAGCCACCGCTGGTCCACTGTTTCGTCCCTCGGCGATTCCCTTCGTGACTCTGGCCAACAACTCTTTGGCCTCGGCCTCTTTGTGATTCCCACGAGGATTGCCTTCGTACCGCTCCAAGAACAGTTCGATGGCCCGCTTTCCTTCCGGGCCGCCGCCCTGGGCGACAGCTTTGGTCTTCTGCCACCGCTCTTCCACGTCGGCCTCGTGTCTCTTCCGGG
Organism: uncultured Myxococcales bacterium; assembly: GCA_964593355.1. GTDB lineage: Bacteria > Myxococcota_A > UBA9042 > CAIXZC01 > CAIXZC01 > CAYTWV01. The sequence continues at coordinate 9,478 of CAZQHM010000145.1, forward strand.
CCGCCTCCTCGGCTTCGATGCGTTGCTTTCGCAACTTCTCAAGTTGGGCGAGTTCGGCATCCATTTCGTCTTGCTTCTTTACTCCGCCCTGATCCCAGCCACCCGACAAGCGCAATCGAATCGCTGCCAGGTCCGGACCCGCGCTGGATTTGCCCGTTGGGTTGGAGACCAGCACCGGATCCTCGCCGGACCGCTGCGGTTCCTGCAATCGCCCGGAATCCAGCATCAGAATCGCTCGCCGGGCATAGGCCACGGCCTCCGTCGCGGTGACCTGACCATCACCATTGGCATCGCCCCAGCCCTGCAAAGCGCCCAGCATCAGGTAGCTGAAAGCCGGGACCATGGCGCCTGGCAGGCGACCGGCAATGTCGTTGGCTCGGCCAGCGGTCAGAAGAACAGCCTTGCCGGTATCCACCAATTCCTGACTCACCACAAATTGAGACCCCTCAATCAGGGCCTTTCCCTCCGCATCCTTTCCGCTGAAACATGCGTCGATGATGACCACCGGTGGCTCTGCTCCGTTGCCTGCCGTTGCCAGCTTGAGCACCTCGCTGCGTGGTACCGTATGTGGGAAAAAGTCTACTTCATCGGCTTGCGCAGTGACGCCTACCAAGAGTCCATCGGTACCATCCTTGGTGGCAGCACCATGGCCCACGAAGACAACCCAGACTCGGCCGCCAGGCTTAACCTCGTTGCTGGCATCCTGCAACGCCTTGCGAAAGGCATCGCCCTGCTCCGGCATCACGTTGAT
>CAZQHM010000146.1:0-9925 GCA_964593355.1 uncultured Myxococcales bacterium
CAGATGGGGTGCATTGCGAATTCGCAGCAGAACGAGCAATGTCATACAGCCTCCTAGTTAGATGAACTGTTTCAAGATACAGGGAGTATTCATGAAAGAGAGTCTTTGCTCACGGTTACTTGCTTGTCTACTGTTTGCCTCGGTATCCGGCATCTCCTCCTGCGGGGGCGAGCCCAAGGGGGGCCCTACCGACGCTTTGGCCGATGCCGACGCCCCAGGGGACGTGAGGCAGGATGCACTGCCCGACGCGGCGCCCGCTGACCTCGTACAGGGCGATTCCCGCATCGACGCCCCCTCTCCCGACTCCACTGACCTTGATACGGTGGAAGTCACAGCACCCACTCACCCCACTCAGCCCGTGGAGGACCTTCTGCCTCCGCCCGTTCCTAGAGACTATCTCGGGTTCGCACCCCCTGAGAGAGAGCCCGACGGAGAGCCCGTCTCTGAAGAAGAGATTGCCGATTTCACACGGGAAGTGACCAGCTTCTTCAAAGAGACCGCCTACTTCGATTGGGTCTACCGGGTGACTCACGGCCTCCACGAGAGCTACGACCCCGCCATGATGCCCTACAAACTCTGGTGGCAGGATGAGGGTATGAGGCGGGAGGGTGATACCATCATCTTCGACCACCGCAACCACGCCGAGAACATCGCCAAGCGCACGGTCAAGGTGCTTGACGGGGCAGCGTATGGGTACCTCCTGACCGGGGATGAGAGGATGGCCGAGGTGGCCGCATCGTTGATGCATGGGATGGTGGCGCTGGCGCTGGCCTTCGAGACCGAGCGGGACGTACCAGAGAACAAGTACCTCCAGGCAAGGTCGGTCTTTACCCATGATCACGCCTACGAAGTTGACGGGCGTAAGGTGGCCGTGGAGTATGGTGGCACTCACGAGGCCAAGTTCAAGTGGAATGTTCACTCATTCGAGATTACCGATAATCCTGAGTACGGTACAGTCTGGGTAAATAATATGCGTTCAAAAGACGATGTACCATACATGTTCCACACCCTGGCCGTGGCCACTCGGGTCTGGCACGAGGCGAAACACGAGGGGCTGAGAAATGCTGCTTCGCTCTACATTGAGTATATGCGAGGCTTCGCTCAGAGCATAGTCGATAATGACTGGCTTATTCTTACCCGATATGAGGATGGACTTCCGTCGATGCAGCTCGATACTACAAAGACCAAACCTATGCCTGCGGATTGCGGAAGTTTTGTGCATTGGGAACTGCTGTTTGGCCCGGATGCAGAGTGTAATGCGCAGTTAGGAGCAGCACTGGCTGGGTATGGATTCCCTTATGAGAAGGGCGATTGTGACTACGGTGAAATTGGGTTGCCGTTTGAGAATGTCGCTGTGGGTGGCAACTGGTTTAACCACAACATATACAACTACTTCCACATCGCTGCCCTATCTATGGCTAACCTCTGGGGCTATGATGAAATTGCAGAGAAGCTTATGGTCGGACTTGTGCGACGCATGGAGCGCATGCGCCTGGACCCCGACGTGCCCAACAAGGACCACGAGGAGTTCGAGTCCGACTCCGCCGGCTGGCTGCTCTCGGCAGCGACTCAGGGCTATCCGCTCAACGCTCGGGAGGCCAGGCACATCATGAAGTGGTACTCCGATTCGGCCAAATGGTACCGTCAGTGGGAACACTGGGATCCCTGGAGCAGCCTCGAAGAGGGCGAGCGTCTGGACAGCTTCAAGCCGCCCCGGGCCGCCATGGTCGACGATGGTCAAGGAGGCCAGACCAAGAAAGTTCATGTAAGAGAGGTAGAGATGCCCTACCTATTCGAGTACTGCAAATCGCCCCTCAAGGCACCCAACGGAGTCAAGTTCATCGACTGCGACAAGCTGGCCGACCCCAATCGGTGGGGAGAGTAGCCCCCGCCTTCGCCAAGGCTACGGCGTGGCGAGCCCGCAATCGCCTCGGCTACGGCGTGGCGAGCCCGCAATCGCCTCGGCTACGGAGTGGCGAAGGCCCGCAATCGCCTCGGCTACGGAGTGGCGAAGGCCCGCAATCGCCAAGGCTACGGCGTGGCGAAGGCCCGCAATCGCAGCGGCTACGGCGTGGCGTGGGCCCGCAATCGCCTCGGCTACGGCCCCCCTCTACTTCAGCGGATCGAAGCGCCACAGGCGGATGGTGGGCTGACCGACGTAGGGGTCCATGAAGGTGGCGGCTAGGAGCAGCGCGCCGTCGGTATCCACCGCAGCGGCGATGGGGTCTGCGTCGGAGAGATGCCATTCGTTGGGAGCTGAGGCGCTGGCGATGCGGGTCAGGTCTTTGGTTTGGTAGGCCGAGACCCTGGGGCCAAAGAAGGACTCACGCCAAGCTACCCAGAGTGCTCCACGGCCAGCGGGCAGAATCACCGGATGCTCCGAGTGGTCGGTGAGGCCAGGGGTGTTGGAGATGTTGAGAACGGGCTCTCCCAGGGCCGGGGATTGTGCATTGAGCAGCAGCAGTGGGGCGACGAAGATGTCGTAGACCATGCCCTTGCCAGCGGACTTGCACCAGGAGAGCAGCGCATCTCCTTCGCCGTCGTCGTGGATCTGAATCCACATGGCATTGGAGTCGATGTCGGGAAGAGGCAGCGTGCCGGTCTCGCCTCGCCAGTAGAAGCCCCCGGCGTCAATCTCCCCAGCCCTTTCCCGCCAGGCAAGGGCCCAGGCAGCGCTGCGGCCGTATCCTTCGCCGTCTTCTGCTGCCAGATTGGAGACAGCGAAGAGATAGTCCAGGGTATCGCTGTCGGGCGCCGATTGCAGGTCCAGAAGCCGAGGAGCCTCGCCGTGGCCAAGCCAGATGCCTCGGTCTACGAAGAATAGCTGCTGGGTTTCCTGAGGCGCAGGCAGAGGCCCCTTCCCGGGCCCGGGAGGCGCAAAGGCGTACCATGACGAGTTGGCCGTCTGGACCTGGCCGGTGCCCTCCAGCCAAACATCTCCCGCAGCACCCAGGGCGAAGACCACCGGCCACTCTGAAGTCCAGACGACGGAGTGTTCTCGGGCGGGGGACCACTCCTGGTACTTCGAAGTCAGTCGGTCCACCAGCAGTGCCGGCTCTGCCTCCAACTCTCCGTTCTTCCACCAGGCCCCCATGAGCCCATCGTCGCCTCCTCGAACCCAGGCCACAAAGACCCTCTGCCCGTTTGGCTCCGCTGCCATTCTGGGAGCATGCCGATCCGAGGCCGACCCAAGAGAGAGCAGCGCATCGGAGGCCAAGCTCCCCTCCTTGACCTCACCCATCCAGAGCGTCCCCTCCTTGACATAGGAAAGCACCACCCGCCCCGACCCCGTCACGGCAACAGCAGGTTTCATTGCCCCTTCCACCACCAACGCATCGCCGGGCCACGAAATCCCCTGAGCCCCCGGCACCAGCACATCGGTCTCCCCCCAATAGCTCACATCTCCTCCACTCCCCTTAGAATCGCTGCCCAGAAAGCACCCGTGCAGCCCCAGAAGGAGCGCGGAAGCGAAGACAACCCCACCGATCAGCTTGAACCGAACGAGCGACATGACCACCTCCTCAGCGTTACCCGCCTCTGGTATCGCCAACTCGCCAAGCCTACACTGCGAATCGGCCATCGTCGAGAAAGGCCATGTTGCTGTGGAGCCCAAGCGCGTTCGAAGAATGACCTTGACACGCCCACAGGGCCCGGCCCCCATCCGAATCAAACGACGCATTGTGGAGGCGATGATGATGGGGGCCATGGGGGAGACTCCGCTGAAACTTGAGCCATCCCTAAACGGCTGCTGGGTGGATCGAGATATCTGAGCAGCCGTGTAGTACTGTGCCGCCCCCTGGTGGGTCGAGAGAACGACTCAGTCGGCTAGGTACAACAACGCCCCTTCCTGCCCCCCTAACTCTCCTGGCAAGTCCCCTTGACGTCGGGGGTGTCGCAGTCGGCGTCGCAGCCGCAGAAGTCGGAGCCTACGCACTTTTGACCCTGGGGGCAGTCTGTGTTTAGCCAGCAGCAGAGTGAACTGCTCATGCACCCCTCTTGTGGATCCTCCTTGCAGACCCCTGGAATGCCCCATTGAGGTAGGGCCCCCAGGCACTGCTGACCCTGGGGGCAATCGTCGTTGGTCAGGCAGCAGTCGACCGACAGAGACTTACAGGTGCCAGGAGTGGATGGCAGGAGACAGAAGGCACCGCATGGGCAAATCTCTATGCCGTGGCAGTACTCTCCCTGGGCGCAATCCGACGTCTCCCAACACTGCCCGGCACTCACCGGAGCCAGGCAAACATTACCTGGACCACACTTCTTGGGGGGGAGACAATCGCTCTCAACGGTGCAACAGCCCCAATCAGCCTTGGACTTGCACTGGCCCGGGATGTCGCAGCCGTCCCCCTCCGGCGCACCGCAGGGGCAGGGTACTACAAGAAGGCAGACGTCGGCGGGGCCGCAGTCAGCGTGGCGCCAACACTCCCCCATCACCGGAACTGGTTTGCACGCACCGTACTCCCATGGAAAGAAGAAGCTCTCGCTGAAGACGCACTCGTGTCCTACTCCACATTCGAGGTCGTTGAGGCAGCAGTCGTCGGCCATCGCCGGTACGCACTGGCCCGGGCTGTCCGCAACACCGCACAAAAGGTCGCAAGGACACACCGAGGCGCCCAGGCAGCTCTCTTCGGCGGAGCAGTCACCGTCGTCCCAGCAGGCGCCGGGCTGCTCAATGGCCGGTTCGCAGGTGCCCGGGCCGCCGCCCATAAGGGCTGGATCAGCGCATACCATGCCGGGAGGACACTGGTCGTCCGTGAAACAGCACTTGTCGAATGGGATTTGGCAGGTACCGGCGCTGCTGACACAGTTCATATCGCAGGAACAAACCTGAGCATTCAGGCACGGTTGCCCATCAGGACAATCGTCATCGCCGAAACAACTTCCGGGCTCCAGAAGGTCGAAAAAGCAGACCCCGCCTGCCCCCAACCCCGCACCAACGCAGTAGCCCCCCTGGCCACACTCCTCGTCGGCCTGGCAACATGGCGTCAATACCTCCACCTCAAGCGTGTCTCCGGAAGTGTCTTCCCCTGCGTCGCTGCCCGTATCCAACGAAGTGCCGTCGGCCATGTCCCCCAGGTGAATCTCATCCTCAACCTCCACGGATCCAACATCCCCATTGCCAGTATCCACCTGGTCCCCATGCCCGTCCAAGCTCAGCTCCTTCCCCGACTCCCCATCGCCGGCTATCTCTTCGCCTGAAACATCCAATGCAACGTCCCCATAAACCTTCCCGTTGCTGTTGCAGCCCACAAGCGCAATCGCTAGAATAATCATAAATGTTGCCAAAATACGCATAATGTGATTCTCCTATGACTCAGACAAAGAAACGCTAGTGCTCTTAGCTGCTCTCCTGGAACGTACATTATAAACCACAGGCCACCAAAAATGGAACGCCACTCAAGGTCACCTCCCGGGAGTTTCCCAAAGCTTCCAGTACTTTGTAACCCACTGCCCCCAAGTTAGCAAGTCGGTCTCATGGCTCACCGGAATCGCTTCGATTTCTCACCTGGCCCCCTTGTATCGCCCATTCACTATGGGCACTGGTATGCACTTTGACTTGCAATTCGGTCCAATCGGTTCCCTGCTTACCCCCGGAGACTCAGGCCTACCTGGAAGGAGTACCAGGGCTGCTGGGGGTCTGCATCGAGGCATTCAGGTTGGTTCGGCCTCGCTTGGGCGGGCGGTTCCGTATTCTTATCGGTTCTACTTGACCGGTCGGACTATCCTGGCTAAATTTCGCATCATACATACTTCTTGGGGGGGACCCATGATTGCCAGGTTCTTCTTGATCGTGACAGTTACTGCCACTGTGCTGGGATGCGGTAGCAGCGAGGGTGGGGGAGACACATCGCCGGACTCAGTCTTTGGTCCTTGGGACACCACGGGACCAGGGGTGGACCAGCTTGGAAATGAGTTGCCCGATTCAGGGTCCCCCGAAGATGCGCTGCCTTCCACCTGCGTGCCGGGGGAGACTCACTGTGTGTCTCTCACAGCCGAGGCAGCATGTGCCGAGGATGGTTCCGCGTGGGTTCAGTCTTCGTGCGCTGAGGGGCTTGCTTGTGAGGAGGGCTCTTGCGCTCCGGTGATCTGCACCCCCGGCGAGCCCAAAGGCACCTGCTTCGGGCCATCTACCTATGGCGTCTGCTCCTTCGGGGGAACCCGGTGGGATCAGGCCGTATGTCCCGGTGGCCAGACCTGCTATGAGGGCAACTGTGTTGACTACAAGTGTCCCCCTGGGGAAGTGGTCTGCCTGGGCATGACCGCAGTGGGGGAGTGCCAGCAGACCCTCACCGGCTCCTATGATTGGGTAACCATCGAGTCCTGCGAAGGCGGAATGTGCCAGAATGGGAAGTGCCTCAACGCCTGCGAAGTTAACATCAAGGACATGTCCTATCTGGGCTGCAGCTACTGGGCGCTGGACCTCGCCAACCTCGAAGGTGGCGGTCTTGAGCTGGTGGCCGTGGTGGTCTCTGCTCCCGCCAATGGAAAGGATGTCAACGTTACCATCACCGACTGGTCCACCCAGCCGCCAACGCCATTGACCCCTGCTGAATTGGGCGTCTCAGACATGAAGGTCTACAAGGGCGACCTCAAGGTCTTCATGCTGCCTGCAGGTCACGACATCCCGGCCAGCTCCCTGGGCCGGTTCAGCTTCAAGGTGGAGACCGATCAGCCGGTGACCGTGCATCAGTTCAACCCCCTCAACGGCGAGGATGTGTACACTAACGACGCCTCGCTGCTGCTTCCAGACACTTCGGGTGGAAAGGAGCACATCGTCATGTCATGGCCTGTGGCTGTGGACGATGACGACGCAATGGGCTACTTCACGCTGGTAGCTACACAGCCAGGTCAAACGACAGTGCAGATTTGGAACTCCCAGGATGTGATGGCCGGCGATGGGCTCTCCGCCCTCTCCTCGTCGCCTGGGCAGTTGCCTCACGAGTTCACCCTGGAGCAGGGCCAGGTGCTCTCCATGGCGGCCCTTGCCAAGAAGGGAGCAGACCTCACCGGTTCCAGGGTTGTGTCCGACAAGAAGATCTCCGTGTTCGGCGGCCATTCTTGTGCCAACGTGCCTGCGCTGCCCTCCTACGTCAACTACTGCGACCACGTTGAACAGCAGCTCTTCCCCCTGGAAGCCTGGGGTGACTCATATGTTGCCGACATGTTCAAGCCCAGGAACTCTGCAGCAAAAGACACTTGGAGGATACTTGCCGGAGCCGACGGGGTCAACGTTACCCTTACCCCGGCAGTGGCCGGCCCCTTCAACGGTATGACCAAAGGGCAGTTCGTGGAGTTCAACGCATCAGGCAGCTTTGAGGTGAATGCCACGGGCCCGATTCTGGTTGGCCACTTCATGCAAGGCAGCAACTATCCGGGGTACACCAACGACCCAGACTGCAGCGACTTCTTCTCGGGAACAGGCATAGGAGACCCAGCTTTCACCCTGGTGGTGCCGACCAAGCAGTACCTCAACGAATATGTCTTTCTCACTCCCGGCGAGTACAGGGATGACTACGTCAACATCGTGGCCCAGAGCGGTACCCAGATACTGGTAGACGGCGCGCCACCAACGGGTCTCTTCCAACAGATTCCAGGCTCGGACATGAGCCTGCTGCAATTGAAGGTCTCCGACGGCGTTCACAAGGTCACCGGCGACAAGCCCTTCGGCCTCACGGTCTACGGCTACGACTGCGACGTCTCTTACGCCTATCCAGGTGGCTTGCTGCTGAAGTGATGCCAGGCTTCAGGCCGCAGAAGAGAACGCCAGGCTGACGCCCGTCATCTCGCAGTGCCTGGTCGCCAGCCTCGTCGTAGCGGGTATAGCCTTGTGATCGGCAATCAGGGAGTCAGAACGGCAAGCAGGGTGGCATGCAGCATGAGCCGCCGACGCAGACGCCCTCTTCGCCGCACTTAGTGCCGTCGGGCAGGGGCTCGGTCCAGCAGCCGAAGAGAGGGTCGCACCCCGAAATCCAGCAGACCTTAGGCTTGGGGCAAACCACGGACTTGCCGGGGATGCACTCACCTGCCTTGCAGAAGTCTCCCTCGGTGCAGGCGCTGCCATCCTCGCACACGGTACCATCCACCAGCCACGAGTAGACGCAGCCCTCGGGTTTGCAGACGTCCAGGGTGCATCCATTGCCATCGTCGCAGTCCAAGTCGTCCTCGCAGCAGCCGGCTATCTGGTCGTGTTTGCACTTGTGCAAGTCCATGTCGCAATAGTCGTTAGTGCACTCATTTCCATCGTTACATTCGCCATCGGAATAGCAACACTCAGGTATAGGTTCATTAACACACAGATGAGTCTCAGGATCACACCAGTCCTTGGTGCATGGATTGCCATCATCACACTGTTTGTCGTGAGTACAGCAGCCGGGGATCTCCTGGTAGACACAGGTCCCATCGAGGCAGATATCCTCGGTGCAAGGCTTCCCGTCGTCGCAATCGGAAGAGTCGCTGCAGCACCCCGGGATGGTCCAGTGCTTGCACTGTTTGGTGTCGGCGTCGCAGTAGTCCTTGGTGCACGGGTCACCGTCGTCACAATCAAGGTCGGTTTCACAGCAGCCTGGAATGGGGTCGTTGACGCACTGATGGGTTTCGGGGTCGCACCAGTCTTTGGTGCACTTATCGCCATCAGCGCACTCCTCGTTCACGATGCAACAATTAATGGCGGTGACATGCTTGCAAAGATGCGATTCCTGGTCGCACCAGTCTTTAGTGCATGGATTGCCATCGTCACACTGTTCATCATTCTCACAACAGTCAGCGATAACGACGTACTGACAACCATCTGGCTTACAAATATCTATAGTGCAGGGGTCAGCGTCGTCGCAATCGTCGTCACTGGTGCAGCAGCCCGGAATGGGCATGAAGACGCACTGGTGGAGATCCTGGTCGCAGTAGTCCATGGTGCACTCCACACCGTCGTTGCACTCGTCACTGGTGAGGCAGCATCCAGGAGCCTGGGAGTGCAGGCACTGGTGAGTGAGCGGGTCGCACCAGTCCTTGGTGCAGATGATGCCGTCGTTGCACTGGTCGTCGGTGACGCAGCAGTGAGCGACGGGATCATGGTGGCAGGTCAGCGCCAAGGGGTCGCACCAGTCGTCGGTGCAGGGGTCATTGTCGTTGCACTGACTGTCTTGTGTGCAACAATTAACCAACGATGCATGAGCGCAAGTGTTTGTGTCAGTCAGGCACCAATCCTTAGTGCACTTATCAAAATCATTGCAGTCAGAATTGGTCGTGCAGCAGTCCAGAATGGCAACGTGATCGCACGACCCAGTAGCAGAGTTACATGAATCCGACGTGCACGGATTTGCATCGTCACATTCAGTGTCATTGTGGCAGCAATTTGGATTAATGAAGTACTGACAAACGTTGAGGATGGTGTTGCAGAAGTCGCCGGTGCATGGGTCGCCGTCGTCACACTGCTCGCTGCTGCTGCAACAGTCGGGACCAGCGGGCTTGTGGACACAGGTGTGGGTGTTCTGGTTGCAGGCGTCCTTGGTGCACGGGTCGCCGTCGTCACACTGGCTGTTCTCCGTGCAGCAATCAGGAATGGAGGTGTTCTCGCACTGGTGCGTCACGGGATTACAGAAGTCGTTAGTGCAAATGTTTCCATCATAACACTCAGTGTCAGAGTGGCAGCAATCGATGACATACAGGTACTGGCAGAGATTTAGATCCAGATTGCAGAAGTCGCCGGTGCAAGGGTCACCATCATCGCACTGTTCACTATTCGAGCAACAATTATCTCCCGCAGGTTTGTGCATGCAAATATGCAAATCAAGATCACAATAATCTTTGGTGCACGGATCGTTATCATCGCACTGACTGCCTTCTGTGCAGCAGTTAGGAACTGAGTCGTGCATGCAGAGGTTTGTGGCTTGCTCACCGTAGTCATTTGTGCAGACGTTGCTGTCGTCGC
>CAZQHM010000147.1:0-9867 GCA_964593355.1 uncultured Myxococcales bacterium
TGCCTTTTTGAAAGGGTCATCCGAATCGTATTGCGAGCCGATGTTCATTATATTTCTCCATTAAGAATATCGATAAAGAACAGCTTGCATTTCATTCGGACCTGGCACACCGCACCCCAATGTAGTCGACACCCTCGGACGGGGCGCTGAAGTAGCGATAGGCCAGTCGGATTGCAGTATGGTAGGCGTGCATGGAGCCCCCACGCAGGGTCCTGGCGCTGCCTTCGGATGGACCCGTTGGGTTATTGGTTGGCGAAATGGTATAATAAGCACTATCGAACCAGTCTGATGTCCATTCTCTAACATTACCAGCCATGTCGCATAAACCATAGGGGCTATCACCCGCCGGGGACTTGCTGCAGACTGACATTGTGCTATCTGTACCACATCCCGACTCAGTAGTTTCAGCCATCACGGCGTACTCGCACGTGGCCGTCTCATTACCCCACGGGTACTTCCGGCTCTGGGACTGACATTCTGCGGCCCCCCCATTTAGCTCACACCCACCTCGGGCTCCCTTCTCCCACTCCGCCTCGGTAGGAAGCCGCTTCCCGGCCCACTCGCAATACTGCTTGGCTTGGAACCATGAAATGCAATTCACGGGATGGTCTCCCTTCCCCATCTTGTCCCAGTTGCAGTACGAAGAACCGGTGCCAGGGGCCGTACACACACCCGCAGTAACGCATGCCCCATATGCATCTACCGTAACCTCCGTTCGATCCAGGTAGTAGCCATCCAGGAAGACCTCGTGATATGGCTTCTCGTCGCTTTCACACTGCGTATCCACAGCCTGGTTGCAGCCCATCCAGAACGACCCTGCCGGGACAAGGACCTCGTCACCGCAGTTGGGCCAACAGCCGCCCTTGACCTTGCACTTACCCTCCAGGCACTCCTGACCTTCATCGCAGGTGCCACAGGCAGCGGGATGGTCTGCACAACCACCATCACCGCACTGCTTGCTTGTGCAGTGGGGTACGCAGACGCACATCCCCGCATCGGAGCACTCGTGGCCCGCCTGGCACTCTCCACAGCTTCCGTCGCAACCATCCCAGCCGCACTCTTTGGCGAAGCACTCCGGCGTGCAGTCGAAGGGGATGCACTGGAAGCCTGGTCCGCAATAGAAGTTCTCCTGGCACTCTCCGCAGCTTCCGTCGCAGCCGTCGTTGCCGCACTGCTTCCATGAGCAGTCCGGCGTACAGACATCCGGGGTCGTGTCTTCGGGCTCCACGGTCTCTGCCTGGTCCGCTTGCACATCCTCGACAGCGGGCAAGTCGCCGGCCAGGTCCGCTGGCGTTGAGTCCTTGGTCTCCGGCAGAGAGTCCTTCTTATCCACCAAGTCATTGGGCCCTTCAACGTCCGGCTTCCCTGCAAGCTCTGATGCATCAGTTAGCTTCACATCGTCAACGGGTTCTTCGCCAGCATCCGAACCGCATCCGGAAGAACATGCGCACAACAAGACATAAACAAATGCACTTACCCACCGCCTATTCATGGAACCTCCCGGGACGATAAGCATTGCGTGGCACAATTGTGCCCAGGATCCTGTAGGCAATGTGGAATTGCAAGGCAAACCTGAATGCCAATACCTGCCGTCCGCCCCGGCCCTTATCCCCGACCCTAACTGGGCGACCAAACGCAAGTCGACTCCCGAACCAGCGCATTTCCGCCCCCTGTTCTGCCTTGCCCATTGCCAGTTGAGACAGTAGGATCACCGTGGACGGAAGCAGCGCAGGCACCCGGAGAAGAACAGGGGTATTTCGTTACAACTGGATTGGATGACTACGGCGGAGAAGCTTCAGGCAATGGAAGAGATTTGGGAGGATCTTTGCAGGTCAGCCAAGGACCTGCCATTGCCGTCATGGCATGAGGAAGTCCTCCGGTAGCGTCAGCGCAGCGCCCAAGCCCAAGAAGGCTCTCCGGAATAGGTGGATTGGGCGCAAGCAAAGGAGCGCATCAGGGATTCTTTGAAATGAGGATGGAGATCCTTGACGAAGCTCGTCTTGACCTTGTTTACGGATTTCGATTCTATCTTCTAGCCAAAAGGTTTCCGCTTGCCATCTACTATTATGTCGAGGGGAATGTGGCTCGGGTGCAAGGAGTCTTGGATTCTCGCCGGCATCCGGAGAGGATTCGCAAGCGGCTTACCTGAGATGACCTTCCCACGGCTCCGGCCCGCTGAGCCCCGGCCCCTGCCATATCCGGTATGAGGGAGGCTATCGAGCGATAGTTGCAGCAGTTACTTTCGTGCGACCAAGGAGAAGACTCTGGCGACTGCGGCGGAGTCGACCTCGTTGCTCCTGCACACCGTTCCGGCAATCCCGTAGCCCGTTCCGGAGGGACGCTGCCTTCACTGACAGCGCCCCTCGGAGGCTGCTCTTCGTCCAGATTGCGTTGGTGTACCTGGTCCCCCAAAGGGGGCCTTGCCCTTGGCAGGCTGGCTCGGGGCGGGAGGCGCTGGTCACGGCGGGCACGGAGGTAGCATCCGTGGAGACTGCCTGTCTGGCTATGCCGTGAGCTGGCGCAGCGGAAGCCAAGGTTGTCGTTGTCGTTCGACGGGTTGTCGTCGTTGCGATTGGACACGCGGAGGTTGTCGTCGTTGTTGTCGAAGCTACCACCACGTTTCACCCGGTTGGAGCCGCTAGTGCCTCCCGACCACTGGTTCGTATCGTGCTCAAGAATTAGAGTGCTGTCAATCCATTCATAAGTCCCGCAAACAATAATCCCCCAATTAGCTGGTGCGTCTGGGGTGCCACGGGCCATCTTGTAACACACTCCTTCGCAAGTGCAGCGTGTTGGCGTGGCCAACGTGACCACACAGGCTTGTCGCTCGGGCGACCTCGGCCTCGTCAGAGAGCAGGCCAGCTTCGGCTCTGGTGCAACAGGCGTTCAAATTGCGAATGAAGCGGGTTTTTGACTGGTGGTCCAACCTTATGGTGCCCGGAAAGACCCGGAAGCCAAGCCATGGAATGCCTTCGGTAACCGGTGCCACACGGGTAACCTCGTGCTTCAGCTCCAGCAGCAAGCCCTCGCTGCTGAACCGTTCTACCTCTTTGTGGGCGGCCCAGAGAGCGGCCTTGTTGTCAGCAAAGAGAAGCATATCATCCATGTATCTAAGATAGGCACCAACACTATCAAGGCGCAAGCAGTGGTGATCCAGTGGATTGAGGTAGACGTTCGCCCAAAACTGGCTGGTAAGATTGCCTATAGGCAGGCCGCACCCCTTCGTCGGGTCCACATCGGGCACAATGGCGTTGGCCATCAGCCGATGGCATAGCCATAGAATTCCCTCGTCTTTGATGTGCATGGCCAACAGCCGAAGCAAGATGGTGTGATTAATGCAGTTGAAGTACTTCCGGAAATCAAGTTTGAGAAAGTACCTGAACTGACGCGTCAGGCGGTGCGCATCGGCAATGGCCAGGTGCGTTCCTTTTCCTTTGCGACAAGCATAGGAATTGTTGATGAACTGCCGTTCGAAGGTGGGCTCTAACGTACCGACCAAGGCGTGATGCACCACTCGATCTGGGAAACTCGCTTCAGAGACCAGCCGTTCCTTTGTCTTTCGGAGGTGGAAGTATCGATAGGGGTCTGGTGTGTAACTCCGAGCGAGCAGTTCCCTGGACAGAGTCAGCAGATTACTCTCCAAGTCAAAGTAAAAGGCCGGCTCACTGCCTTTTCCACGCTTGGCACGCCTGGCCTTTCGAAACGCCGCCAGGAGCGAAGAGAAGCAGTAAACGTCTTCGTACTTGGGGATACCCGGTTCAGACTCTTGAGGTCCGGTGCGGTTCATTCCGAATTCCCTTCGATATCGCTCAGAGCAGGCCGCATTCCGAGTTCACTTCCACTCGTCGCCTTGGCTCGTTGCTCAGGAGAGACCGCATTCGACTTCATCCACCCGCCCAACATTCGTCCCGCCTCATCAAACCTGACAGCGGCTTCGCCATACTGCCCATTTGAGAGCAGGCGGATTTCATGCGCCAGTCGAATCAGGATCCTCAATCGGTTCAGGGCCTCGTTGGCCAATCTCAGAAGTGGCTCCCGGTTCTTCCGATACTGTGCCGTGGTCAACTGCTCCAGCACCTCCAGCGCCGTCACCTCGATCCGCTCCGTCAGTGAGTGGCGCAACCGCTGAGGAAAGCGGCTTGTCCGGTCCAGCAGCCACTTCATCGTCTCCATCCACCGTTCCATCAGAATGAGCGGCTCTGGCATTTTCGCCCGGCCCTCGACCATGAAGCACCTCCAAGATCTGCTTTCCGTACTTTGCTACCCGTTTCTCACCAAATCCTGATACTTCGCCCAGGGCCGACAAGGTTCGAGGCCCACGCCGGGCCAGTTCCATGGCCTGTCGGTTGTTGCACAGCACAAACGGGGGCAACCCGGTTTTTCGGGACCCGTCGGCGCGCCACGCCAGAATCCGTTCGTACCTTGCCCGCTGCACCTCGTCCAACTCCGCCAACAGCTTCGCCATCTGCCCGTCCCCACCCTTGCTAACCCCGACGTTGCTGCCTATCGATCTCTCGGGCACCTCGCCAAGCGCCTCAGACAACGCCCGACTTGTGGTGCCTTGCAGTACACGAGTCTCAAGGTAGACACTCCAGTAGGGACTACCGCTGTGAACGAAAAACTGCTGCTCCGACTTCAACACCTCTCGATTCGCCATGTAGTGCCGCAACCCGCTGTCATCAAAGGACCCCGTAGCTGCATTCCAACTGACAGTCACGATTCTAACTTCAGTCATCGGTACCTACCCCGCCCAAAAAAAATTACGGCGACCAGGGCTGTGCCCTGGACCCCTATATTCAGCTCCAGTCACCTGATACTACCCGTTCCGTCTTGGAGTCGATGGAGGTAACTCAGCCCTCCGGGCTGTGCTCTTCGCAAGCTCAGGCAACGTTTACCTCTCATCGCTCCAAGACTCCACTACCTCACTGCTGGCAGCATACACATTACTGTCAGTAGAACAGTGGAAAAGGATTGCAGTAGAACAATGCTCCTCATTACATTTCATTTCATTCGGACCTGGCGCAGCGGAAGCCAAGGTAGCCGTAGTAGTCCGACGGGTTGACGTAGCTGCGAATGGACACGCGGAGGGTGAAGTCGCTGCTGTCGAAGCTACCACCACGTCTCACCCGGTAGGAGCCGCTAGCTGGCCCTTGTGGGTCTGTAGTCAGAGCTGTTGAATAATATGAACTTGAGTACCAATCAGAAACCCATTCCCGCACGTTCCCGGCCATGTCACATGCACCGTAAGGACTATCACCTACGGGTGACTTAGAACAAACCGGGAACGTGGCACTTGTCCCACAACCAGAACTACCTTCATACATCACGGCATAGCTGCACGTCGCAGTCTGGTTCCCCCACGGGTACTTACGACCATCTGTTCCACGGGCCGCCTTCTCCCATTCGGCCTCGGTCGGCAGCCGCTTGCCGGCCCACTGGCAGTAGTCTTTAGCATTCTGCCAATTCACGCATGCTACCGGTTTGTTGGCCCAATCCGACGGACTGTAATCACACGTCGGAGCAGCGCAAGCACCAGCGAACACGCATTGGGAGTATGCCTTCTGCGTCACCTCGGTCCGGTCGATCTGATATTCGGACAAATAGACCGCATGGTAAGGGGATTCATCGGAACCGCACTGTGTGTCCACTGCCACATTGCAGCCCATCCAGAAGGCTCCTGCGGGTACGGTGACCATATCGCCGCAATTCGGATAGCAGGATGTAGGGACACACTGGCCAGCCTGACACGTCATGTTGCCGCACGTGCCACAGGAGACTCCACAGACAGGGTCAGGTCCGCATTCAAGATCCGAGCAGTTCGGGACGCAGGCTTGTTCAATACATGCCAGGCCGCCGTATGGCCCCTGGCCGCACACTTTGTTTTGGATGCCGCAATTTGTCTCCACGATGCTGCCATCGGAGCATTGTTGCAAGAGGCTTGCGCTCGCACATTTAGAAGAAAAGAAGGTCCCGCACGTACCGCCGCACCCGTCGTCACCGCACTGCTTACCCGTGCAGTTCGGGACGCATCCCCCTTGCGTACACTCTCCGGTCTGTTGATTGAATGCAGGACAGGAGCCGATGACATATTCCAACACGCCCAGAGCATCCAGTCGAGGATACGTGTTGGTTCCGTCCGTAGCCGTCTTGCCCCAGGTTGAGGACCCCTGCAGCACTGCTTCCACAACATCCTCCGGGGTCAGGAGTGGATTTACGGACCAGGCCAGAGCGGCCACACCTGCTACTAGTGGAGCCGAGAAGGAGGTCCCGTGTCTCGTTTGTGTGCCACTATTGGATAGCAGCAGCATGTCGGTTCCGCCTTCGCCCGACCCACCCGGTGCAACAATGTCCAAGGCCCCTCGGTTCGAGAATGCCGAGAGCGTGCCGCCCTTCGTCGTAGCTCCCACACTGACAATCCTTCCTTGAAGAGCCGAATCGGTGATACCGAGAGTTGGGGCAGCATAGCGGGCATCGTCAAGCGCCTCGTTGCCCGCAGACTGAACGAAGACCCAGGGTTTCCCGATAAGCGGGCTCAGTTGCTGTGTAAGGTACTTGACAGTCTTCAGGTACTCGAGCTGGGCGGCCGGGTCGATGCCCGGTGCCATGCCCGACTTGTAGTCACATTGCCACGGAGTCCAGCACGAGAGTCCTTGCGGCTTGCGGAACGAAATCCCGCTGCTGAAATTGATGACTCTCACATCCGCAGCAGTGAGGAACTGCATACAATCGACCAGAGTAGAAAACGTGCCGTCCGTCTGGCAATAGTACAACTCGGCATTCCACATCACCCCGGTAAGACCACTGCCATCGTTGCCCCGGGCGGCAACTGCGCCCGCTACCGCAGCACCGTGTGAATTGGAGTATGATGAAGCATTGTTGAGGTAGAATCCTTTCTTGATCACGAGGTCCGGGTTCCCTGGCATGCCCCAGTCTATAACACCAACTCTGATCTTCGATGACCCAGTAGTCTTGTCCCACGCTGACGGTGCGCGAATAGCCTCAAGATACCAGTTGCTCTCCTGCGGGTTAGCTTCGTTCCACGTGACCTGGCCCCAGCCGGAGTCGTTGGGTTCGGCCGTCGGCTGGGAGACCCATTGCCTTGTGGCCACCTCAACACTCTCCTCCGCTTCGAACAGATCCAACAGTGCCATCAGATCAGCCTCGGTCGGTTCCCCCAACAAGCGAATCATGTACCTTCTGAAGGTGGGATTATATGCTGCTACATATCCCCCGCCTGATTCGGCGATGGCGGCAATGGTCGCTGGGTCGTGGCCTTCCTTCACTGCGACTAGAAGGTCGTTGGGAACATAGTCCATTCCGGTCTCATCGTCTTGCACCGCCGAACCGACGTCGGACTCAACGGTTGTTGGGATGGCGTTAAACGGAGAAGCAACGCAGGAGAGCCCCAGGGCCAGATAGTTGGGCGGGCAGAAGCAGATGGCGGTTCCGGCAGCCGTCACAACGCAGTCGCCGACCCCATCGCAGGAGACTCCAGAGCAGGGGGCATCTTCTGCCAGGCAGTTGGGCCCCTGGGCCTTGAAGCCGTTGCCACACACGCATATCGGTCCGTCGGCGGAAGCGCCACACACACCCACCCCGTCGCAGTCGATCCCGGAACACGGGTCACCGGCTTCGGGTACACAATCCGCCCCATCTGATACATATCCAGGTCCGCACACGCACAAGGGGCCCGTAGTGGTGACCACGCACGCCCCCTTCCCCGAACATGTCGTTGATGAGCACGGATCGACGTTCTCGATGCACTGGTTGGCCTGCCGATAGTAGCCCGAGTCGCACAGACAAAGGGCAGACCCGTTCCCCGCAACCACACAAGTCCCGTGGCCACTGCAAGTCAGTGAATCGCAGGCGGTCGAGGTCATACCCGACGGAACGCACGAAGGACCGTTAGATATGTAGCCGGGTACACAGATGCACACAGGGTCCCCATTCGCTGCCACGGCGCAAACTCCGAAGCCCCCGCATTGCACATCAGCGCATGGGTTCTCACCGGGAACACACGAGGAGTTCTTTGCCTTGTAGCCATCATCGCAGACGCAGACTGCCGTAGCACCGGCCACAGCGCACAACCCGTGCTCACCGCAATCGACCGTATCACACGGGTTAGGCAGAATCTTGCACGTCCCGTCTTGAAAGACGAAGCCTGTTGCGCACACGCAAAGAGGGTCACCACCTGCGACTCCGCAGATACCGTGGCTCCCGCAGTCGATACCATCGCAAGGGTCGTGCCCGCCGGTGTCCTCGGCACAGGTGCCTTCCGCATTGTGGAACCCTTCTTCGCAAAGGCAAGCGGCGGTTCCAGATGCGTTGACGCACTGACCATGGTTCCCGCACGACACCCCGCTACACACATCGGGAATAGCTTCGCAGGCCCCACCGGCAGACGCGGAATAACCATCCTCGCATACGCACACCGCACCAGTGGCGGCCTCAACGCAGATTCCGTTGGTTCCGCAGGATGTGCCATCACAAACAGAGGCATCCTTTTCACAGGTACCGCCTTGGGCCGAGGAGTACCCCGACTCGCAAACGCACACTGGACCGTCGGCAGCGGCGACGCACTTCCCATGTCCGGAGCAATCGACCCCAAGACACGAATCATCGTTCGCACTCTCGGTCTGCGAGCAAGCGGTAAATCCCATCATTCCTAACGCAAATACAAGTAGTAGCACATGCTTCATAGCGGTTTTCCTCCATATATACCAATAGCAACTTCAGAGGTCTTGGACCCTACTACAAATACCGGTGCGCCCCAAGCCATTTCTACTGCACGCGAATTGGCCGTCCAAACGACATGGTCTTGGCGCCGGACGGGAAGAGGCCCAGTACCTCTCTCCCAATTTCTGCGGCGACCAGGGCTGTGCCCTGGACCCCTATATTCAGCTCCAGTCACCTGATACTACCCGTTCCGTCTTGGAGTCGATGGAGGTAACTCAGCCCTCCGGGCTGTGCTCTTCGCAAGCTCAGGCAACGTTTACCTCTCATCGCTCCAAGACTCCACTACCTCACTGCTGGCAGCATACACATTACTGTCAGTAGAACAGTGGAAAAGGATTACAGTAGAACAATGCTCCTCATTTCATTCGGACCTGGCGCAGCGGAAGCCAAGGTCGACGAAGTAGTACGACGGGTTGACGCCGCTGCGAATGGACACGCGGAGGTCGTAGTCGTAGTAGCTGTAGAAGCTACCACCACGTAACACCCGGACGGAGCCGCTAGTTGGCCCCGAAGGGTTGTTAGTTGGAGAACTACTGTAATAGCTGCTACTATACCAATCTGCTGTCCACTCCCAAACATTACCCGCCATGTCGCATAACCCATACGGGCTGTCACCCGCTGGAGACTTCGAACACACCGGCCAGGTACTGTCGGTCCCACAGCCACAGCCACTGTCATACATCACGGCATAAGTACACGTCGCAGTCTCGTTCCCCCATGGGTACTTACGGCCGTCAGTCCCACGAGCAGCCTTCTCCCACTCCGCCTCTGTAGGCAATCGCTTACCCGCCCACGTGCAGTACGCCTCAGCCTGGTACCACGTAACCCGGTTGATCGGGTGGTCCTCCTTACCGACAACCTGGTACGTAGAGTACGACCCGCTTGAGGGTGCCGTGCACCCCCCAGCCGAGACGCACGCAGCGTATTCGGCCGCAGTAACCTCCGTTCGGTCCATGTAGTACCCGTTCAGGTACACCTCATGATAGGGACTCTCATCGGAGTCACACTGCGTGTCCACCGCAGCGTTGCAGCCCATCCAGAACTTACCCGCTGGGATTAGGACATCGTCTCCGCAGTTCGGCCAGCAGCTTCCACCGGTACATTGGCCAGCTTGGCAGGTCTCGCCACCAG
>CAZQHM010000148.1:0-9632 GCA_964593355.1 uncultured Myxococcales bacterium
CGAGATCGGGGTGGACCAGGGCCCGTTGGGCTGGAAGGTCTACAGGGTCGTCCAAGCACTTTACGGCGTTCCCGTCCGCAACTCTGACATGGTCTTCCATGTGGACCAGAATGGAGCGATTCGCTACTTCCACGGGAACTTCTACTCGGACCTGACGGCGTCCTCTTTGGATTTCGTAATCGGTTTGGAGGAGGCCTCGGCCAAGGCTCAGATGTACCTGGCTGAGGGCGAGACGCTTGAGGGGCTACGACTGGAGTATGTCGACAGCTCCACGGTGGCCGAAGGCCCCCTGATGCTGCTCCCAATGTGGGTTGCGCACACAGGGTTCAGAGTCTTCATGCTGGACGGCGTGACCGGGTCTATTTCTGGCGAGACCAGCACAACCCCACAAGCCTTTCAGTCCGAGCTTCGTAACGTAGGTCATTGGAAAGCGCTGCCCGGTACCACGTTTACTAACTCGACAATAACAGGATATCTGAGCTCAATATATAATCAGTGGTCAACCTATGGCTGGGACAGCTTCGATAATGCTGGCGCCACCATGCGGGTATACTATAACTATTGTTTTTGTGACGGCGTGAATGATAATTGCCAGATGGGGGCCGCTGGATATGATTGCACAGAATTCTACAATCCAAACCCGCCACCATACGATCCGCCTCAATACCCGGGCTTGCATGAGCACGAAACCCAGTTCGCCTTCTGGTACGGAGGCACTGATGCGACGAACTTCAGCACTCAGGCTGGAGCGATAGCCGGGGTTGGCAGCTACCCCAAGGGCGCCGTCGTGGGCCTGAACAACGCAACAAAGGACATCCTGGCGCACGAGTTCGGGCATGGCTTCAACCAGCACACGTCCGAATTGGTGTATGAGAACGAGCCGGGGTCTCTGTCTGAGGGGTTTGCCGACTGCTTCGCTGCGATGGTGGACTCTGCTAACTGGACCCTGTTCGAGTCATCTGGGTTCTCAAGCTTCTACGGCAGTTCGGCTATCAGGTCGCTGTCGAACCCTCACTCAACCGACTTGGTATTGCCTGGATATGTCAAAGCTGACAGCACATGTTCTCAGCTGTACGGCCACTACGGCAAGCTGCCCGACCATTTTCTCGAGAAGTCCAGCCACCTGAAGGGCGGGGTGGAGGTAGATTTCGGGGCTGTTCACCATGACTCCGGCATCATTGGCAAGGCATGCTACCTGCTCGGCACGACCGGCAACAACACGTTCAGCGGTGTTACCGTAGCCGGACAGGGTCGAGCGGCTACCGCATACACCTTTCACTATGCACAAAGGGCCTTCCTCACCTCCACCTCTAACTTCATCGAAGCAAGGGCAGCGCTGCTGCTGGCAGCCTATTTTTACGATGTATCTCAGGGTGACTCAACATACACGATGATGAATCAGACGGCTAAAGCCATGGACGCAGTAGGCATTTGGTCGAGCACTGGCAATGTGGGCGGTAGCCTGAAGGTAACGACAAGTCGTCTGGTGGCGGCGGTAGTGCAGAACTATTCAAGTACGTTCCGCCGATTTCTTTTCCACAGATTAGACGACGGATCGAGTTCAAGGATGCGGTATTTGCAGTTTACAAACGGCAGTGGTTGGGTTAGGAACACGCTCCCGACCTTCAAGTACATGGCACAGGTCTCACCGACGGTGGGTACCGTCCAGATATACGACACGACCGAATCATCAGTGTTTTACACCACCACAAATAACGTCGTGACAAGAGTGGCAATGCAGCAGGGCGTGGTGGCACAGCCTCCATCGTCAGAGAACCTGCAGATAGTATCGGCCCACAAGGTCGGAGCCGCACCAGCCAGCGAACAATACGGGGTCTACGGCGTTGCTTATACTGACAGTAATAACAAGGTTAGGGTGAGATATCTTGGCCATACAACTGGGGAACTCACTGAGGCACTGGTACCGGGGCCTGACTACCAGGTGAAGGTAGCGCAGAACTATCCCTTCCCCCCCGCCGACCTCATGGCCTATGGGGGACCATCTATGGCAGTTGGTGATGGTCGGGTTTGGCTTGCGTACCACAAGCGGGAGTATCAGAGCGGTATCGGAATCTACGTGGCCGGTGACCTGTGCGTAACGCACATCTCAGAATCTAGCTTTGCGTATGACTACGCCGGTACGCGCACCTGGGCGAGGCCGACCTGTTTCCCCTACACTACCCTCGATCCCTGTGGCGGTGCTCCCAGAAAGCCGCCGATTGTGACTACTGGCCAGCCTGTGGGCGACTTCGCTTTCTTCGCCTATTCACCCAGTTCTGGCAGTCAGACAAAATACTATTTCATCTACCCACAAGACGACAATCGTTCAGGTAGTTTAGTTAGGGTGCCGGTGACCATGACTTTTACATGGGACAGTACTAACGGAATAGTTGGCCCAAGCAGAGCCGTCTCAGTGTATAGACCCGTTAGGGACTCTGGGCTGGACAGTGTCACGGGTGGTGTTCTGACAGACCTGGACGGCAACCAGCGGCTCTACTATACAGACCCGTCGGGTTACGTTTCTGAACTGGTCAAGCATGGTTACTAGGATTCCAGCAATGTTCGGGCGTTGGCTACCAGCAGCGTGTCTGCTGGTAGCCTGCGGTTCGCCCAAGTCGGATGTCGCGCCCCAGGATACCTCTGGGGCCGACGTCCAGGATGTGGACAAGGTGGCCGAGGTGCCTCGACCGGACACCACCATAGACAGGGAGGTCACGGAGTCCGAAGTCAGCAAGGATCTGAACGAGGTCGACACGGACAGCCAGCCCGAGGATTACCATCTTGCTGGCGTCGAAGTGCCGAGAGATCACTCCGTTGTCTTCCCCCACGATGGCTTCTGGGGACCGGAACCATTGGGGAGGCAGGCGCCGGTGCAGGCCCGTCTGTTCGCGTTACCTTTTGGAATGCGACTGCTGGAAGATGGGAAAACCCTTAGAATAGGGGTTCTGTGGTTCAACGGCTACGGGGCTAACATTTATAAGGAGTTTGTTCCTGAGATTATTTTCGGGCCGTTTTATTGTTTGGACCCAGTGGATGGTCTGCTTCCCAGTGGCGTTATATTCTATGACTTGGATACTGCGACCGATGAGATCTCCTTTCTTGGGGAGACGGTATTCGACCTCTGGACGGCTGAGTCTATGCGACAGGGCTTTCCAAAGGCCATGGAGACATACGGAGCACTTGGAACTCATGGGTCCCAAGCGAAGTGCTTCTCCATGGACGGCGGCTGGCAGACCTGCCTTGAGCAGTGGGGATCGGCTATTACGGTTGGCTCGAAGGAGTATGTGCTCCCGATGTGCCGACACACCTGGTCTGAGGAGATGGGGTATTTCGCGCTGCAGTCGCTTCAGGGTCCCGGCAAGGGACGGGGCTGCCGCCAGAGAGAGGCAACAGCGTACAAGTCTGACGGCCACGAGTCTGGCTTCGTTGACACCAGCACCAAACTGCTGCACCTCCTGTTTGCGAGGGACCTTGACACAGAGTTGGAGGTGACCATTCCGGTTCCCATTAACGGTGATCTTATCACGAGAGACGAGGCGCTCCGCAGCGGATGCGTTGATGGCGCAAATCAGGGTGGTTTGTCGGCATACTGGTGTGGCCCTGGCGAACCGTACTATCGTCTTTACAAGCACGGTGGCATGTTGTATTCTGCTTGTGGCTGTGACCTGACAGAAACCGGGTTTGGTCTGACCTTCGATTCCATGGAAGCGTATTTAGCCTCAGAGTCATGTGGCGAACTCTTCAAAACATCAAGGCATCTTGGCACAGCCTATATCCTACCTCACCATGGAGACCTAGGCGCCATTCTACTCACAAGCCTAAATAGCCCAGGTGATATGTTATTGCTAAGCAATGTTGATGAGTCTGGATACTTGCTTGCAGCCTCTGATGCTATGGATGTATCTGGTGGCTGGAACCCATCATCCGGTTGGTACGTTGATGCTAGAAGTTCGTTCGATACAATTCGTCCGCTTAGCCGACATGAAAGGTGGGTGACAGGTCCCGACGGCACTTTGATTCGCAGCGATCCGGAATATTGTTTTGCATGGAGAACAAGTCTAGTGGAAGGCGGCCTGTTGAAGTTTTCCTATGAGGTAACGGAGCTGGGCGCAGGCCACATACTTAATCTCGAAGGAATTTATGACACTGCCTGGACTATACAGCAAATACAAAACAAGTACAGAGTCGACGAAGAATACAGCCAATTACCGGCTTGCAAGTTTCACTCCTATTATGGGCTGCCTCTCCATGGATATGGGCAATAGACAGAAATGGCTACTAGTATTTCAGCAATGTTCGGGCGTTGGCTACCAGCAGCGTGTCTGCTGGTAGCCTGCGGTTCGCCCAAGTCGGATGTCGCGCCCCAGGATACCTCTGGGGCCGATGTCCAGAATGTGGACAAGGTGTCCGATGTGGTTCTTCCGGACACCAGCATTGATGCGGAGGTGACGGAGTCCGAAGTGAGCAAGGATCTGAACGAGGTCGACACGGATGGCCAGCCCGAGGACTATCATCTTGCTGGCGTCGAAGTGCCGAGAGATCATTTCGTTGTCTTCCCCCACGACGACTTCTGGGGACCGGAACCTATGGAAAGGCAGGCGCCGGTTCAGGCCCGTCTGTTCGCATTACCTTTTGGAATGCGACTGCTGGAAGATGGGAAAACCCTCAGAATAGGGGTTCTGTGGTTTAACGGCTTCGGGGCCAATATTTATAAGGAGAATGCCCCGGAGATTATTTTCGGGCCCTTTTATTGTTTCGACCCGGTGGATGGTCTGCTTCCCAGTGGCGTTATCTTCTATGACTTGGATACTGCGACCGATGAGATCTCCTTTCTTGGTGAGACGGTATTCGACCTCTGGACGGCTGAGTCCATGCGACAGGGCTTTCCAAAGGCCATGGAGACATACGGAGCACTTGGAACCCACGGCTCCCAAGCGAAGTGCTTCTCCATGGACGGCGGCTGGCAGACCTGCCTTGAGCAGTGGGGATCGGCTATTACGGTTGGCTCGAAGGAGTATGTGCTCCCGATGTGCCGACACACCTGGTCTGAGGAGATGGGGTATTTCGCGCTGCAGTCGCTTCAGGGTCCCGGCAAGGGACGGGGCTGCCGCCAGAGAGAGGCAACAGCGTACAAGTCTGACGGCCACGAGTCTGGCTTCGTTGACACCAGCACCAAACTGCTGCACCTCCTGTTTGCCAGGGACGTGGAGACCGGCGATGAGTCTACCATCCCTCTTCCTGTGAATGGCGATTTGATCACCCGAGAGCAGGCCCTCCTTAGTGCTTGTGTCGAGGGCGCCAATCAAGATGGCCTGTTCGCCTACTGGTGCGGCCCTGGAGAACCCTATTATCAACTATTTCAGCATGACGGTCTGTTTTATTCTAATTGTGGCTGCAGTCTACAACACAATGGATATGGCCTTAAATTTTCGTCTCTTGAAGACTATTTTGACTTGCAAACGTGCGGGCAGCTGTTTATTACCTCCAGGAATAGAGATGCGGCGCATTTTATGCCATTTTATGGCAAATCGGGGGCTTTTCTTTTTACCACTATACCAGAGATTACGGTGCTTGAAACAAGCGACAAAGCAATTATTATGAGTTCGGCTGAAGACGCATCCAATTTGAATAGAGGCTGGAATCCGAAATCCAGTTGGTCTGTCACCGCTCATAGTTCCTTTGACTCGATTCGTATTCTGAGCTCTCCTCAAAGGTGGATCACGGATCCCGAGGGTAACTGGATTCGTGGCGAACCTGGTTATTGTTTTAGGTGGGGAACCAGTCTGTTAGAAGGTGGCCTATTTGAGTATAACTATTCGGTGCAAGAGTTGGAAGCTGGCGACTTATTACATATAGAACGGGCGACTGGATCCCAGTGGACGAGCAAACAAATTTCAGAGGCATATTTAGTTGAGGATAAGTATACAACGCTGCCAGCCTGTCAAGAGCACGGATACTGGAGTTTGCCGCTTTATGGGTATTGATAACTCTGGCCGTAGGATCAAGCAATGCGACGAGGCTGGCAGGCCGAAGTGGTTCATGTGCTGTTAGTGTAGGCAGCATATGTTTCCGGTTTATATTCTAAAAAGGAGCAGTGTTGAAGAAGACAGAACATCAAATGGCCACTGAATGCGTCACTGGTGGGGTGCTGACAGACCTGGACGGCAACCAGCGGCTCTATTATACAGACCCGTCGGGTTACGTTTCTGAACTGGTCAAGCATGGTTACTAGGATTCCAGCAATGTTCGGGCGTTGGCTACCAGCAGCGTGTCTGCTGGTAGCCTGCGGTTCGCCCAAGTCGGGTGTCGCGCCCCAGGATACCTCTGGGGCCGACGTCCAGAATGTGGAGGATGCTTTCGGACGGATTTCGCCCGTGGAGGCGGTGCCTTCGTGAACGACCACAGCCGTATCCCTCGCCCCCCACTGCTCACATTTCTCGTCCCTACAGAAACTGCCAGACGGCCCCCAGGGAGATGGTCGGGATGGTGGTGATTGGGTTTGCGTAGAGGGTGCCGTCAAGGTATATGCCGAAGCCGCCCACCAGGGGGACGAACTCTGGGAACATGTATCGGACTCCAAGGTTCACCATCCAGAAGACATCAAACTGGTAGTGATAGTCGTCGGGGCCCCCTACCCTGCCCGAGGCCTTCGTCAGACCCACCCTGGCATATAGCTCGGGCAAGAATCCAAGCGCCGGTGACTTCAGACCCGCCAGCAATGAGGGGACGGCCACCAGGCTGCTGTTCTGAGACGGCGCCAGGTCCAAGGCCGCAAACCTCGAAGCGAGCATTAGAAAGCCGAGAAACTCCGCCGATAGCTCCGCCTGGAACCCGTAGGATGGCTCAGCCGACGTCTCGTGACCATCCGCCGTGCCGTAACTGTCAACCATCACACCCGCCATGGCCGGGCCACCTGAAACACTCAGGTTCAGCCACTCCAGAGCCAGTGCCTCTGAGGCAGGCGCCAAGGCGAACACCCACATCGCAAGCACAGCCATACCCATGGAACTCCTGTGCCAAGTCCGGACCGGCGACTTCGAACGTGGCAATGGGAGACCTTTTGATGGGGAACCTTGCGAGAGTAGCAACATGCACAGACCTCCTGAACAGCCCGGCCCACCAGTGGCCTGAGAGAGCCCAATCCTGCTCCGAGTCGGGGCCAGCAAACGCACGCAGCATACAACAGGATAGGGCCCCTGTCCCCATGAGTTCCGCCTGTCCCCATGAGTTCCGTGTTGCCAGAGAGTTCCGGTTCCTCTTGGAAGTGGCCATGGGTGGGACTATGATTGGCCCCGTTGACGATAGACAGCTTTGAACTTGAGCCGGATTTGGCCGGTGCTACCACCACGGGGGAGACATGAGCGACTTGCTGGTCAGGGAGAGACTTGATGGCGTTGAGATTGTGCGACTGAACAACGACAAGGAGAACCGGATGTCCGGGCCCTTCGTGGCAGAACTGCGCCAGACACTGGCGGAGCTTGCAGGCGACCCCGAGGTCAAGGCCGTGGTCGTTGCCGGTAACGGCAAGTTCTTCAGCAATGGCCTGGATCTGGAATGGATGAAGAGCCAAGGCAAGGCCGAACTCTTCGGCTTCCTGCTGAGCATCTCCGGCCTGCTCAAAGAGACTGCGCTGTTCCCTAAGCCCCTCGTAGGAGCCATTTCCGGCCACGCCTTCGGCATGGGCGCTATTTGGGCATCGGGATTCGATGTAAGAATCGTGCGGTCGGACCGAGGCTGGGTCTGCTTCCCCGAAATGGACATCAACATCCCCTTCTCCCCCGGCATGATCGCCATTTGCGAACACGGGCTGGGCACCACGACCTTCCGTAAGATGGCCTTCTCGGCACAACGCTATGCCGGTGAAGCAGCCATGGAGGTGGGCTGGGCTCAAGCCGCAGCCACGGAAGAAACCATAATCGAGACCGCCGTTGCCAAGGCAGCGGAACTTGGGAAGAAGGGTCGAGACGCATTCCGCCTCACCAAACAGTTCTGGGCTAAGAGAGTCGTGGATGTCATCGATTCCCAGGACGCCGACGCCTACAAGCAGATCCCCCTTAAGCTGTAGCCCGGAGCAGCAGACCACCCGCCTTCCACGTTTCTTGCCATAATCATTACATTGCACCCCGTGCCAGGGTGAGCTAGCCTTCCCCCAAGAAGGTTAGCGCCCAACGGAAATGGCCAGCCATTTTGCCGACGCTCAGCAGCGCCCGGCTGACTCGCAATGCGCCCCGGGGCCGCTGACCACCATCCCTTGCCCGCACTGGAGGTGCCCTGATGCTCCCAAGATTCGCCGCTGCTTTCCTGGCCCTGGCCCTCCTGGGCTGTGGTTCCGACCCCGATGACAAGACCGATACCGCTTCAGAGGTCTCTAATGATGCCCTCGAAGCCGACCTGGCCGCCGATTCAACTCCTGAAGAGGTCCAATCCTGCACGCCCGAGATGTCCTATTGCGATGGTGCCGAGGCTCACTCCTGCGTCGATGGCAAGTGGGTGGACCAGACCTGCGGCGCCAAAACCTTCTGCAACTTCGGTGAGTGCTGGGAGAGTAGACTGAACTTCCCCAGTGACGCAGCGCATCACAACAACATCATCGAGTGGTGGTACTACACCGGCCACGTCTCCGATGGCCAACGTAACTTCGGTTTCGAACTGGCCCTCTTCCAACAAGACCTGGAAGACCTGCTGGGCAAACCCGTACCGCCCAAAGACCGCTTCGGTTACATGTGCCACGTCGCTTTGCTGGACAAGGATAAGGGAGAACATAGCTACACCCAAGGAATTGCCACAAAAATCACTGACTGGAGCGACGATCCTATCGTAATGCAC
Source organism: uncultured Myxococcales bacterium (assembly GCA_964593355.1). Classification (GTDB taxonomy): domain Bacteria; phylum Myxococcota_A; class UBA9042; order CAIXZC01; family CAIXZC01; genus CAYTWV01. Next base: position 8,827 of record CAZQHM010000148.1, read on the forward strand.
ATCCTCAATTGCCATGTCGAACTCTCTGGCGACGGGAACGACCATATCGTCGGTACCATCCCCGAGGGTGAAGAGAAGAAGGGCCTCCCGGGCCAGTGGAAGTTCGACCTCGAAGTCTCGCCCACCAAGCCCGTAGTTCACCACGGCGCCAACGGCGTCATCCCCATGGCCGAAGCCGGCGACAGCTACTACTACTCATACACCCGGCTTGAAGCGGCCGGGCAGATCGTCACCCCCGAAGGAGAGTTCCAGGTCGAAGGCCAGGCCTGGATGGACCATCAGTGGGGCGACTTCCAAACCATGCACTTCAAAGGCTGGGACTGGTGGAGCATGCAGTTCGAAGATGGCTGGGAGATAATGCTCTTCTTATTCCGGGACTGGGACGACGTGGTGGTCGAGAAGGCAGGAACCCTCGTGGACCCCGATGGCAACATCATCCCCCTCGATGGCCTGAATGGATTCGAGATCACCAGCCTTCGCACCTGGGCAAGCACGGAAACCGATGGTGTCTATCCCCTGGATTGGGACATCACCATCGAGGAACTGGACTGGGACCTCAAGGTGCGCACAGGCCTGGATGCCCAAGAGATGCCAAACCCCGCCAAGAACTACTGGGAAGGAGCGGTGACCATCACCGGAACTCGCGGAGAAGTAGAGGTTGAGGGGTTGGGCTACGTGGAGCTTACTGGTTACGCCTCGGATATGATGGCCCCAAAGTAGCCCTCCGAGCCCACGCCTAAGCCCCGTCCGGCCTTGGCGCGGCGTCCCGGGCCGGCGCGGGGTCCGGCCTTGGCGCGGCGTCCCGG
>CAZQHM010000149.1:0-9612 GCA_964593355.1 uncultured Myxococcales bacterium
GGGTTGGACTTGCTTGACACGGTCTGAGTGGGTGGGCTATTCTCTGGCGGAAATCTTTGGGGGGTATTCCCGATGAAGAGGGTCACTTGGTTGTTGGTAGTCGTGTTCGGGCTGTCGTTGGCGGCCTGCGGAGAAGAAGAAGTGCTGGAGGAGGAGGGCGCAGGCATTGAGATGCAGGTTTCTGCACTGAGTGTCAGCTGCTCTTCGGATGGGTCAACACCATCTATCTCGAAGTACAGAGTAAAAATTGTTGACAACAATACTATTCCTCCGGAGGTGGTAGCGGACATCTCCACGGGAGCAGATCAGAAGGTGTTGCGTCTGGACAAGATCCCAGAGAGTAACAACCTCGAGTTGACCCTGATAGGTCTAAGTGGAGATTCTTCTGCGGCACCGGTGTATTTCAGCCGGGCCAGGGGGATTCAGGTTGAGAAGGGTAAGACTACTCCGGTCTTCCTGGCTCTTGGAGAGTACGCTGACTACTCGTGCCTGGCCCCTCCTGTCGGGGCACCCAATGTGCTGTTTCCAACGGTTACTTCGCTGCCTTCGGGTGACGTACTGATTGCAGGCGGTTTCAGCCTGGCCAAGGATCCATCTGGTCTAGGGGCTTTTGAGATAAGCGGCCCTTCTGACCGGGCCTACATCTACGATGTGAGGAATGGGACGGTGAGCACCGTTGGCAACCTGATGAACAGGGGACGTGGAGCTCACTCGGCCATTCTGCTGCCCAAGAAGGGTCAGGTTTTGCTGGTTGGCGGCACAGACCGGATGTACAAAGACAAAGGTAAGGCGAAGTTTCCGTGGTACTTCCGCAAGGAGATGATGGGGGACGTTGGTAACACCTACGAGATCTATGATATCGAGTCAAAAACGTTCCTTCGCTGGGACGAGAACTGGCCGGATAAGAGCTACAGGATGACCAAGAGCGTCCGCAGGGTCTTCCCCGGGCTCTCTCTGAACAATGACGGTACGGTGCTGGTCACGGGCGGTGGACAGTGGCGTTCGGTGCAGACGATGATGGAGACAGACCAGGACTACAAGGTGGCTGAGATGTACCGCCCCCAAACCGAGAGCTATGAGGGCGGCTTCATGGATTCTTTCGGGGCCCTGACGATGAAAGCCATAAGGGCTGGTCACACGTCGGTGCTGATGGAGGTCAAGGACAAGCTGGCGCACCATCTCTACTGGGGTGGTACGGACGACTCGCCTGTGGCCGAAGTGTATCAGGAGAGTTCTGGCCAGTTGGACGGGATATTCGGGATGTTCAGGGCCCTGGAGTTCCAGGACAACAAGCAGTACGACGGCATCAAGCCGTTTTTCCACACGTTTACCCCACTCAAGGACAGCAGCTTCCTCCTGGCGGGCGGCGTACTTCACAAGACCGAGGGGCTTGCACCGCCTGAGGCAGGGCATGCCTACCTTGTCAGAATCACCGATGGCAAGGCCAACCTGCAGGCCATCAAAGGGATGACCGAGGGGCGCTATTTCCACCAGGCCTACTCTTTCGATAACCAGAACGTGGTGTTGATGGGAGGCTTCGGAATGGTTCTGGAGGAGGGTGCCAAGCTCTTCGCCTCGGATGCCATGGACGACATGAGATTCTTCAACTCTACGAGCATGGCCATCACTCTTCCGGCAGCGGACAAGAAGGGGCTGCCAAGAGGTGGTTTTGGTCTCACGGTGCTTCCCAACGACTGTGTAGTGTTGGTTGGTGGAGTGGACAATCCTGCAGGCGCCCTGGAATTCGACTCGGGCACCCTGCCGCTCATCATTGAGCAATATTGTCCCTCAACGGTCTGCCCTGAGTCGATGTGGGGCAGTGCCTGTTACCCGGAGAACTAGTCCGGTGATACTCAACGCCGTCCCCACCCGGAGGCGGGCAGCGCCTGCCAGGGGAAATGCGGCCGGGGGACGGAGAGAGACTTGGCCAACCGTTTAGGAGAGTGGGACAATGAGAAGAGTTGAGCGTTCGATGGCAGTTCAAGTGACCTCGTGGACCATAGCTGCTCTGTATCTTGCCGTGACCATGATTCCAACCGGAGCGGTCCTGGCCCAGAGTGGAGCAACGAAGAGCGTAGCGGTTTTCGTCGTACCTGACCCGGGTGCAGATGCTGATGCCGCAATGAACCTCATGTGGGTGCTTAGAGACAACGTCAACGGCCTTCAGGGCGTGAAGTTGGTTATTCCCGCCCCGGTAGCCAACGCATCGCTGCTGCCTGACGTCCTGTCTAGGCTGGAGCAAGCCTACTCCCTGGTAAACGGGAAGCGCATGGCCGAAGGGCTCACGGCTCTCAACGCCCTGAAGCCTGACCTGGAGTCGGTACTCCCGCTGGTGCCCGTTCGATCCATTGCCCTGTTTTACAAGGCATATGGGGTAGCGCTGGTTTCAACGGGAAGCGTGAACGAAGGGAAGAAGGCGATTGAGATAAGTCTTCTCCTTTTTAGAAACCAGACCAATCTTGAGTATGCATACAGTGTTGATATTATCAAGATGTTTATGGATATTCAGATGGCCATGGATGGCAGGGCAACGGTCCGTGTCGACATCGAGACCCAGCCTGAACCGGCTCTTGTCTCCCTGGACTCCCGTGAGCGCAAGAAGGCCCCCGAGAGCTACACCATGGTCCCCGTGGGTCCACACCTGATCAAGTCCGTACTGGATGGGTATGAGCAGTACGCCGGATTCTTCACCGCAAAACGGGGCGAAGAGAACAAGGCCCTGGTGACCCTCAGACCCATTCCCGAGAAGGCCGTGTTTGACGAGCGCCTGACCGCCGCTGCAGTGAGCCTCCGTGGTACCCCGGAGAGTGCCAAGAACAGCCTTGGGGCCCTTGCGAAGTTTCTTGGGGTGGATGAGGTGTTGTTCCTGAGTTCGGTGCCGATTACGGACAGCATCGAAGTAGCCGGATACCACTACAGGGCTGGAGACGTTGCTCCAGTGAAACGATCTCTGGTCTCTGATGCCACCTTCCTGGCGGGCGTGAAGGAGTTGCTCTCGGGTACTTTTGAATCGTTCTACGAATTGGGCGCCAGGGGGGAAGGGCTAGGGGGACCGCCCATCGACCCTGTGGTGCTGCAGAAGGCGGGGATTGGAGACCAGAACCTCCAGGTATTTGACCCTGACAACCCGGTCTTCCCGACCGTTGAGCGCAAGAAGAGCGAAGAGTCGATCACGGACAAGTGGTGGTTCTGGACGGGGGTGGGCATTCTGGCCGCTGGCGCCGTGGGTGGCGTCGTTGCTCTTGTGACAAGCAGTTCAGAGAACAAGGGGCCCACTGGAACGATCGAGATTCGCCTTCCCTGAGGTGCATGCTTGGCTCTGGTTTGGCCGCTGCCTGTGCGCACACTTCTTTTGAGCTCCATTGTCAATTCTTTGGTGACGGCTTGGTAGGCTCGACCCCCGCAAATTCGTTGACGGAAAAGGTCCTTGCTGTTAGGGTATGCCACCCGCACGGGTGCGGCGAGTACTCTCGGCATACAGTAATGAATGGAGTGAGACATGGCTAGATTCAAACCCGAAGATATCCGCAACGTAGTGTTTGCGGGTCACGGTGGAACGGGCAAGACGACGTTGATGGATGAGATCCTGTGTGCGGCTGGGGTAACCAACCGCGTTGGCTCGGTGAAAGAGGGCAGCAGCATCGTTGACATCGCGGATGACGAGATAGAGGCCCGTGCCAGCATTGACCTTCACATGCACTACTGCAACTTCGGGGGCAAGCACTTCCAGCTGATGGACACGCCCGGGCGCAGCGACTTCGTGGGCCAGTATTTCATGGCTCTGAAGGCCGCCGATACCGTAGTCATCGCCGTGGACGCCTATACCGGTATCCAGGTAAACACCAGAAAGAGTTGGAAGATAGCCAGGGAAGAGGGAAAGGCCGTGGCCTTCGTGGTCACCAAGCTGGATCTCGAGAACGTTAGCGTTTCCAAGGTTCTCAATGCTCTTCGGGATACCTTTGGGGCTCAGGTAGTGCCGCTTTTCGTTCCGGATACAACGGGGCCTGGGATCAGCAAGGTTATCCCGGTCCTTGGTGGTGAGGGAGACGCTGTGGCCGAGTACCAGGGCGCCCTGGCCGACGCCATCGTGGAGTCCGACGAAGAGCTGATGATGCGATACCTTGAGGGAGAAGACGTTTCGGCGGAGTTGGCCAACCACGTGGGTACCGCCATCAAGAAGGGTACCCTTGTGCCCGTTTTGATGTACGCGCAAAAGGGCTCAGTGGGCGTCAAGGAGATGCTGACCGCCCTTGGCAACCACTTCCCCAGCGCCGGCGTTGATACTGTTTCGGTGGGCACCATAGAAACAGCCGAGGATGGCACTGAGGTATCGAACGTTGAGCAGGTGCCGGTAGAGACTAACACATTTCTGGCTCAGGTAGTGAGAATCGTGGTTGACGAGCATAAGGGCAGAATGTCCCTCATGCGAGTCTTCTCGGGCCAGAACGTTGCCGGTGGAACCTTCTACAACGTCAGCAAGGGGCAGAACGGCAAGTTCGGCAAGCTCTTCAAGTTCCAGGGTAGCAAGCAGGACGAGATTGACAACGTTGGGGCGGGAGAACTCTTCGCCGCCGTGAAGGTCGAGGGGCTGGACCTTGGCGACACCATCTCCGACGGCACATGGAAGAAAGCCCTGGCGCCTCAGCGTTTCCCGGTTCCCATGGTCGCTATGGCAGTGAGGCCGAAAACCCGAGAGGACGAAAGCCGCATGTCACAGGTGCTTCAGCGTTTCGCCCTTGAGGACCCTGCATTCAGGACCGACATCGACCGGCAGACCAAAGAGATGCTCATTTACGGTATCTCCGAGTTGCACCTCAACGTGCTTCTCGCCAGAATGTCCCGGCGTCATCGGGTCAACGTTGATATGAGGTTGCCCAGAATCTCATACAGAGAGACCATAACGCGGGAAGTCTCGGACTTTCACCGCCACAAGAAGCAGTCCGGCGGTTCGGGAGAATTTGCCGAGGTCCACTTCCGGATGCGCCCCTACACCAAGGGAGACAAGGATTTCAGCTTCGTCGACGCGCTGCACGGCGACAACGTTCGTCGGCAGTTCGTGCCCTCCGTTGAGAAGGGCTGCCGATACATGATGGAGCACGGCGTCCTGACCGGCTCGCCTGCTATTCGAGTGGAAGTAGACTTTTTCGATGGCAAGGACCATCCCGTTGATGGCAAGGACAGTGCATTTCAAAAGGCAGCACGAGAGTGTTTCAAGAAGTGCTTCCTGGCCGCTGGGCCGGTGCTGCTTGAGCCCGTGGTGAACCTTGAGGTCACTATCCCCACTGAGTTTGCCGGAGACATCTCCCAGTACTTGAACTCGCATCGCGGGCGCATCCAGGGTATGGACGTCCTTGGTGACGAGCAGGTTGTCAGGGCAGTGATTCCACTGGCCGAGGCCCAAAGCTTCTCTTCGGACCTGCGATCCATGACTCAGGGCCAGGGCTCCTACGAAATCGCTCCCGCCGGGTTCGATCAGGTTCCACCACAGGTTCAGATGCAGGTCATTGAGAAGTTCAAGGCCGAGTTCAAAGAAGAAGAGTAGTTCGTTCTTGGCCCTCGCCCTGCCCTCCCCCGATTCTATGCTCAACATTTGTTGAAGACTCAGCCCTCGGAGGCCCTGGTGCGACACCCGCACTGTAGTCTGGTCGGGGACGGCAGTTCATCGCGGAGTAGATGTGTATAGAGAGCCAAGAGCTCTTTGGCTTGGGCAGCAGCAGGATTTGACGAGGTTGTCTATGGGTTGAAGCGGCTGGTCGGCTGCGTGAACACCAGAGGAGCTCCCGCCATTCTCAGGTGGTGTGTGATTCGCTCCTCATCGTCAGGCCAGCAGAGGGCAATGATGAAACCGCCCAGCCCGCCGCCCGTCATCTTCGCGCCCAGGGCACCAGCCCCTAGAGCCGATTCGGCCAGAGCATCCAGTTTTGTGGTGGAGACTTCGATAGCCCTGAGGAGCAACTGGTTTTCGTTCATCATGGCCCCTGCGAATTCGAAGTCACCCTTGCGAAAGGCCGATGCAGCCTGCAACGAGATGGTGTCTGCAACAGCCGTGAGCCGTTGGAGCACCAGCGCCCCCTTGGGTTCGCCTGCCATGGCCATGACCTTCTGTATGGCGCTGCGGGTGTCGCCATACTCTCCACTCCAGGCCAGCACGAAGGATGCCCCAGGTGGGATATCGAGGAAGCCAGCGAAGGGGCCCCCGGTCTTGCGAGTTGGGGCGGCAGCGAAACCGCTCCCAGTCTTCACGAAACATGGTCTTGCGTAAGCGATAGTGGTGGAATCTATGCCGCTTGGGTGGCCGTGAAATACTCTCTCCATGTCCAGGGCGAGTTGGGCGATGAGGCCTGGGTCGCCCCTCTGTCCTGCCAATCTCAGCAGGGCCTTGCAGAGAGCCACGCTGAACGCTGCAGAGCCACCCAGTCCGGCAGAGGCTGGAAAGGTGGAATTGGAAGAGACCCGTGCCGAGTATCGCTGCTCCCGAAGAACTGCCGAGGCGGCCTTTCTAGCGGCAATCAGGGCACTTCGTGTGCCAACAACCGCGTTGTCTTCAGCGAGGCTGATACGGTTCCTTGAAGCGGGCGAGGCGCTGATCCTCACTGTTACCCGTGCTTGGTGGATGGGAATGGCCAAGGCGGTCCCCCCCCAGACTACAAAGTGCTCTCCCGTGACGATGGCCTTGGCACAGGCCCTGGCCACCAGATGGCGCTGTCCTGTGTCGTCATGCACCATGTTTCCTCGCATGGAGCTTCATGTGGCCAGCCAGAATGCCGTCGGTAGCCAGGGCCAGCAGCGCCCCGAGGTTCTGCAGGAGTCCAGCGGCTGCTGCAAGGGCCTCCATGTCTCCTGCCGAGCGAATTCCCCCCATCGTGTGAAGCAGTGGCGTCAACGGCATAAAAGCCCCGGTGCCACCAACGGATCCGCACGGAATGGAGGCTGCGAACGAGCCGATAAGAGTCCCTTCTTCCCAATGCCACTCGACCAATGGCTGTTGGTGACCGTTGCGCAGTGTCCAGGAGAAGAGGGAAGCGGCCACTGCCCTCGTGTCCTGATTCAATGCACGCATGAGAGCTTCAACACCATTGAGCACGCCCTTGTTGTGTGTGGTGCAGCGCACCGGGTCGCAGGATGCCCAACGGGAAAGGTCCACAATTCTATTGGCCACGGCGTTGCCAGGGACCCCGGGGGATTCAAGGTGGGCCTCTGCGATACGGACCGAGGCGCAGAAGGAGCGGCTCGTTGGGTGGTTGGATACAATGGGGCAAATGGGGGTCCATGACGAGGCATTCAGAAGGCCGGCCAGGAGGTCAGCCAACTGTGCTGCCAGGTTCGCCCCCATGGCATCGCCGGGGTCGAAGAGTATGTCCAGGGAGGCGAACGGGCTACCCATGTTGTTCAGTTCCCGTGCCGAGAGAGCGACGACCCGGCCTCCGGCGGCATCCCAGCGGGGATGCTCTTTGGCCGCCACAGTGGCCAGTGAGACCCGGAGTTGTTCCAGATCCGACGGGCCTGGTAGGCCGACAAATCCTTCAGGCGCTCGGACGAGCAGTTGAGCCAAAGCCCTTCTGGGATAGGCCGTGACTGTCACCCCACCCGAACCGCGAGTCAGAAGAGCCGCCTTGGAGCAGGCCGCCACGACCGATGGTTCTTCAGTGCAGAACGGGATTAGCAGTTCCCTGCCGTTCAAGACGAGATTTGGCACTATGGATAGTGGCGCCGAATGCACGCCTACGACGTTCTCGGAGATCAGATCGAGGTGTTGCAGACTCACGTGATGCAGTAGCCCAGCTTCACCACCAGCTTCCCCGGCCCACTGGGCGGGGATCCACCCCATGTTGACAAGCAATCGAAGCCGCTCTCTGGGAGTCAGCTTGTGGAGCCCTTCTAACCTGGAGGATGGCATCGTTTCTCCCTGGCGCAGCCCCACCGGTTCTGTGCCACACGAGGCAATCGTACATCAGCCATAGCGCCAGCTACGCCCATCGCCGCTCCGGCGTTCACCGCTACGGCACCCCGCAACCCATTCAATACCAGATCCAAGCAAACCAGTAGAAACCGGCAACGACGGGAGCTGCGTAAAGCATGCCGTCTATCCTGTCCAGCAGACCTCCGTGCCCGGGGAGCAGTGCCCCCGAGTCCTTGACGCCAGCGGCCCGCTTCAGCATCGACTCACACAAATCGCCCAACTGCTCCATAAGCCCTCCAAGAAGGCCCATCATTATCACGGCCGGCCAAGGCAGCGGGGAATCGAAGAGCGCCCGAACAATAGCCACTCCGGCCACGGCACCGGCCAATCCAAACCATGCTCCGGCCCAGGTCTTCTTGGGGCTCACGGATTCGTAGAGCTTGGAGCGCCCGAAGAAGCGCCCGCCGAAGTAGGCCGTGGTATCACTTGCCCAGGAGGTCGCTATGAGACTCAACAAGGCACCGGCTGCGAAATGGGGGTCCTGTGTCAGAGAAGCGGCTATGGAACCCAATCCCCCGACATATAGGAAGGAGAATGAGGCCGCCGCTGCCTGTGCATAAGCTGCCTGATGGTGCTGTCGTTGAAAGAGTAGAATCAGCATAGGGAGCGTGCTGCCCAGGGCAAAAAGCAGAATCCACAGCGGAAGCGTATAAGCGCCGGCCAGAGAGACGAGCATCGCTGCCGTGCAGAGCCCCACCACGCTGTACACCAGAGGCCTATTCTCTGCTGCAGGGCCCATCTTCATTATCTCCAGCGCTGCCAGACTCACCGCTGCCGTGAGCACAGCAAAGCCGAGGATGCCCGGCATCCAGACTGCCGAACCAATACCTACTATACCAATGATAATACCCGTGACTATTCTGCTGGACATTGCCGCTCCGCCCTGTTGTGCCCTGAACCGGGCTTACCCAGGGATGCTAGCTGGCGGGCCCCTCATGTCAAGAAAAGGCAGGGTCGAGCCAACTTACCGGTGGCACCTTGAGGACGGTGAGCGTGGTGCGTGAGGCAGAACCGGCCCATGGGCCGAAAAGTCGAGCGCTATTCGCTGTCAAGATTGAGAGCGGAGCGCAGGTGCTCGGAGACTTTGAAGTATGGCAACTTCTTGGGATCCACGGGGACTGGCTCACCGCTTTTCGGGTTCCGGCCGACATATGAGCCATACTGCCGGACAGAGAAATTGCCGAAGCGTCTCAGCTCCACTCTGTGTCCTTTGGCCAGCTGCAATGAGACATTCTCAAAGAAGGCTTCCACGATTACAGCGGCCCGTTGCTTGGAGATGCCGGCCTTTCTGGCGAATTGGTCAACTAGTTCCGACTTGGTCATAGGCTACCCTCAAGCAAAGTCGGGCGGATTCTAAGGAGAGCCCTGCGGCCCGTCAAGCACTAACCGGATCCCGGGCGAATACCAATCAAATCGGGGGGTCCGAGAGTTGACCGGGAGAATCCCTGGAGGGTTTCTTGGTCCGCTGAGCTTCCTTGCTGGTCTGAAGAGCGGCTTGTCGCCTTCGCCCCAGCGGGGTTGTGCCATTCGGCCAGATTCGCTCGGTGTCGACACCCCATCCATGGGGCTTCCGACTTCCTGGGGGCAGATGGGCAAGCGGGCGTTCCGCTGGTTCTGGGGCCGGGAAGGGGCAGTAGCCATGCGGCCGGCGG
>CAZQHM010000150.1:0-9472 GCA_964593355.1 uncultured Myxococcales bacterium
CCGCGCAAATCACCTCTCCCGCCCCGGGAGAGGTCGGCCCGCCAGGGCCGGGTGAGGGCCGGGGGACGGCCCGGGAGAGGTCGGCCCGCCAGGGCCGGGTGAGGGCCGGGGGACGGCCGGGTGAGGGCCGGGGGACGGCCGGGGGACGGCCAGCCCGGCCAGCGCTGATCTTGTGGCAAACTGCGGGGCCTGCTACAGTTGGGCCATGAGCGGACGGGAACCGGACAATCGACAGCATCACAAGGGACGGCCTGGCAGCAGACGGGGGTGGCGGGCTGTGCATGGCGTGGGCCTGGAAAGGACCCCTTCCGAATCCGAACGCACCCCAAAAGGTGCCCCCGAACTTGGGGCAAAGCCCGGCAAACCCAAGGCTTCAGCCAAGAGGCCCCACGACGGCAAGCACGCACAGGCTGAGAAACGGCCGCATCGACCACGCTCACCAGGCCGCCTCGACATCCCGGACCATTTCATCCAGTCGCTGGAAGCCAACGAACAGTGGACTGCCTATCTAGCCCCCCATGGCTTCCTTCAACCCCTCCTTGAGGAGCTCCAGCAACCCTACTGGAGCGAATTCACTCCCACTTCAACACCGACGCCACCACGAACACCGCCGCCACCACACCAAACCGTCGTCTTCGACCACCTCGTTCTGCTCAAAGGCCCACCAAGAAGGGTCGCTTGGGCACAAAACGTCTGGCCTGATATCAAATTGCTTTCAGTCTCCTCGGTCAGCGATGCCGCCCGGCAGCTTCGAACACTCAACCGAAACTGGGCCCACCTCCCCCTCGCTATTCCCAGCCGCGGAGACCTCATCGCCCAATCCCTGCCTCACCTCTCCGCCAAACCCATCCAGTTCGCCAAACACCCCAGGCTCCCAAGCCTCGGCAGCTTCACCCTGCTTGACTCGGATACAATCCTGGCGGCCCCCTCCTGCTCCTCCCCGTTCCCACACGGCCAGCCACGCTTCGTCGAAGATCACACCAACCCGCCCAGTCGAGCCTATCTCAAACTCTGGGAGTTCTTCACTACCATCGACACTATCCCCGGCTCAACCCAGCGATGCCTTGACCTGGGAGCCAGCCCCGGAGGATGGAGCTGGGTCCTGGCAGGCCTCGGCTGTGATGTTGTCTCTGTCGACAAAGCCGACCTGGCACCCCAACTCACCGCACTCCCTAACGTCTCCGTGCGACGGGAGAGCGCCTTTGGCCTCGACCCCCTCTCCGTAGGACCCGTCCATTGGCTCTTCTCAGATATCATTTGTTACCCCGAACGCCTGCTTGGCCTGGTGCAACGCTGGATGGAGTCGGGCCTGGTACAGAACTTCGTCTGCTCCCTGAAACTGCAAGGCGCTACAGACCACAATACAATTCGCAAGTTTGCAGCTATTCCTGGCAGCAACCTCGTCCACTTGGCAGTCAATCGCCATGAGTTGACTTGGTTCCTTATATCGAAGGATAAATAAGCATGGATTCATCAATTCAGAGACTTACACAAGGACGTATCACATCCCACCATTGGAGCAAGGTCGGCCTGCAGAAACGCTTCGGTGTCTGCGTGCCGCTCTTCTCCCTCCGAACCAACCGTGGCTGCGGCATCGGCGACATCGGCGACCTCTACCCCCTTGCAGACTGGCTCAACTCTGTTGGCGCATCGGTGCTGCAACTGCTCCCCATTCAAGATATGGGGAACGACAGCATGCCCTACTCAGCCCTCTCGGCCTTTGCCCTGGACCCCGTATTCCTGGCCCTGGACCGCATCCCCGCCATCGCCCACGACCCCGAACTCGCCGCAGAACTGGCCTCACAGTCACAACGCCTCAACGCTGCAGGGCGCATCGACTACCAAGCCGTCAGGGCAACCAAAAATGCCCTTCTCCAGAAAGCCTGGACCCGCTCCAATAGCCCCGACCTCATGACCGAACTTGACACCTTCCGCACAGCTAACCCCTGGCTGGAAGACTACATCCCATACCGCCTGGCCAAAGAACTCAATGGCTTCGCCAGTTGGGAAACATGGGCCCCCACCCTTCAAGGCGATGCCCTGCCCCGCATGCTCGCCCAACATGCCGACAAGGCGAACTACTTCGTCTGGCTTCAGTGGCAGCTTGACTGCCAGATGCGTGATGCGAAGGCCTATCTGAACTCCAAAGGCGTGCTCATCGAGGGCGACATCCCAATCCTGGTGGCCCGAGACAGTGCCGACGTCTGGCGCCACCCCGAGCTGTTCCAAATGGAGACCAGCGCCGGCGCCCCACCCGACATGTACTCCGCTGATGGCCAGAACTGGGGCTTCCCCACCTACAACTGGCAAGCGCTCGAACAGAGCAACTACCACTGGTGGCGCTCAAGGCTGCTGCAGGCCCAACGCTACTTCGACCTCTATCGCATCGACCACGTCGTGGGGTTCTTCCGAATCTGGACCATCAAAATTGGACAGAAGACCGGCAAAGAGGGCTGGTTCGTTCCCTGGGACGAAAGCGCCTGGGGACACCACGGATACACCATCCTCAAAATGATGCTCGAGACCAGCTCCATGCTGCCCCTCGCCGAAGACCTGGGCACCATCCCCCACGTCTGCCGAAACGTCCTTCGTGACCTTGGAATCTGTGGACTCAAAGTGCAGCGCTGGGAGAAGTGGTGGGAAAGCAGCGGGAAATTCCTCACCCGGGATGAGTATCCGACCCTCTCCGTCGCTACACTCTCTACTCACGACTCCGAAACCGTGGCCGAATGGTGGGAAAAGGCAGGCAGCGACCGCCAGGAACTCTGGGAGCTTCTGGGCAAAAAGGGATCGGCCCCAGAGGGCCCCATTCCACCCGACTTCCAGAAAGAGTTGCTGACCTGGACCGCCCAAACGGGCTCCGCCTTCGTCGTCCACCTGCTCCAAGACCTCCTGGCCCCATTCGGCCTCCTGCCCGGCCACCCCCAAGACCACCGAGTCAACCTCCCGGGCATCGTCTCACCCCTTAACTGGTCCTGGCGCTGCCCTGTTACCCTTGAAAGGCTCATCGCAGACACCAATCTATCCGCCAGCCTCAAAGAGCTCAACGCACGAGGCTGAGACCGCCAAAACGGCCACACTACCACGGAGGAATTGATGAACTTCGAGTTTCAGAACCCCACCAAGCTGATCTTCGGCCCAGGCGTGCTGGCACAACTTGGCACCGAGGCCCGCCAATACGGCTCCAAAGCACTGCTGGTTACCGGGGGAGGCAGCGTGAAGCGCAGCGGCACCTTCGACAAAGCCGCAGCGACTCTCGCTGCAGCAGGCGTATCCTTCGTGGAGTGCACCGGCGTAGAGCCCAATCCCAGAATCTCCACAGTCATCCGAGGGGCCAACCTGGCCCGCACCTCGGGTTGCGACATGGTAATAGCCCTGGGTGGCGGAAGCGTTATGGATGCGGCTAAGGTTATGGCAGCATCTGTATACTATGAAGGCGACCCGTGGAATATGATTTATCATGGACAGAGCAATCCACAGCCGCCAACAAAGGCACTGCCAATAATAACAGTACCGACTTTGGCAGCAACTGGCTCGGAAATGAATGATGGGGCAGTAATAACCAACGAAGCAACTATGGTGAAGTCCTATGTGGGCGCCGACTGCCTCTACCCCAAGGTGGCTCTGGTAGATCCCCAACTCACCCTCACCGTCCCCAAGGACCAGACCGCCTATGGTGTCTGCGACCTGATTACTCACGTCACCGAGAGCTACTTCAACGGCATAGACGGTACGCCCCTGCAAGACAGGTTTGCCGAGGCCATTGTGCAGACCGCCATCGAGTGGGGCCCCAAGGCCGTGGCCGACGGCGACGACATCGAGGCTCGTTCCCAGATCCAGTGGGCCTCGGTGATGGCCCTCAACGGCTGGGTACAGGTGGGCACCTCCGCCCCCTTCCCGGTTCACATGCTGGAGCACACCCTCTCTGCAATCCACGACGTGGCCCACGGTGCCGGTCTTGCCGTGGTTGGACCCGCATGGATGCGCTTTGCTGCCCAAGCCCGTCTGGAGAGGTACGTGCAGTTCGCCCAGCGAGTCTTCGCCGTACCCTCGGATTTCGGTGACCCCACGGCCATTGCCATGGAGGGCATCAGCAGGTTCGAGGCCTTCCTCAAGTCTATCGGTTGCCCAACCACGCTGTCGCAGCTTGGAATAGCCGATCCCCCATTGCAGCGATATGCCAAAGAGACCCTGGCCATCGCAGGGGACAAGAAGGGCATGTTGCGCGGTCGCCCGAAGATGAGCGAAACCGATATTGTTGAGATGTTTAGAACCGCCATTTAAATCTATTCAAAACATCTAATTAAAGCCCGAGGACCAACATGGATTTTCGCGAAATTGCTGCCCGACGCTACACAACCAAAGTGTTCGACCCCACCCGGAGGATCGAGCCCGCCCTCATGGAGCAGTTGGAGACTCTGCTTCACCTTGCACCATCCTCGACCAATTCGCAGCCATGGCACTTCTTCGTGGCCCACAGCGAAGAGGGGCGGCAGCGTGTCGCCAAGGCAACCTCGGGCTTCTACCAGTTCAACCAGGCCAAGGTGACGGATGCCTCTCACGTTGTGGTTCTGTGCACCAGAACCGGCATCGATGAGCAGCATCTGTTGAGCCTCCTGGACGCCGAGAGCAACGCCGGACGTCTGCCCGACGAGGCAGCTAGGGCGAAGCAGAATACGCTGCGCACCTATTTTGTTGATGTCCACCGCTACGACATCAAGGATGTTCAACACTGGATGGAGAAGCAGGTCTACATTGCGCTGGGCACGCTGCTTCTGGCAGCCGGCGCTCTTGGCATCGATGCTTGCCCCATCGAGGGCTTCGACCAGCGCATCCTGGACCAGGAGCTTGGCCTCAGAGAGAAGGGCCTCACGAGCACCGTCATCGTCTCTCTGGGCTATCGCAGCAAGGAAGATTTCAACGCCAGGCTTCCCAAGGCCAGGCTTCCCAAGGAGCAGGTGCTAACCAGGCTGTAGAGCACCGGAATACCAGGCGCACCTGACCGGCCCCAAACCACTGCAGACCGTAGCCCCAAACCACTGCAGACCGGAGCCCCGAAGCCGCCGCACACCGTGGAGACACACGAAACGCACGAATCAATGCCAAACTGGGTTCACCAAGAAGGGGGGAAACTGCGCCAAGGCTTCGTGGACCCTACGCTGGCGGGCCATCCTTCGCCGCCGAGGCTTGGTGCTCGGCCACAACGCACTCCGCAAGCTCACGGAGCGGGGCAACTCCACAAGACTCGACCCGATTCGTAGGCCACCACCAATCTCTGGTCACCGTCTGGAAACAGCATGGCTGTGGGAGGGTTCAGTGGTTCTTGACCGGCCAAGGCCAGCACCGAGGGCGGGTTGGGGAATGAGGCCAGCGCCTCTCCGGTAATTGCCGAGGAGACCGACGCCTGGCCGTGGGGGTCCATGTGCGCCACTAACTGTCCATCGGGAGACCATGCAATAGGAGACGCCATGCTGGGACCGTAGCTGGCCATGTTGGTGCCGGCGAACCCGGCCTGAATGGTCGGCCCAGTGGGCTCCAGGTCGGGAAGTTTGTAGAACCTCAACCGCCCGTCATGAAGCACCGCTGCAAGAGTCGAGGCGTCAGGGGAGGTCGCTATGCGAACAACCGGGGAGAGAAGCGGAACGTATCCAACCACTTCGTCACCCACGGCATCAATTGCCTGCCAGCCATCACCAAGATCCGACTGGTAGTGGTGGCCCTGGGCCATATCCAAGACGTGCACAAGTCCAGTTCCGGCCACACGCACCAGCACCAATGATCCGGCGAATTCTACGTGGGCCATGTCAGTGAACTGCCACTCTCCGCAAGTGCCACCCAGATCAAAGCTGCGAACCAGCTCCAAATCGCCGGTTCTCCACACTCCCGCCACCAGTTCCTGCACCTCCTCCCCAGGCACACGCCAGCAGCCCACCGCTGCCACCATCGTCGAATCCTTCGACTGCGCAACGGCAGCGTTGGAGAGCCAGACCAGCGCTTCGTTGGTTGCAGCTGGCATGGGCATCGTCCCAACCCGCTCTCCGTCGGCACGTCTCCAAAGCACCACGTTCTCTTCCTCGATGGATGCGTCCAAGGTCCAAGCCCCCTCGGTGCCACTGGGCCTGGCGTCGTGACTCTGCTCCACGGTAGCCCCGGTCGCCGCAGAAAAGAGCGTGCGGCTCATTGAACTCTGGAGGGCAACAAGAGCACCATCGGGGCTCATTCCCAACCTGCTCTCCCCGTAGTGAGCATCATACTCCTCGCCCTCAACACTCCATTGCGCAACCCCGGTGCAGCCATGCCAAGCGCTCCCTGGCAGCAGTTCTGAGCCTTGGTCCAAGGCCTCCTCGTCACCCTGCTCCCCGTCGGGTAGGAGGTCGTCGGAACCCTTTGAGTCGCCGCTCGGCGCATCACCAAGAACAAGATCTTCCGCCACACCGGCTTCAGAGCCACACCCCACTGCATGGACCAAAACAAACATTATCAACCAGGTTCGAATGTGTTCTTTTCTCATTATAATCTCGCTAATTGCAGCACTGATGGCAATAATATGTCCATCCCTGTGCCTGATGTCCAGTGCCCCTGGTCCCAAGGGGACGGACGCACGGACCACGCAGCATGGGTATGTAATTGAGGTCGATGGTGCCCCTTGGCAGCACCCTCGGGCGATGCCATAATTGGCTTTCGCTGCGAAGACCTTTAGGGGAGGGCCCATGCGCACAGTATTACTGCTTTCTTTGATAACCATTGCCTGTTCCGGAGTTCCGGCACCCGTGGGAGGAGAACAACCTGGCGGGAAGCTCCAGGGCACTCCCGAGAGCTCTTCTTCCGGGGAGGGCGCTGTGCATGACGAGACCGAGAAGCGTCTGGGGGAGATGCCGACGAAGCTGGTTGACGGGCTTCCCGTGGAAGAGTCGTTCTTCTTCGCAGTTGGAGCTGGTGGTTTGTACTATATTGTCTTGGATTCACCAGCTTATGACTTCGTTGGTGAGATAAAAGATATCAGCAACATCACTCTGTTGGATGCCTCCGGGCCTATTACCCTTGGACTGGCTCTTGAGGCCAGCACTGCCAGCAGGCTGTTGGAGACGGCACGCAGCCGTGGTTCCAAGTGGGAGTTGCGAAGCGGCGAAGGTGTAGTTTGTACCGGAGAACTGGGAGACCCTCTGTATATTACTCAAGTACAGCCCCACTTTGGTGCCGAGCAACAATGGCAAGAGGAGCCCGAGACTTCGCCGGCGAACAGTGCGGAGACGAGGTCAACGCTGTTGGGGCCGGGATTCGTCGGAGTTCCGGTTCTTGGTTGCAGGGGTGAGCCGGATCCGACCATCTGGGCTCGGCCGGTGGGTGGTCCCGCCTTGCGCATTGCCGGCCCCGTTGCCCTCAGTTCGGAAGAGTCGGCCTTGCTGCTGGAGAAGAGCGTCGTGGAGTTGCGGTGGGCGGAGTCCAGGCAGCGGGTGCTGGATGCCTACAAGACCATAGATTCCGCCTACCCACCAGAGGAGTCTCAAGCGGTGCAGAGGTTTGTATTGGCAGCAGAAGGGGAGGCTCCCGGGATGGAGCTGACCGAGGTGAACCTGGTGGTGGGGGAGACGATGTGTGGCCAGGGGCCCGATGCAGAGGAGTCCACGCTCTTCTGGGTTTCATGCGACTTGGGTATTTGCCCGGTGGGCGAGGCTGAGGGCAGTGCCATGCAGGGGAGGCGGACCACATGTATGCGAAGTTTTGGTGACTTCAACGGCGACGGATCCATGGAACTGTTGATGGTGATGGACGACCTGCTGCGCACCCGCACTCTGTTCACCATTGAGGATGGTGTTCTTGTGCCTGTGAAGAGCATAAGCATCAACTACCAGGACTGCCCCTGCTGACCCCGGGTTCCGGTTCGAGTCGGGCATTGCAGGCTTCAGGCCTCACACGGTGCAACACGGTGCTACCTGGAAGAGAAGCTCAGATCTCCATGCCCACCATGCGCCAGATCTCCGCTGGTGTAGCGCCCGTTTCCCGCAGGTACTGGATGGTTACGGAGTTGTCCCTTTTTGCCAGGCGCTTCCCCATGTTATCGAGAATCAGCTTGTGGTGATGGTAGGTTGGGGTGGGCAGGTGCAGCAGGGCCTGCAGCAGTCGATGAACGTGGGTTGAAGCGAAGAGATCGTCGCCCCTGGTGACCAGGGTTACGCCTTGAAAAGCGTCATCGAGGGTAGCGCTGAGGTGGTAAGAGGCGGGTGTCTCTTTCCGGGCAAGCACCACGTCCCCCAGGATCTCGGGCGTGGCGACTGTTAGCCCAGCCACCTCATCGTAGAATCCAAGCGGCCCGGTTATGCGGCATGCTGCCTCCACATCCAGCCGAAGGGCATAAGGCTTCCCCGACTGCAGCGCCTCGGCCCTCTCCTCACCGCTCAAGCGTCGGCAAATCCCGGGGTAGAGCACCCCTTCAGGCCCATGGGGAGCATTACCCATACGGGCCACCTCTGCCTGAACCTCGGCTCGGGTACAGAAGCAAGGATAGACCACCCCCATCTCCTCAAGCTGCTTCAACCCCAAGGCATAGCGCTCCATCTGCTGCGACTGCCGAAGCACCGGCTCAACCCAGGTAAGCCCCATCCAGGCCAGATCCTCAAAGATCCCATCCACAAAAGCGGCCCTGCACCGCCCAAAATCGATATCCTCCAAGCGGACAATAAAAACCCCATCAGATCGCACCGCCCGCCCCCAAGCAAACCCCGCCGCAAACACATGCCCCAAATGCAACCGCCCCGTAGGACTAGGCGCAAACCGAGTGACAACCAAGCCAAAACCTCCCCAAACCAGCCAAGAAAGCCAATCCTACCCCAAAATCGCCAAACACAACGTTCTTTTCGCTTGACCCCACCCAGAACATCGTGTAGAAGCCCAACCCGTTGATTGTTGGGGCTATAGCTCAGCTGGGAGAGCGCTTGAATGGCATTCAAGAGGCCAGGGGTTCGATCCCCCTTAGCTCCACTCGATTCGGCCCTCCGGGCCTCCCTCGTGGCAGGCCACCCTATCTCCCTAATCAGTATCACTTAGAACCGATAACCGCCGCTGGGCCGAGGCGAGTGCCCTGAGTAAGGCCCAAAGGGCCGCATCGAAGGGCAGAACCTCCCCATCATCGACTACCTCGTGGCAGGCCACTCCCCAAGAGCGAGGCGAGTGCCCTCCCTTCGACTCTGAGGCTCTGCCTCAGGCTCAGGGTCTTCGAGAGTAAGGCCCAAAGGGCCGCATCGAAGGGCCATGCATCTCCCCCACCCCCAAACTCCCACTCACCCAAACTGTCCCCAAATTCTCCCCAAAACAACCCTCAACGGGCATCCCAAACACCCCTCCCATCACCCCCTCCATACCAAGCCAAAATCACCGCAAGCGCGATATGAGCGCGATCAGATTCTACCCCCCATTAAACCCCCCATTAAACCCCCCAAAAACCCTCCAAAATCACCGAAAGCGCGATGAGAGC
>CAZQHM010000151.1:0-9330 GCA_964593355.1 uncultured Myxococcales bacterium
AACAAAGACTTGATTTTACGTGAGGAGTCCCTCTCCCGAAATGGGAGAGGGGATTATCCGGGCCCAAGGCGCTCTAGACGATTAGATGCGATTGCCCTGCAATCCAGGCCTCCTTCTTCCGACCCCCTTTTCCGATCTCTACGGCCGTAAGGTCATGGCGAAGTCTCGGTCCACGGGGGCGAACGATAGCGCAACTACGCTGGTGCCGAACGCTGTGAGCGGCATTGCCTCCCAACACGCCTCTGCGCCGGCGCTCAATCGAGTCTGCCACGCCACCGATCACAACCCTCAAGTGCCTTCGCATTGCCTTAACCCTCCTATTCAGGTAAAGGGTCATTCCTGGAGTGGTTTGCTCAGAAACCCAGTGAGAGTGGGGTAGGGTATGAGAAAGTTGAGCCTTAATGGTGGTCTGGTTCTGGTTCTTGTAGTTGCGGCGCTGTGGGCATGCGACGAGTCTGCGGACGGAGGTGGCCCAGATACCGTTTCCGATGCAATGGATTCCGTGGAGCCTGAACAAGACCAGGTGACTGCCGACGACCTTGAGGACCCCGACTCGGGAAAAGAGATACCAACAGAGGACCCATACACAGAGCCCTCGGGTGCCGAAGCATCCTTTGATGTGGCGGGTTCAGGCTTCTTCGACAAGCCCTTCCCCACCGACCTGCGGCGCACTGCCTCCGGGCGCCTCAATCTCACCGGGTTTCCTAACCCCTACAAGCTCTCGTTGATAACCCAATACGTAGATAAGGCCCAAGAGGCCGTGGATGGTTTCTCCCCCAGCTCCACCGTCTACTTCCGCTTCGATGCCCCCCTGGCCGACAACAAGTTTCCCAAGCTGGCAGAGACGGTCACCGCCTCATCGGAGGTCCAACTGGTCAACGTCACCAGCGGCTCCCCCAGCTATGGCCGCCGAATTCCTGTGGAGATGTTCTATTGGGACAGAGAAGCCCCCACCCCCGGCTACTACCTGGAACCATACCTCCTCATGGCAAGGCCCCTGGGGGGCTTCCCCATGGCCGCCGGAGAAACCTATGCCTGCATGGTCCTGAGAGACCTTCGAGACGCCTCGGGCAAACAGCTGACACCCACTCCTGCCGTTCAGGATGCCCTCGTTCGTGCCCAAGGCCCCCTTGCCGACTCACTGGCTCCGCTGCGCACCCTTCTGACCACGACCGATGGTCCCTCAGTGTGGGATGTGGCAGTGGCAACGGTCTTCACCGTCTCAAACCCCACGAAAGACCTGCTGAAAGTGGCGGACTTCTTGAGACAGAAGGGGCAGATCGATGTCGCCCAGCAAGCAAAGAGCATTGGCCCGAAGTATGGCCTGTCGCTCTATAGCGGCTACTACCTGGCCCCGAATTTCATGCACGGCGATCCGCCCTATGATAAGGGCGGAGACTTCAAGTTCGATGCCGATGGTGCCCCCGTGGTTCACCACATGGAGAAGATTCCGTTCACTATTGGCCTGCCCCAGAATCAGACTCCTCCCGCCGGTGGGTGGCCCGTGGTCCAGATGTCCCATGGCACCGGAGGCAGCAGGAACTCATTTACCTACGACGGCTCGGGATATGAGCTGGCCCAGAAGGGCTTCGCTACCATCTCCATTGACCAGCCTCTTCATGGGGATAGATACACCGGACCAAGTATTAACGTTGAAATATACTCGTTCAATTTCACGAATCCATCCTCGGGACGAACCCTCTTCCAGCAGGCAGCACTGGACAATGTAGCGCTCACTAAGGCCCTGGGCGACATGGCGTTCAAAGATGAAGATGGCCGCACTCACCGATTCAACACATCCAAGGTGGGCTATTTCGGCCACTCCCAGGGCGGCATCACCGGTGCCCTCTTCGTCGCCGTAGAGGATGGCATCGATGCCGCAGTGCTGTCGGGCGCCGGCGGAGGGCTGGCCTACACCATCCTGTTGCGCAAGGAGATCGACTCGGGCCAGTCCGTGGACATCAAACAGATGATGGCCATGCTGTTGAAACTCAAGTTCGACGACGAACTGGACCTCTTCCATCCCATGATGACGCTCATCCAGACCCTCGTGGATGCCACCGACCCCCTCAACTACACCCCGCACTACTTCAAGCCAAGGTTCCGCCAGAAGCCCCTGCCAGTCTTCATGACCAGCGGCATCGACGACCCTTACACCCCAGCCATAACAGCAGAAAACATGGCCCTGGCCGGCGGAATTCCCCTGAAACACCCCGTGCTTCACACCCACCCCGGCTTCGAGCTTGCCGGGCTCCAGCCCGCTGCTCTCCCGGTCAGCAACAACCTCTCCTGGGAGGGCGAGAGCGTCACGGCCCTCATGGCCCAATTCGACGGTTACGGGCATTTCCCCATCTTTGACGATGAATCAGCCATCGCAATGTATACAAACTTCATGTACAGTGCGCTCATTGAGGGTGCCCCCAAAGTGCACCAGTAGGCATGCCCGTGTGCCGCAACAATTCCCCTGTATCATTAGGAGTTAACCCCATGATAAGTGAAGGCTTTTGCCCTATTCGAGAAGAGGGCCACAGCGTCGTCGTGTTGGACCAGCGCCTTCTGCCCGTTGAAGAGAGATGGATCCCCGTGGACTCTTTGGAAGCCGTTGCCGAGGCCATAGTGACCATGCAGGTCAGGGGAGCACCGCTCATCGGCATCGTCGCTGCATACGGTCTGGCCCGCTATTCTGGACAGCTGACCGGGTCGGCCGAGGATTTTCTTGCCAAGTTCAACGCTGCTGGCGACATGCTGGCCGCTACAAGGCCCACGGCCGTGAACCTCTTCTGGGCTATCGACCGCATGAGGGCGCTGGCAGGTTCTGTCGCCCCTCTGCCACCTGCTGGGCGGGCGCAGCGGCTGATGGAGGAGGCCCGGGCAATTAGAGTTGAGGACGAGCAGATGTGCAGGAGAATGGGCTCTTTCGGCGCTGAGCTGATTGCCGATGGCGAGACCATTATGACCCACTGCAACGCCGGCGCACTGGCGACGGGGGGCTGGGGCACAGCGCTGGGTGTGATTCGGTCGGCTGTTGCAGCGGGCAAGCGCATTCAGGTGTTGGCCCGGGAGACCAGGCCTCTGCTTCAGGGAGCAAGGTTGACTGCCTGGGAGCTTCACAAAGATGGCATCCCCGTCACCGTTGTGCCTGATGCTGCAGCGGCCCATCTCATGGCCACGGGCAAGATTGACCGCGTCATAACAGGCGCCGACCGCATCGCTGCCAACGGCGACTCGGCCAACAAGATTGGCACCTACGAACTTGCCATAGTGGCCAAGCACCACGCTGTTCCCTTCCACATTGCTGCGCCCTATTCCACGGTAGACCTGAGCTGCTGCTGCGGCTCGGAGATCACCATTGAGGAGCGCTCATCCTCGGAGATGACCCACTTCGCCGGCGTAAGAACTGTTGCCGATGGCGTTGCCGTCAGGAACCCGGCCTTCGATGTCACGCCGCACCAACTCATCGACTCCATAATCACCGATGCTGGTGTGGCCCGCTTCCCATACCAGGAGAGCCTGGAGAGGTTGTGCAGGAGATAGCCGTGCGCAAGGTAGTTGCGGTGGCAGCGGCGTTCACCACGCTGTTCGTCGCCGAGCCCAAAGTGGAGAATCAGGTAGCGGAGAAGAGCCAGGATAGCTCTGTGACCGTGCGAACCCTCTACTCGGCCATGGGACTGCTCGCCGTTCATGTGCTGGAATTTGATCCCGACCTCGTTGAGATGCGCCTGCTCTTCCCCGGGGCAGCGGGCAAGCTGGAGATGGTGAAGAACATGGAGGGGTGCGCCGGCTCCCGGGCATGTTTCAACACTTCCTTCTTTCGTGAGACAAACGCCCCAATTGGCCTGATGGTCTCGGGAGGCCACCAGTACCAGCCTGTCAAAAACGTGAGCTGGGGAGTCTTCTGGGTGGGCAAGGACAAACGGGCCAGAATCTACGCCAAGAAGCAGTTCTTGTCGGAGGTGGAGCCCGACGAGGTTGAGTTCGCTGTGCAGTCGGGACCCACCGTCATGAGGGGGGGAGTGATTCGTGATGACCTGGGGGGCTCCCTGGCCCGGCGCACCGCGGTGGGACTTACCAGTTCTGGTCGTGTGGTGCTGCTGGTCTTTCCCTGGCCCGTGAGCCTTACCAGCATGGCGAAGTTCGCCCGAGACGACGTCGGCGTCGATACCATGATGAACCTGGACGGAGGCAGCTCCACTCAACTCCATGTGCCCGGTGACCGAAGCATGGATGTCTCCGGCGCTCCGGTGGCAGTAGGCGCAGCGCTCTTCCCTCGCATCGCCCCACAATCCCGCTGAACCGAAGTTGGCCAGGCCCCTGCCCATCGCGCGGGCCGAAGGCGCAATGCCCTCACTCCATCGGCAATGCAACGCCTGCGGCTACGGCAGGCCACGGAACCCACCACAGCTCGTCGGTCCAGCGGACCAGGGCGTTGGCGTCACGTGGCAGAAGCGCCAGCAAGGAGCGGAGGCTCATGGGCCCCAGAATGGCATCCTCGTCGTATTCTCTGAGCGTTGGTAGAACCCGCTTGAGAGCTTCGACATTGCAGCTTCCCTGCCCGAGGTAGACTAGAAGGCTTGCCTGGTCCGGCGCCTCCTGCGCCAAGCGGCACGTGGTCGAGACCCTGCTGCTCAGCACCGAGAGCTCCTCCTCAGATACCTTCGAGTCGCCATTCTCATCGAAGAAGACACGCCACTCGGGGTGTGACGCCACGAATTTTGATAACTCCATTACAGCAGAGCGCTGCCCTTTCACATGCTCTAGAACCTGGGCAAGCAACTGCTCAAGCTCCGCAGGACCCTTGTGCCGAGCCTGGTGAAGCAGATCCCGAAGCACCTTCTCAAGCGCAGACTGGTTCCAGGCAGAAGGAAGCAGCCCAAGCCGCTCCATCAGAATGGGGGCAATTATGGGCTGGGCTCCCGGCACCGGAATCATGAAGGTGCCCGCCAGAATCGCCGAGGCCGGCACCGTCTTCAAAAGGTCCAGCATCTGCTGCCTGGCCCGCTCAGTCTCAGGAGCGCCCACGGGCTCACCATCCACAAGAACGCTGCGGGCATATCGAAGAAGGTCGCCGGTCTCTACGGCCTCGGTGCGGGCGTTCTCTGCATGCCTCGAAACTACTGCAACCACCTTTGACACGTTGTGCCTGAGCCAACCCCCGCTCTCGTAAGCTGAGTCCCAGGCCGGGCGAAGCAGCGCCAAGCGCTGCGCCTCAGCTGTGAAGCCGTGTGCCTCCAGGCTCTCGATTGCCTTGAGAAAGATGTCGCCGCCCAAAGGACGTTTCATGTGGGCCTTCCGCCGTATTCAGCCCACCAAGAGTGTTGCTTTCCTGGTGGAGGGTTAATACTATAGCGCCATGTTTTGGGGAGCCGCAATCACTGCCTTCCTGGCGCTGCTTCTTTTCCCTTCCCAGGCCTACGCATGGGGGCTGGCTACCCATGTGGAGGTGGCCCGGATTCTCATGTCCGACTACAGGGATGTCTTGCAGGCCTTTGCCTCATGCATCCTGGCGCAACCCGACGCATTCATGTACGGCAGCATCAGCCCCGACCACTTTCTCATGAAGAACCTCAAACGCTACCGAGACCATAGCCACAACTGGGACAACGCCTTCGAAATGCTCAAGAACTCCAACTCTCCCAGGCTGGAAGCATTCTCCCTGGGCTACCTTGCTCACCTGGCCGCTGATGCCGTGGCGCACAACATCTTCGTGCCAGGCCAGATTGCCACCTCCGAAGGCATCGCCGCCCGTCGTCACACCATCTGGGAACTTCGCTTCGACTGCTACCAGCCACACGAAGCTGCCACCAAGGTCCTTGAACTGGAACAACTGCCCCAGCGCCGAGAGCTTGACCGATTCTTGGCCTCCTTCCATACGCCGTCTGTTTTCGACCTTCCCACGAACCTCCAACTCACGTCGGGGGCACATAGGGTCCTGCATAGCTCGAGCACCAGAAGCTGGGTCGGGCGCCTGGAGAGCAGAGCCGTCTCAAGGGTCTCCCAGGACGATGTCCGCTTCTACAATCGCATGTCCCTTCTCTATGTGCTCGATGTCATCCGGCATGGCCCCAATAGCCTCGTCGTTGGACTAGACCCCAGGGGCGGTGAACAGATTGCATCGGCCAGATACGTGGCCAAAGAGTCAAAAAGGGACGCCGTCATCAGGGAAATGGCAGCATCTCGGTTCGTGGGAGGCGGCCCCAAGCCAGCCTTGCCAAGCAGAAAATCGCTCCACTCCGACGTGCTGTCGACATACCTTTCGCAGAACGTCCACCTCCAGGAGAAATTCGGCTTCTCCAGACTCGACGGTGCCGGCCCTCCATCCCCCTCCGGCCTCCCCGGAGGTCGAGGGCGACTCAGAAAGTAGATTCGCCACACTCACCATAGTACAATGCAACCCCTATCGGAGGGTTCCCTTGTTTTCAGGCCGTCCACAGTTCCAGAGAGACCCGGGCAGATACACCCCGCCCGCCCTCTTCCTTGCCGTTGCCGCCACTCTCGCTTGCTTCCCCTCGTGCAGCTTTCGCATGACCGGCCTCAGCGACCAGCAGTGGCAGCCCCAAGGCAGCGATGTGACCGACCAGGATTCCGTAGTCTCCTTGGAGGACGCCTCCTATGTGGACTCGGTATGGGCCTCCGACTCAGCCGCCTCTGATCCCGGGGGAGCCGACGCCCCGGCGCAAGACGCTGCCTCCCAAGACGCTACCTCCGACTACAACGAGTTCCCACTCGCTTGCACCAGCCACTGGGAGTGCGACGACGGCGTCGAGTGTACCCTGGACCGCTGCCTCCATGGCTCCTGCTCGCACTCGCCACAGGATGGAGCCTGTCCCCAAGCCCCCCAGTGCTGGACTCACACCTGTGACCTTCTCCAAGGCTGCCTCTTGATTCCCAACGAGGGCGGAGAATGCTCAATAACAGATGATAAATGTGTAGAAAAATCGGTATGTACTGATTCGGGAAAATGTGTCCCGTCTGTGTATGTTCAGTGCAAGTCTATGCCCTGTATGGAATCCAACTGCATGCCCGAGACTGGAGAGTGTTCCTACTTGCCCCTTACAGGTCAGAGCTGCGATGACGGCAACCCGTGTACTGGCGATGACAAGTGTCTCGACGGTTCTTGCACGGGCCAGATGAGTCGCAACGCCTGCTCCTGCACCTATGACCAGGATTGCGCCGATGTGGGTAAAGGAAACCTCTGCCAGGGCAAGTTCGTTTGCCAGGAGGGGTTCTGTGTGGTCGAACCAGGCAGCGCTGTCGCCTGCCCCGAAGTGCCGGAGGGTCTCTGCTACCACTGGAAATGTGAACCGGCGACGGGGAGCTGCATCAAGGAGTTTTCGCCCATCGGCACCCCGTGCTCCGACGACAACCCCTGCACCCAGGAGGACCAGTGTGAGTCGGGCCAGTGCGTTGGTGTTGCCCAATCAAACGGGGCCCCATGTGACCTTGATTTTAATCCTTGTACCCTGGACTACTGCTCTGCTGCCATTTGTGAAGCCGGGCCGCCCATGTCTTGCGAGATAGAGGACCCATGCCTCTCTTCTTTCTGCGACGCAACCAGCGGCAAGTGTGTGGTGAAGCCGGACAGCGGCGCTGAGTGCGATGACGGCGACCCCTGCACCGCCGGAGACCACTGCCTCTTTGGGCAGTGCGTGGGGGCGTTCGATTCCTGTGTGGATTGCACCCTGGCTGTTAACGGCGGACATCCATGCGACGACGGCGACGGGCAGACCGTTGGTGACCACTGCCGGGGTGGGCTCTGCGCAGGCTTCGTTGGAATTCCACAGCCCGAGGGCGGAGTTGCCGCAGCCATGAGCGCCCTGGGTAAGGACCAGAGCAGCATCTACTCACTGGGCACCCTGCCGGTTACTGAGACAAACGCCCTCTTCGAGTACTCCTTCCAGGGCTCCCTGACGAAGACCGTATCTCTTGGGGCTGACAATCTCATGGACATCTCCGGCAATGTCGCGGTGGGAAAGCCGGGACTTGTCTACGTCAAGGGTCTGAACTGGACCGGCAACAACGCTCTCAGGGGCGCTCTATCCGACGCATGTCCAGGCTTCGGCACTGCCCTCAAGCCCGTCTCCGTGGTTGCGCTTGGTGCAGGCGCTCCAGCTCAACTCACAGGCTCCACTGGCCCCGCCTCGGTGCTGGTCGGTTTCGAATCAACGGCCGCCACGTACCAGCCGGCCTGCCTATTGGTCTGGTGTACCCTCCAGACCGAACCTCTCTCCTGGAACTGCTCCCCAATCCCCTTGGAATCGACCAGTCTGGGCGACCTGCAAGATTCGTCCATGGTACGAATCGCTGCCATGGATGCCCACATCTCACAGTGCAGCGGAAGCGAAAGCTCTTGTGACCATACTATCAATGGGCTGGTGGCATATGAAGTCCAGAAGCCCGGGGGCCAGGAGTGGGGATTGGTGGAGCTGGCTGGCCCCTCGGCGCAGCAGGGCTGGGCCGTAACCCAACTTCACAGCCAGACGCTCCCCACCGCTACGGGTGTTGGACCACGAGGCCCAGCGGCCCTCAGTCTCCTTGCTGATGGGCGCTTTGCCGTGGTCGGATACTCCGGCCTCCTCTACGTTCGTCAAGAGCCCCAGGGGCCTGTGAAGAGTGTCGAACTGCCTCCCATGTTCCCCGACGCCATTCTGAACCTTTCCGCAGTCAGCCTGGACCCAGAAGTAAGTACCATCGCACTGAACGTCCTGCGCAAGCCCTTTGGGGCCAACGATCCAGGCAGCATCACCATGGTTGTTCTGACAGGCCCAGGCCTCTGGCCCCTTGCGTCGCCGGTGCAGTCAGCCCCCTTCCTTATTCAACTCGGCGCCTTCGACGGCTGCCCAGCCTGCGTCGAGCCTGCCGACTGGGCCTTGGGAATTAGGGACCTCCTCCTCGTGGAATCGGTGGGCGCCGACGGCCTCTCGATCAAGCGCCTCGTCCTTGCCCTCTCATCTCGGGTGGGCGATGCCCTCTCTGGAGGCATCCTCTTCTCAAATCATTGACCATTCTTGCGGCCTCGGGCAGCGTTAGCCCTCACCACGGCGGTCACCGCCGGTTTATGGTTACCCCATGTGGAGCCCTGAGCGAACATGAGCAATGAACTTGTCAGTCCAAGACTCGATGTGACCCTGCTCGAAAAGGAGATGGCCCGCCGGATGCACCTTGGGATTGTTCCCGGGCTGGAGCGGGTGCTGGCAGTGCTGGAGCACCTTGGTCAACCGCACCTCAAGCTGGGCAGAGTCCTGCTTGTAGCCGGCACTAACGGCAAAGGCTCCACCTGCGCCTTCGCCGAGTCAATTCTGAGAGCCTCGGGAATCCGGAGCGCTTTCTATT
>CAZQHM010000152.1:0-8821 GCA_964593355.1 uncultured Myxococcales bacterium
CCTGGAGGACCTCGTCGTAGTCTCCTCCAAAGATCTTGCTCAACGCGGAGCCGTTCACCAGCGAGACATAGGTGTGGCCATCGGCGCGTTCGTATACCGCGACGCTTACCGGCATCATCACCCCGAAGTAGCGCCGGTCGTCGGAACCAAGCATGCGGGCGGCGTGGGCGCCGTTGCATATTTTGAGGATGCGGTAGGGGCCAACATCGGCTCCACCGCCTGCCAGTATGGCCGCTTGTTGGTCTATCTCTGCGGTGATGCGCCAGCCCGGCTGGGCCGCCACCCGGGCCCGGATTACCTCTAAGGTATGGTCGTGATCGTGGGGGCTGCGGACCTCCTTGAACATCAAGTGAGGCAGCGCTTCCTTAGCGGCAAACGAAGCGCCGACAACACCAAGTAGAAAAGCCAACAGGACCAGGGGCACTATGCCAAGCAATTTCATGGGTTCACCTCGATTCTGGAACTCAATCCTCGTGGAAGAGGGTGCCTCGAAGGGCCTCCCGGACGGTTGCCCAGCCAGCCAGCCCGACCACACCCGTGGCCAGAACCAGACCGAACCAGGAGAGCACAGCAAAGACGGGCTCTCGCCCCACCTCGAAGAGCAACATCGAGGCGATGGCGAAGGCGTCCAGGGGGAAAGTGTATGCCCACCAGGACAAGTAGAAGCGGCGCAACCTGAAGTGCCGGGCCATGCTCAGCAGCATCAACAGGAAGAAGAGGGCAAGGCTGTACATGCCGTAAGCAAGGAAGTCCAGCGTGCCCGTGATCCGAAAGTAGGAGATCATGGCGACGGCTGGCGGGGCCAGCAGGATGAACAGGGTTGGCACGAAGCGCTCGGCGGGAGGCTCGTGGAAGATCAGTCGGTAGAAGACCAGCGCGCTCATCAGCACCCAGAAGAACAGCCCCACCGAGAAGAAGAACACCGAGAAGAACAGCGGCGCTGCCTCTACCCCAACCACGGGAACAAGAATCGTTCCCACGATGGGGATGAACCAGGCAGGATTCAGATGGCCGATTTGAAACGGGTGCCTGATCCAGCGCGGGAGGATGTACAGCAGCGTGATCAGCTGGCCAATAGAGCCTATCCACCAAAAGGCGAAGGCGAGAAGCGGGTTGAATTCATTCAAAAGGGCAATGGCCAGCAGCAAGAAACTAATGGGGACAGTGGCCAGGAAGTTCATCTTCACCGGGTGGCGGGCCTCCTCCCGGGCCGCCTCTGGGTATCGTGCCACCTTCATAAGATAGCTGCCAAGAGCCACCACAAACAGCAGCGAAACTAATCCCAGAAGCCCCTGCCACACCAGGGCCGGCACCCCGAACAGAAAGCTGGCCTTTTCGAAGGCGATGACCAGCCCCGTCAGCCCCATCACCACTGCGAAAAGGATCAGTGGAAAGGGCCTCAGGTAATGCTCCCCCATGGCAGAGCACCAGCGGCAGGGCCTGCCTGGAACCTTGGATTCAATCATGGTCTCTCCTCAGAGCTGCCATGGCAGCAAGGGCAGTAGCGGCGTCGTCGTTGGCCAGGGGCATGGTTGCTCTCCGTAGGCTCAGTTACCGGCGGCAATATATATCAAAAAGGGCATATGTCAAGGCCGGGAACGTTGCCATGAAGCGTGGAGCAGCGCTGCGGGCTCCGAAAGCGGGGCTGATTTCGTGCTACCTGAGCGAGACTTGACCTGCTTTGTGCCCCCAACTTGGCCTCGATCTCCTCGCTTGATTCCGCCCGCTGCGTCCGCAATAATCGGACCGCATTCACAGGCTTCGGGGGCAAAGCATGACGCATTTGGGTATCCGCGTGATTCTTCCAATCTTGGTTGCCTTGGTCACGGGCCTGACTTCTGGCAATGCCACAGCCCTCATCTTCATTCAGGAACCGCCCGACGGCGCTGTCGTCGGCGATTCGGTTACCGTCAAGGTATGGTTCAAGAACTCCGACACGACCCGGGTGCGAATCCAATTTGCGGACATGGAGAAGGATTGGAGCGATGGCCAGAATGAATGCTCCGCAACCTTTGACTTGGCTCATCTTCCAGATGGCTACTATCCCATCGTTGCCCAGGGACTGGACCTCTGGGACGTCGAGGAACAAGCCGATTCTCGATGGTTGGCTGGTAGATGGTGAACCGGGTCTAGTGGAGGCCGTCGGCGACCACTGTATTCGGCTTCGCCCTCCCTTCCTGCCGGGGCCTTTCGTGGTTCAGGAGCACCGGGTCGAGGGTCCAATTCCCGGTGTCGGCCCGATGACCTGGCTGTTGCCCGGCCGCTTGGCTCTGGAGCAGCACCTTCCGCCCATGACGCAGCCGGTGGCGCCCTGCATTCCAGAGGCCGAGATATGCGATGGTCTCGACAACGACTGCAACGGGCTTACCGATGATGGGCTCCTCCCCCGACCCTGTTTTCAGGAGAACGTAGCGGGTCAGTGCGAGGGCACCGAGGAGTGCCAGGGAACCCTGGGCTGGGTCTGCGACGCCCCGGCGCCCTCTGATGAGACGTGCGATTCCTTCGACAACGACTGTGATGGCGAAACCGATGAAGGCTGCCTCGCTGCATTCGCATGCCAGCTTGATCAAGACTGCGTTGCGGTCATTCCAGGAGCAGTGGTTTCGTGCTCCAACGGTATCTGCCTGCTGTGGGGATGTCAGGATTCATATCTCGACTGCGACGAGTGGCCCGGCTGCGAATCCTACAGACTCGATGCGACCACCTGTGGCTCCTGCGAACTGCAATGTCCCGAAGGAAAGATTTGCTCGTGGAATGCCAATCAGGGATATTTCTGTGAGGACCCAGTGTAGAGTGTTCGTCGCTTGGTTCAAGCCGCTGGTCAAGGCATCGACTGGTCAAGGCATCGAAGCGATACGCTCCGTTGTCAATGGAGCAGGGCAGTGGCGAGAACCTGATGCTGGTGGCCGATAGCACGTGGGTGAAGGGCACCGGCCCTGGGCGGGCACGCTCCCCGCAAGCGTGGAGCACCTTCCTCAAGAACCAGCAGCGGTGAGCTCCGTCGAACCGGCATCTGCCACCTGGAACTGCGACTTCTCCGTCCGGCGGACCGTTCGATTTCCCGGGCGACCCGGGTAGGAAGTTTTGACGCCGCTTGCGTTACGGCGGTTGCTTGGTTATATTGGCTTTTCCAGGGCGGAGTCCGTTATGCAGGTTGGGTGGCATTCTTGGCGCCGCCCTTCTGGAACTGAACCATGGAGGTCTGTGCCCATGTTGATTTCAAATCTTACCTCCCAGACCACTGACGCTTCTGTTGTCTCGGAAAAGATTCACTGCTACATCGGTCTGCGTTCTCCTGGTTTGCGCTACACGGCCGCTCAGATATCTCGATCCCCCCAGCAGCAGTGGACCCCGCCTTCGACGGCCCAGAGGGGGGGCGAGAATGGTGAGCAGTGGTCTAGGAGGTCAGGCAATGAATGTCGTGGTACTGGGACGTCGAAATCCCTCGGGTGGGTTCATGTGGCGCTGGCCCCTATTCTTTGTGACTATTGGCTGTTTGGGTGGTCAACCAGGCTGTGTCAAGTCACAGTCGAACGGCGTTGGAGCGGGGGGCGGCGACCTGGAGGAACCGAACGATGCAGCCGGGACCTGTGATTCACAAGCCAGCGGTTGTGGTAAACTTGATGGGACCCGAGATGTGCCAGACGACAGCGACCGAAGGGAGACCTGCGTCGACGTCTCTTCGTTCCCAGACACACGGGACTTGGTTGGTGACCAATCGGTCCTGGATGGGAATACGGGGGGCGACTTGGTGGCCGATATGGACGTCGCACTCGACGTGAAGCCGGCATCCGTCGTCTTGTCGACTCTGGCAGGCACCCCGGTGGATGCGGCCTTATCTGGCTCTGTGGCGGCGGTGGCGCTGGGAGCCGGCGGGCTCGGAATCTTGGACTTGTCGGAGAATCAATGCGGTAGTTGGGTTGGGCACCTGGCCCTGGGCGGGGCTTGCACTCTCGTTGCTGCACATGGGCAAACGGCATTTGCGCTGTCCGGGGACAGCACCCTTTCGGGCGTCAATCTCCAGGAACCTTCGAACCCGGTGGTGGTTTCGTCGGTGCTCCTGGACGGCTACAGCGCAAAAGCAATTCTCGTATCAAAGGATAATTTATTTGTATTGGCGAGCCCCTTGAATTCATCTGTGAAGTTGGTGGTGTTGAAATTTGATGTTTCCGGTGCCTTAGATCTTTCTGCGCAGTGGGCAAAAATAAAGATGGACAGCGCATGGTGTGTCATTTCAAACGCAGTGAATCCTGGCTTTGTTTTTAAGATGGCAGTCAGTCCAAAGGGGGATAGATTATATGTATGCGCTGGTGAGTTATTTATATCTAGTATTGCTGGAAATGGTGACGTCGGATCTGCTACGTTATACAATTCAGAGTCCATATCGAATCATTTCTGTGTAGCAGTGGCAGCTTGGGACGATATTGTGATTGTCTCGTACGTGGTCCAGTCGAGTTCGGAGCTATTAGGGACGGGCCGGCTGGAGCTTTTGCAGCCGGAAGGTCAGTTGCAGGCCGGCTTGAATCGGGATCCACTGAGTATGGATCTTGCCCTTGGGCCAGATGGCCTCCTCTCGGTCGAGGCCGTGCTCCCTTCAATCATCTCCCAGCCAGGATCGATTCCTCCTCTTGACCAAAGCTTGACTCGTTTCGTCGTGCCCGAACTTCTCGCAGGTCAGACACAACCGAACCTGACGCTTGCAATCGGCATAAGTGATGGTGTGCCCCGCTTGAAACAGGATGGTGACACTGTGTTGTTGTCGCTTGGGGATAGGGTGGACATTCTCTCATTTGGCGTGCCCGCCGGACTGACGTGTACCATCTTGTTCTGACCAGCCAGTCACCCAGTGGGGTGCGGTCTTTGGCGACGAAATGGTGGCCGCAGCGATGCTTGAACGTCTGTTGCACCACAGCTTCGCCATCACGATTCAGGGCGAGAGCTATCGGATGCGAGAGAAGCGCAAATCTGGTCTTTGGAAACCGTCGGAGCCCATCGCATCCAGGTAGGGTGCGTGCTGTGTCAGGCCCGCTAGCTGGCCTGACACAGCACCGGCTCCGGCCTCACCAACTGGCCCCGCTCGGTGGGTCAGTTTTAGTGGCGCCGGGTGGGTCAGTTTTGTTGGCGCTTGACAGACACAGGCCAGATTAGTTTCTGCTGACCACGGTCAGGTGACATCGGCAGTCTGCTCCCCGACGGCGCCATTCCGTCCGAAGAGGCCCGACGAGGGCAGGCGGACAATTGCTGATGGCGCTACCGTTCACCACACATCCCCGACGTTGGCACGCATTGCTCCGTCTCTTCGGAGTCACTTCCGACGATACGCAGGCAGGTATAGCCCTCCGGGCACTCGCTATCCCCCTGGCAACCCGTCGTGCAGTGGCCACGGCTGTCCCCTGTCATCTCAACGCATCGGCCGTCGATGTGGATACATTCGACATCAAAGTGGCACAATTCGCAGAGCAGGTGTGGTTTAGGGAGGCAGCGAAAGACCTCATCAGGTAGAAACTCCTCGGCCAGGTAGCAGCCCCAATCCTGCGGGCATTCATCCCAACAGCGTTCCAGACCGCAGAATCTCGGTGCATCATCCACTTTCACGCAAACAAGCCAGGGTTCGCATTCCTGGTCGTGTTGGCAAGGAGTCCCAAATCCCCCTAGCAAAAGAACACCGAAGTCCAGACCTTCTCCCGAACGCTGAGAGTCGAGCAGGCGCAAGTCGACTTGAGCCTCAAACCAGTCATGCCCAGGCCCGGCGTCGATACTCGGTAGGTCGAACTCAGCTACCTGCCCGTCGGCCCGGTTCTCCGCAAACGAATCTATCACTGCCGTCTGTTCAGCGGAGGCGCTGCTACGGCACGATCCACCAGTGACCGCAGCTACGCCGAATGCTACTCCCAAAAGACATGTTTTCATCCACAGCTCCCCTTCAATCAAACTAAGCTACTTGCAAAGCCAATTGAACCCATCCGGGCATCCATACCAACTACACCCATTCTTGATAAGCCAGTTGCGCCAAGATTCAATTGTGCCATGTGTTTGGATAATGCGTGTGGCGATGTTGTTCAGCCACAGGCCTATCGATAAAATAGCGTCAGCGCTGTCCGGGTTGTTGCTAACTGATGCCTGAATTGCGATGTCGTCACTAAACGTGTTAGTGAATTTCCAGTTCAATGGAAAAGGCGTCGCCGTCTTGCTATGAAGTGCAGAGCTATATTGGCCTCCAGAATGCCATTCGTGTGGTACACCAATGTTCATGTCAAATTGGTTGATCCCAAGTTTCAGAAACTTGCTTGCCAGGATAAATTTATCCCCACTGCCTGACCATTCGGTCAGCCAACTGGTTCCACCGTTCAGTTCGGCATCGGTAACTGCCATGAGGACTCGCACAAGCCAATACGGATGTTCAGGGCCCTCGTCGAGCCCATGATAGTAGTTGGATGCCATATTCGATATCTGCTTAAGCGTCATGGCATACCAATGCTTCGTGAGCATGTTTTCAACCTGGTCGACAGCGTTCTCTGGAGACTTCAGAAAGTCACCCCAAAGAATCAGATGCACCAGGAACCATTCGGCATATGGGATCCACATATCGACGGGATCGCCATACCGTTGGCCCATGTAGGAACAGATATAGTCAGCGTGGAATACTGCAAAAGAACCCTCTGGCAATCTACATACCACCGATGTGTGGCCATTCGGCTGCCCCTTCGAAATCTGGTCCATGTTCCAACTGTACGCTCGGCCCACTGTCGGCAGATTCGGCAATGACAAAGCCGGGATGTTCATGGCTCTCAAGAGCGCCACGAAAAGCGGTCCAGTGGTTGAGCACCCACCGTAGTTCACGTTCTCCAGCACCAAACTCTTGAAACTAGTGAAGCCTGGGTGGACCGTCAGTGTATTGTCTTTCGGATCCCCTTTGTCGTGCACGTACGTTCTGTCAAGCAGCCACTGGTGTGCCGCCAGGACCCCATCTTTACGGGAGGCGGGGGAATCTCCCAGCCGCGGTCGGATCCCATAGAAAGCAACTAGCCACTCGGAGAGCGGGTCTGGCGACCAGACGAAGCCTCCGGAGTAGCCTGCAGGAATCCCAGTAGCAGCAACGTTGGTGCCCCAAATGCCCTGTGAATTCTGGCCGGTCAGGCCCTCAACAAGCCGCGGCACAATGCAATCCCATGTATCTACAGAGTCGGAATTGGCGCACGCTCCTTCGAAAGCCGTCTCGCTCCTTGGATTCCAACCGAGAAGGGCGTTCCGGAGGTCAATCGGCAATTCATCAAGGGACCATGGCCAGTGGGCGTTCACGTCTGCCCACAAGGCCACCGCCAGCCGACGTGCCCAAATCTTCCTCATAGTCATCTTGGAGACAGTTCGCCCATCCGGGTTCATCGGGGGTTCATCAAATTCGGCAAAGAAGAGGCTGGTCGCCACCGGGATGGAATCGTCCGAGGGGACGGGGGGCAAGGCGTTGAGGTGGGTCAGTGCCTGTATCAATTGTTCGACAATTGTGGACCAAGCTTCATCAATGTCAGCGGCCCGGATAACTCCGAGTAAAATCGCAGGCTTCGCATCATATGATGTCAAGTCGGTGTGGAAGTAATGGCCATATTTACTGTAGAGTTCGGCATCAAATAAATACAACCCCAAGGCAATCAAATTGAGCTTGGCCTTGTCATCTTCCGTCCAGGGCAAGGGCGGAGGCTCCGGTGTGGTTGGGACGGCAGAATGGGACGGCAGAATCTCATGCTTGCACTGCCACCAGGAAGTAAGTTCCCATGGGAGAAGCAAGTCTCCATTCACGAAATGGTCAACGATCTGCTCCGCATACGTCTCGGTAATGGCGGTTGGGAGAACGAGTTCGAAGACATGTTCAATCGCTGCTCTTGCTCCGCACGCATTCTTCCAGGCCAACAGACGAAGACCGGGTCCCGGGCAAAGAAAACTCTCCAATTCCTGGTAGTCAACCCCACCTCCGATCTGTCCAAGGAGCCGACTCCAGTCCTCCGGCGACAAGCCACCATGGGCTATTCGGTCAGCCAACCGCCAGACATCGGAGACACGTTTGGGAATGCCCAGAGGCGTTGGGTCCTCTGGCATGCCACGGGAGCGAGCAGGAGCCACGGCCGAAGGAATTCCACGCCCTGCACTCTGCATCGCATCTCTCTGCAATGCCTCCCTGTGCTTGGAACCCACTTCTGCCAAGTGGGGAGGTTCTGCCCTAAGCAAGGCCGCCTTGTGCTTTGCGCCAATCTCTCGGATATGTGCCGGTTCGGGCAGCAAGGCGTTCGCTCGGTGCGTTGAGCCGATCTCCCGCATATGTGCCGGTTCGGGCGGCAAGGCCTTTGTCCGGTAAGCGGAGAGCATCTCCGTCAGCCGCTGAATGTCGGTTTTGGAACTGGTCCCTTCTACCATCGCTTCCTCTCCCGGTGGTCCAAGTCCCATCCGGGCCCTGCAGCGAGTCACCAGAGAATCACCCCAACAATACTTGCCCACAAGTATGACGCTGTCGCACCGGATCGACGGAAAGTGCCAGCTTACCCGTGACGCAGTCACACCGCAAGCACTTCCGTTTCAGCTATAAGCACCAGTCCAAGATCGCCAGCTCGCGTGACGTATTTGGACCGGAGGGCCACTCTGGTCTTGGGCCGGGAGACAGACCAACAGCCAGCCAGCCCCCCAGAGCCCGCTCGACAGACCCAGTCAGGAACTCCGAACCTCACCAATTGGTGTTTGCTTCTTGGACCGATTCTCCAACGGCCCCCTGGACCATTAGTCCGGGTTCGGTCCGAGAATCGAAAACTCTTGCTCGGTAGAAGAGCACTGGGTG
>CAZQHM010000153.1:0-8738 GCA_964593355.1 uncultured Myxococcales bacterium
CCAGTTCCTCCAGGATCCATTCGCCAGGGCCGCCGCTGCCAGCAGCGACATCCTGTACCAGTGGGAAGCGCCCACCAACACCGATACCACCATGATCAGCATGCCCATGGTCACCGCCCTACCGGGGCTCCCGGGACTTCGATGGGGTACCATAATCATGGGTTTGGATAATCGCCCCTTCTTCTCATCACTTATATGGCTCTTGATACCAAGTGTTCTTATAGTCGTTTTCAT
The DNA here is from genome assembly GCA_964593355.1 of uncultured Myxococcales bacterium. GTDB lineage: Bacteria > Myxococcota_A > UBA9042 > CAIXZC01 > CAIXZC01 > CAYTWV01. Next base: position 235 of record CAZQHM010000153.1, read on the forward strand.
CTCGGCACTGACCGCTTTGTGGTTGTTTTACTATATCCGCGGTGTGTTTGTGAATCCTCTTATGCAGTTGACAGCCACGGCCCGCACAATCAGCAAGGGCAACCTCTCCGCCCGCACAGGACTGGCCGGCGAGGGGGAACTCGATTCCCTGGGCAAGGCCTTCGACAGCATGGCCGAAGAGCTACAGAAGCACGCCGAGGAGTTGACAGCCCTCGTGGAGGAGCGAACCCGCTCGCTTAACCAGAGCAACAATCACTTGAAAGAGACTCTTGCCCGGCTGGAAGAGGCCAATGCCCATCTGCAACTGCTCGCTAGAACCGATCCCCTCACAGGGCTATACAACAGGCGCTACCTCACGGAGATGCTTCAGCACCACATGTCCATCGCTCATCGCAGCGGTCGACCGCTGGCCTTCTTCATGATCGACGTGGACCACTTCAAGCTATACAACGACTCCAATGGCCACCTCGCTGGCGATGAGGTGTTGAGAAGGCTGGGGCAAATCTTGACCCAACGCCTGAGACGAAGCGACCTGGCCGCTCGATTCGGAGGGGAGGAGTTTGCCGTGCTCCTTCCCGAAACCGACTCCAGACATGCCCTCGAGGTGGCCGAAGAACTGCGCCGTCGTGTTGAAGCTACCGAATTCCCCCTCTGTGACTCACAGCCCGGTAAGCGTCTCACCGTCTCAGTGGGCGCTGCTGTCTTTGCACCCTCCATGGGCGATCCCGATGACCTGGTGCGCAAGGCCGACAAGGCCCTGTATGAGGCCAAGTCCAGAGGAAGGAACCAATCCGTATTGCTTTCCTGACCATGATTCGCTAGCTTCAGCCACCGTGGTTGCGCCCGACAGTCTACAACCGAGCGCCGTTTCATAGTGGAGAACCTCATGGACGAGAAGCGTCGAACCTCGCAGAAAGAACAACTGGTATCCTGGCTCGAGAAGTCCCTCAAGCCCGCCGAAGCCAAGGCAGCTCCCAGAAAGGCACGATTCGTGCTCTCTGATAACTCGCTCATGGAGCCACTCTATGTCGAAGACCCCCAATTCGACCCGGCCACCGAACTGGGCTTCCCCGGTGAATACCCCTTCACCCGCGGCGTGCAACCGAACATGTTCCGGGGGCGCCTCTGGACCATGCGACAGTACGCTGGCTTCGGAACAGCCGAGGAGTCCAACGCCCGATACCGGTACCTTCTCTCCCAGGGCCAAACTGGACTCTCCGTTGCCTTCGATCTCCCCACCCAGATGGGCTACGACTCGGACCATCCCCTCGCTGCCGGTGAGGTGGGCAAGGTTGGCGTCGCCGTCGACTCCCTGGTCGACGCCAGAACCCTCTTCAGCGAAATCCCCCTGGACAAAGTCTCCACCTCCATGACCATCAACTCCACAGCGGCAGTGCTGCTCTCGATGTATATCGCCGTGGCCGAGGAGAGCGGCGTCCCCAGAGACAAGATTCAGGGCACCATCCAGAACGATGTCCTCAAAGAGTACATCGCCCGAGGTACATATATATACCCGCCCTCTCCAAGCCTCAGAATTATTACAGATATTTTCGACTTCTGCTCCCGAGAGGTGCCCCAGTGGAATACCATCTCAATCTCGGGATACCACATCCGTGAAGCGGGCGCCGACGCGGTCCAGGAAGTAGCCTTCACCCTCGCCGACGGCATAACTTACGTCGACGCCGCCATCAAGAAGGGCCTCGATGTGGATGCCTTCGCCGGCCGGCTCGCCTTCTTCTTCAGCGTCTCCAACAACTTCATCGAGGAGGTGGCCAAGTTCCGGGCCGCCAGACGCCTCTGGGCCCGAATCATGAAAGAGCGCTTCAACGCCAAGAACAAGCGCAGCATGATGCTCCGGTTCCATACCCAAACGGCAGGATGCACCCTCACGGCCCAGCAGCCCCTGAACAACGTCGTACGAGTTGCCATGCAGGCCCTTGCTGCCGTGCTCGGTGGCACCCAGTCGCTGCACACGAACTCCTACGACGAGGCCCTGAGCCTCCCAACCGAAGAGTCCGTGACCCTCGCCCTCCGCACACAGCAGGTCATCGGCCATGAGTCCGGTGTCGCCGATTTCGTCGACCCCCTGGCCGGCTCCTACGCCGTAGAATCACTCACAAACCACATCGAATCCCAGGCCCAGCAGATCATCGACCGCATCATGGACATGGGCGGCATGCTCAAGGCCATCGAGTCGGGATACGTCAAGAAGGCCATCTCCGACACCAGCTACCGCTTCCAGCAATCCGTTGAGTCCGGCGAAACCGTGGTCGTGGGTCTCAACAAGTTCGCCTCCAAAGAGGCACCCTTCAAGAAGGGGACGCGCATCTCCTCCAACGTCGAAGAGTCCCAGAAACAGCGCCTTGCCGACCTCAAGGCCAACCGCAATGCCGATGAGGTGGCTAAAGCCCTCGCCGAAGTAGTCAGAGTAGCCAAGGGCGACGAGAACCTCATGCCCGCTATCCTTCACGCAGTGAAATCCATGGCCACCCTCGGTGAGATCTCCGACGCCATGCGCTCGGTCTTTGGGCGCTTTGAGGAAATCATCGAACTATGACGCCCCCTCAGGCGGTCATCATAGAGGCTCTCTCACTAAGGCTGGGCAAGAACTCCGTCCTCAAGGAGGTCTCCCTCTCTTTCCCGTGCCGAGAGCTTGTGGCTCTCGTGGGACCAGGCAGCGGTGGCAAGACGCAGCTGCTCAAGACCATTGCCACCCTCCGCAAGCCCACGGCGGGCCGAATGAGCCTCTTTGGTGAGGTGGTCGACTTCAGGTCAAACGAACAGCTCAACAGAGTTCGAGCCAGAATAGGCCTGCAATTCCAGAACTTCGCCCTCTTCGATTCCCTCTCCGTTGGCGAAAACGTCGCCTTCCCCATGGCCCAACAGGAGAGCTTTTCTACTCAGCTCATCGAGGAGAGGGTTGTCTCTGCTCTCGAGGACGTCGAGTTGCTGGATAGCCGCCACAAGTTCCCTTCGGAGCTCTCGGGAGGAATGCGGCGCCGAGTCTCCATCGCCAGGGTCATGGCCCTGGCTCCCGACCTGGCCCTCTTCGACGACCCCGTCTCAGGCCTCGACCCCGTCTCCTCCGCCCGAATCATGGCCCTCCTGGGAACCTTCGCCCAAACCAGAGCCTGTCTTGTCATCGTTGCCTCCCATGACCTGCCACGCCTCCTACCCGTCGCTACCCGGGTCGTGGCAATCTTCAACGGAGAGATAGCCTTCGATGGCCCGACCACCACGGCCCTGGCCTCCACCCAAGAGCCCCTGGCATCGTTCCTCAAGGCTGGAATGGAGCACCATGGCCACCCTACGGCAACCAACACCATGGGAAGCCCACAACAGGAGGCAGGCCATGGCCGGTGAGCATAGGGAAGAGGCACGCCCCCTTGGGCTGCTCCACGATATCGGGGCCATGGCAATCATGTTCTGGAGCGTGCTGATCCTCCTCTTTCCACCACGCTTCGACTCCCACGAGTTTAAGAGGCAGCTCCATCGCATCGGCGTCCAGTCACTGCCCATAGCGGCCCTGACAGCCTTCCTGGTGGGCATCATCATGGTGGTTCAGACCGCTACCTATACCCGCAAAACCGGGGCCACAAGCTTCGCCTCTTTCGTCGCCGGAGTTGCCGTGCTCTCGGAGCTTGGCCCGGCGCTCATCGGCATCATGTTCTCGGGAAGGGTAGGGGCCAATACCACGGCTGAACTGGGCACCATGGTAGTCTCAGAGCAAATTGATGCCCTCAGAGCTCTCTCCATCGACCCGCTCAAGTTCCTCGTGGTGCCACGCTTCGTCGCTATATGCATCTCTCTGGTTGTGCTGACCCTTATTGGAGACCTCTTTGGACTGGTTGGCGGAGCACTGGCTGTGGACCTGGTGCTGGGTGTGGACTACCTCTCCTTCTACAGCGGCATCCTCGATGCCGGCCTCATTGATGAACTCTTCGTGGGACTGGCCAAAGGGCTTGCCTTCGGGGTAGTCATCTCCATCACCAGCTCAACGTACGGGCTTGGCGTGTCGGGGGGGGCCCGAGGTGTCGGCCGTGCGGTCAACTCCTGCGTCGTGGCAACTGCCATCGGGATCTTCGCCTGGGACTACATCATTACATGGATCTGGTACCAATGGCTGGGCTGATAAATACACTCTGGAACTCCTTCAGGCTGTTTCTTACTGCCCTGGGGCTCATGGTCCGCCTTAAGATTCCTTGGCGGGAGACCATCCATCTCACCTACGATGCGGCCAACCGCAGCCTCCTCTTTGTTGGGGTCACCATGGCCTTCATCGGCATGATAGGCGTCTACCAGACCGCCTCGCAGATGGCCAGGATCCTCCCTGAATTCTCGGTGCTTGGGGCCGGGGTCATTCAGATGACCGTGCGGGAGATGGGGCCCATAATGGCCGGTCTGCTGCTGGCTATTCGTGTCGGTACAGGCTATGCCGCAGAGTTGGGCACCATGAAAGTCACCGACCAGCTCGATGCCCTGAAACTCTGCGCCGTAGACCCTGTGCGCTCTCTCGTGGTGCCACGTTTGTTGGCCGGCTTCTCGGCCTCCTTCGCCCTAGCTATCTTCGGCTCCATCATAGGTCTGGCCGTGGGCATGCTGGTGGCCTACCATGGCTTCGGAGTGCTGCCTGATACCTTCATCAGCTTCCGCTTCGTCCGGATGTCCGACCTCTACATGGGCCTCACCAAGTGCGCCGCCTTTGGCGTCGTGGTTCCCATTGTCAGCGCTACCTGTGGCTTCGAAGCAGAGGGCGGAGCAGAAGGGGTGGGGCGCGCTACTACTCAGGCCGTCGTCATCGGCTCCTTCGCAGTCATTCTCCTTGACGCCGCCATATCCACCTTGTGGGAGGTGCTGGCGTGAACCGAAACGTTGCCAGAGTTGTCGACCTGCATAAGTCCTTCGGCGAAAACAGGGTCCTCACAGGCGTCTCCGTGGCCTTCCCCGCCAACTCGTGCACCTTCATCGCAGGACCATCGGGCACCGGCAAGAGCGTCCTCGTCAGGCACCTTGTCGGCCTCCTGAAGCCCGACAGCGGAGAGGTCTACTACGACGACCAGCGGGTAGACCCCATGACCGAAGCCCAGCTTCTTCAAGTGCGGAAACGGTGCCTCTACGTCTTCCAACACCCGACCCTCTTCGACTCCATGTCCGTCCTCGAAAACATCTCCCTGGTGCTCCGCTTCAACATGGCACTCAGCAAGAGAGAAGCAGATGAAATGGCCGAGGCCCAACTCCAGGCCCTCGGGCTCGCCCATAGGCTACATACTTCCCCAGGTCACCTCCCCCAGGGCGAACAGAAGCTGGTCTCCGTCGCCCGAGCGCTGGCACTCAAACCAGAAACCCTCATCCTCGACGAGCCGACCACAGGCCTGGACCCCTTCGCCGCCGAGCAGTTGGATGGCGTCTGCGCAACCCTCTCGGGCGCCGGCCGAACCCTCCTGATAATCTCTCACGACCTTCAGAGCATTCGCAGATTGGCCTCACAGGTCATCTTCATGCATCGCGGAAAACTCCACTTCCAGGGCACCCCGGAGCAGTTCTTCGGCTCTGCCGACCCAATACTCTCCGGCTTCACCGCAGGCGATCCCGCCACACCCCTGTGATCGGCCTACGCAAGGAACATCACTTGTCTGGGTTGAGTTGATGCATAGAGCGCCGATTCGGTGGTTTAGCTGGTGAAGAAGTGGCAGGCAGGGCCTCTCGGCCCTGCCTCCCGAGCACTGCTTTCACCTTGGAAGGAGGAAGAAGTTGCATGGCCTTGTGAATCCGAGGGAGCCGACTCACACACCGATGAACCTCGCCCCGCCCTTCTGCAAAGCTCATGCCGTTCCGTAGAGTTGCTGGCGGATCGCTGGGAACCCGAGGGGGCGAGGCTACAAGTGGCTGGAATTACAAAGCAACCACTACATCCCAAGCACTTCCACTTCAAAGGGGATGGGCTCAGGATCCGGGAGCAGAGGCTGACAGTGCTGCCTTAGCGTGTCGTTCTTCTCTACATCGGCAAGCGGCTTGAGCGCTGCCTCCAGCCTGACCAGCCGATCCATCTCGGGATAGTGCCGCAGGGCCATGGTGACCTCGAGGTGGGCGCTGAACCATGAGCTGCGGTTGATGAAATATATGGCGTTGCGGTAATGCATATAAGAAAGAGTCTTCTTTAGTTCCCAGTGAAGCGGCGAATTCCCCAGCTCTTTGTACAGAGATACCCAATAGCGGTGTTGCGTCTCCAGCTCCTTGCGAGAATCCTCGAGCGCGTCGGTTAGCCGAAGCCCAGCACCCGTAAATGCCAACTTCTCCCGGGCAACAGGAAGCCCATTCTCCCCAAGGGAGTATTCTGCCCACTCCGGCCCATCGGCCTTCAAGACGTTGGATTCGAAGACCACGTCCCTCTGGCTCCTCAGCTCCTCCAGGCTTTTCAGCGGAAATAGCTCAGAGGAGAGGTAGTGCTCCAAAGTGGGCCGAAGTTCTTCGTACCTCTCCATGACATCCTGGGAGTAGGGTCTTCCGCCGTCATACTTGGACTGAAATCCGGCCTGCAACAGTGCGACATCAGGACGCCGTTTCTCCACCTCGTGGTAGTAGAAGGTATTGAACCACGTTGCATAATAACTTGGCATATAGAGGGCCCCGGGGCTGACACTCCCCAGGAGATGCCGGTTGAGCACGTCGGGGGCCACAAACCCCCTCATGGTCCATCGGGCCGCTCCATCCATGGCCAAAGAAGCGCCCCCCCAGCTAATCAACCCGCCCACCACTATCATTGCTCCAACCACAGCCTTTGAGCCCAAACGGCCCCACTCCACGCGGCCAAGAAAGGCAGCGATGCCCACGGTACCGGCCGCTAGCCCTTGAAGCCCAATGGCGAAGTAGGCATGGTCGTCGGGGTTTTCGACGTCGAGATACATGATGGCCTTTGCAAAGAGGCCCGCCAGCACCACCAAGAGCACCAGAAGGGCCTCCCGACGCACCGTGAGAAAGAGCAGCACAACCCCGGCCAGCCCCGCCAGAAAGAGGGGGGCCCCGAGCAACTCAACCCACTTCACCAGGATGATTACCAGGGCCTCCCCAAAGGGGGCCTTGGGCATCTCTGTTACCGCCGAGTGAAATGCCTGGGCCGAGACCATCCTGAGCAGTCCACCGGCAGTCCCAGGGTCGCCCCACCAGAGCCAGCCCTGGTGCGCCCGAATGGGAAGATATAGGTACACAGCAAGCCCGGCGAACAAGAATGCCGCCAGAAGCCCCAGGCGATAAGAGAAGAGCTGCCTTCTGATCCCGGGCACCGTAAGGAGGTAAACCAGGCACGCCAGCCCCGTGAGTCCCGTGAGGTAGTGGTGGTTTGAGAGGCCCAGCCCGCCAAGCAGGGCCATCAGCAAGCCTGGTCCCAGACGGTCTGGGGCGCCGGACCACACCAGAGCCAGATAGACAAGGCCAAGGTTGATAGCGCTGGTCAGGGTGTAAACCTCGGCTCGCACCGACTGGAACCAGAGGGCCGGAGAGAGGGCCACACTCCAGGAGACCAGCACCATTATCAGGCGCCACCCCAGCTCGGGCCGCTCGGCACGCTCCAAGAGCCTGGCACCGACGAGGAAGAGCAGAGATGCACTAATAGCCCCGAAAAGTGCCGAGAAGAGATGCACCCTGAAGGGGATGCTGCCCAGCGGCAAAGAGGTCAGAAACCCTCCAAGCGCAGTGTAGAGAGGACTTCCGGGCGGATGGGCAGTGCCCCCGAGGCGGGCCACTGTGACCAGCTCCGATGAATCCAGCAGGAAGCTCAAGGTGCCCGTGGTGAGGACGTATATCAGCATGGCCCCAAGGCCGGCAACCCCCGCAAGGAGGGCGTCTCTCTTCTCTTGCCTCACCGTACCAGGCTCCATACCAGGCTCCATGGATTAGTCCCCACGATAGGTGCAACTGGAGCTGCTTGTCTCGCTCACTGTAACGGCCTTGAGGCCAGGAAGCGAGCCCTCAAGTTCTCTCCAGACGAAGATGCTGAGCATCTCCGCCGTGCCTGCCTCAAGCCCCGGGATGTCATTGATGGTTTTGTGATCCAGAGCCTTTCTTATCGGCTCACATTTTGCCAGTATCTCATTATAATCAATGAACCATTTCCGTTCAGGATCAATCTCTCCCTCCACCACGACTTCAACTACATAGCTATGTCCATGAAGGTTTTGGCATCTATGACCGTCTGGCGCAAAAGGAAGAAAATGCGCTGCCTCGAATCTAAAGCTCTTTCTTAGTTCCACTTTCATTTCACAAGTCCATATTTTTTTAATCTGTAATACAGCGTTGTTCTCTGGATGCCCAACTCCTTGGCAACCTTGCTCACCGAGCCGCCGTTTCTCTCCAGTGACTCGGCCAGCCGGCTGGATTCAAGCTGTTCCAGGTACGCCGGAAGGGTCTCGGGAGAAGCCTCGGGTGAGGCTCCGCCCCCGGATGCGACCTTCATGAATGCCAGGTCATCGGCGGAAATCATTGGGCCCGAGGAGAGGATCATGGCCCGC
>CAZQHM010000154.1:0-8572 GCA_964593355.1 uncultured Myxococcales bacterium
GGGGGCTTCAACGCTTGTGTAAACATCCGGCCCCCGTTTCTCCGATCAGGGCTAAGCTCCGAGCCCCTTCTGGTTGACAGTCACCGGCTAGAATATGGCACCATCTTGCCGGTTGGGCAAGCCCCCGTTTCTCGCCAAGGCCCAGTGATACTAGCCGAAGTCCAATCCAATACCCCTCTGTATTGGTCTGGAAAACCGCTGCAACCCGGTCCATAATGCGCTGGCCAGGGGCGCCGCGTTGTGGCATCCCCTTCTCAGCGGCATCTTTGGGGGTTCTAAGTCGGCAGCACCTTGCAGGAGTGAAACATGGAATGGGATTCCGATATCGTGGATCTGGATTTGATCGCTGACGCGATGCTTCATGCCCGTCCCGACCTGCTCTACTACCTTGATGTGGAGACAGGCAGCGTTTTTGAGACCGAGCGGGGCGAGGAGGTGCCCGGGCACTTCGTAGAGATTCCAATCCTGGCGCAGGAGACGCTCCTGGAGCTAGCGGGTATGTTCCTGGATGAGGTTGACGACGACGAAATATGCCCGCCGCTGCGTGAGCTGCTGGAGAAGGGCGGCACCCTGGAGGCGTTCGAGGAGGCCTTGACTGCCGCCGATCCCGAGCTGGCTCTCGACTGGTTCCAAGAGCTGGACAACAACGCGCTCGCTGCGGCGGAAGAATGGCTCGATTCTCTATAATTCCCGACGGTTACAGGCGGTTTGTCCCCTTAGCCTGGAGTGCGCTTGCCGGTGTTGCAGCGTTGTTGGCGTGGCTCGTTCCGGCCTTGAGCAGCGACGAAGTTGAACCGGCCGGCGTGGAGTGGGTTCAGCCCAACACGGTGGAAGAGTCGCCTCTCAGACTTGCGCTGCTCTGGCAGGAGATAGAGGCCCTCCACGTTGCCGGCGGGAAAATACGGGCCATGAGGCCGAAGCATTGGGCTTTCACCGGCCCTAAAGGCACGCCAAAGTGGTTCTGGACCGGCCCCATGGTGGCAGAACTCAACTTAGGCACCCAGGAGCCTTGGGTCTCAAGCGTTCCCAACTCAAAGGGCAAGGCCGAGACCACCTGTATCTGGGCTCATCCGCCCGACAAAGGCGAACTTGAACTCTCGTGGTCCGGCATACCGGCAACCAAGCTTCATGCCATGCTCTACTTCCTGCCCGGTGCCGACGAGAAGGCCGGTGTAGCCGTCAAGGTCAGCTATGGGGGAAAAGAAGTTGCTGCTCACGCCCCGCCCACACGCAAGGGAAAACCCTTCTACTTTGAGGTGGACCTGAAGGCCGGGGAGGTAGAATCGAAGGGCGGTGCTGCCAAGGCAAGGGGCGGCGATGGTACCCTCACCGTGGCCTTCACCAGCAGAAAGGGCGGCCGAAACCACATCTGCTTCGATGGACTGGTGGTACCCGACGATACGACTCAAGAAGATCAAGGGGAAGAAGCTGCAGAGGATCAAGAGGACGCTGCTGTAGAAGATGGCGGGGACGAAGAAGCGGGGAGGGAGAACCATGAGTAGAAGCCTGCTCGCAAAGGGTCTGATCGCCCTGCTGCTTATGATCTCCAGCGCATCAGCGGTCCTGGCCTGGCGTAATGCTTTCCCTCTTCTGACGCTCTCGGAGGCCACCCTTGTCGAGAAGGTCCTCAAGAGCCAGACATCGACTATTGCCTTGGACAAGTGGGATCTGGCGCCCCTGGTGCGCAAACTGGCCACTACCATCGGCGCCACCTCCTACGAATCGTTATCCACCCTTGTATCGTGGCTCAACGCCGCTGCATCGGGTTTGCTTGTGCTGCTGCTCTTCCTGCTGCTGGCGGGTTATGCCAGGCTCTGGGTGGCTGCGGCGCTGGCGCTGGCCTGGGTTGCACTTCCCGTGGCGTCGTCCGCTTCTGTGATGGGGACCCCGGGGTGGGTAGCCACCCTCTTCCTGCTGGGCCCTGCGCTGGGGCTTAGCCTTGCCATGCGCACGGGCTCTGCAACCTGGAGGCATGTGGGGGTTGCCCTGGCCGGTTTGGCTGCGGGGGTAGCCTGTTTCGCCCATCCTCTGGGCCCCTGGGTTGGTGCCATGCTGATGCTGGCCCTCTTCGTGACCCGAAGTGCCCATGGCGACAACAGGGCCAGAGCAGAAAACGGGGACGAAGCAGAGAACGGGGACGAAGCAGAGAACGGGGCCAGCGGAGAGACCAGCACGGACGGAGTAACCAACACCATCGTCGACAACGGCATCGGATACGACGAGAGGAACATCGGAGATAACAGGACCGGTCTTATCAAATTGCCGGCCTTGGGCACCGAGTTGTTCACAATTCTGGTCTGCTTTGTTGTGGCCTTCGTTGCCTCGAAGAAGCTCCTGGGAGCCCACGGAGACCAGCTTCTGGCCTACTTCTTCGGCTACCTCGATGGGCCTCACCCTCCCTTTGCGTTCCTGGGTGATGCCTACAGGTCGTCGGAGAGTGCCGGACCCCCATGGTACGCAACCGGCCTTCTCCTCCTGGTCAGAACGCCTCCGGAGCTGCTGCTGCTAGCCCTGGGTCTGCTCCCGGCGACACTCATGGGCTCCAGAAAGGGCGCACCCTATCGTGCTCTGGCCCCCGCTCTTGCTGCACCAGCGACTCTCTTAGTAGCTGCCTCACTTACCGGCTCCCCCCTGATCCCTGCGGGGCTCAACCTGCTGCTGCCTGTATCCCTGCTGATAGTGTTGGGGGCAGCGGCTGGTGCCACGGCGCTGTGGGATGGCGCTGCTTCGGCAACGCCATGGGGCGCAAGGATGTCAAAAGCCCTGGTGCTGGTGCTTCTGGCCGCTGCTCCCCTTCACGGCCTGATGGGGTCGCTCCATTCAGCGCCTCTGCCGGCCACCTACGCCAACGCTCTTGGCGGCGGCAGTGCTGCCTTTCTGCTTGCGGGAAATGATCCCATCGCCGAGCCGGCTTTGCCCCTGGAAATGGTGGGCCATATGGCCCAGCTCAAGCCAAGAGAAGCGGCAGTGACTTACGGTACCAAGGTGTTTCAGCGCATGATCGATGCCAGTGGGCCCCAACACAAGATCAAGGTTAAGGACGGTGGTCCGCTGCCGCTTCTGATCACGTTCCAGGCGGCCTCCCCGAGGTTTCGCGAGACTGCTTTTCCGTGCCGGGAGCAAGAGACCGTGTGGGCCGTGGCAGCGGCGGGTGTGCCGCTATGGACCATATGTCTCAATCCTTGACATTTCCGCTACCATGCCTTTGAATCGCAGCGTCGACCCCGTTGAAGTTCCACGAGTCCGCACGAGGAGGCCCGCATGTTCGTTGTGTCCGTCAGAGAACGTGGCAAGGATGCTCATAAGTTCACCTTCCGGAAGCGGCAGATTACGGTCGGCCGGCTGAGGATCAACGACATAATTCTACCGAAAAGAAACATATCGAAGAGACATGCGAAGTTCGAAATAAATCAGAATAACCAGATAATGGTTTATGATATGGGTAGCACCAATGGTACATTTGTAAATGGTACCAGGGCTACGACAGGTATGCTGGTGTCGCCAACAGACAAGGTGTTCGTTGGGGACTATATCCTGCAGTTGCAGCTTGTTGAGGACAAGTCAGCCATCGACATGCGTGAGCCACTGCCCGGCGGCGGTTACGCCATGCCCGACGAGGGTGACGGCGAGGTTAAGGCGACCATAGCGCATCTGGACACCAAGGCTATACAGGAAGAGCTTCGCCGGCTTGGCTACGGTGGGGGTGAAGAGGCGGCAACGGCGACTCTCATGATCGATCCCAACGACATTCCTTCTTCGCCCCCGCCATTGGGGGAGATGGACGATGACGCTGTTCCGGCTGTGGGTTCCGATGGGAATCTTTACGCCATAGAGGTAGAGAGCGAGGAGTCCGTTGAGGTTGAGATGCCGCAGGATGAGCCAGTTGTGATGGCCCCTGAGGTGCCCGAGCCTCCGGAGTTGACGCCCGAGATGGCCGAAGAGTCCATTGAGATGGAGGAGGTTCTGGATATCCCGTTGGAGGAGGACGAGGAGGAGGAGGAGAAGCCAGAGCCTGTGGTTCCGGCCCAGCCCCCGGCTCCGGCCCCAGCTCCGCCCAGGGCCGCCTACAATCCTCCGGCACCCATATCCGAGGGATCGTCACGTTACGGTGCCCCCGTGGCCACAGGGGCGGGGTCGTCGTTTGCCGGGCGTGTTGCGGCGCAGCCGGCCTCTCCGGCGGTGGCGGTTCCCAAGGCCGGTGAGCCAGTGCAAGAGCGGCATGCCCACGCGGTGGCAGCGGCGCCGACTACCAAGGCGGTCGTTTCGGCCCGAAGTCTCGATGATGTCTACCTTCCGGCACTGGAGTGGTGGTCCGGATATAGAGAGCAGCACAAGGATTTCGCCAGAGACGAGGCGGTGATGGAGTTGGAGCGCTTCTTGGAGCGCAGGGTTACTGGCCTCTCTGCGGCGGATCGGCGCAAGACGGCAGGGAAGTTCCTGGATGAGTTCCAGGGTGATGGTGCAGCGTGGGAGGTCTTCAGATCTGCGGAGGTTCACGAAGTGTTCGTGGGTTCTCAGGGTGCGGTGAGGGGATACGGTCGGCACGGAGAGCCCTTGCCAGTGACTGGCTCGCTGTCGTGTGGTGCAGCGGTGCGCATGTTGGCGCAGTCGCTTTGCCCGGACCACGATGCGTCCTCGGGCACGGTGCAGATAAGCGGCGGGACGGCGTTCGTCCTGCGCTCTCCATCGTCGGGCTGCGGCATCCGCATGGTGAAGAACCCCGGTCAGCCGTCGCTCTCGGGTTTGCAGGAGCGGCAGGTGGTCTCTCTGGCTCAATCGGCCAGAATCAAGAAGTTGGTTGAGCAGGGGGCATCGATCCTGGTGCTGGGCGGAGGCCCAAGCGGCGCCGCTCTGGTACAGGCAATGGTGGGTCTCTTTGCTGGTTCCAGGCGTCTCATGATGCTCGGACCGGGCTGGGACATCGCTGCCGAAGAGGCCCGGGTGCTGGCCGATCCGCTGCTGCTTTTTGCTCCTGCCATGCCGTCAACGATGGCAGCACTTGGCGTTGAGGCTCTCTTCGGTCAGAACCTTCCGGGCCAGACGCTCACCAGGCTTCTGACCCTGTCGGGGGGCGCCGGTGTGCCTTTCTATGCATCGCTGGTGCTCAAAGGCGGCGACGATCCCATGGCAATCGTCGAGAAGCTGCTCAAGCTGGACCAGGAACTCAGGCCAACGGCAATCAGTGCCCTTGTGACCCTCTCCAACATCGGCATAGTCTCCATGGTTGAAGTTGAGGGTGGACGCTGCAGAGTCGGCGACGTGTCGAGGCTTGCCGTTGATCCCGAGACCGATTCTTTGATGCTTGCCCCTGTGGACTAGCCTCTCCCATGGCCCCCCACTCCAACTTCGACCTGCTGCTGGAGCACGACGGAAACCTCGTGCTTCACTGTACCCTTCCCCCGGGTACCTTCGTTGTTGGTCGTGACAAGAGCTGCGATGTGGTGATTCATGGAGAGAGCCTTTCCCGCAGGCACGCCCGCCTGGTGCTGCGTGGCTCTGAGTGGTTTGTGGAGGATTTGGGCAGCAAGAACGGCACCAGGATCAACGGCCAGACGGTGGGCAGCATGTTGCCCTTCACAACTGAGGACCAGCTGCAGTTCGGGGAGGTCAAAGCGGTCCTGGTGCAGCGCAAAGATCCCCCTTCGGTGACGGTCAAGCCTGCATACATGGTAATGCAGAACACCAAAGAGCGGGGGGTCATCTACGAGTTGAAGGGACCATCCATCACCGTGGGCAGGGGCAGGGGCAACGACATCAGGATTGACGAGCCATCCATTTCCAGGGAGCACGCCGTGCTTCGAGCGACTCCGGACCAGGAGTGGGCCCTTGAGGACCTTGAGAGCGCCAACGGCAGCTTCGTAAACGGGGTGCTTTCATCCAGGGCGTTGTTGAGGGGTGGTGAGCAGGTTCGGTTTGGCAACGTGGAGTTTCTCTTCCACTGTAAGAAGGCCCCATCGGAGCGCCGTGACCGATGGCTCATGATACTGCTTGTCTCAGGCCTTCTTGCGGCCCTTGCTCTCCTTGTGATGAGCTTCAGGCTCGACCTTCTCTGACCCCTTATCTCGGGCAAGCAGCTTCGGAGAGTGGTGGCTCAGCGCCAGCATGTACTTCAGGGTCACGAAGTAGGGTACCCCCTCTTCTTTCTCCACTTCTTGGGCCACTGCTTTGGGGGTCAGGCCTGCTCTGGTCCACGCAACGATCTTCGGCGTGGCCCGCTCCAACCGGTCACCCCAGTCGTGCATCTCTCGCTCGTTGAGCTTCAGCCGCTCGTTCAACTGGTGGTTGTAGTAGGCCCCCAGCACGCCGTAGATAAGGGCAAGCCACCCAACGCTCAGGTGGGTGAAATATACATTGAAACGGAACCAGTCCACCCAGAATCCGGCGACCAGCATCCCAACCCCCAAGGCGATCCAGAAGGTAGCCCAGGTGCGCTTAAGAACAACGGGTGTAGAGGCCATTGCTGATTACTGCTCCGAGCACTCGGGCCAGACGCCACGGTTGTCGATGCCGAAATAGGGGTTGAAGCAGTACTGCGTGGAGACTCCGCTGGTACCGTCCCACTCCTTCCACTTGAAGGGCTGGTCGTGCTTCAGTCTGAAGTGAACGGCGGGATCCAAGAAAATAACGCCACGGTTTTCCACCTGGAAGAAGCTTGTGCCGTTGCCCGGCCAGTAGCGCCACGCCCACGGTGGCCTGGCATACTCATTGCCTACGGGGTTGACCAGGGTGCCGGCCACTTCGGTGGCAAGCTGGGGCCGATTAGAGAAGGTGGAATTATTGAACGGCTCATACTCGAACTTGCTGGCAAACATCTGCGAGGGGCCCACGTCGGCCCTGCGGGGCCACCAGGAGTCCATGATGTGCTCCAGGGCGTATCCCACGTCGGCCATCTCCTGGGGGAACGAAGGGCTCTTCTGCAAGGTGGTAACGGCGCCGCCTTTCCAGTTGAGAACGATCTTCTTCATAGTAGTCTTGGTAGAGTTGGTGAGCTGACATCCATCGAGATAGCTGTTGTTGAGATCAACCCACAAGCATGATTCATGCTCGCGTGAGCTTATCCATCCAACATAATGGTTTGCAGGGAAAAGGTCCTCTCTGGGAAGCATGCCATCAAACTTGAAGTCGTTGAACGTATATCCATCGGGGATCAGGTCGGCATCAGTAGTGAGGTAGGAGATGCTACGCTCATCCTGGCCGCTCTTCTTGAAGTAGGTCTCCACGGAAACGGGGAGCTGGTCGCTCTTGCGCACCACCACCATGGTTCCGGCGACGTCGTTACCGAACCGGTTGCCTTCTATTTCGCTCCAGCGGTAGGGGAAGAAATAGATATAGTTGATATAGTAGTGACTCTTCGTCTCAATTACAGAATAATAAACATGTGGGTCAACCTTTGTGGCACTTGTGATATTATCGACATTGTCCTTGGCTATCCAGTTACCGTCAAAATCGAATTTGGTCGGGTAGTCATATTGAGTGTTCTGGGCAGAAGTCTGCACATACATGGTGGGAGCATACTTACCGGCAAGGGCCTGGTATTTATCCATATTGTATTGGGATGCGGTATAAAAATGGAACCGATAAGGATCTTTCATTCGATTTCCAGCCATATCCCCCAACATTGCACTAAGTTCAATGAAGTATGGAGCGGAGGGGAACATAGGGAACATTGGGGTAAGCAGGAGTGTGGTGTGCTCGTCGTCTTCCCAAGCGATGTTAACGGGAATGTTCTCAAGTTTAGCGTCGGTCATCTTGATATTCTGGGGCACGAAGGGGGGGGCGAACATAGGTTCGGAGAAGACGACTTTGATGACCAGTCCCTGGGGGTCTACGCCCATTTCATCATGAGCCGGGGTGGTAGAGATAACGGTTGGCGGGTCGAAGTCAGCGGGGATGTCATAGTTGGTATCCTCCACCTCCAAATCCTCGGGGCCCACTTCGCTGCCGCCCAAGTCATCAATGGTATCGTCCAGAAGTTCCGGGCCACTATCGCCAGGATTCAGGTCGGTGGCCACGTCGGGTACTGCCAGGTCATCGTCGGCCTGGTCCTTATCACCGAAGCTGCTGCACTTTGGAGATGCTGCGGTGCTCTCACACCCAAGCGGGCACTGCTCCACCACGGTCCAGGTGCCATCGGGAGTGCACTCCAGCAGCGCCTCATTCCCCGACGCCGTGAACCCGCAGGTCATGCCGCCGACATAGGGGCAATCATCGCCGGCGATGGTCTTCCCGGGGGTGTTGTTCCCGCCGCCATCCCCACCACAACCAACCATCAAGATCGCAATCAGCGGCACCAAAACAGCCAACGTCTTTCGTCGCATAGCAACTCCTTCAACGTAACGCCGGCCAAGTCTACCGCCCCCACCGCCTCCTGTAAAGCGGTGGGTGAACGCCCAAATCATCCGCCCGTGGTCCGTCGTTCGCAACACCGACGTCCAACGCACGTCCCCGCCCGTCGCCCGTCGTCCACCACATGTCCCCGCCCATATTCGGTAGGGGCGGACCGATGTGTCCGCCCGTGGACCGATGTGTCCGCCCGTGGACCGATGTGTCCGCCCGTGGACCGATGTGTCCG
>CAZQHM010000155.1:0-8579 GCA_964593355.1 uncultured Myxococcales bacterium
GGCCCCCCAAAGAATATTTTTCGCATTGGGAGTGAGCTATGGGGGGGGGGAGGGGGGGTGGGGGGGGGGGGGTGCGGGGGGGGGGGGGGGGGGGGGGGCGGGGGGGGGGGGGGGGGGGGGGGGCCTACATGGCGCCGAAGCCTGATTCGAGGTCCCTGATGATGTCCTGGGGATTCTCGAGGCCTATTGAGAGTCTGATGCCGGCCACGCTCATGCCTGCTTTGGCAGCGGACTCGGGGTCGTAGGCCGAGTGGGTCATGAGAGCAGGGGCCTCGATGAGGGTCTTGGTGTTGCCCAGGGAGACGGCCAGGGTGAGGCAGTAGGAGTTGTTGGCGACGTGGTCCATGAAGCGTTTGGCGCCTTCGTAGGCTACTGCGGGCTCGCCGGCCAGTTCGAAGTAGACCATGAGGCCCGGTGCGAACTCACCATCGAAGCCGCACATCTGGCGCTTGGCAACTTCGTGTCCTGCGTGGCTCTCCAGACCGGGGTAGAAGACCTTCTTGACCTGGGGGTGAGCCTCCAGGTACTTGGCCACCTCCAGGGCGCTCTTGTTCTGGCGCTGCATTCTGATGGCCAGGGTGGAGATACCGTAGACATGGATATTCCAGGCAGCTCTGGAGGCTACGGCACCGCCGAAGTCCTTGCGGACCATCCTGATGGCGGAGTGCAGTTCCAGGGGATGTGCTGCAAGGCCGGCCATGTCGGTTCCAAAGCCCATGCAGTTCTTGGTCAGGGAGTGGACCACCACATCGGCGCCCAGGGTAGCTGGTCGCTGGCAGTATGGTGTAGCGAAGGTGTTGTCCACCACGACATAGAGGGCCTCGGCTTTGGGCCTCGAGGCGTTGATCTCTTTGGCCAGGGCCGCCACGGCCTGGACATCGATGATGTCGAGGGTGGGGTTGGCCGGGGTCTCGAAGTAGAGAACCCGTGTGGTGGGCTTGATGAGGCTTCGGATGGACTCCACGTCGCGGAAATCCCCGAACTGCACAGGCATTCCGAACCGTGGCAGCCAGGTGGTGAAGAGGCTGTAGGTGCAGCCGTAGATGGTCTTGTGAGCAACGATGTCGTCACCGGCCTTGCAGACGGCCAGCATGACCCCGGAGATGGCGGCCATGCCGCTTGCGAAGGCGGTGGCGCTTTTGGTGCCCTCCAGTTCAGCGAATTGGTGCTCCAGCAGAGCTACGGTGGGCTCGGCAAGGCGCTCGTAGATGTAGATCGGGCTTTTGCCCGGGCCGGTGTGTTCCGGAGAGGCAAAGGTCGCAAAGCCTGCGGCGCCGCGCTCTGTGCTTGCCAGACGGAAGGCTGTGGAAGCCGTGATGGGTGGAATCACGTGGCTGGCATAGTCCCAGTGTTCGTCCCGCATGGCTCCGTGAACGAGGAAAGAATCCATTGAATAGTCAGGGCGTTTGTTCGAATCGCTGCTCATGATGAACCTCCTGGCCACCTTATAGACCACCCTTGCCGGCGATGTCCAGCGTTGACAGCATAGCGTTTCCCGTGCTACCCAGTGCACGATATGGTATCTCACGAAGGAGGAACCGATGAGAGTACGCTTGATGCGCGCCGTGGCCTTGGCGGCCATGGTTTTGTTTGCCGTTTCTTGCGGTGATGATGGACCCAAGGGCGAGAGGCCCTCGGGTGTTGGGAAGAAGGCCGACCCTGCTGCTGAAGCAGGCCAAGAGAAGCCGGCGACACCAGAGGCCAAGCCGGTTGCACCAGAGCCCGGCAAGCCCGAGATGCCGGCCCTTCCCGCCGACCGTGAAAAAGCCGCAGAGCCCGAGCAGGCCGCTGCTGGAACCGAGATGGCCAAGGCCCTGGATAGCGTGGCCCTCTATGGCGTCACGGGCCCCATTGATTCTCTCAGAGCCAAGGCCCTGGCCATGCTGCCTGCCGACCTCGCTGCTTTCGCCAACGCCGGCCTTGAGCAGGAGTTGACCAAGGGCATCGCCAAGACCGGCATGCGCAGCATGAACTTCATCGACACAACCCGCGGCGTCGGCTTTGCTATCCAGGGCAAAGAGCAGGTCGTGGTGGCTTGGCCCCTGAAGGACGAGACTCTGCTCAAAGCAGCTCTGCCCGAAGGCGTCACCCCCGATGAACACGGCGGCTACGTGGTGAAAGAGGTCTACCTCCTGCCGCAGCAGAACCTCCTGCTGCAGGCCCACTCCTACAAGTCCATCGAGAGCCTCCCCGGTGAAATGAAGCTGGAACTGGGCCGCATGAGCACCCAGAATCTGCTGGTTGTAGTGGGCGACGGCGGCAGCCTGCGCGGGCTTGTTACCTCCGCCATGGGGATGATGCAGGCCGACCAGCGAGATTTCCTGGTCAAGATGAGCAGCTTCGTCAAGGGGCTCTTCGCCGACATCGAAAAGATTACCCTCACCTTCGGCACCCTGGACGCCGATGTAACAATGCAGCTTGAAATAAAAGCGAAAGATGGCAGCTCTATGGCGAAAACCTTCGCTTCTATAACGGGTGGCAGCTACAAGATGGCGAAGTATTTGCCCACGAATGTGTGGCTTGTGGCAGCGTCGTGGGCCCCGCCTGCGCTCTTCACCTCATGGATTGAGGGCTACGCCGACCTTCTGGGCTCTGCCTGGAAGCTCAGTGAAGAGGACAAGCTGGCCATTGAGAAGCATTATGCAGGCCTCTTCGAGGTCTCCGGCCCCGACTCAGCCATGGCCATGTATCACGAGGATGGCTTCCCCATGGCCGTCTCCAGCGTGAGCAGCACCTCCGACGGGCTCAAGATGCGTGAGCGGATCTTCGAGTTCTATGAGTTCTTGTACCAGAAGGCCATAGCGAACATTCCCCCGTCTCAGCGGGCGATGTTCCAGGGCAAGAGCTTCAAAGAGCTGGTCAACGGCATGCTGGCCCCGATGCTTGCCGCCAACGGCATCACGATTAAGATGGACACGGAAGAGTATCGTGGCGGGCACATCGACTACCTGGTCTTCGAGATTGATTGGGAGAAGATCCCCGTACCGCCCGAGCACTCCTGGGTCAAGGTGGTTATCCGCAAGTCGTTGGGCTTCGCCTTCGGAACCGCAGCGGACCGCCTGGGCATGACCTTCGGCCCCAACCCCATCGTCAGGGCCAAGGAGATCGTTGACGGGCTTCAGGGCATGGACATCGCCACGATGTTCGGCGAGGAGACCATCGCCGACACCTCTTTTGCCATGTCTCTCATGGTTCCGCCGCTCTTCGAGAGCCTCATGTCGATTCCTGCATTGCAGGCTCTGGCGACTCCTTATCCCTTCATCCAGGAGTTCAAGAAGGTTCGTGGCCTTGTGGCGACCGCTGCGGGATCGAACAAGGGCGTGCTGACCATTCACTCCAAGATGGACGTCAAGAACATCATGGGCGCTCTGGCTCCCTTCATCAGAGACGAGATGGGCGCCGAAGGTGGCGCCGAAGCTGCTCCGGTTGAGACTCCGGTAGAAGTCAAGGAAGCTCCTGCCCCCGCCACTGATGAGGCCCCCGCAGAAGCCCCCGCAGAAGCTCCCGCCGAGGCTCCCAAGGCCGAGGGCGAGGCCGCTCAGCAGTAGTCACCCCTGGGTGGCCCCGAGGGGCCGTCCCAACACCACCAATCTTGCCATGAGGAACTGCCCGGCCGGGTGAGGGTCGTGTTGTGATTATCGTGATGGGCTACTGGAGGGGACTCCTGCTGTACGCCAAACCGGCTCTTGCGACCCATGGCATTGTGGAGTCGGGGAGCAGTTCACGCAGGTGTCGGTCGATTCTCGGGGCGTTTTGGAATGCCCAGCGAACCAGCAGCGCTGCCTCTGTATCGTGGGGCCACCACTCTTCTCTGGTGGCGTGTGCGGCCTCTTTGGCGAAGGGGACGGTTCCGGAGTTGAGCAGCTCCAGTGCTGCCTGGGCCTGCTGCTGGTCTGCGAAGGCTACCACGTAGGAGACGTTGGCGGGTTGGGCCAGGTCCACGGGCTGTTGTGGCGGAAGCAGCACCCCCAACTCCAGGAATTCGAAGTCCGGAAGGGAGAGTGCGTTGAGCTGTTCAAGGAGGTCAGCGGTGGGACAGAGCTCTTCCAGCGCCACATCCATCCATTCATCCAGAGCTAGATAGCCGAGGGGAAGGGCAGGTGGGAAGACGATTCTTGGCCGCGGGTGGAAGCCCTGGGTGTAGGCCAGTTTGACTCCGGCCCGCCTGAGGGTCAGCAGCATGTGGCGCTGGGTATCGAGGTGGCCCAGGAGACAGGAGTGGCCCAGCTTACGCCAGCGCACCATGAGGTGTCCGGCGGGCATTCTGGCCGGCTCGTGGCCGGGGTTGAAGTGGCGGTTATGGCGCTGATGGGCCCTTACGGGTTCATGTGTGGCCGATGGCTCTGGGGCACTGGTTGTTGCCGGCTCAGCAGTTGGTGGCTGCGTCAGGGCCGGCTTTGCGGGGGGAGCGCAGTTGGCTCCACAGGCGTAGCAGATTCGACCGGAGGCAGCAAAGGGGGTGCAGGGTGCGAGGGTGGCTCCCTCCAGCGCTCTGGCTCTTTCGGCAACAAGGAAGGTTCTGTTGACCCCCACGTCCACGTGGTCCCAGGGCAGGGGCTCTTGGATTTCTCGGGGGCTGAGGAAGGTTGCCGGGGAGATTCCGCACTGCTCCATGGCGCTCTCCCAGAGGGGCCATCGCAGGTGCTCCTCCCAGGAGTCGAAGCGGGCACCGGCGCGCCAGGCCAGTTCCACCACCTTGGCAACGGAGCGGTCGCCCCGGGCCAGCACGCCTTCGAGCACGGACATATGAGGCGAGTGCCACTTGAGTTCTATGCCGGGTCGGCGAAGGGAGCGTTTTATGAAGTCGACCTTCTCTCGAAGCTCCTGCAGGTCGGCCATGCCCTCCCACTGGAAGGGGGTATGGGGACGGGGTACGAAGAGGGAGAAGGCCAGGGAGAGTTCCGCTTTTCTGCCGAAGCGCCCTTTGAGGAGGTCCATGCATGAGAAAGCGAGGCGGCGAATGGCTTCGAGGTCTTCGTGAGTCTCTGTGGGGAGGCCCAGCATGAAGTAGAGTTTGAGCCTGTTCCAGCCCCAGTGTCCTGCCCTGTGAATGGCTTCGAGGATCTGGTTTTCGGTGACGTTCTTGTTGATGACGTCTCTCAACCTTTGGGAGCCTGCCTCGGGGGCGAGGGTGAGGCTGGAGGAGCGTGACCGGGAGAGAAAATCGAGCACCTCGGGCTGGAGGCCGTATGCGCGCAGCGAGCTTACGGTGAAGGAGGTTCGTCTCCCCCTCGTGAACGCTTCCACGCCGGCCACCAGTTCTGAAAGTGATGTGTAGTCGGCAGTGGAGAGGCTGGCCAGGGAGACCTCTTCCAACCCTGTTGTCTGGAGGGCCCTTTCGACCCATTGCAGCAGGGCTTCCACCCGGCGTTCACGGGGAGGTCGGTAGGTGTATCCCGCCTCGCAGAAGCGGCATCCGCCCTGGCATCCCCTGGCCAGTTCCAGGGAGAGTCGGTCGAAGATGGTCTCCAGGGCGGGGACGGGGAAGTCGAGGAAAGGAAGGAAGCTATCGAGGTCGTCCACCACCTGGCGGGCCACGGGGGCTATCCCATGCAGCGGCACATATACGCCCGGCAAAGCCGCTGCCTCAGCAATAAATCTCTCCCTCCACCCGTTGGTTTTCGGGATGGACTGCATGAGGTCCAGGAAGCGGGTGACCAGTTCTTCTCCGTCCCCGACCAAGAAGGCATCGATGAAGGGGGCTACGGGTTCGGGGTGAGTTGCGCAGGGCCCCCCGGCGATGATGACTGGGTGACTGTCACCCCTCTGGTTGGAGTAGAACGGTATACCGGCGAGGTCCAGCATGGTGAGGATGTTGGCGTAGGTCAGCTCGTACTGGAGACTGAAGCCGAGCACATCGAAGCTGGCCAGGGGATGGTTGCCGTGCCTGGACGTAAGGGGCATGCCCTTTTCACGCAAGAAACATTCCATGTCGGGCCAGGGGCAGAATGCGGCATCGGCGTAGGTCTTGGGGCGTCGCCTGAGGATGGAGTAGAGGATGCTGATGCCTGAGTTGGACATGCCCACTTCGTAGACATCGGGGTATGCCAGGCATACGGCGAGGTCGTCGTCGTTGCGCTGTCGGAACCCAGTGGGGAAGTACTCAGCGCCCAGATAGCGGGCCGGTTTAGAGACTGGATATCGAACAAGGTCAAGGAATTGCAAGGTCCACCTCCCAAGCGGGGGCGGAGTATAGCAGCGTTGCCTGAACGGTGGTCAAAAAACGGCGAGAGGCGAGCATGGCAGCGTTGCCTGAACGGTGGTCAAACAACGGGGTGGGCTCAGCGGAACGCGGCGGCGGCCCTCTCCTGGGCTTCTTGGGCCTCCTTGACTATGCGTTCCATGAGTTCTGCCACAGGGGGGGCATCTTTGACCAGTTCGGCCACCTGACCAAGAGGCAGGACGCCTCTATTGAGGTCGCCCAACTGCGTAGCCTTCCGGAATGCTGCAAAGGCATTGGCCAGGTATGCCATGTGGCGCAGGGTCTTCCAGCCGGAGAAGGTAATGCCGGCGGCGAGCTTCAGCCAGTTCACACCAAGCATCCTGGCAATCTCTCTGGAGTTGAAGAAGGCGCTGATGAGGTCCAGACCACGTCGCACGGCCCTTTTGGAGCCTGGGGATACGAGGATTCGGCAGGGTTGCCCATCGAAGCGGGTGGTATGGATAGTGTCCTCCATACCTTTGGAAATTGCGGCGTTCTTGCAGGCTTTGTGCACGGGGCTTTCGGCGGTAGCCATGAATCTGGTACCCATGGCCACAGCGTCGGCGCCAAGGGCGAGGGCTGCGGCAACGCCACGGCCATCGGCGAAGCCTCCTGCTGCGATGATCGGTATCTTGACGGCTGAGGCAATGGCGGGGAGCAGCACCAGCGTGGTGATATCGCCGCCGTGTCCTGCTGCTTCGTGACCGGTGATGAGCAGGGCATCGGTGCCGTATGATTCGGCCTGGAGTGCGTGCTTGATGTTGGTGACGGTTCCGATGACCTTGCCTCCGTACTGGTGTGCCTCCTTGACGATCCAGTCGCCCTTCCCCATGGCGTAGTTGATGATGGGCACCTTCTCCTCCAACAGCACCCTGGCGTTCTCTTTTCCGCCCGGGAAGTAGAGGACGCAGTTTGCCCCGAAGGGTTTGTCGGTCAATTCCCGAATGCGGGCTATGGATTTGCGCGTCGATTCGGGGCTGAGTGAGCCTGTTGCCAGGATAGCAAGGCCCCCGGCCTCGGCTACCGCCGCCACAAGCTCCGGTTCACTGACCCAGCTCATTCCCGAGAGCACCAGAGGGTGCTTGATTCCGAACATCCGTGTGATTCTGGTCTCCATTGGCGCCCCCACGTTACGATTTGTCCATGTCCACGGCGACTCTACACGGGGTTTCGATTACTGTCGACGGGATGTGTGAATTGGGTAACGAAGGCAGGGGCAGGGGGAGCCTAGCCGCGGTTCTCTATGATCTGCAGCAGGGCCTTCTTCCCCAGCTTGGTAGCCAGGGCATTGACAAGGACACGGAGAGCCAGGGCCATACGCCCCTCCCTTCCAATGACCTTCCCAACGTCGCTTTGAGCTGCGGTCAGTTCCACGACGACCATCGTCTCGCTCTCAAGAATAGAAATCTTGACCTCCTCGGGTGTGTCAACGATTGCCTCCACGATGTTCTGGAGGAACCTTTTGATCTCGGCGCCAGCTTCTTTCATCGTCTCAGTCTCCTCAGTAGGCAGCGGTGATATCGCGTTCGAAACCGTGTTCGTAACGGGCGCAGGATAGTATCTGGCAGCGGAGGTTTCAAGGAGTTCATTCCCATCTTGGCTTCAGAATGGAACCCTGGCACTATTGGCCTCCGGTCGCCGGGAGGCGGCCACTCACTAATGGGGGTTTCATGACAGCGGCTGGTGGCAGAGATGGCGGCGTCGGTGCCATGGGGATTATGAAGGCTCCGTTCCAGTGGATGGGCAGTCAACTGCGGTTGGCTGACGAGCAGTGGATCGGCGCCAGGCCAACCAGCGACCTGCGGTTGGCGTTGAACGTAGTGATTGGCGCAGCGGTGCTTTTTCTGCTGAATTACGTAGCCATGGATCGTCGTATTCAGACACAAGTTTCATGGTTTTTCATAGAAACCTTCGACCTATGGGACTACTCGTCCAAGGGTTGGGTGTTGCCTGAGCACATGGCCCTGGCCCAGCGGATTTCCTGGGTGGGGTTCTGCGTGCTCTTCTATCTGGCCATTCCGGTTATTTACCACGTGGCGATTCTGCGCAAGCCCATTGCGGACCTTGGGTTGTCGCTCAAGGGCTATTTCAGCCACCTGTGGGTCTATGTGCTGCTGTTCATTCCCGTGGGGATCTCGGTGTGGGTGGTCTCCTACTCTCCGTCGTTTCAGACGACCTACCCTTTCTACCACGATCCGGCGAATCTGCGCTCTCTGCTGCTGTGGGAGCTCTGCTACGGGATGCAGTTTCTGGCGTTGGAGGTCTTCTTCAGAGGGTTCATGCTGTCCGAGGCGAAGTTGAAGTTCGGGTGGCGGGCGATAATGTTCATGGTGGTGCCCTACGTGATGATCCACTTCGGCAAGCCTGGAGCGGAGAC
>CAZQHM010000156.1:0-8283 GCA_964593355.1 uncultured Myxococcales bacterium
CATTTATCTAATGAAAACAGCCTGTTTGATGGATCCGCATCCAGTGGGTCCGAATCGTCCGCGTCCGAATGGTCCGAATAGTCCGAGTCCAAAAGGTCCGAATCGTCCGAGTCCGAACCCGCCCCGGTGGGGTTAACATCACCCCTTCGACAAGCTCAGGGCGCGCCCCCCCCGGCCCCCCCAGGCCCACGCAATCCGGATCAGAGTGGCGCCGGCTGCCCTCCGGATGCAACGCAGGCCCAGTATCGACGGGCGTCTCCTGGGATTAGCCAGAGCCAATCTGAACGTGGCATCCAGGCCATCTCCACCTTGGCCTGTTGCGGTAGGAGGTTCCATGCCCACTTCTCGGCCCAGCTCTTACGGTCGTGTCGCCTGGCAGCATCGCTGATGGCGATGTAGGGTGGCAACGGTGTGGGTCGTGGAGGTGAGGTTAGGGTGATCTGAATGCTGAGGCCCTTTCCTATGGACTCGGCCAAGTGTCGGAGCGTGGTCGGTATTAGCAGTGGGAGTTGCACGGGCTGCGCTGCGGTCGTGGGCGCTTCCGGTGGGAGCCACGGTTCTGGCCCCGGTGCGGCAGTTTGCTGGGTTGCAGGCCCTCCAGGGGGCAGAGGCATGATTGCGTTTTGCAGCAGCTCCTCGGGCACCTCAGCTCGCCGGAAGGTCATCCGGAGCTCCCGTCGGGGCTTGGTTGCATGGCTGGAGAAGCAGCGTTGGTCTTCTGGGCAATTGACGCAAGCGGCCTTGTTAGGCCGGAAGCGTAGAACGACCGCCTCTTCATAGAGTTTTGGCCGGCTGCATAGGAGCTCTACATTGGTTGGGCAGAGAACCGTCGTGTTGTCTTCTGACAGCTTGAAGCCCTTTTGGAGCTTCGGACAGATGAGGTTTGGCGGCAGCGTGAGGCGCTTAGGTGGCGGAACTGCGTCCTCTTTGGATGGCTCGCTTGGCTGCTGCAGTGGCGTAGTCTCCCGAGTCGAAGCCGAGTTGTTGCTGAACTCCAGCATCGTGTTTCGTTTGTCTGGGTCCGCATCAAGCGTTCGTCGAACCAACTCGTCCAACCCGTCCAACCCGGCATCGAACGCCTTGGCCCCCAACTCCGTAAGCTCGTTCCAAACAACCAGCCGCACGGCCTGGGCAAACAGTTGCCCTGCCGGCGACCTAGAGAACAGACGCTTTCCCCCTCGCTCCTTGTCTTCTTGAAGGAACCTGTTTTCGATTCCACACCGAGCATAATAGGTATAAACCGCATCTCCAGTCGCTAGATCCTCTATGGGTAACGATGTGATAAATGCCTCATATTGATAAGCACCAACAACAAATCCGTCTCCTGATTTTTTGCCTCTCGCCAACGAAAACCGTGACACAACGGTGCGAACCATTCCCAATCCCGGGTAGAACAGGAATCCCAGCTCTGCTGCCTCCCGGCGCGGCCCCGACCGGCCGTCACGAACCGGGACCCAGCTCTTCTCATTCTTCCATCCCGCCGAAGCCTTTACCCGATGGTAGTCGTTCATCCGAGTCAGGTACGGGATTGACTGCTCTGTACTGACCGCCGCCTGGGCATACCCTCCACCCACGCCGTCAATCACCAGCAGAGCGTCTACTCCCTCCTTTCGATACTCTTGATTGAAGCGCTCGATGGCCTTGCAAGCATTCCAGAGCCCCTTGCGAAGCGTACCGTTGCCAGGGCAGATTCCCGTAGAACACCACATCCCGCTACCGGAATGAATCAAGCGCTCTTCTTGAAACTGAGTCTCGCCTCGCTTGCGCCCCGTGTAGCCGCTGGCAACCAATCCAGAGGGAAGGCGCTCAGGTGTGGGCAGGTCGGGGCCCTCCGCCAGGGCTCGTTGGCGAAACGCTCGAACACGCGGGTCATAGTGGAAGACATTCATTTTATTGCCCTTTGAGTTTTGAAATGAAATTGATTCTGCATGATGTTTAATAATATAGTCATGGCTGACCCCCAAAATATCGTCTACAAATGTTTTGACCTGGTCCAAGGAAAGTGCATTCAAAACTCGGGAGAGGGATGGTTGCGAAGGAAGACCGCTCCTCCCTGCAATGCCCGCCAAGCCATGCGAAAGGTCTGCAATCTCGGCCACGAACTTACCAAATCCATTCGTTGTACCAGAACACACCCATGCCAATATTAGCACAAAGGCATCAAAAGCGTGATAACCATCTTTCCTACGCGTATGAAATTTCTCTTTAAAATATGCTGTAAGGCCTTTGGAGTCCAAACTACGAAACAGAATAACGAACAAGCCGGCCCACGCCGGAACGGCCCCGCTTGCCCACTTAAAACGCGTGACAGTACCTCGAGAAGGCTCCATAATTGCCTCACTATATTTGTTTTCTTTTGGGGGCGGTACCCGCCGCCCCGACGTTTGTTGAGTGTGGCCCATAAACCACCGCCATAAGTGCACGTAAGTATGCATTGTTTTAACAAAAAGGCAAGCCTAAAACACACATGGCAAAGAATTTACATACAAAAAGATTGGACATATCGCAGATGCATCAGTTTCCTGGATGCACATCTCAGCATCAGCGGCCCCACGGACCACCCCAATTGGCAGGAGCACTGGGGTCCACCCCCAGCCTACCAATCAACTGCCTTCTGGACGTTCGGGCCCAAGCGCCCCACAACTCGGGATTCACAATCCTCGACGGTCTCGGGCAAGACCGCTGATTCGGATCACGTGGGCCAGGCAAGCTGGGTGGGAGATAGTCCCAGTCCGAAAGGCCCTATCGCCCCTTCAGCCAACCGTTGACCTCGGCCCCTGGAGTGGATAGCTTAGGCCGGTTGATTCGTTCCATGCCCCACCAACATGAGGAGGTGCTGATGGTGCCGTTCCGAAACAAACGAAACGCCGGCTTGGCATTCGTTGTCACAGCGGGGGCGCTGCTGGTCTTTGTGGCCTGCGGCAGCTCGGGCGACAAGGATGTTCAAGTTGAGCCAAAAAAGGATGCTGTTGCCGAGGTCAAGGCCGAGGTGACTGCGAAAGAGGTTACGGTTGACGTTGCTGCAGACAACACGGTGAAGCCCAGGGAGGTGGTCGCCGAGGTTGCGGAGACCGTAGCTGAGGTTAAGGAGACCGTCGCTGAAGTGGCGGAGACCGTCGAAGAGGTTACGAAGGATGCATCGACCAGCGATCCCTGTGATCCGCCTCCTGCCGCAGGGACCCTGTTCGCACTGGCTGGTCCTGACCGGGAGACTGGCGAGGAGATTCCCCTCTGCCCATACAAAGGCGATGTGGTGTTGATAGTCAACACGGCGGCGCTTTGAGGGTTCACACCCCAGCTCGGCGAGCTGGCCGCAATGTACAAAGATTACAAAGATCAGGGCTTCACGGTTCTTGGCTTCTATTCTAACCAATTCATGAACCAGGGTGGAACGGTCGAACAGCAGAAAAAATACGAGAATACCCATGGCGTCGAGTTCCCGGTGTTTGGCATCGTCAACGTCAATCCTCCCGACGAGCACCCGGTGTTCTCATGGCTGAAGAGCCAACCTCAGGGGGGTGGCAAGGTTGGCTGGAACTTCACCAAGTGGCTTGTGGGCCGCGACGGCACGGTCATCGGCCGTTGGGAGTCCAATGTCGACCCCAAGAACATCCGCCCGGCCATAGAGGACGCACTGTAGTCATAGAGAGTCTGGGGCGTGGGCCGTTGCACGTGAGGCGAAGGAGCGCAGCGGAGGCAGGCTCCGTCCCCAACTTGCATCCCCAACTTGCAGCCTGGGTCTGTTCACCCTTCCCACGCCACATCATAGCGGACGCTGCGGCCTGCGCCGGTGGACTTCAGCAGGCCCAAATCCCTAAGCTCGGCCAGCTCTCTGAAGGCGGAGCGGGGCAATTTCGGGGAGGCAATTTCGGGGACGGAGGGCGTGCTCTGACCCGGGCACCGTCCCCAGCTTGCATCGGCTTGGGGCTGGGCACCAGGGGCGTCAAGGTTGACCGGGTGGAAGTCCAAAGACTTCGTTGCCACCCACGAGCAGTATGCCCTCTTGGACTGCGGCATCCATCAGTTGGGGCGTGAAGCCTGAGAGGGAGAAGAGTGCGCTGGTCATGTTGGACTTGACCCAGTGAGGCAGGGATTCACAGGTAGCTTTGAAGTGGGACAGTTCAGCCATTCCCAGGGGTGCTGCTGTTGCCTTGCACTCCCCGGCCACCCAGCTTCCGTCGGAGAGTTCGGCCATGAGGTCGAACTCAACTGCGGAGCCATCCCGACCCTTGGACCAGTGGCTTCCTACCCTAATCGGCCATCTCCCCCAGGGGTCTTTCCAACGGTGCGACATCCAGCAGCGACACGCATCTTCAAAGGCCTCACCCAGGAATCGTGGCAGGTTGGGCAGCACCCGCTGCTCAAACCAGGCTTGGCCATGTCCCCCCTCAATAGAGCTTCTCCCGGGAAGAACGAATGCTGACCAGAAGCGGGTCCAGGGGTCGGCCACGCGGTAGAGCCCCTTGCGACTCTTCTCGCTGGCCTGGTCAAGCATGGGAACATGCCTCTCTACCAGTCCAAGCTCCATCAATGGGGCCAGGTACTTGGCCGTGGAATTCACAGGCAGGCGGCAGCGGTCGCCGATTTCCGAGACGCGGCGGGATCCACCCGCTATGGCCGATAGTATCGATAGATACGTAGACGGCTCCCTGAGTTCAGCCTTGACGAGAAAGGGCACTTCATCCATGAGCGCTCCTCCAGGAGAGAACGCCTCACGAATCAGAAGAGCCTCCAGCGCCCCGGCAGCGGGAAGCCGCTCCAGGTAGGCGGGCACACCGCCAAGAACCCCCCACAGCCTGTGGCATCCGGCGGCGGTCCCCGTTGGCTCGAACTCCTGAATCTCCCACGGCTCCAGCGGCCCTAGTCTAATCGAGACCGTTCGTCGTCCGAATAGCGGTGCCTTGTGTCCCAGCACCTCACGCTCCATGGAACCAATGGATGACCCTGATAGCACCAGGAAGAGGCCGGAGGAGGAAGCCGCTGAATCCCACCACCGCTGAACCACCGAGGCGAGGCCAGGAGTGGTTTCGGCCAGCCACTGGAACTCGTCCAGCACCAGAAGGTAGCGGCCACCCGCTGCCAGTCGCAAGACGAACCCAAGCGCAGCGTCCCAACTCTCGAACGAAGTGCCTTCGAGCCCCAATGCCGCAGCGAAGTCACGAAGGTTGTCCACTTCTCGGACTTGTCCTCCACTGAAGTAGCACCCAGGTTTCCCCGCTGCGAAGTGGCGTGCCAACGCCGTCTTACCCACCCGTCTCCGCCCGTACAACACCAACAGCTCAGCATCACGCCCGTCCCACCGGCGCTCTAACTCGCCCAACTCTCGAAGCCGACCAACGAACATCCGCCCCTCCATTCGACTCGTGAGTAGAATAATCGCGAGTCGAATTCCAAGCAAGAGGTTTGCCAAGCCCAGCCAGGGGCATTGCAATTGGCGAGTACCAGGCTTCGCCATTGCTTGCCCGCGCAATCTCGAACACGGTTGCTATCGTCCACCGTCGTATCATCGGCCATGATCTCCTCCACCGTCGCGACGCCTGTATTCTT
Organism: uncultured Myxococcales bacterium; assembly: GCA_964593355.1. Classification (GTDB taxonomy): domain Bacteria; phylum Myxococcota_A; class UBA9042; order CAIXZC01; family CAIXZC01; genus CAYTWV01. The sequence goes on from CAZQHM010000156.1 coordinate 5,548, forward strand.
GTCCTCCGTCTCGAAGTCGCCACTATGTCTGAGCCGGAGAGACGACCCAGATGAGAGAGCATAGTAATGCGGGTCAACTGCTTCATGGGCAACCTCTAACTAAGTACCGGAATTCCTTGGCTCGGAAGCTCTGCCCCGCGCTCCCGGCTCAACAGACGGATTATCCAGGGCACAAAAGGCATCGTCAAGGGCTCTGGAGGAAGGGCGAGCGGCGCTACACGGCTGCTCAGATATCTCGATCCCCCCAGCAGCCGTGTACCCTGAGCGAGGCCAGGGCCGAGTCGAAGGGGGGGCGAGAATGGCGAGCAGTGGTTTAGCTACTCGGAGGCTGAAGCTTGACCTGGCTAAGACCCTCCCCGAGTACTCCGTCCCCAAACACCCCCCCCCGATGATAGCGGCTTTCTTCCAGAGTAAGACTCAAACGGGGGCTTGGCCCGGCGGCTGCATTGGCGTGGTCCGACGCTTGGGGTTGGTGGTGCCTCTGCTTGCCTTGGCGGTATGGTTGCTTCCCAACTGTGGGGGCGGCGGTAAAGAATCGGAATGAGCTTCGTCGGGCAGGCTGGCGACGACAACGGGCAGAGCAGATCAACGGCTACACGGCTGCTCACATATCTCGATCCACCCAGCAGCCGTGTACCCCGCCTTCGACGGCCCAGAGGGGGCCGCTCAGGCCCTTCGATGGGAGCCGGCCCAAGGCCGAGTCGAGGGGGGGGACGAGAATGGCGAGCAGTGGTTTAGGGCCATCACGCCAGAATTGAGCAATCGCTATTGACTAAATTTGATCAATGGCCCATGATCAGATTGGCCAGGAGGTGACCCGTGGACGACCGTTTCCTGCCCCACAACTCTCATCTTGAGGCTGCTGAGCAGTTCCAGACGTTGGACCCACATCTCCGCCGGCTTGGCAAATTGAGATACGTGCATCGTTCCAGCCTGCTGGACCGTATTCCTCGCTGCCCTGGAATCTACACCGTGACCGGGGGCCGGCAAACTGGGAAGACTACCCTGGCGAAACAGTGGATGGCGGAGTTGTTGCAGAGCGGGGTTCCGCCCGAGAGCATTCGGTATATTACGGGAGACATCATTGATGACTACCATTCGCTTATTCGCATAGTGAACTCTATCCAGGGTCAGCCTACCCCTCACGGTCTCTCCTACCTTGTCATGGACGAGATAAGCTATGTGCATGGCTGGGAGCGGGGGGTGAAATACCTGGCCGATGCGGGCTCTTTGGATTCGACAGTGGTGCTCATGACCGGGTCGGATTCGGTGGTTATCCGCGAGGCGGTGATGGCCTTGCCGGGCCGACGAGGTTCGCAGGCAGTTACCGACTTCCAGTTTCACCCGTTGAGCTTTCAGGAGACCACCATCTTGAAAGGTGCGGTGAGTGCTGGTGAGCGGGATATGCTTGCACATTCAGACGAGCCACCGGCTGGCGAACTGGTTTCCCGCTTGTTCGATCTGTTCCACGAGTACCTCCAACACGGAGGCTTTCTCACGGCCATCAATGACAGGTTCCAGAACGGTGCCATCTCTCCGGCTACGCTGGCCATATACAGCGATTGGATTCGTGGGGATGTCCTTAAGCGCATGAAACAGGAACGCTATCTGTTGGAGGTGGTGCAGTCGCTGGTTAAGCGGTGTAACACACAGGTGACCTGGAACTCTCTGGCCAAGGAGATGAGCATCGACCACCCTGCGACCGTGGCCTCTTATGTTGGCCTGCTGGAGTCCATGGGGGTCGTGGTTGTTCAGCCAGCCCTGCTGGAGCACCGATTATCGGCAGCACCCAAGAAGGCCAGGCGGATTCTATTTGCCGATCCATTCATCCACCACGCATCAGCAGCCTGGGTGGCCGGAAGGGGCATCTACTCGGTGGAAGATGCTGTAGACCCTGCATTGGGCACGCAAGGGCTTGTCCCCAAACTGGTGGAGGCCGTGGCGGTGAACCATTATGCCAGGAAATACCCGGTATTCTACATAAAAGGCGACGTAGGTGAGGTTGATATAGCATATGTCAATGAAGGAAGATTCTATCCCGTGGAGGTTAAGTGGACCTCCCAAATCCATCCGGCAGAGCTGAAACAGCTATCGAAGTATCCCAACTCAAGGCTTCTCACCAGAGCAAAAGAACCCAGGAACGTGGGTGCCATTCCAACCGAACCGCTACCTCTGGCCATATTCAGGTTGGGCTGAACCGAATACTCCGAAGCATCGGCTGGGTGCTTACGTGTCACCCAAGGCATCGGTTGGTCCTGTCCGCATCAGCCACGGCCCAGGTCTGAGGGTGCCGGGGATGGAGGGTGCCGGGGACGGAGGACGTTCCTGGTGGTTTCGGGGATGGCAATTTCGGGGACGGAGGACGTTCCTGGTGACGCCACACAAGGGGGAGCGCTGTGGAGGCAGGTTCCGTCCCCAACTTGCATCCGTCCCCAACTTGCATCCCCAACTTGCAGCCTGGGTCTGCTCACCCTTCCCACGCCACGCCATAGCGGACGCTGCGGCCTGCGCCGGTGGACTTCAGCAGGCCCAAATCTCTAAGCTCGGCCAGCTCTCTGAAGGCGGTTGGTTTGGAAACCCGGTTCAGGGAGGCGTACCTGCGAGTGGTCATTCCTCCCTGGAAGCCATTGATGCCTGCATCGAGCATCTTGTCCAACGCCTTGCGCTGCCTCACATTGATGGGAGCTAGCCGGTGGCGCTGCCAGAAACGGCTGCGTGCCAGCACTCCCTCTATGT
>CAZQHM010000157.1:0-8221 GCA_964593355.1 uncultured Myxococcales bacterium
CAGCGGCTCCGCCTCCGGCAAGCATCAGCAGGCCAAGGATAGCCCAAAGCCACTTGCGGGACTTGGCCTTGGGGGCGGTCGTGGCAGTAGCGTTCCAGTCTGTGGCATTGGGCTGGGGTTCGCCGCCCGACTTGCCCTTTTCTTGAGTGAGCGGGAGATGAACCGGCTCTCCATCGCCAATGGCTACCATTGGGGTGGATGGTGGGGCGCCCATGCTGTCGACGAGTCTTGAGTCAATGGTTGACTTGCCGATTTCGCCATGGCCTCCCCGGCTTGAAGGCAGGTCGATGCCACGGCTCTTGAGGTCAACCCGTTCAATCTCACCAACCCCTGGCACCTTGCGGCCGAGCCTTGTGGAGAGGGCCTCCAGGGCCAGGAAGAGGGAGTGGGCGCTCTCGAATCGGTTCTCTCTGTTTCTGTCGAGGCAACGGAGAACAAGGGCCTCGAGTTCAGGGTCGACCCCAGCCACAACGTCTTTTAGCGGCGTGAGCGGGCTGAGAAGGACCTCTTTCATCACTGCGCCTGGAGTCATTCCAAAGAAGGGCAATCTGCCCGAGATTGCCTCATAGAGCATCACCCCCATGGCGTAGATGTCTGCCCGGTAGTCGACCTTGCTGCTGTCCTCGAACTGTTCAGGGGCCATGTACTGAGGCGTTCCGAGCACTGCGCCCGCAGCAGTGAGGTTGGTCTGCATGGCGGTATTTCGGACCTTAGCGATGCCGAAGTCCATGAGCTTGGGAATCAGTTCCTGTTTTCCGCAGTGGAGGAACACGTTGGCCGGTTTGAGGTCCCTGTGGACCACTTCGCTGTCATGGGCGTAGACCAGGGCATCGATGAGGGGAAGAAAGATCCCCATGATTCGCGGCACGTCAAGTGGCAGGCTAACCTGGCGGTAGTAGCTGGAGAGGGTGACTCCATCCAGCAACTCCATGACGATTCCGCTCCAGTCCGAGAGCTCAATGATGTCCTGGACCGTGAGGATGTTGGGGTGGCGGAGGTTCGCCTGGATGCGCGCCTCTTCGAGGAAGCGAACAGCCACTTCCTGGTTCTTCTGGTACTGGGGGTGGAGCATCTTGATCGCTACCAGATGCCCCAGCCTGAGGTGTCTGGCGGCATGGACCGAGGCCATCCCACCCCGAGCCAGCTCTCCCAAGACGACGTAAGGCCCGATTTGAGTTCCGTTCACGCTGATACCCTATTGGCATTGCCTTTTCCGGCACAGGGGACCATATACCACATCGGGCTTTACCTGCGCAATAACCCCCGTAGAATCTTCTTCACAAAGGCGGTTGGCCACGAGCATGACGGCACACCAGAAGGAACAGAAAGGGGACTCCAACAGCGGTGCTGGGCCACTGGCCCGGTTGCGTGCCATGGGGTTCCGGCCCTTCAGGTTCGGCCTTGGGCTCATGCTTCTGATGCTGTTGGTAGTAGCTGCGGGCTGGGGCTGGATCTTCCTCTTCTACCCACCGGATGCCCCTCACGAGCCCGAGACCATTCCTGAAGACGGGGCTGTTGTTCTGGAGCGAGATCCTACGTTCCGGTGGCCCTCGGCCCACGCCGATGCACGCTTCCAGGTTCTCGACTCGCAAGGAGCGCTGGTCTGGGAGCGCTATACCTTGGACAACGTGGTGACCATCCCAACGGGGCTGCTCAAGCCTGGGGCCGAGTATCGATGGGTTGTTCTGGTGACAAATCAGCGAGATGACTATGGCTATGTTGCTGCGGTGGAGCGCCGCTTTCGCATGGCTTCTGCGGCTCACGCCCAGGGCGTTTCGGGCAGCCTGGACGTCTTTCCAGGAGAGATCATCTTCTCCACCAGACACCTCACCGGGCACGTGCCCCTTGAGATCGTTTGTTCCCAGGGGGAACTCGAAGTGGAGTTGCCAAGGGAGTTCGCACGGGATAGCGGCAGTCGGGAGTACAGGGCCACGGGTCCGGCCGGGGTCTACTTCAGGCTCAAGTTCGATCAGGTTATGGCGGGGGACAGCCCGTTGAACTGGGGTCCGGCCAATGTTCGTTGCGGCGACCTGAGGCTTGCTATCCCCTTGGTACCGGCCGCGTCGTTCGGGGCCTACCTGGGCGCCTTATCCGTTGGATTCAACCCCTACACCGATTCGCCCTCATTCTCTAATTTTGCTGATAGTACCTTGGCGATGCTCACCCAGGGAACCTGCGTGGGCATTGTATTTGCGGTTCAACTGGCATTCCAGAAGGCATCGTTCGGGCCCGAGGCCCAGGGTGTTCCCCTGGATAACCTGGGGGCTCTTGCGGCAGTGGAGCACCTGCTCTATTCCGACGCCGTGGCCTTTCGAGGGGCTTCGGATTTCCGAGCTCTCGCCTCGCGACGGCCCGAGTTCGTCCGCGCAATCATGTCGACGATTCACCTGGAGAACATAAATCCAGCCAATCTGGCCGGCACCCTGAAGGCGGCCATGGCTGCACCGGGTCCCGAGATTGGTGCGATGATTGATGCCGAGTTGCGCCTTGGGCGTCCAGCCGTAGTTGCCGGCTTCAGGCTTAAAACCAGGGTCTTGAAAGGTGCGGGTGAGGTTGGCCGCTATGCGGTTCTGGACAGCGGCCACGCCTTCCTGGTCTACAGGGCCTGGCACTTCACCAAGGCATCGCTCTACGCAGTGTACGATCCTAACTACAGCTACTCGGCCAGTTCGCCGCTCTCCACGCTGCTTGTGGTGCCGGCTACGGGGCGGCCGGTCTACTATGTCAACGGAGCCCCCGACGGTGTAATGGTCAGGTTCATGATGATGACGGCATCGGACATTTCGGGTCTGCTGGGACCTTTGACGCAAGGCGTCAAACAGGGGATTGACGCCGTGTTCAGCACCCTTGACGAGGTGGGGCGGGCGCTGACGAACGGAGCAAGAAATCTCATGGAACCGTGAACGGTGGTCAGGCCCATGGGGGGAGTTGGCCAGTGGCCAATGTCGGCGTGGTGGGGCTGTGATGCTGATACGCGCTCCGGGTGTGCTTGTCTGAATCCTTCTTGGCCCGGTGGGCTCAGATTCTTGGACATGTGAGGTCGGTTTGGGCATACTGCGCCGGGAAGTTTCCGGCTTGGCTTGTCAGGCAACAGGAGGTGAGTGTTCCGATGATTCGTTCCGCACGATTTGCAGTTATTGCAGCGTTGTTCTTGCTGGCATTCGCCTGTGGTGGTGGTGATTCAGGCAGCGGCGGTGATAAGGATGCGGCGCCCCAGGATCTGGGCCAGGACGGGGAAGAGGGCGAGATAGCAGTGGATACCCAGGAAGAGGATACGGCGCCTCCGTGCCCTACGACGTGGGTTCTGGAGTTCATGGGCGTAGAGGACGGGATGACCGTGGAGGCTACCCGGAGCTATACGATTCAAGCACGAATCTACGACTCCAAGGAGTTGACCTTCATTGCAGACCAGGTTGTGGAATTTGCCGTCACCGGGGATGGCGACGGTGCATTGGAGCAGACGGAAGCCATGACCGACGAGTACGGGACGGCGCAGGTGCAGTTCAATGCTGGCACTTCGGAGCAGGCCACGTACAAGATCACTGCGTCCAATCGGTGCACCGAGGATGTAACGATTACCCTGAATTCTGTGGCGCCGGAGCAGGGGACGTTTGTTGTGACCATAGAGGTCAGCCCCGAACTGACGGCGATCTCTCCCGACTTGCAGATCACACTCTACATGGACAACTCCATGCCCATGTGTGGCGGATTCAATTTCATTGAGCCCACGGGGGTTCCGGTTCCTGTTGCGGAGGGGCAGACGGTTGTTGAGTACGATGATGCGCTGGCTTCTTCGGCCTACCTGGTAGTTGGGCGAGCAGTGGATGGGAAAGGAATGCCGGTGGGTGGCGGATGTGTGGAGGGAGTCTTTGTACTGCCTGACCGGACGCAGGAGGTGGCGCTGCTGCTGGAGCCTTTGGACTTCAACCCTGTGGGCAGCTACGACGCGACTGTGACGGCAGATGTAACGGCGCTGGTACCTGAGGCGTTGCGTGACCCGGGCGCTGAACTGCACGCTGTGTTGGAAGACGCTCCCGAGATCATTGCGCAGCGCATTATCGACGAGCTGCTGCCCTACTTCCCCGAGGGACTGCCCACGGTGTGCAACGAGAACGAAGTGGACATTCCCAAGGAGATCACCGACAGCGTGAAGATGGGATTGGGCCAGAGCTTCCCCCCTGCGCCCTTCCCGGCCATGGCCCAGGGATCGGCCGCGATTCTGGCGCAGGCTTTAGCGTCAGCGAAGTTGAACATGAACATGACCGTTCAGCCCAAGCAGGCTGATGGCCGCTACCCGACGAAGCTGCATCTGTTCGAGGTGGTGATGTCAGCCACGCTTCCTTGCGGGGCGGAGTGTTCCGATCTTCTCACGATACCCTTCGACAAGTTCAAGGGCGGTGAGGTTTTGCTGGATTGGAACGATGTAGAATCTTTCATGACGACCTCCAACATGGAGGAGTGGGCCCTGCCCGAATACGAGGTCTCGTTGCGGCCGGGCAAGCTCTTCATGCTGGCCTTCCTCACCATGGTGCTGCCTGCCTACGGTCTGCCCGATTCGGTGGATGAGGCCATAGGCCCGCTGTTCAACTGCTCCAGTCTGGTGGCGGGCATCTCTTTCCAGACGGTGACCTGTCTCAACAAGAACCTGCAGTTTCTCTCCGATGCTTGCCAGATGGCCGTGACCGATATCCGTCTGGAGTATTTCAACCGGTTCAGCTCGCTGCTGGCAGAGCAGATGATCAAGGGCACCTTTGGCGGTCAGATGCTTGACGCCAACAACGATCTCAAGGCCGACTCGCTTTCTGGCAATCTGACGGGCGAGTTTGTTCTGACCTCTGGAGGAACTCCCACCTCCATGGGCAACGTTTCGTGGCCCATCAGCGCCAAGAAGGCCGGGCAGTGAGGGAGGATCTGGTCAGGGGCCCCGTGCCTCCCAGACTGCTGCTGCTGGATATGGATGGCACTCTTACGACGGTGCTTTCACCCTGGCAGTTTGTTCATGAGCGCCTTGGGGTGTGGGAGCCTGCGGGCAAGGAGCTTGTGCGTTCGTTCCTTGCCAGTGAGCTTGGCTACGTTGATTTCTGCAACAGGGATGTAGAGCTATGGAATGAGCTTGGTGTGACTCTGGAGCAGGTGCATGAGGTTTTGGGGCAGATTCCAGTCCCGCAGTGCACGGTGGATTTCCTTCGTTCGGCCCACGAGGCTGGCATAGCGATGGCCATCGTCTCTTCGGGCTTTTCGGCCACAGCCAGTCGAATCATGACCCTGTCCGGCCTTCCCGACCAGAGCGTGAAGATAGCGTCCAACAGGCTCTACAAGGATTCGGACGGCAAGGTGGCGGTGGAGTTGATTGTTGGCGACGACAAGGAGATTCCGGGAAAGGCGCACTGGTCGGCGAAGTTCATGGCCGCATGTGGGGTCACCCGTGAGGAAGTGGCTGCGGTGGGCGACACAAGTGCCGACGAGCCGATGTTTCGGGCCTCCGGGCGCTGGGCCAAGGTGCGTGGCCCCGAGGATCTTGCGACTCTGGGGTGGTTCCCACTGAGGGGAAAATCGGCATAAACCATCGGTATCCGAACGACATGACCACTTTTTTGCGCTTTCTTCCCTGAGTGGTATCCATGCTGGGACTGATGGAGGTTGGTCATGATAACGAATCAGACGCAAGGCATGAGCTTCGAGGTACTGGAGATCCTGGGGACGCACAAGACGGTGAAGGCCTCGGGGATGAATTTGACTCAGGAGGGGATGGTTCTGGACACCCCGGCGGAGAGGTTAGCCACCAACAAGTTCATGTGGTTGGAGTTTGGCTTGCCGCAGTCCCAGGAGCGAATAAAGGCTCTTGCTGAGATCGTGGACAGATCGCCAAGCCAGGTGAAGGTGAAGTTCAAGCATCTCTTCCCGGACCAGCGCAAGAAGCTGGATGCCTTCCTGCGGGCCAACGTGAGCCTGAACTGACCCATCGTTCGCTGCTGAACGGTGCGACTTGTCCGAGTCTGGACCCTGGGCCATTTCTGGCTTAACCACTGCTCATCCCATGGTCGCATGATTAGCCGGCAAGCCAGCCATTTGGCCCGAACCGGGGTTTGTTGGGTTGGCCTCGTCGCCGCTTCCCGCGTTTCCAGGCCGCAGTTCTGCTAAAGTCTTTGATCACAGGGCACATCGCCGGTATCATCGCTGGGTCCGTAGTGGCTCATGGAGGACCTTATGAGAGGACGTCTTTCAGTTGCAGCAACGCTGCTCTTTGCCTCATCGCTCGTTTTCCTCGGGGGATGTGGCGGTTCCGAAGGCTCAAATGTGACCAAGGCTGGCGACGAGTGTAATGCTCCGGGCACCTTGAAGTGTGGTAAGGATGGGGCTGACGAGGCGGTGCTTCGGTGTAAGCAGGCCGGCGATGAGCTTTTGTGGCAGGTTGAGACGGTCTGCAGCGGGAAGTGTGAGGGGGTTGCCTGCGTGCAGGTGGCTGATGTGACGGCAGACCAGGACTCTCAGGTTCAAGATGACGGCGGCAACAAGCCCGAAGCCTGGTGGCCGGACTACTCATGGCCGGACTGCACCGGGGACGGCTGCGGTGTTTTCGTGGAGATCAATCAGGACTACGAGGGGTGCAAGCCTTTCAACGTGCCCTGCAATACCAACCAGGAGTGCTGCGAGCCAGGGCTGTGCGTTGACGGCCCCGATGGGGGCAGGGTCTGCACCAAGACCTGCGTGGAGGAGTGTCCCGATGGTTGGCGCTGCCTTCCCTACGGATTTCCCGACGTCCAGTTCATCTGCATTCACGTCAACGAGAACAAGCTCTGCGAGCCTTGTGTTGACGACCAGAGCTGCAACCTTGTGGGCGACTTCTGTCTGCCCATGGGTGTGAACGATGCGCTCTACTGTGCCAGGGACTGCTCCGAGGAGGCGTGTCCTCCTGGCTATGAGTGCAAGGATGTTACCAGCAGCAAGGGTCAGCCGGGCAAGCAGTGCTGGCCCGTGTCCCAGGTGTGCGAGTGTCTGGGGATGGTTCCCGCCGACTACCTGACCGACAAGGACAATTGCGGCAGTTGCGGGAACGTTTGTGAATACGACAACGCTGAGGCCTATTGTGAGGACGGCAATTGCATGATGGGCGAGTGCACTGGCGACTATAAGAACTTGAATGAATCCTGGGAGGATGGTTGCGAATACATTTGTGTATATAGCCCTGAGCCTGACCTCCCCGATATGGAGAATATGGATACGAACTGCGACGGCATCGATGGTGATGCTGCCTTCGCAATATTTGTAAGTCCAAACGGAATGGATATTGGTAATCAGACAGGAAATATTGACCATCCGGTAAAGACGATTGCAAAGGGTATCCAGCTTGCAGCGTCAAAGACTCCCAAATGGGATGTTTATGTCGCTATGGGTACATATCTCGAGCAGGTTATTTTGGTGCCAGGCGTTGGTTTATACGGTGGGTTCAACCCGGAGTTGGGTTGGCAGCATAAGCCGGCAACGAACAAGACGATAATACGTTGGAATGGAACTGGCCCCGGCGGAGTCGTTGCAATGATTGCCAGGGATATCCAGGCCAATACAATCGTTGATGGATTTACCATTGAAGCGGGTAATAACGACACCCCCGGCGGTTCATCAACGGCGGTTCATATTTACAACAGCAGCGAGAAATTGCAATTCTATAATAATAGTTTTATTTCAGGCAACGGCGGCAACGGGCTTTCGGGCACTGCCGGTGTTGACGGTACGAACGGCACCCAGGGCGGTGCCGGTCAGTCGGGGTGCGAGTATGATGGGTGCGGTGCGTGCATCGGATGCGGTAAGTGTTCTTTGCCGCCGGCCGGTACGGGCGCTGCGGGGCAGTGCTCCAACAGTGGCGGTACGGGTGGTACGGGCGGAGAGATCGACAAGAGCGGTAAGACGGGGCAATCGGCTCAGGATGGTGCAACGGGCGGCTATGGTGGCAACACTGGGGCCAACGGGGCGTCAGGCGCTACGGGTGCTGCTGGTGCCAACGGCACGGACGGAGTTGGCGGCAACGGGCGTGGCACAGTGGATTCGATGGGCTATTGGGTACCGTCGGCTGGTGGAGATGGCACGCAGGGCACAAAAGGCGGTGGTGGCGGCGGCGGCGGTGGCGGCGGCGGTGAGGCGAAGGATGCCTTCCTTGGGGCAGAGTGCTACACGTATGGGGCCAGCGGCGGCGGCGGAGGTTCGGGTGGTTGCGTTGGCACCC
>CAZQHM010000158.1:0-8202 GCA_964593355.1 uncultured Myxococcales bacterium
CGGTGCTCCCTGGCCATGCGGTTGCGGGCCGTGACAAGCTCGATAGTCAAAAGCAGCTTCTCCTCGATGAGGGTCTTGGTCAGGAAAGCATCGGCGCCGAATCCCCGCCCCAACGACCTATGTATCCCCTGTGTCGATCCGGAGAGGATTATCACGGGCAAATCTCGCATCCTCTCATCTCTTTTTACCCAGTGCGTCAGTTGAAGCCCGTCCATTTGGGGCATCTCCAGGTCCGTGACCACGACGTCGAACGAGGCCCAATCCTGGTCCAGAATCTCCTGAGCCAGTTGCCCATCACTGGCCGTGGTGACGTCGAAGCCGTTGTCCCGAAGGATGCCAGCTACCATCTGCCTGATGGCCGGACTGTCGTCCACCGCCAGCGCCCGCTTGCCCTCCACAACCCGGGCCGTCTCCAGAAAGGCGTATACCCGTCGCACGATCTCTTCCAGGTAAGCCTCCCGCTCACCCTTCTGCGGCTTCACCACGTAGTCCGAGGCCCCGGCGTCGAACCCCTCACGAACCTGCTTGAAGGCCGAGAGGGTCGTGGTCATGAGGATGGGCAATCGGGATAGCTTCGGGTCAGAGCGAACAGAGCGCGTCAGGGTCAGCCCGTCCATCTCAGGCATCTCCACGTCCGTTATCATCACGTCCACGGCCTGGCGCCTCAAAACCTCCAGGCCGAGACGCCCGTTGCCAGCCTCCAACACCCTGAATCCCTCGCCCTTCAGCGTGCCGACGACCATGCGTCTCTGACTCTCGGAATCCTCAACCACAAGCACAACCGGGGCGTTCTTCGCTACCTCGGCAGTGAACTCTCCTGTTGGCTCCGAAACCACACCCCGAAGACGCTCCAGGGCATCTTCAAGCTTCTCTGAAGTGGTGGGCAACTCCACAACGACCCACGAGTGGGGTAGGGGGCTCTCCACGGGACCAACGCTGGCTACCAGAATCCTCTCCACCCAGTTCTGCTCCTCCAGCAGCGTGGCCATGCCAAGGTCGTTGCCCCCCAACGCAACCACCCAGCCCGTGCTGCCATCCGGTGCTGCCGATACGGCCCGCTTAGACCTGGACAGCACCACCCCCTCCTCGTCGCCCAGCCAATTCCAGAGGAAATCTCCTAACACCGTATCAGTGGCCGCTACCAAAACCTTCACGGTCAATCCTCCCTGCGTTCCACGGCTACAACCCGCTCCAGAAACTCCTTCACCGAATCGCCAACCAGCAAATCCAGTATGCCGCCCCGATAAATGGCCCCTTTGTTCGCCCTATCCAGAACACTCTGCGATATCCAAAGGTAGGCGTTGGCCGGGGCTCGCCCCAGATCAAGTCTCTCCAACTGCTCTTCGAGGTTCTCCATGTTGCCGTCCACCCACACCTCGGTCACCTTGGGCATCGTGGAGATGTCAAAGGCCCCTGGGGTCGAAATGATCGCCCGAATGGGCTTCCGCCTTGAGAGGGCGTGAATGGCCGCAAATCGATGCGGCGTGTCCGTGATCACAGCCACCCGCGCCGTACGGCTCTGCACCCCATGCCCCAACTGCCCCTCCTGCCACGCTCGCCCCACAGCACCAGGATCGACGATGAGCAGGCAGGCCCCCTCAAAGAAGGTCACCCCCATGCAGTACTCCACCTGGGCCAGCATGGGCCCGAGATCACGAATGACCGCCTGCATGTAGTCCACCGTCCGGTCCACCACCAGACCAGCCTTCTGCGCCCCGTGCGTAACCACGCACACCGTGTACTCGCTGCGCACCACCGGCACCGTGGTAAGCCCCAACGCCCTGTCCAGGAACACCAGCGGGATAGTCTCATCCTCCACACGGGCCAGATAGCGCCCCTCCAGCCGAATAACCCGCTCTCCCTCCAACAACAACACCCGCCCCACGTTGTCCGAAGGTATCGCAACCGTCTCGCCGGCCACCTCAACCAGAAGCATCCTCGACAACGCAAGGGTTAAAGGCAGCACAAGCTCGAAAGTCGTCCCACGGCCAGGCGCACTGATGAGCTGAACAGCTCCGCTTACCCGGTTGATCTCGTTTCGAACCGAATCCAGTCCCACCCCACGACCCGAGATGCCGTCCACTACGTTGGTCGTAGAAAACCCGGGAGCAAAAATCAGGTCTACCACCCGACCATCATCCATCCCCTGGGCCTCGTCAGCCGACAAGAAACCCTTGTCCACAGCCTTGCGCCTGATTACCTCTGGGTCTATGCCGTTGCCGTCGTCCTCCACCTGGACGATGACGTGGTTGCCACGCTGAAAAGCCCTGGCCGTAACAACTCCCTCCTCAGGCTTGCCAGCGGCTCTACGCACCTCGGGGCGCCCTATCCCATGGGAGACTGCGTTCCTTATCAGGTGCAGCAGAGGCTCATCCAACCGCTCCACAATGCTCTTGTCCAGCCGCGTCTCCCCGCCCTCAATCACCAGCCGTGCCTTCTTGCCTTGGGCCGCTGCGGCAGTCATTACCGTGAGGCTGTGCTTCTGAAACAGCTCGCCAATTCGGGTCATGCGAAGGTCCAGCACCATGCCGTGCAGCTTCGTTGAGGTCAGGTCCAACTGCTGTGCCTTGCTCTCCATTGTGCCCGCCAACACGGCCAGGTTGCGCGTGGCCTGACGCAGATACTGCATGGCCCCGTCGCCAGCCGCCCCAACCTCTCCCGAGCCCCCCACAATCCCCGACAAGCGCCTCTCCATCTCCTCAATGGCCTCCTGAACCCTCAGAAGCTGCCTTGAGACCTCGTCCTGCTGCATCGTCTGCTCACCAACCATGCTGGCAAGTCGGTCCACCTTGCCGAAATCCACCCGAAGTTGCATCGAATCCAATCCCTTGGCCCGTTGCCCACCACCCCCTGGCGCAGAGCGACCCACGGCCCCGCCCTTGCCCTCCCCAGGCTGCGCATCAGAACGCCCCACCACCTTCCCATGCCCATGACCCGCAGAACCTGCAGCGTGGCCAGCAAAGACCCCAGGCCCGCTACCTTCAGCCGACGGAACCGGCGCATGCGACGCCAACGGCCTCGCCACAACCGGGCCATGACTCACCGGCTCCCTCGCCGACATGGCACCGCTGGGATCTCTCAAGAAACGGCGAATCTCCTCCGCCAACTCCGTGTGGTCCACAACCACTACCTGGTCCTTCTGTGCCTCGCAGACTGCCTGCCTCGCAATAACCACCCCACGGGCCACAAGCAGCCTGGCCTGGTCCGTCAGAGGGACCTCCCCAGCCCGAAGTGCCCTCACCAGGTCCTCCATGGCATGAACCAGAGCCTCCACCGGCCGCAACCCGAACATCCCCGAAGAGCCCTTCACCGTATGCAACTTGCGGTATACCTCGGCCATCTCATCCGAATCTCCGCCCTGGGCCGTGGCCACCTGCTCCGCCACAACGTCCAGACACTCCGTCGCCTCCGAAAAGTAGCTGCGAAGCGTCTCCTCCCCCAGATTCGGCGGCGTCCATCGGAACGGCTCGGCCAACGGGGCAGCGGTAACCCCTTCCACAACTGCCGCATCCAAACGCCCACCAGCCAAAGCGCCCGCCGGTTCCGAAACAACCACATCCAGACCGCTCCCCACATTGGCAGCACTCTCGGAACTCACGGCAGCAGTCGGAACTCTCTCTACAGGGGATCTGTGGCCCCCGCCCACCGTCGGGCTACCGCTGCCCGCTGGCTCGCCCTCGAAGATGGCCCGAATTCGACCCAAAGCATCCCATAGAACCGGGAAGGCCGGGTGCTCCGGCAAGGCCTCCAGAAGGTCGCTTATGGCCTCCAGACGCCTCCCCTCCAACTCCAATGCCATGGAGCGAAGATGCACCATCGCATCGGCGATGTTGCCCGTGGCAGCTGCTCGGGTGGCGCGCCCCAACCCGCTTGGTATCAGCTCACGCATCGTCCCTCTCCATCTCTCGGGTCTGCCGCGGCGGGTGCGCAAAACGACTCCAGACCTCGCCGTGACGCTCAACCCGCGTGCCGCTGCTCTCCAGCAGTCGACCCAAGGCATGGAGCCGTCGCTGAACCACGCTGTCCACAAGCCTCACCGTCCCAAGGTCCAGCCTCACGGCCAGGGGAGGCGAGTCAAGAAGCTGCACAAGCTCCCGCTCTACCCTCTGCCACCCCTCGCTGGTTGATTCCAGAGTCTCCTCATGCACAACTATTCCCCCCACCTCGATCAACCTGGAGGCCTCCGCAAGCGGCCGTTCAACTGGCCCTGGAACCGCTGACCGCAATGCCGCCGAGGCAGCCTTCTCGGGAGCTGGCGCCCCCACAACCGCCGGCGACGCCTTGGGCGCACAGTAGATGGGAAGCCCCGGCGCCTTCACACGGTAGGCCTTGGCCGTGGCAATAAGATGCGTCTCCTGAGGCGCTACCACCAATAGCCCTCGTTCGGCAGCCAGCGAGGCAAGTACATGCTCCAAAATCCGTGTCACGGCTTCGGGTTTCATGTATGTTAGCACATTTCTAAGAGTTACTACAGCGAAGGGACCCGGCGGAACACCATCCACAAGATTGCACCAGCGATAGTCGATGCGGTTCCTCAGCCAGGAGGCCACCGTCACCGAAGTGCCGTGCAGGTCGAACCCTCGCTTGATCCAGGCCGCGGGCAGGCTCTCAACCTCCGAAAGCGAGTAACGCCCAGCCCTGGCCTTGTCCAGGGCCGACTCGTTGGCATCCACCGCTACTATTTCGAAGCCACGTCCCGGCGATACGGCGTCCAGCATAAGCCCAAGGGTCACCGCCTCCTGCCCCGTCGAGCAACCCGCAACAAGGGCCCTCACCGGGGGACGAAAAGCCCGGGCCTCCTGCGACAGGTACTCCCACACCTTGGGGTGGCGATAGAAGCGGGTGTGCCCAAGGAACAGCCCGTCCAAGACCTTGTTCCAACCCGGATGGTCGGGCCTCATCAACTCGTTGACCACACTGGCAGCGGGCCGGCTCTCTGCTTTGCTGCGGGCCGAAACCATTTCGGAGATGGGCACCGACAACGAGTCCGTGTCCAACCCAAAAACATCGCCCAACCGGCTGGCCAGCGGCTTCTCGTTCATGGGCGGCCCCCTGTGTCTTTGCCGCTGCCTGCCAAGCGCAGATCTCGCTCCCCTCCCGTTTCGGCCATTCGAAGGGCCCGGACAGCAGGCAGCATGAAGAGCCTGGAGGGCTGGAGCATCAGCAGGGGCACCCCGTCGGCCGATGTCACCCTGTCGATGGCCTCCAGAGAACTCTCACCGTCCGGGGCCTGAACCTTGCCACCCTCCTCGTCCACATCCACGATGTCAACGGGGGGCGTAGCGGCCAGACCGGCCGTCAGACCCTCCCACTCAACAATCACCACGTAAGGGGCATCGAAGCAGAGAGTGCCCCACTGGAACAGCGCCCCGGGGTCCAGCACCGGCACCGGTTCGCCCCTCAGGTTCAAAAGCCCCAGCACAAACGGCGGCGCATTGAACAGTGCCGCCAACTTCCCAGCAGCACTCACCTCACGCACCGCTGCCACAGGCAACGCCAGGTTGCGCCCGCAAGCGGCCAAACGAACAACCTGCATCATTGCCCCCCAAATTGGTCCAGCAGCGCCCGCATTACCTTGTCGTCGTGACGCTCCAGCCCCTTCTTCAAGACCGCCCTTGCCCCCGCCGTGTCGCCCACGGCGCTGTAACACCGGGCAGCACCCACGTATGCAGTCCTGGAGCCCGAGAGCTCAATGGCCTTCTTGTAGTGCTCCAGAGCATCCTTGCAATTACCAAGCTTTCTTAACACGTCGGCGGCCCCCAGGTGAGACGCCGCCCTTGAATCCCCCGCTGCGGCGGCCTGCTCGTAAGCCTTCACGGCCTCGGCCAGCTTGCCCTCTTTTCGAAGCGCATCGGCCTTGGCCTTCAAACCGTCGCCCTTGGGCCCACTCTCCGACCTGGAATCAGCTTCGGGTTCTTTCGCCTTCCTCTCGGCAGAAGGCCTTACCTCACGAGCCTCAGCCCGCTGCTCCTCTCTCTTTGACTGCCGCTTCTCACGCTTGGCCGCCGAAGGCTCCGTTGTCTCCGCTGGTGCCTTCTCGGCAGGTACAACAGCGCTCACAACAGCAACCATGGGCACCTGCTCCGGAAGCGCCGAATCGGGGGTGTTATCTGCCTGCACGGCAACCTCCTCAACGGACGCCAAGCCATCACCCCCCCCAGCCACAACGTCCCCCACGGCCGCCGCCTCAGCAGCGACGCTATCCTTCTCGGCAGGCGCAACCACGTCGGCCACGCTGGCCTCAGCGGCCGACTCAACCTCCATTACACCCTGGGTGGATGCATCGACTACGTCAGAAGCCCCAATGCCCCCAGTCTCTTCAGCAACCTCCGCAGTAGCGGCCCCATCCCGCTCCCCATTGCTCCCCGCAGTATCGCCGGCCTCGCTGGCTTGCGTGCCGCCCCCGGCGTCGTGGGCCTGGTCGGCCGTTACGTCCGCCCCCCCTTCCGCTGAACCCTCACGGGCGACATCCGCCTCCCCCGCCAGAGCCACTACGTCGGCCATTACATCACCAGCGGCACCATCATCCCCGGAACTCTTGCTGGCCAGTTTGACAACAACAAGAATAAGCAGAATAAGAACAAGACCAGCTATGGCGCCAATAAGCCTGTTGCGCCGCTGCACCGCCAGCCGGTATTCGAACGAATCCGACAACTCCATCTCGTGCCGTGGGACCGGCCTCTCTGCCTCCCACTCACCGCTGCCCGTCTCCTCGCCCACGGCGTCCCAGTCGCCCTCTTCAGGGGGAATAGTCGTCTCCTGCGTGTCCGCCGTAGCTTCGGCGGCCGCAGCCGGTGGTGGATAATCCGGGGCCCTCGGGGTCGGCACCTGGGTCTGCACGGCCTCCAGCGCCTCCTGCGCAGCCCTCCGCTCCAGCGCCGCCAGCATGGACTCCACGCTTGCCACCTGAGGAGCGGCCTTGGCAGGCTGTGTGGCCTGCATGAGCTCCTGCGGCATGGGCCCCATGTTCGTCGGCTCGTCGTCGGCCCCAGAGATGTAACGGTCCGCCGTCTCCGAATGAACATCGCTGGCACCGCCCACCCTCGCACCAGACTCGGCGATAATGCCCGCAAGTACAGGGAGCGTGAAGACCGGCGCCCACGTCCTGCCATCCGCCGATAACTCATCAGCCGCATCCACCTGGCCCGCAATCACCGCGTGGTATAACTGTTCCGCACCGGGAAAGCTGACGAGGCTGCCATCCCTGCGACGCACAAACCACATGTACAGAGGCGCTATGGAGCGGTTGGCCTCGGCATCCGTCCGCACCCTCACCAGAAAGCTGGCCCCGCACGACCCGCATTGACCACGGCATCCCGGCCTCGACGCCGCTACCTCCTCGCTGGCACCACAGTGTGGGCAATAGACTCTCATCGAGACTCACCTCAGTTGGGCAGGTCACCCGCAGGCAGCAATATCGCCGCACTCTCTATGGCCTTGTCCGCAAGGTCGTCGGCGACTCCCTTCCCGTACCAGGTCATGGCGTTTTCATAATGGAAGAACTGCTTGTTATGCTCACTGTTTCGTTCATATTGAGTTCTGGGGTGCATGTAGCCTATAAAATCATTCGTGTGCGAGCTCACAATTGCCATGCCACCAAGGGCATCCACTGTCTCAACGACGCGCTGCTGCGCCCACACGCTGTAGTCAGCAGGCATCCCCACCAGAATCGCCCCGCCCAGCTTCACTATGGGCAATTGCACCTCCGTGGCCCGCTCCTTGAGAGAACGGAAGAAGGCCCTCCCCACCGCACTCCACACCGCCGACAGCATTGCCTCTTTGTCCCTCCACGGCAATATTGGAGATGGTTGGGCCGTGACCTTCACAGGAGCCCACATGAACTTTGCCGAAGCCTTGCTCCCGTCCAACCTCTGACCCCGCTCCATGGCCTGCTCAAGACCACCAAGGATGAGGTTCTCCAACAGCGCCAGGTGATCCTCCGCACCTCCGTCCATCTCCGGAAACAAAATATTGCAGGCCCCCACTGCGCCAATAAGAAATAGCGCCTTCACGCCGTTCCTGGCCAACGTCTCCACAAGCTTGCCCGGGTAGTCCGCGCTGGCAGCATTAGGCCGACGCACCATCATGACCACCGGGTGACCCGAGGTCGACAACACCATCACTGGCGGGCCCGCCTCCCTCGACATCTGCACGAATCGCACCGTGTCATCCTTGGGCCCCAGCCGCTCCCGTCGGTTCATC
>CAZQHM010000159.1:0-8093 GCA_964593355.1 uncultured Myxococcales bacterium
CTCGATCCACCGAGCAGCCTCAGAGCCGAAGGCAGGCCCTTCGATGGGAGCCGGCCAAAGGCCGAGTCGATGGGGGGCGAGAATGGTGAGCAGTGGTCTATAGTAGAAATGGGGCCAGGGTGTGCACCTTGGAGTTCCATCCGCTGTCGGCGGGGGTGGCGTCGGTTGGGGCGCCGTTTATGGTGACCTGGGGGGCCGAATCGGGGCCGGGGGGAAGAGTCAGGAGGAGCGTCACGGCCGGGCCGCTGGTTCTGGTGGCGGTAATGTTCCAGCGGTGGGGTTCCGGGCGCTGGATCTCTATGTCCACGGTGGATGTGCCTACTTTGATACCTTTGGCTCGAAGCCACGACCAGCCGTTGGGCAGGTGTGGGGCGATGTGGAGTGTTCCGGTGGTGGCATCCTGTTGTATTCCCAGGAGGTAGTGGACCACGGCCTCGGTGTTAATGCCGCCTTCCCAGGGGCGGTAGCGGGCCGTGTAGTCCGAGGGTTCGGCGCCAAGCTCGCTGTAGAGCAGGTGAAGCGGGGCGTGGTCGTCCAGGATCTGGTACTCGGGGTGGGTGCCCGTGGGCGTTGCGTGTTTCTCCATGGCGTTGAAGGCCGTCTCCCCCAGGGGGTGTTGCGCCGCTGCCAGGTTCCAGAGGAAATAGCCGGGGTTCATGCCCGTGTAGACTCCGTCCTTGATTGGCAGGCCCATGATGCCTTGGTACTCGTCAGGCAGCTTGGTAACAAGGATACCGTCGTCCCCACCAATCTCTTCGATGGATTTGGCCAGGTTCTGGCGTGCCAGTGTCGAATCCGGGGCATCGTAGGCGAACCAGATGGGCTTCATGGAGACGTCTTCGAAGAGCTTATCCGACGGAGACATGTCCAGTGAGGAGACATAGGGCACCATTGCCCCGTCGGGGCGGCGGAAGGTCTCTTCTGCAGCGGCTCTGACCTGCACGGCCCGGTCACGAAGGGCAGTGGCCTCCGGGCTGTTGCCCTGGGTCTCGTACATGTCGGCCAGTGCGTTTGCTGCGACGACCCATATGAGGGACGAGAATGAGGAGTAGAAGCCCTGCACGAACTCTTGCGTGAGGGGTTTGCCGTGGGCAGCGGCCATGGCGGCCCTGAAGGTTTCGTCACCGCTGAAAGGCAGAAGATCGCCCTCGAAGGCCTGCTTCTCCAGGGTGTAGCGCATCATCTCAAGCCTTTCGGGCAGGAAGGAGGCGTCGCCGGTGCTCATCCAGTACCAGAAGTGCATGAGGGGAACGTGGCTTGGCGTCTCGGCCCGGGCGGTGCCCTTCAGGTCGGGCATAGTGCTCCACTGGGGCTGGTCGGGCAAGGGCGGGTTCGGGTCGATGTCGGCCTCGAAGGAGTTCTTGTTGCCGCCACTGCGCAAAATGGCGGCCCAGAGGTAGTCCAGTGTTCGTTTGGCATCATTAAACATGCCCATGCGAAGCAGATATCGGATAGGTCCGGCAACGTCACGGACCCAGAAGCGGGTGTACTGCGACATGGGGCAGATGCTGCCTTGGTGCGCCGTTTGGGCCAGAATGACCAGCAACCCTTGCAGCAGATATTCGTTCACCATGGGGTCCGGCGTCTCGATGGTCGTGGCCTCGGCCAGCCTCTTGGACCACCACCGGTCTGTCTCTGCCAGCAGTTGAGAGAAGTCTTGTTCCGAAAGCGATTGGAAGGACTGGTCACGCTGAGAGTCGCCCCTGTCCATTACGTAGGCGATATGAAGCTCGTGCTCCTGGCCCCCCTGCAACGTGGGCAACGCAATGGTGAGCTCTTTGGAGCCCGGCACCGCTGTGCCGCCCTTGAGCAGGGCCACGGTGCGTCGTGTGGACTCTTGAACCTCGAAGACACGGTCGCCATCAGCCTGCTGCTCACGGCCGAAGCGCAGCACCAGCGTGGCCCCATCCAAGGGCTCGTCGCTGCGGTTTCTTACCAGCACCACTCTGATTATGGCGTTGTGAAGCGGGCTCAGCCCCTCTCCAGCCACGGCTGCAGTGAGCGACGTGACCGACAGCGCTGCCTCGGCCGAGTAGGACCAGACCACGGGCGAGTTCACAAGACGCCCAAGCCACTCACGGCGCCAGGCCGATGCCTTGCCCGAGGGTTTGAGAACCTCCATCCAGGTGTCGCTGAAGAAGCTGGCCCCCCGCTGGTAGCCCGGCCCAACCATGCCGTGCATTCGGTCTACCGGACCCTGGTAACCCGTGAGTGAGAAGACCAGACCGTTGCCAAGGGCCAGGTCCGAGTAGTGCCTGATTTCCGCAGGCTTACCCGGTGTGTGCTCCATGAGACTGGACCAACCGGAAATCTTGGTGGCCCAGGGCTTGTCTTGCACCCATTGGGGCCATTCGGGTATGTCGGGCCCCCTCGTCCACAAATAGGAGGGTTCCGGAAGGGCCACGTCAGGCTCAACGTCTGCAGATGCATCGGGAGGAAGGTCGGTCACGGAGTTGTCGTGGATGCTGGTGTCCGTGGGAGAACCCTCTGCGTCCGGGGAGGCATCTGCAGGGGTGCGCTGGCTCTCTTGGGAGCAGGCCGTCACCGCTGTTGACATAAACAGCGCCGTGAGCGTAAAGGTGATCAAGTTGCGTTGAATCATTAGTATTCCTTCATGCCTTGCTGATAACCCCAAAACGAACGTTGACATTAATCCAAGGGAATACGTGTCGATCCTTGGGGGCCTCGAAGACGGCCCGGTCGATGTCTCGCTGGGTGGTCAAGAAGCGTGTCTCTTTCAGCAGCGGGGACCAGTGGTGCGAGCGTTGGACCATGCAGCCAATGTCGCACCTTGCCAGGAGGTCGGCCTGGGGGTTCTGGGTAAGGCGGAAGTGGCCCACGGCGTCGTTCACCTCCACCTGAGTGTCATGGAGGGCGCTCTCGTTCTGGTGGGTAAGGGAGTTGGCCAGGAACTCCAGGGCCTCGGGCATGTTCTGGGGCTCGACGATACCGCGCAGGATGGTTGTGGGGCAGTTGGGTTTGAACTGGCCTCCCCGTTGCAGGGGGATAAGCCCCCATCGTGCCACAGAGCGGGTGCCGAGGATGCCCTCAACCACCAGTCTGGAGTCCAAGACCGACCGGAAGGTGCTGAGGAAGAGGTCGATGCCGCGCCTGGAGAGCACTGCCTGGTAGTGGCCCAGGAAGCGGTCCAGTTCAACCATGGCCTTTCCGAATTTCACATCCCCGCAGGTTCCGTGGGATGACCCGTTGAGGGCGCTGAAGAGGAGGTTTCTGGAGAGGAGGCCTTGGAGCTGGGCCTGCTGCTGTGGGGTGCCGCCCATGAGCCTGGCCTCGGCCATTAGGGCGTTGGCGCAGCCTTGGCTGTAGCCCACCAGGCCGTAGGGCGTGGTGACCTTGGCGATAGCTTCGATGATGCGGTCGGCGTTGTGGTCGAGGCTCTTGGCCGTGGCGGTGTCCGCCCGGACCACCTTTACCGAGTGGAGTTGTTCCAGGCGTGCGTAGGCATCCTCGAGTTCGGTGCCTTCGGCGCCTTCGGTGACCACGCCCATGCAACTTACGATGGTGAAGTTGAGCGGTCCGGAATCGGGTTCAATGAGCAGTCTGACCAGGGGGTCTGCCTTGAGGGTGGCCCGGTCGGCCTCGTAGTAGTAGAGGGCGTCGATGACCTGGTCCAGAAGGGTTTGCTCGGCCTCTTCCAGGGGGCGCTGGGTTCGCAGCTGGACCCACGGGCCAACCTTGTCTATGCCCTGTTGAACGTTGCGCACAACGGAGTAGACCATCAGAGCCTCGTAATTGCGGGCCCAGAAGGCTTTGAACCAGGGCAGTTGGAAGGCCTGTCGGTCTGCTTTCAGCAGGTCACTGCATCGGGCGAAGGCCTCCTGGTAGGCAGAAACGGCGGTGCTGCGCCTTGTGGTGCGGGCCGCCTTGAAGGAGCACCGGGCTCCCTGCTCATCGGCTCTCTCTATTGCCTGCTGAGCCTTGTTCGCCAGACTCTGGACGCTCTTGCTCTGGTGGTTCGAGTGGGCAACCGGGTGGCGCACCTCCTGTATGAAGAACTTAAGCGCCCGATAGGGTTCGGCCTGGCTGAGGATCTGCTCGGCCACCGCAGCCAGGGCCTCGTAGTAGCTGAGCTTGGCCCAGCGGCCACCGGCCAGGAAATCTTCGATGCGTGGGAAGGGCAGTTGCAGGCGGCTGTGGAGCTCTGCAACCATGTCCAGGGGTTCCCGCAGCAGATCCTGGGGCATGTTTAGAAGCACATTGAGGGCGCCCGTGAGCACCCGATGGTCGTTTTCGCCAAGTTCGATAAGCACCGAGTGGAGAAACGCTGGTGGCAAACCGAACACCAGGTTGAGCAGTCGTCTCTGGTTGACCTGGACCGAGCGTCCGGCCCAGACCGCTGCCATACCGGCTTTGAGCACTGCGGCCACGTCTTCGGGGCCCAGCAGCGTGCCTGCGATGAACTCGGGTGGTTCCCCCTCTCGCTGCTGTCGGGCCTCCTGCGATGCCCTCGATACCGACACTGCGTTGCCCAGGAAGAATGAGATGGCCATGGCCTGGGGCGCAAAAGTGACGCCTCCAAAGTCGCAGCGCACCATCTGCACGCGCCGCTTGAGCTCCAGAACGCGTTGCAGCCTGGCCAGATCCTCGGGAGCCCAGTCGCTTCGATTCCGGCCAACTATGTATTCCAACTGTTCCAGGGTCATGTAGGCCGCTATTCTGGCCACGGAGGCGGAGAAGCCGGCGGGTAGGGGGGCCGCACTGTCCACGACCCTGTAGAGCCTCGTTGCAGATGGTATTGCCTCGAAGGCCTTGATGTATTTTGGATCCTCAGCCAGGGCCGGGGAACGTACGCACTCCCAGGCCGGTGGGGGATCGCCGGGCTTGAGAAGGTTGTTGAGCCACCGGAGGCCCCGGTCGATTTCGAACTCCCAGCCATGGTCGGGATAGAGGTCGAAGACCAGCCTCTTAACCGCTGGCACATCCAGTCCCCTGCCCTCCACAACCCCCATGACGATGGGCAGAACCCTTGTCTCCAACCCGGGCTCATCGCTGAGCAGCCTGGCGCAGAACTTCGCCAGGCGAGGCGCCGGGATCACATGGCTTATCTCGCTGATACCCTCTTCGTCAAGCACCCGGCGAACTCTGGCTGCAAACGACCGGAACCTCTCCAGCCAGAGGCTCAGCTCCGGTGAAAAGACCTCAACCACGGCGGTGGCTTTGTCCACCACCTCCTCGGCCTGCAGCAGCTCCACAACCCTTCTGGTCTCCTGGGTCGGGTGCAGCAGGGCGTTGAAAAGATGAGCGTCCCAGAGGCCCCATTCGGGCCCCGACACCGAGAGGCCGCCCGCAGGAGAGATGTGCACCACCACCTCGCCCGTTCTCAGCTCCGGAACAAGTACGTCGATTATGCGGCCTTTGCCGTGCAGCATTGGGGAGTGGCCGTGGAAGTCCCATTTCAGCTCCACGCTTGAGTGGCCCAGCCCCGTGGTTGCCAACATCGCATCCCGGGCGGAAATCCAAACATCGGCCGCCTCGGGCAGCAGAAGCAGGCGTCCGTCCAACTCCAGCCTGGCCCGCTCCAGGGTGGCCTGGAAGGCGGAACCCGAGAAGTCGAGCACCGCGGGCTGGCTTCCTTCCCGCACGGAGCGGGCAACCACAGAGAAAGATGCCCGGGCCTCTACGGAAGCCACCAGCGCGCTCTCGTCGATGCTGAACTCGGGGAAGGGGCGTACCGGCGTGGTGCTGTGCAGGTGAAGATCGCTTGAACCATCCAACTTCGTGCTGTAGCGGCCAGGCCCCTCGGCCACCACCTTGCCCGACAGTCGAATCTTTGCCCGGGAACTGCCCACCACCGAATCATCTTTCGACAGCATACTGCCCGGCTCTGCCACCAGTGTGCACGAGAAGGGCAACTCCACGGTCTCTTCCTGCTGGCCGTCGGCCCCGCCCGATCTGAACTGCCCCGAGCCGCCGAAGCAAAGCTCTTCCACTCGCCCGTTGAGCTTCAGCGACCCCTTGAGCAGCGGGTGTTCGTACCCGAACTTGACCCCGATGGGCGGCGCTTTGGCCCCCTCCCTCACCGAGAACCCCGACTTGATGACGTACCGCGCCGAGCTCCACGTGCCGTTGAGCAGATCCTCCAGCAGTACCGTCGTCACAGTTCTGGGGCCCCCCTTCGGGCCCATTTCCTCGCTCTCGGAAAGCTCCAACTCCAGGTGCCCGTCGAAGGCCGCTGTTGCCTCACCCGTCTTCAGCTCGAAGCCCTCCAACGCCACGCCGATTCTGGACTGCTCCACCACCGACGATAGCTTCAACCGCCCCTCGGTCTTGCCCTCGGTTGAGACATAGGTCGCTGCGCAACCGCCGCCGGCTACCACAACCTCTATGGCCAGGTCCGGAGTGTCCCCTCCAAAAGCCAGGTCGCCCTCCACCGCAGTGACCATGTTGGCCAGCACCGTGAGCAGAGTGCTGCCTGGCATCCGGTCGGTCCTCACCGACGCCGTAGCGATAGGATGGCCCGTGGCAAGCTTCTTGAGCGCAGCGTGGGCGCTGGGGATGACTATCCTCGGCACCCTGAAATCCGTGAATGGGAAGGTCGCCGAGCCGAAATAGACCACCTCTCCCGTAAACCTGAAGTCGAGCTGCCACTCTCCATCCCGCTGCACCGGTGTTGCCCGGACCCTGTTGAGCCGAACCACCGCTGTGTTGTCGGAGCTGTTTCTAAGCGCCTCCAACCCCTTCTCGATCCAGTCTCCGACCTGGTCCGGGGTTGGAATCAACCGCCCAAGCAGCCCCCCCCCAGCCATGCGAGATACCCCTTCCAGCAACCGCAGCCCCTTGGACGCCAGCGGCGATTGAGCCGCCAGAACCAGACGGGTTATCCACTCGGTCAGCTCGCGGTCACGGAACAGAGTGTGCAGTCGGGCGAGAATGGGTACGATGTTGTAAAGCACAACCGGGGTATCAAAAACCAGATCCAGGTCGGTGACGATGGCCTGTGGATCCTTGCCTCCGTCCATGTGCCCCGCAGTGATGCGCATGTTGCACTTGCAGCCCGACGCAACATCCATGAGCAGGGTCTCGTCATGCAGAATGGGCAGCGCATGCCTGCCCGGCTCCATCTCCAGGGACAAAGAGGCCCGGAGATGGTCGAAACGGTCGAAGTTGCTCTCATCCCAGGCAAGGTGAAGATCCCGGGGCGGTGTCAGAGGCTCGAAAGCGCCACCACTCTGCCCCTCCTGACTGATGCGAAGCCTCAGCACCGATGAATCGCGAACCTCACCGCCGAAGACCGCCTCAGCAGCGCTCCCCTGGCCATCAACCGTTCGAACCATGAAACCACCTCCGTGACCCGAATTGTTGTGTGTATTTTCAAGACCGAGAACCTAATGGCCAGCGCCTTTGTGGCCAAAGATTCCATCATGTTCGTCATATGCCTTGGAGAGGCTCTCGAGCAGTTGGAAAGTGGGGCGGGCCAGCTGCACCAGATCCTGCTTGCAGCCACCCATGAACCAGTGGTGCGTGGAGGCCCGCAAAGCCCCGAAGATCGCTCCCGCCAGCACCGCTGCCTCCAACTGGGCCAGACCACCCTTCAGCAGCGTCTGGCACACCAGGGCCTCCCACTGGGTGTCAAGCTCCAAGTCCTTGGCCAGCAGCGTCTGGGACGCTTTGATCAGTTCGTACTCTCGAAGCAGCTCCTCACGGGCCTCCTGGTATGAGGCAGAGAAGCCTATGAGCGCCGCCTGTAGGCTTCTTACCGGGTTGTCCGGGGTGAAGTGCTGCTCGATAAGGGCGTTGAGCCGGCCTAGCCTCGACTCATGGTGGGGGAAGGCCACGTCCATCTTCGAGGCGAAGTAGCGGAAAAACGTCCTCTGCGAGACACCCGCAAGGGCCACCACGTCATCCACCGTTGTCCCCTCGAACCCATTCTTGCTGAACAGCTCACCCGCTGCCCGGATCAACAAGTCTCTCGTCTCTGCCTTCTTTATGGCTCGGGATACCATGCTGCCCTCACGAAACAGTTTCCTGCAGAGCGTAGTGCTACAAATCCGTAAGGTCAACCACTTAGGCGATGGGCGGTAGCCCTGATCGGAGAAACGGGGGCCGGATGTTTACACAAGCGTTGAAGCCCC
>CAZQHM010000160.1:0-8091 GCA_964593355.1 uncultured Myxococcales bacterium
GGCGTCTGCACCGACCCCGAGAAGGTGAACGGGGCCGACTGCAACGACAACAACGCATGCACCCAGGCTGACTCCTGCCAGATGGGCGTCTGCACGGGCGCTAACCCCGTTACCTGCACGGCCATGGACCAGTGCCACGACGTGGGAACTTGCGACCCGGCGACGGGCATCTGCTCTGATCCTGCCAAGGCCGACAACACCGCCTGCAACGACAACAATTCCTGCACCCTGGTCGATACCTGCCAGATGGGCGTATGCACTGGTGGAAACCCCGTCACCTGCACAGCCCTCGACCAATGCCACGACGTGGGAACATGCGACCCCGCAACCGGAATTTGCACCGATCCGGCGAAGGTGGATGGCGCCCCATGCAACGACGGCAACGCCTGCACCCAGACTGACTCTTGCCAGGGCGGCGTCTGCGTTGGCACCAACCCCGTCACCTGCACGGCCATGGACCAGTGCCACGACGTGGGAACTTGCGACCCGGCGACGGGCATCTGCTCTGATCCTGCCAAGGCCGACAACACCGCCTGCAACGACAACAATTCCTGCACCCTGGTCGATACCTGCCAGATGGGCGTATGCACTGGTGGAAACCCCGTCACCTGCACAGCCCTCGACCAATGCCACGACGTGGGAACATGCGACCCCGCAACCGGAATTTGCACCGATCCGGCGAAGGTGGATGGCGCCCCATGCAACGACGGCAACGCCTGCACCCAGACTGACTCTTGCCAGATGGGCGTTTGCACCGGGGCAGACCCCGTGACTTGCACGGCGCTGGACCAGTGCCACCTGCCTGGGTCCTGCAACCCGGCCACGGGCACGTGCAGTAACCCGAACAAAATCGACGGCGCTCCCTGCAACGACGACAACGCCTGCACCCAGGCCGACAGTTGCCAGATGGGCGTCTGCACCGGCGACAACCCTGTGACCTGCGTCGCATCGGACCAGTGCCATGACGTGGGCACCTGCAACCCCGCAACGGGCGTCTGCTCGAACCCGCCCAAGGCCGACAACAGCACCTGCGACGACGGGAACGGATGTACGCAGACCGACACCTGCCAGGCTGGCGTCTGCACCGGGGCAGACCCCGTGACTTGCTTCCCCCTGGACCAGTGCCACCTGCCTGGGTCCTGCAACCCGGCCACGGGCACGTGCAGTAACCCGAACAAAATCGACGGCGCTCCCTGCAACGACGACAGCGCCTGCACCCAGGCCGACAGTTGCCAGATGGGCGTCTGCACCGGAGCAAACCCCGTGACCTGCATCCCCCTGGACCAGTGCCACGATGCTGGATTCTGTGACTCGGGCACGGGGCTCTGCTCCGACCCAATAAAGATGGACGGCACCCTCTGCGATGACGACAACGCTCAGACCGTGGGCGACATCTGCACTAGCGGCGTCTGCGCTGGCGTCGACCTCTGCGCTTCGGTCACCTGCACGGCCCAGGACCAGTGCCACGACGTGGGCACTTGTGACCCCATGACCGGCGTCTGCGACAACCCCAACAAACTCAATGGGACCCCCTGCGACGACGGAAATCCCGCCTCCATCAACGACTCGTGCCTCGATGGAGTCTGCTCCGGGGTCATCCAGGTCACCGTCCTCTCCACCAGCCCCGCCGACCAGGCTACGGTCACCGCAGGAACAACCATCTCCATCACCTTCTCGGGTGCCGTAGACCCCTCCTCAATAACAACCCAGACCCAGGCGGGATCCTGCTCCGGCTCGGTCCAACTCTCCAAAGACAACTTCAATACCTGCGATGCCTTTGCTGCCAACTCCCTGGCCATGAGCAGCGGCAACACCGTGGCAACGCTTACCGTAGCCCCAGGGATGCTTGTAAACACTGTCTACAAAATAAGAGTTACCGCTGACGTAACCGACCAACTTCTCCTGGCCATAGCCCCCTACGACACTATCAACGGCTTCACAACGGTCAGCCCCAACCTCTGCGACGGCTCAGTGGTCTTCTCTCAGGTATACGGCGGTGCCGGCGGTACGACCCCCGGCGTCCCCAACGCCGACTACGTTGTTCTCCACAACCGAGGCTCCGTCGAGGTGGACGTTTCTACCTGGACCGTCCAGTACGCCTCGGCAACGGGCTCGACCTGGAACAGAGTCTATCTCTCCGGAGTTATCCCCGCCGGCGGTTATTATCTGGTGAGAATGTCCCAAATCTATGGTACCGGCTACGACCTCCCGACCCCCGACGCCACCGGCAACGCCGCCATGTCCGCCTCTGCCGCCAAGGTGGCCCTCGTCAATAACTCCACCGCCCTGACCGGCACCTGCCCGTTGGATGGAGTCGTAGACTTCGTTGGCTATGGCACCACGGCAAATTGCTACTTGGGCCTCGGACGAGCGCCGGCAATCTCCGCAACAACCGAATTGGCACGCAACCAGGCGGGCTGCGGCGATATGCGCCAGAACAACACAGACTTTGTCACCAGAACGCCCGAGCCCATCAACTCCAGCGCTCCAATTGCCATTTGCGGCTGCTATGTCATGAACGAGTCCGGTTCTGCACTTGAGGCAGACTACTGCAATCTGCAATATCCATTGTCTCTCACAGAGGAGTTTGGCCAGACATCTTATTTTGATGTATATGGCCAAATCTACGAAGCTGGAGTAACGGAGAACCCAGGAGCCGCAGCTCTGGTAAGGGCCCAAGCCGGTTGGGGCCTTCCGTCACATAATCCACAATATGAGACTTGGAATTGGTCTAGTGGCAACTTCAACGTGCAAATCGGCAACAATGATGAGTACATTTCACAAGCATTGATGCCCACCATTGCAGGAGAATACCGTTTTCTGTATAGATTTAGTCTTGACCAAGGCGTTAGCTGGACATATTGCGACGTAGATGGTTCCGGGTCCAACGCCGGACTCACCTTCTCCCTGGATCAAATGGGCATATTGGACCTGCTCTAAGCCATATGGCCCCAAATCGCAAGGCATAAGTCGCCAACACTAAAAACCGTCGCCAGTATGGTATTTTTGCCTCTAAGATTGAATTTAGCGAGGGCACCCTATGAGAATCATACATACTTCAGACTGGCATATCGGTAAGAGCCTTCACGGACGAAAGAGATACGAGGAATTTGAGGCCTTCTTCTTATGGCTGGCCGAAACCATCGTCCAGCGCCAGGCCGACGCCCTGGTCATCGCCGGGGACATCTTCGACACCGGCGCCCCCAGCACCAGGGCACAAGAGCTCTACTACCAATTCCTTGTTCAGGCCGCACGCTCGGGGTGCAGACACGTCGTGGTCGTGGGCGGTAACCACGACTCCCCTCGATTCCTGGAGGCCCCCAAAGAGCTTCTGAAGTTGCTCAACGTTCACGTGGTTGGTTGCACGGGAGAGACGCTCCGGGAGGAGGTGCTGCTGTTGAAGGACCAGCACGGCGCTCCGGAGATGGTTCTGTGCGCCGTACCATTCCTGCGTGACAAGGACCTCCGAGACGTTGAGGCAGGCGAGAGCCCCGAGGACAAAGAACGCAAGCTGGTTGAGGGCATACAGAGGCACTACGCCCAGGTCATAGATGAAGCCAAAGGGCTTATGGCCACGCTGGACCGGGAGGTGCCCCTGGTTGCAACGGGCCATCTCTTCACCCGGGGCGGAGTTACCAACGACGACGACGGCGTGCGGGACCTCTACGTGGGCTCGCTGGCCTACGTCGGAACAGAGGCATTCGGCGTCGGCTTCGACTACGTTGCTTTGGGGCACCTGCACATGGCGCAGAAGGTGCAAGGCTCTGATTTTATTAGATATAGCGGCTCACCGCTGCCCATGAGCTTCTCCGAAGCGGCCCACAAGAAGAGCTTGCTGCTGGTGGAGTTCCAGGGTCGCACCCCCACCGTCGAAGCCCTGCCCGTGCCCAGTTTTCGGCAACTTGAGTCGGTGCGGGGCGATTGGGCGGAGATTTCGCTGCGCCTCCAGCAGCTTGCGGCCTTGAACCAGGGCCACTGGGTTGAAGTCATCTTCGAAGGCAACGAGATAGTGGGCTCGCTTCGGGATGAGGTAGAAAAGCTGGTCTCGGGAAGCACTTTGGAGGTGCTCAGGGTCAAGGACAGCCGGGTCACCAACCGGGTTCTAAGCCAGATGCACGCCCAGGAGACGCTGGAAGATCTCTCGGACCTTGACGTCTTCCTGCGATGTCTCGACGCCAACAGCACCCCCGAGGAGCAGCGGCCCCAGTTGCTGGCAACGTACCAGGAGGCCCTGGCATCGCTCAACAACCCCGAAAACGTCGCAGAGTAGAGGGGACCGCCATGAAGATACTCAACGTCCGGTTCCGGAACCTCAACTCCCTTGTGGGCGAATGGAACATCGACTTCACACACCCGGCCTACCTCAACGACGGCATCTTCGCAATCACCGGCCCAACGGGGGCTGGAAAATCCACAATCCTTGATGCTATCTGCCTTGCCCTCTACGGGATGACCCCAAGGCTCAACAAGATGACCAAGTCCGAAAACGAGATTATGTCCCGCCAGACCGGCGACTGCTTTGCCGAGGTAGCCTTCGAAACCCAGGCAGGGCGCTACCGTTGCCACTGGAGCCAACACAGAGCCCGCAAGTCTCCCCAGGGCGAGTTGCAGAACGCAAAGCACGAACTCTCCGAGCTGGACACGGGCAAGATTCTCAGCTCCTCCTTGAAGGGAGTGCCCCAGACCGTTGAGTCCCTGACCCACCTGGACTTCACCCGCTTCACCCAGGCCATGATGCTGGCACAAGGCAGCTTCGCCGCATTCTTGAGGGCCAATGATGATGAGCGGGCCGCAGTGCTGGAGAAGATAACGGGGGAGGGGATTTACAGTGAGATCTCGAAGGAGGTGCATCGGCTGACCAGCAGGGAGGAGCAGCGACTGAAAGAGCTTCAGGCCGAGGCCAAGGCCATATTCCCCATGCCTCCCGAGGAGGAGGCCCATTTGGCCGAGTCTCTGGGCTCGAAAAGGGCCCAGGAGAGCACCGTGCAGGCATCAATCGACAGCTTGAGGGCCAGTCTCAAGTGGCTGGACGACATCAACCAGGCGAACCTGTCACTAGCCGAGGTTGCCCGCCTCACCCAGGAGCTTGAGCAGTCCGAAGCGGCCTTTGCCCCGGACAAGCAGCGCCTTTCGCTGGCCGTCAAGGCGCTGGAACTGGCCGCTGACTATCGAGACCTGAATCTCGCCAGGAGCGGGCTCGATGCCGATTCCAAAGCCTTGGAGCAGTGCCGCCAGCAGTTGCCTCAAGTCACGCAGTCGCACGCTGACGCCACGGCAAAGATGGAAGCAGCTCGGGTGGCGCTGGAGTTGAGGCTCAAGGAGCTTGAGACCCAGGCCCCGATTATCCGTCAGGCCCGTGAGCTAGACCTGAGAATCTCGGAGAAGAGCGGCCCCATCTCGGCCATGAAGGAGCGCCTGGCCAAACAGAGGGCAACGCTGGATGCCTTGGCGAGCAAGCAGCGCAGCGACCTGGCCGAACTTGCACGGCAGAAGGTGGCGCTGGAACAGTTGCACGAAGAGTCCAGGCGTTGCTCTGCCGATGCGGCCTTGATGGAGCAGCTTCCCGAGCTGAAGAGCAGGGCGGCCCACCTTACGGAGCTTGGCCAACGCCTTACCGCCATCAGAAAAGATGCCGGTGCGGCAAGCCAGCAGGCCAAAGATGCGGCCCGGGCATCAGCAGAACAGGCATCGCTGATGGAGGGTTTGAGCCGAGAGCTTCAGGCGGCCCAGGAGCAGCTGGACCAGCAACAGGCACGCCTGTCGGAGCTTCTGGCCGGAGAAGAGCTTGGCACCTGGAGACAACGCTACAACGCCCGAACGTCGACGCAGGCGCCGCTGGAGAGGCTCCTCGACACGCTCAAAAACGTTGCCTCGACCAGGTCGGCGGTGGCCGACAGCATGGCCAGGCAAGGCACCATTCTGGCCGAGCAGTCGGCGCAGCAGGGCCTGCTTGTTCAGGCCGAACAGCGGGTCGCAGATCTGACGCAGCACGTCGAGACTGCCGAGAGCAACCTGACGCTGCTTGCAAAGGTGGAGAGCCTGGAGAAAGAGCGGGTCTTGCTTGTGGCCGGCCAGGCCTGCCCTTTATGTGGCTCCAGCCAACACCCCTTCGTGGAAAGCAGCACTCCCTCGGGGCAGGAGGAGGCAGGGAGGAGGCTTGGCGAGGCGAGGGCAGCGCTCAAGAGGGCTTCGGAGGAGTTAGTGGCCCTGAAGTTGAGCCTGGGGCGCATGGCCAAGGATCTGGAGAGTGAGCGCAAGGCAGTGGCCGACGGAGAGGCCCGCCTGGTGCAGTGGCAGCAAGAGGTGGGGCAGTTGTGCCAGGGGACGCTTACCGGGCTTGGGCTCTCGACC
The DNA here is from genome assembly GCA_964593355.1 of uncultured Myxococcales bacterium. Classification (GTDB taxonomy): domain Bacteria; phylum Myxococcota_A; class UBA9042; order CAIXZC01; family CAIXZC01; genus CAYTWV01. Next base: position 6,352 of record CAZQHM010000160.1, read on the forward strand.
TCGGACCGAGACCTGGAGGCCACGGTAAGAGAGGCGTTGCAGCAGAATCGCACACAACAAGCAGAGATAAGCAAGCTGCTGTCCGACGCAGAGGCTGTGCAAGGAGCCATGGCTGCGTCGACCAAGCGGGCAGAGCGGGCCCAGGCCCAGTTGTCACAGTGCCAGGCAGCGATGCAGCAGTGGCAGTTCAAGAGCCAGACGGCCCTTGAGAGCGTTCAAAAGCTGGCGTCAGAAGCTGGCGGGCAGGAGGCCCGGCAGGCCCAGTGCCTGGCGGAGTTGAACCAGGGGGTAGCAGCGTTCAGCGTTGGGCCCCTGATGAACGACCAGGTAGATTCGGCCCTGAAGCAACTGGCCCAGCGCAGAGATGCCTGGAGCACGTTGCAGCAGAGGCTGAGCGAACTGACCCAGAAGCATGCACAGCTCGAATACTCTACGGAGCATGCATCGAAGCAGCTTGAGGCACACCAGGCGGAGCTGGTTTCGATGCAGGGCCAGCTAGCCGAGTTGGAGCAGCAGCGCTCGGACGTGGTGGCTCTTCGACAGAGCCTCTTCGGGCAGAAGGATCCCGACGCAGAGGAGAAGCTGCTCTCAGGCGCCGTCGCGGCAGCGCAGCAGAGCTTGGAGCAGGCCCGGGGTGTGGTGGCATCGGCGCTGGCGGCGGTGGAGAGGCTGGTGACCCGAAGGGGCCAGTTGGAAGAAGCGATAATCCAGAGGCAGGGGCAGATTTTGCAGCTCGATGAGCTTTTTGCCAGCCGGCTGAAGGCCGCCGGTTTCGACGACGAGCAGCACTACCACGCTGCCTCTCTCCCCGAGGCCCAACGCACGGCTTTGGCCCTCCGAGGTCAGGAGTTGGCCGCTGCCAGAGCCGCTCTTGAGGCAAAAGCGGCGGATCTGACCAGCAGGCTGGAGGCATTGCGTGGCCAGAATCTCACAGAGGCGGGCCAAGAGGAGGTGACTCTGGAACTGGAGCAGTTGCTGGCATCGCAGAGGCAGTTGCACCAGGAGACGGGGGCCATTCAGCAGCGGCTTGATGAGGTTGCCAGGGTCAGGGATGAGCTTCGCAAGAAGCAGGAGGAGGTGTCGGCCCAAGAGGCCGTTGCCGGTCGGTGGCGGGCTCTTCACAGCCTCATTGGTTCCAACGACGGCAAGAAGTATCGCAACTTCGCTCAGGGCCTGACCTTCGAGGTGATGGTCTCCCACGCCAACCGACAGCTCATGAAGATGACGCAGCGCTACCTGCTGGTGAGGGACAAGGCCAGCCCTCTGGAGCTCAACGTCATCGACAACTATCAAGGTGGGGTGCAGCGCTCAACCCGCAACCTGTCTGGGGGAGAGAGCTTCATGGTGAGTCTGGCACTGGCCCTCGGGCTATCTCAGATGGCCAGTCGGCGAATAAGGGTGGACTCGCTCTTCTTGGACGAGGGCTTCGGCACCCTGGACGACGACGCCTTGGAGACGGCGCTGGAGACCCTCTCGGGGCTGCGCAACGAAGGCAAGGTGATTGGGGTCATCTCCCACGTCCCGGCCATGAAGGAGCGCATCTCGGTGCAGATACAGGTCACGCCGGGCAAAGGAGGACGCAGCGCCTTGGCAGGGCCCGGGTGCAGTGCATCAAGCACGTAACCCGTGGCCGCAGCTGGTTGAACAGGGCCATGGTTTTCCGGATAGTCGCCCGCATTTTCTTGGTGTCCGATCAGGATTTGACGTCCGGGACCAGTTGGGAGTTGGCACGGAGTTTGA
>CAZQHM010000161.1:0-8017 GCA_964593355.1 uncultured Myxococcales bacterium
TTAGCGCCTTGATTCGTTCTTCATACGTCAATGTTTCATCTAGTGATTTGTACTTGTGCATGGTCGTTCCTCCATAGTTGGTTTGGGGGCCGTTATTTTTCTTGGCCCTCGTTATATATGGGGGAACTATAGGGGGATAATTGACGGTTTTTTCGTGGGGGCGATCTGGCACCGGGGCCACAACTGGGGACCCGCCTTCCCCCCAGGTTAGATAGCGCACCAGGGGGCGGGGCGTTGATACCGCTTTTGGTAACGTTTTTGGTAACGTTACCACCGAAAAAGGGGGTCTAGGCCGGTAAAGGCCGGTAAATTCAGACCCCGGCTTTTCCGGGGGTGAAGACGGCTAAAACATCGCTGGCTGTAGGGGAATCTGCGTTGTCTCTAGGTGCCGGGAGCGGGAATCGAACCCGCACTCCGTGTTAGCGAAAAGGGATTTTAAGTCCCCAGCGTCTACCAATTCCGCCATCCCGGCCGGAGCCACACAACATTTCCACCGACACCGGGGCGCGTCGGTAACGGGCACATGCTAGCTCCGCATGGACCCTTAGACAAGGGGCAAAGTTCACCACGGGCCGTTCCTCGGACACCTTCCGGCCATCATGCTCGTCACTGGCGTCGGCGAACATCGCCCAGCACCTGAAAGCCGTGGCTCCACGGCCCATTCGGTTCGTTGACACTTTGGGGGTAGCAAGCCTACTATTGCCCACGTCGATGGGGCCCCGCCTCATCCTTGCCCATGTCCCTGTGGAGGTCCTGATGCTTCGCTACATTTCTGGCCTGCTCTGCCTTGCCCTTCTGCCTACCTCGGCCATCGCCAATCCCGTCGTCCAAAACGAACTGCAACGCTTCGCCTCCCCTACCCTGGCCGTGTGCACCAGCGCGCCCCAGGAGGTCAGGACCATGGCCCATGAACTGGTCTCCGGACAGAAGAACACCGCCGGAACCCTGGAGCAGGTCAAACGCTTCGTCGATGCCCTGCCAGCCATCGACTCAAACGACGCCACCGACGCCTATGTCTCTAACGTCGATGCACTTGCCATTGTTAAAATCGCTGCCTGTCTTTGTGTGCTTGAAAATATTTATACTATTCAACCCGATAACGCAGAAGTAACGTCACTCATGGAACGAACTGCCTACTATCTGCTCTTCTGGCGACGCTCTATCGCCGAAGAGTTGATCATCAAGGCCGCTGCCATGGAGTGGGCACCCAACTTCCAGGAGAACAAAACCTACATCGACGCCGCAACCTCCGTCGCCAGAGGCATCGCCGAAGGAGCCACACGAGGATACGCCCTCCTGGCACTCAAACTCATCCCCGCCTCTTTGGGCGACCCCCGCTTCCTCAACAGGCTCAGCACCTACTTCGGCTGGTCCGGCTCATACAAAGGCCAGGCCGAAGTCTCCTCGCTCATCAACACCAAGACCCCATCACCCGAAAACTGCGCCGCTGCTGTCCGAGCGGCCTACAGAGCCCTCGACAAAGCCACGGCAGATGCCAGCCGCTCAGACTGCAAGAAGAAGCACGGCGAAACCGGCGACCAGCAGAAAGAGTTCGACTCCTTCGCCAGACTGCAGAAGACCGCATCGGAGAAGGCCGGCAAGAGCGACCCCGACGCACAAGCAACCTACGCCTGCGCTGCCTATGACTTGGGACGCACCGCAGAAGCCATACGACTGCTCAACGAACTCTATACCGCCGGGAACCGGGACAGAAACCTCATCCACCGCCTTGCACTCTCACTCATCAGCCAGAGCGAGTTCGTCAAGGCCATCGACGTCGTGGCGGCACTGCCCCAAGAGCAGTGGACCAAAGAGACATCCAACGCACTGGCAGGCGCCGCTGCACAACTCCTGCTGACAGACGTATTCAGGGCAGCGGGGCAAGGAGGAGCCGGCGGCGCACTGCTTCTGCTCCAGGGCCAGGCCAACTGGTTCACCAACGTGCTGCAGGCCGTGGGTAGCCAGGACGCCGGACTGGCCTCCAAGCTGCACGCCCTATACCAGGCCTCCCTCGACGGTCTGCTGGCCAAAGAGCGCCCCTGGGCCGTCGCCGGAACCACCCTGCGCCAACTCCTCGATGAGTCCCGCAAGAAGTTCGGCACCGACACCTCCTGGGCCAACGTCGCAGCCCTCGCTGCCCTCATGGACAACAGCGCCGCACATAGCAAGGCGCTTCTTCGCACCGGCATCGGTCAGCTCCGAAAAACCCAGCGCCTCTACGTCGACGTGCTCTGCCTCATGGTCGCCCTGGACTACATTGGCCTTGGCGACATCTCCGCCGACGTCCGCAAGCTGGTGCAAGAGTTCGACGCCATTGGCGAACCCGCATACTTCATGGGTACCGCCCTCTGGCTCCTGGGCCGCAAATCCGGCGACCTGAACAAGATGTCCGAAGGCTTCAAACTGGTGGTCAGTTCTATGCCCGCACTGAAAGACCCCCGAACCCGCCTCATGGCCATGAACAACCTCGGCGTCATGGAAGCCAGCGTCGGCAAGTTTCCCGAAGCCCTGGCAATGCTCGGCGAAGCCTCCAAGCTTCCCGCCGACCTCGACGACCGTATGATGGTGCAAATAAACCTTGCGGCCCTGGAGGCCAGAAGCAACGGACCCAGTGATAAGGTCGTCCAGTTTCTCATGTCCGTGGTCAGCACCGAGGCGTCGGCCAACTGGCTCCGAGCGGCCGCAGGACGCATGCTGCTGGCCCTCAACGCCGTGGATGCGGGCCTCAAAACCATCGCCCTCCAAGAGAGCATCGCCGAGGCCGAAAACCAGCTCAAACAGAGAGGAATGTACGTCCCCGACCAACAGGCAGTAATCGTCGCTGAACCCAACATCTCCTTCAGCGCCTACGCTAACTTCGACGCCGAAGTAACAACAGACGTACTCGTCTCCCTGCGACCCCAGATGGTTCTCTGGCTTGCCCCCATAGCACGCTGACATGACCGGATTTCCCCGTCGGAGGTCCCGATGAAGATAACGTTCGTGGGCGTGGGCGAAGCCTTTGACCCCATCCTGCCCAACACCAGCTACCTGGTAGAGCACCAAGGGCAATCCCTCCTCATCGACTGCGGCTTCTCGGCCCTGCAAAGCTGCATGCAAATCCTCCCCGATGCCCACAGCCTCTCGGGCATCTACCTCACGCACCTGCACGCCGACCACTGCTTCGGAGTGCCCGCACTCATCACCTGGATGAACAGCCAGCACCGCACCAACCCCCTGCAAATCCTTGGGCCCAAACAGCGCATGGATGCCGTCGCCGCCCTGCTCGATAGAGCCTACCCGGGAGTGCGAGATAAGCTGGGATTCCCCCTGGAGCAGTTCGACCTCCCCCTGGGTGGCCAAGGCACCTGGAACGGCTGGAGTCTCACCACGGCCCCCACAATCCACCCGGTTCCTAACCACGCAATCCGCATCGATACCCCCGATGGACGCTCTGCAATGTTCAGCGGTGATGGCGAAATCACACCCCAGAGCAGCGCCCCGGCACAGGGGGTGGACCTCCTGGTCCATGAGGCCTATCGAGAAATCGAATACCGAAGCGGACACAGCACCGTCGCCGATGTCCTGGAACTTGCACGCAAGGCCGGTGCCCGTCAAACCGCCCTTGTTCACATGGAGCATGACCAGCGAGCCCGCATCCTTGGCTCACTTCGTCAATGCATAGCACCTACGCCTGGGACCACCATTGCGATTTAGGTTGCCTTACTGTTTCTCATTTATGGAGGTTAGTTATGACCATTGTGCACGCTCGGCCTAACCTCATCGTTAGCCGCTGCCTCGGATTCGAACACGTCCGGTACAACGGCGGCATCATCAACAGCCCCTTCGTGCAGAAGCTCAGGCAGCACGCCAACGTGGAGACCGTCTGCCCCGAGGTAGCGCTGGGACTTGGTGTGCCTCGGCCTACGATCCGCATGGTGGACGATGGCACCGGTGTGCGCCTCTTTCAGCCCGAGACCGGCAGAGACCTCACCAACGAGATGGAGGCCTACGCCCTGGACTACTGCTCTGGCGTCAAAAACGTGGATGGGTTCATACTAAAGGCAAAGTCACCATCCTGCGGCATAGGAGGGGTAAAGGTCTACCCCATGGGCACCAAGGTCATGCCACGCGGAAAGGCCGAAGGACGCTTCGGTGGCCGAGTGGCCCGAACCTTCCCCAACGCTGCCGTTGAAGACGAAGAGAGCCTGGGCGCCCCGGGCCAGCGGGAGCACTTCCTTAACAAGGTATTCATGCTGGCCGACTTCCGAGCCACCATGTCCTGGCAGCGCCCCGATGCCCTGACCTGCTTCCATAACCGCAACCGCCTCCTGCTCATGCTCTACGGCACCCGGGCCCTAAGCCGCCTCTCCCGCATCGCTGCCAAAGCCACCACCGCCAACCTGGCCGAGTCCATCAACAGCTACTGGAACGAGCTTGGTGCTGCCACCGCCAAGCCCCCCCGCTGCGCATCCTGCGCCACGGTGCTCAAAGCGGCCTTCGCCCCCTTCGCCGACAAGATTGCAGGCACCGAAAAGGCAATCTTCGTCAGCACCGTCGTGGCCTTCGAAGAGCATAAACTGCCTATGAGCGTCCCCGTGGGCCTCCTGCGGTCCTACCTGGCCCGCTTCCCCAACCAAGACCTCGAAAGCCAGACCCTCCTTGAGCCCTACCCCCTGGAACTCATTGAGATAGCAGAGTCTGGCGCTCAGTTGTAGGTGAGCCCTCGCTTCAACCGCCCAAAACCATGCTCAAAACGCTTCAATTCGAGATCGACCGCTGGTAGTATGGCCCGCCCAAATCTGATGGGGCTGCACGGTGCCGGATATTCCAGCCTTCTGGGGCACCGTGTCACTGGACTAATGGGCTCTTGAACGGTTGCGTTGGCCATGAAGCTGTTTCTTAAATGGTTAGTAAGTGCACTTATTGCCGCAGTGTTCGTCCTGCTTGCCGCCCGAGACTGGCCCCTGGACAAGATCATGTGCTCGGGAGTCGAACTCTCGGATGGGGCGCTGCTCTGCGTTGCCCAGGCCGAGGACGGCACTCGGGAAGTCTCCTGGTCCCTTCGCCCCCTGTGGCTCCTGGCAGCGTTCCTCGTCCTGGCGGCCGTGCACTTCCTCAGGGTTGTCCGGTGGGAACCCCTGCTCTCACCAATCGCTAAGTTCGACTTCAAGACCCTGAATCGGGTAGGCGCCATCTCCTTCCTGTCACTCTTCGTATTCCCCCTGCGCCTTGGTGAACTGGCCCGCCCCTACCTCATCGCCCGCACGGGCAGACTCCGGAAGAGTGCGGCCCTGGGCACCATCGCCGTAGAGCGAGTCATGGACGGCCTCATGATGGCCCTGCTGCTGGCCCTGGTACTCTTCTTCCTGCCTCGCACCAACCAGGAGACCTATTCAAGCCTGGAAGCCGGAGCCTGGATAGCCTCCGCCGTCTTCGCCGCAGCACTGGCCATGCTTGCCGTAGCCTGGAAAAACCGAGACTTCGCCGTCAAGGTCGTCAGGCTATGCGTGGGCTGGGCAAGCCCTCGCCTCGCCGACAAGCTCTCCGGCATGATGGGCGCCTTCATCGACGGCCTCAAAGCAATGCCCCGCCGTAAGGATTTCTTCCGCTTTCTCTGGCTTACATTGGTCTACTGGGCAATCAACGGATTCTACTTCTACTTCATGGGCTGCGCCTTCGGCCTCGAAGGCACCATCGATGTGGCCGTGGCCTATGCCATGATGGCAGCGGTGGCCGTGGGGATGATGATTCCAAACAGCCCCGCAAACGTGGGCTCGTTCTGGTACTTCTTGCTGCTTCCTATGGCCCTCTACCCCAAAGTCGAACAACCCGCTGCCCCCATGGCCTTCGCCCTCGCCGTCTGGGCCCTCATGCTGGCCCAATACACCCTCTTCGCCGGCTACTACCTCGTCCGCGGAGAAGAATCCATGAAGTCCCTCTGGTCCATCCAGAAGGAGAAGCTTAATGATGAAGAGTAGCGCCAACTCATCCTCCCCGGAATCTCCGGAGAGAAACCCAAGGCGCCGCGCTGAATCACCTCTCCCCCCGCGGGAGAGGTCGGCCCGACAGGGCCGGGTGAGGGCCCGGTGAGGGCCCGGTGAGGGCCCGGTGACCGCCGGGTGAGGGCCCGGTGAGGGCCCGGTGAGGGCCCGGTGACCGCCGGGTGAGGGCCGGGTGAGGGCCCGCTCAGCGCCCGAGTCGTGCGTCGGTATTGATTGCAGTGCCTGTTTTCTGTTAGCCTGCTGCGCCAGGAGGCCAAAATGAAACGCCTGATTACCGCAAGTTGCGTGCTCACAATGCTCATATCCGCCACAGGGGCCTGCTCCTCCTCCAACAGCAACCAGCAGGAGTTCGATGCCATCTGGGGTGAGGACCAGTCGTCGCTCTTCGACACCGTCTACGAAGACCTCGCCGATGCCACCCCCGATACGGCCAAGCCCGACGTCAAGAAAGACAACAATCCCACCCCCGACGAGATGGATGATACCGACCCCTCCGATGTCCCAGACTGGATAGAGACAGACATCGAGGACACCTATGACCCCGATGTGCCCGATATCCAGAAACCCGACGACCAGGGCGGCCCCACGGGCAAGACGGTCAAGCAGATCCAGGGTAGCCCCGACTCTCTCACCTGCGCTGTCCCCTTCGGTGCCATGCTCGTCGACGTGGGCATCGAAATCCCCAACGCCGTCGTCACAGCCCCCCCCATCACCTACCAGCTTGCGGGTAACCAGAAAGCTTTCTTCGTCCAGGATCCCGGCGGCGGTCCCCTCTCAGGCATGCAGGCGGTCTATGCTGCCGACCAACTCCCCGACCTCAAGCCCGGTGCTACCGTCTCCCTCTTCGGCAACCACCGAGAGGCCCAGTGCACCACCGTCTTCGTCATTACAAGCCTGACCGTCAAAGACTTCCAGGGCCCCGAACCCGATGCCTTCCTCACTACCACCTCGGCAATTGCCTCGGACCCGGAACAGTACGAGGGGGTGCTGGTCAAACTTGAGAACGTCCAGGTTCTAGACGCCAACCCCGACCAACCCAACGGCCTGGACAACGGGCACTTCCTCATCGCTGACGGACTGCGGGTAGGCAACGACTACAAAGTCCCCTACATGACCCCGCCAACCGATGCCCGAAAGAGTGGCGACACCTTCAACTACATCGTGGGCATCGTCCGAGAAGAGAAGGGCACATGGATTGTGATGCCGCGCTCCAACGTCGATATGTGGCTCTCGGGAACCACCCAACCCGAAGACGACCCCGAAATCATCACCCAGCCCGACGTCGTCGACGACACCACCCCCGACGACATAGTCATCCCCGACGTGGACGAGGACAATTCATGGCCCCCCGATGTCATTGAGGACAACGTCATACCCGATGTGGTGGAAATAGTGGATGTGGTCGAGGAGGTAACCCCCGATGTCCAACCCGATACCACCGGCGACATCGTAATCCCGCCCGAGGCCGACTCCCCCCTGGTCATAACTGAGATTATGTATGACCCTGACAGCGTTCCTGACGACAAAGGCGAGTGGGTTGAGATCTATAACACCACAGATCAAGCCATAAATATCAACGGATTCAGATTGACCGGCAACGATGGCAACATGGTCATGATATCAGGGTCGGTCTGGGTTGAGCCCGGGCAGTACTTCATCTGGGGAGCCAACAGCCTCGAAAGCCAGAACGGCGGCGTGACTGTCAATTACGATTACGTCGAGGTCGACTTCGTATTGGAGAACACAACAGACTCCGTTATCCTGAGAAATATGTTCGGACAGCCCGTTGATGAGGTTATATATAACGAGCTCGCCGGATGGCCCCTGGCCCAGGGAGCAAGCATCCAACTCATGCATCCCAACCTCGACAACTCCCAGGCCAAACACTGGAAGGTCTCAACCACCTACTACGGCAACGGCACCAACCGAGGCACCCCCGGCGCTCCCTTCGACGGACAATTCTGAGAGGTCAGCAGCCTGAGGCCCGGCTAACAGCCCGCCCAAGGCCGCCGCGCCAAATCACCTCTCCCGCC
>CAZQHM010000162.1:0-7725 GCA_964593355.1 uncultured Myxococcales bacterium
GCCGCAGTCTCTGACCTGTGCTTTTCTCACCCCTCACCCCTCACCCCTCACCCCTTCCCCACCCGAAGCCTCCCTCTGGGGGCGACATCATCAAGGGGATTCTCCGCCTGCGAAGCGGATTCCCTGGCTTTCGACTGGGCCAGACGAGTGCGGTATCGGAGGTCAGTAAACTTTCCATTGCACGCTAAAGCACTCTGGTTTACTGTGTGGCGTCGGTTTAGGAGATGACCACATGAGGACCAAGTTGGACCTTGCGGGCTACATCGAGGAGGTGATCGGGCAGGCCCCCGTTCTTCACGACCTGGCAGCGGGTGAACTCGGGAGTGTGCCACTCTTTCTGCGGTCGGCCTACCGGCTGGTCGCTCTCGACTTGTTCGGTTGCCGCTTCATTGTCGCAATCGAGGAGGAGACTGCCGAGGGCGCCACTCCGGCAGAGTACGCCAGGCAGGTGGAAACCCTGCGTGCTGCCCTGGGGACCCCAGTCGTACTGGGGCTACGCCCGATTCCAACGCATGCTCGAAACCGCCTGGTGCAGCAGCGCGTCCCTTTCATCGTGCCTGGCCGGCAGCTCTTCCTGCCGTTCCTGGCCGTTGATTTGCGTGAGCGTGAGCCGTTGTTGCATCGACCGTCGCAGAAGGTCCTGTCCGACGCGGCTCAGGCGGTCCTCCTGGGACACCTTCTAGGCAAATCCGTTGAGGGCATCCCGCTGCGTGACGTGGCAAGCGAGGCAGGCTATTCGGCGATGACGCTCTCGAAGGTGGCCGACGAATTGGAAGCGAAAGGGCTCGCCATCGCAGCGCGTGCCGGGAAGCAGCGAACCCTCCGCTTCGGTGGGCCTCGCCGAGAGCTCTGGGACCGGTCGCTTCCGGCCATGGCCAGCCCCGTCCGGAGCAGACTGTACGTGAAGCGAGGCCCATCGTGGCCTACCGCCTTCACCATCGCCGGTTTGACGGCGCTGGAACGCTACACGTCTATCATGGACGACAGCGTCCCAACATTCGCTGTGTGGCGCAATGAGTTACGAAGAGCCATTACAACGGGTGAAATTATTATTTGTAAGATAGCCGATGACGCAGATGCGCTGGTCGAGGGATGGGCCTACGCACCGGCTCGGCTGGGCACTGGCGACTTCGTCGACAGGCTTTCGCTGTACCTGTCGCTACGGGAATCGCCCGATGAGCGGGTCCAGAAGGAGTTGCGCACTTTGCTGGAGGGAATGGGATGGTAGTCGGGATGGAGCGCTTCCGGGAGCACTTCCTGGGTCTTGAAGACGCGTACGTTCTTATTGGCGGTGCTGCCTGTGACGCCTGGATGCAGCGAAGCGGCCTCCAGTTTCGCAGGACCAAGGACCTCGATATCGTGCTGGTCATCGAGGCGCTCGGCCCCGCGTTCGTGGATCGCTTCCGCTCTTTCGTTGAAGCGGGCCGCTACGAAATTCGGGTGCGCCAGGAGACCGGCCGCCGTGAGTTCTTCCGTTTCGTGAGACCACAAGTGGCGGGATTCCCGTTCATGCTGGAGCTGTTTTCGCGAGCACCATCGGGCCTCGACCTGGGCACGGGCCAGGGGATTGTTCCCGTTCAGGTGGATGAGGCAGCAGCAAGCCTTTCGGCGATCCTAATGGATGACGGCTACTACGAACTTATCCTTGCCACCCGATTCGATGCCGGCGGGATACCGATGGTCGGTGTGGAGGGCCTGATCCCCATGAAGGCCAAAGCGTACCTGGACCTTCAGAAGCATCGGCTCGACGGCGGAAACGTCGACGACGATGACATCAGGAAGCACCGCAACGACATCTTCCGTCTGGCCCTCACGTTGACCGCAGGCCCAGGCCCACTGATTCCACCGGGAATCCGGGCGACCCTGAGCACATTCCTGGAGGCTCTGCCCGAGGACTCCCCCGACTGGTCGCCAATCGTTCAAGCTTTGAAGGCGACGGTTCGCAACCCGCCAAGCCCGTCCGAACTGCTCAGGACCATCAAGGAGTACTTTCGACTGGGATGATGTTTAACGCCGCCATATGATGCTGCATGCTCTGACCCTGCGATGGGGGCGAGATAATGGGGAAGTCCGTGGAACCAAATGAGCTGAAGAGCACCCTTCTGAAGCAGGATCTCGAGACGCTGGCGGACCTTGTCGTGAGCATGCTTGCCGCTCGGCCTGACCTTACGATATTGGTGGAGTGCACGCTCTTCGGGGGAGGTCAGGGCCCTGGCGAGCAGGAAATCACTGACATTCGGCGACGCGCCAAGGAGGCCGTCTTGAGCGTGGGGTGGGACTACCACGCCCTCAGACGTGCGGGACCTCTGTTGCGGAACATCAAGCGAGTGCCGGACAGTCTGCTCGATGCGAAGCGCTTCGATGTGGCCGCCACTGCTTACGAGGCGCTCATCGACGGCGTACTGGATGCCGAGTACTGGAACCGTCGGGATGACGAGGGCGGCGTTTCGTCGGTTCTGCACGATTGCTTCGAGGCTTTGGTGGAGTGTATGCAGCCTGAGCGGCCGAACGCCAACGTTTCGGAGAGAGTCATTCAACGACTGTTCGACATGTACTGTTATGGCCTGGAACACACGATGGATTGGATGACGGACATCGTGGGGCGACTTGTCCGGGAAGAGCTTACGCTACACGAGAGGAATCAGTTAGCCGACCGTTTCGAGGCGGTGGCACGGAGCATGAAAGACCCCGACAGCAAGTACAGAAGGGAGTCTCTCTGCCAGACATGCCTCCGCCTCAAGGAGAGTTCGCTGTCGGCCGACGAGTACCTTGAGTTGGCTCGCAGCCTTGGCCAGACGGACGAGGTTCTCGACCGGCTTCTCGAACTGGGTCGGGTGGACGAAGCCATGGCCGAAGCGGCAGGGAAGCTTGGCCCCTTGCAACTTGCCACGCTTCTGAAGTCGTACGGGTTCATCGAGCAGGCTCTCAGGGAGGCTACATCAGCCTCAAGGGGGCCTGCCCCCGAGCGTGCCCTGGACTGGCTTCTGGAGCACGCCGAGTCGGTTGGAGATACCCAGAGGATCATTGAGTACTCTCGGAGACTGTTCTTGCTCACGCATTGGGAGGGCCACTACTTCCGAACCAGGCAGCTGGCCCAGCAGGTGGGGACCTGGGCGGTGATGCGAGGGGAGATGTTGGGGCACCTGTCGGCAAGGGGAGTACCGAATACTGTGAGGGTCAATGTGTACTTGAGCGAAGGAATGGCCCAGGAAGCTTTGGAGAGTTTCAAACAGAGCCCCGGGAGCGTGGATGTTGAATTGCGCCTTCGGCTAGCCGAGGCCTGCGAGGCTGAGCGCCCGGATGAGACCATTCGGCTGTTCAGAAAGACCATCGACGAGTGGGTGCCGGCCGGTCAGAACTACGAGAACGCTGCCGCTCTGATGAGAAGACTTCGGAACATCTATGAACGTTTGGGCCGATTGGATGAGTGGTCTGATTACTATTCTTCAACCCGCAAAAAGCACAGCCGGAGATACCATTTCATCTCTGCCCTGAAGCGGGAGGGACTTCAGTAATCACCTTCCTGGCTGCCTCGACCGAACCATCCAGGAACAGAGTTCGGCCTGTCCGGCACGAATCCCGCCCGAGACCGGTCGCTTGTCCAGAAGTCACCGTGATGGGGCGAAGCCGGGGCTAGCGGCGAGCGTCTTTGCGCATCTCGGCAAGGCGTTGTTCCAGGTCGAAGGAACCAGGGTCATCGACGGGAAGAGCAAGAGCCTTCTCGACGAGCGCTATGGCGCGGTCGAAATCGGGCTCCATGCCACTTCCGGTAAAGGGATAGGCGAGGGCCTCGGACAGGTTAGCGTACCCCGCGGGTCGCCGGGGGTTCTCAGCAATGAAGTCCAGAAGCATCTGTTCGGCTTCCTTGCAGCGTCCCAGGCAGAAGTGGTAGAGGGCAAGCTCGCAACGGAAGTTCTCTGTGATCAGACCTTCCTCATCGGGGAACTGCCCGAGGAACCATGTGCAGAGTTCGATGCCCTCCTCAGCCAAGGCTGGCATGTCCTGTGACGCGTTCCAGAGAGCCAACTCGAAGTCCTGGAACCAGTCGAAAAGGCATTGGCTGCCCCGGAAGAGCGGCTCGGCGTCGTCCACTCGGCGCATCAAGGGGGACATCTTGCTGCGCAAGCCGTGCCACACCTTGCGCCACACACCGCAGGCCGCCGCACTTTGCTCGCCCATTTCAAGCTGGTAGCCGTCCTGCATCCAGTCGTCGAGCATCTCCATGGACGGCTGGTTGGGGCAGTAGCGCTTCCACAGCTCACATGCTGCCAGGCAAATGAAATCGTCGTCCTGCTTGTTCAATTTCCGGCCGGTCTTCGCACACCAGATCCGCCCTATCTCCCACGCCTCCTCCCGTTGGCCCTGGAGGGCATGGAAGGCCCCGGCTGTGCCGTCTACACCGAGATTGGTAAGTCTGCGAAGGATTTCGTCCAGGTCCATCACGGCGAGCTTCTTGGGCGTCCAAACGTTGCTTGCTCTCTGTCGCATGCTCGCCGGCAGGCGGCTCAAGGCGCCTGCGTCATCCAACAGGCGGGCCATGGAGTAGGCAGAACAGCCTCCCCCCAGCCGCGGGGCGCTTTGCGCTTTCGTGTCGTTTGACTCGAGTCGTTCCCGCGGCGCCCTGGTCTCTCTCATCCCCTGGTGAACTTCTTCTTCCCGGAGCAAACAGCACTTCTTGTACTTCTTGCCGCTGCCACAAGGGCAAGGATCGTTTCTGCCTGCCTTGTCCACAGTCACCTTCCTTCTTCAGGGGCATCAGGCTCCCGGAGACTCCCATGCATCCTTGGATGCCAGGCCCGGCACTCCACCACCCCGAATGCAAGAACCGTAACACCGCAGGAATCCAGTGACAACCCACCTGAAGGAATCGTTGTGCGAACCCATAGTGCAGACTCCTTTCGTGCGGAACGGCCTGGGATGCGTTCCTCACCGCGAGGTTCTGCCCTTTGCCGAGGGAGGACGAGACGGTGGACGAGAGGCCCGAGTCGAGGCCAGAGTCGGTCAAGTCCAACGTTCTAGGTTTGCTGGCCCAAGGAGCAGAGTCCGGCCGGATGCCTGAGGTGCAGCGCTGCTCCGGCCGCCATTCCAGCGGAGGGAGCGACCGATAGCTACCGGTAGGCCTCGCGACGGTGGAACAAGTGGACCAAGTCCACGAGCTTCGCTTCTTCGTCAATCCGATAGAGGGTCCGCCAATCCCCGACACGGATGCGCCAGGTTTCGGGCTGGACGTTGACCAGTTTGCGACTACCCCGTGCTGTGCCAAAACTCAAATGCCCTCCATCCCCGCCCGCAAAGCGGCCCCGAGGCCACTTGACTCAGGCAATTTTAACCCTGTCGGCGGTTCCGACATGACGGTGGCTCGGCGTTCCAAGGCGACCGAGTGCCCTCGAACCCCCGTTTCGACACGGCCGACGTCACCGCACGAGGGAGCCCAGGGCCCCAGCGGCGCCAGCGGCCCACGCCAAGTCACGAGTCCACCGTGGCTCCTCGCTGGATCCCGCACCGCCCCGGCCCGGTTTCTCGACGCTGCCCGCTCCTCTACGCCGCTTCCCGGTAGTAGTAGCTCAGCATCCCACCGAGGCGCTCACGGCGGAGCACTCGGCCTGTCCGGCCCCGGTCCCTGTGCAAGGGCGCGATCATCTCGTTGCCTATCCCTTGATGAGGACGTTCTTCGTGGTAATGGTCCATGTACTGTTGAATGGCGCTGCGTAGGTGCCGCTCACCAAGGGGGCCCATCCTCCCAAGACACTCCGATTTGATTGAGAGCACAAATCGCTCGGCGTACGCGTTCAAATTTGGACTCTTTGCGGGCAGCCGCAAAGGCTCGACGCCGCTACTTGAAAGCAAGTACCGGAATGAATCCGTTTATAGGGAGTCCCGGTCGAGAATCAGGTAGCGCATGTCGAGCAGAAAGCCATCGCTGGCATCGGTCAGGTTCTTGACAATCTGCTTCCTACTCCGCCAAGGCTTCGTAGGACAAGTCATCCAAGCCTCGCGAGGCGCTGAGGTTGTCCCAGCTATCTCCACCTTGCGTGTCTTGAGCTTGATGACGAACAGCACGTGGAATCGCACCAACCCCGCCGGAGTCAACACCTCGACGGTGAAGAAGTCGGCCGCCCTTCGACGAAGCTCTGGCCATGCGGCCATGCCTTCCCAGTGGGCACGAAGGTAATCGATGACATCTGCCTGGTGGCGGTTGACCCAACCCCAGAACACCAGAAGCAGGAACTGTAGCGGAAGAGATAGCTTGTCCATGTGGGCAGCATCGGCCTGGGGCCACGGCTGTGCAAGTTACATGTTGCTGCGTTGTCTGAGGCCGCCGAAGTCCACTTGTGGCGGAGGATCACACCCAACCTCGTGCTGGACGCACGGAACGTGAAGATGACCAGTAGTGTCGATGAGCCTCTGAAGCCCGTTGTTGCTGGCCCCACTCATTCTGAGCTATAGTCGTCTTTGCGCTGCAGTGTCCAGACGCACCAATAGCCGGCATGTGAGAAATGTGATGCCTATCAAACGAACCGACATCGATATCCTCCTCCAAGAGGGCGAAGGCACCATGCTGGAGTTCAAGGAGGGGCTGTCGACTGGGTTTGCCAGGGAAGTGGTCGCCATGGCCAATAGCGCTGGAGGCCGGATTCTGCTGGGCGTTCGGGACGACGGCAGCGTGATGGGCGTCCACGACACGAACGACCTGCGGGCCAAGGTACAGGACATCGCCCGCAACTGCGACCCGCCGGTGAAGGTGCTGGTGGAGGCCGTCGATGGCATCCTCGTGGTCACCGTTCGGGAGAGCGAGAACAAACCGGTCCAATGCCGAGAGGGGTTCTTCCTGCGTGAGGGAGCAACCACCCAGAAGCTGACTCGAGACGAAATCCGGGAGTTCTTCCAGGGCGAAGGACGGGTCCGTTTCGATACAGCCCTCTGCACCAAGTTCCAGTACCCCGATGATTTCAACCGAGACAAGTTCAACACATGGCTTCGGCAAAGCGGAATCTCGGCGGTGGGCAGCACTGAGGACATTCTGGTCAACATCGACGTGGCCGAACGTCCGGTGACCGCCTGTTGTTCCGAAATGCTGGCGTGCTCTTCTTTGCGAAGCGCGTGGAGAAGTTCTTCCGTCACGCCTATGTCACCTGCCTTCTGGGCAGGGGCCTGGACAAGGTCCACATCCTCGACCGGAAGGACTTCTCCGATGGGGTCGTGTCCGACATCGAGGAGAGCCTCCGGTTCATCAGCCGGAACACTCGCCTTGCCTACCGCATCGAGAAGCTGCGCCGGGACGAGATTCCGGAGTACCCCATGGATGCGTTGCGTGAAGCCATTACTAACGCTATCATGCACCGTGACTACTTTGAAGTCGGCGCCAATGTGTTCGTAGAGATTTATGCAAATCGGATCGAAGTTAGCAACCCCGGCGGCCTGCCCAAAGGCTTGGACGCAAGCACTCTCGGCACGATGAGCATCCGCCGCAATCCGCTCATTGCCGACCTCTTGCACCGCATCGGCTTCATCGAGAAGGCCGGCACCGGCATCCGAAGAATGCGGGAGGGTGCCTTGGCCCACGGCTGCAAGGAACCTGTCTTCGACGGAGGGTCGTTCTTCACCGCGACGTTCTGGCCGTTGCCGAGGGAAGACGGGGTTGTCGGCGAGAGGCCAGAGTCGAGGCCAGAGTCGAGGCCAGAGTCAGAGACTGAGTCACAGCCCGAGTCACAGCCCGAGTCACAG
>CAZQHM010000163.1:0-7664 GCA_964593355.1 uncultured Myxococcales bacterium
CCAGTCTCCAGTCTCCAGTCTCCAGTCTCCAGTCTCCAGTCTCCAGTCTCCAGTCTCCAGTCCTTTCTCATCCCTATCTACCCTCCCTGTAGCAGATACTCTTTGGCGATGGTACTTAGTCCTTGGGCCGAGTCAAGAGCAAGGCTGAAGATTTCTTGTCTCTTTTTGTCATCGGCTATTTGGTCTGCTTTCAAGTGGCTGAAAACTCAGGAGATTCTCTTTGTTGAGTCGCTGGACCCGGGATTAAGCCGCTTCATGCTCATGTTCTTCGGCGTTGGCGCGCTGCGTTATCAACTCCGCACCACCAGACAGTAGCTGCCACACCAGCACAGCTACGGTGAAACTACCCCTGTTTGCAGCGCCCATCACTGGCGTCCCCCTGTGCCAAATCACCTCTCCCGCCCCGGGAGAGGTCGGCCCGCCAGGGCCGGGTGAGGGCCGCGTGACGGCCGGGTGAGGGCCCCCCAGCCCCGGGAGAGGTCGGCCCGCCAGGGCCGGGTGGGGGCCGCGTGAGAGCCGGGCCACAGCCGCCACGACACTTGCATCTTCACTTGGAGTTCGCTCTCGGCTATCCTCCCGCACCGAGATTTTAGTGCGGGTTTCCCCACTGGCAGGAGCGGCGTTGATAATCTCTTCCACATGGCGAACTCTGGTTCAGGCGCTGCGGACCTCCCCTCCGCGGCCGGTACACCTCGACGGCGTCGATGGCTCCACCCTCCCTTTTGTGGTGGCCAATCTTGCAGCGGAGACGGGGCGACGGGTGCTGCTGCTTACTGCCGAGGCCGAAGCGGCAGAGGAGCACTTCGACGACATAAAGGCCATGTATGCCCAGGATGGTGAGCTTGGGCCCGTGCTCCACCTGCCCCTACCCTTCCTCTCGGCCTACTTCGGAATCTCCACAGACCGACATCTGGAGCTGGAGGCGTTTGGAACCCTCACACGGCTGGCCTGCGAAAAACCCTCGGTGCTCGTCGCCTGGTCCGCAGCGGCCGCAAACCTGCTGCCTCACCCCGATGCGCTGAAAGCAGCGTCAACTACACTGGTGGTTGACCAGGAGGTGGACCGGGAGGGGCTGCTTCGGAACCTCGCTGACCTTGGCTACGCTCGGGTTACAACGGTAACCGAGCCTGGCACCTACGCCGTTAGAGGTAGCCTTCTTGATATCTGGAGCCCCAGCGAGAACAGGCCCCTGCGCCTGGATTTCTTTGGGGACGAAATCGATGCCATGGGCACCTTCGACCCCGATACGCAGCTCACCATCCAGCGAAAGCTCAAGGGCATGCGCATTGCCCCCGTCAATCCGCTGATAACACCCTACAACATACCCGACGGAATCAAGGCCCTGCGCCGGCTCAACGATGAGCTCTCGTTGCCCTCGTCCAGGCTGGCCGAATACACCGACACCCTACGCAGCGGTGAACTGCCCGCCGGAATCGAGGCAGTGCTGCCACTGCTCTACGGCAAGAGCGCCTCCTTGTTCGACTACCTGGACCCCGACGAGTGGATCGTTGTCATGGACGACGAATCCCGCATCCTGGGCCGAATCGACCGCTGGCACGAAACCGAGGCGGAGCGGTTCAAAGGGATGGTCGACGGCGGCCGCCTGGCACTGCCGCCCAACGAGCGCTACCTCACCTCAAAAAGCTTCTCATCTGGACTCCGCCGCCTGCCCACGGTCAACGCTGGCCCGCTTGACACCGGTGCGGCACTGCACCTCACCACGGAGACGAAACGCCCCATCCAATCCAGCCAAGGCGGGAACACCCGCTGGGCACCCCTGGAGGTGACGGCCAGGCAGGCCCTGCGCCAAGGGTTCAGGATTGTGGTTACTGCCCCTGATCCCTCCGAGGGCCGCAGGCTCACCCAGCAGCTCTACGACAGGGGCCTGCCTGCCCGATTCGACGCCACACGCTTCAGCTACAAAATGCTGGACCAGCGCACCCCCACTCCAATGGTTGACGTCTGCGTCGGAGCACTGGCAAACGGAGTCTACAGCGAGCACCACGGCGTCTTGCTGGCCACACACGCCGAGCTCTACGAGAAGCGACGCACACGCCGCAAAGCCCCCTCCACCGTGGACCAGACCGAGCAGCTGTTCGAGTTGCAAGAGGGCGACTTCGTGGTCCACAGGGACTACGGCATCGGACGCTTCGAGGGCATCGAGCGGCGCAACCTCGGCACAGGCGAGTACCCGTGCCTCAAACTCGTCTACGGCGGCGGTGATACCGTCTTCGTGCCCGTGAATAATTCGGCAAAAGTCCAGCGCTTCATAGGCACCTCCAAGTCGGCCCCCAAGCTGGACAAACTGGGCGGAACAAGCTGGTCCCAGAGAGTCACCAAGGCAAGAACCGCCGCCAAGAAGCTGGCGTTCGATCTGTTGGAGCTCTACGCTAAACGCCAGGCCGCACGGGGCTTCGCATTCACGCCCACAGATGACTACTTCCACGACTTCGAGGCCACCTTCCCCTACGAAGAGACCCCCGACCAGCGCAAAGCCATCGAGGAGGTGCTGGCAGACATGGAGCGCAGCAACCCCATGGACCGCCTCGTATGCGGCGACGTGGGGTTCGGCAAAACCGAGGTGGCCGTGCGCGCCGCCTTCAAAGCAGTGCTCGACGGCAGACAGGTGGCCCTCCTCGTACCCACCACCATCCTCGCTGAACAACACTGCCAGACCTTCAGGAAACGGCTGGAGGGCTATCCCGTCAAAGTCGAAACCCTCAGCCGGTTCAAATCCCGGGGCGAACAAAACGCCGTGCTCAGAGAAGTAGCCGAGGGCCGGGTAGACATCCTCATCGGAACCCACAGGCTGCTGGGACAGGACGTCCGCTTCAAAGACATGGGACTCCTCATCATCGACGAAGAGCACCGCTTCGGCGTGGGCCACAAAGAGAAGCTCAAAGAGCTGCGTGCCTCGGTAGATGTCCTTGCCATGACCGCTACCCCCATCCCACGCACACTGCACATGGCCCTCAGCGGAATCCGAGACCTCAGCGTCATCAAAACCCCGCCCCTGGGCCGACAGGACGTAGAAACCCAAATCATCCAGTTCGACGCCAATCTCATTACCGAGGCCATCCGCCGAGAGTTGGCCAGAGAAGGCCAGGTCTTCGTCCTCCATAATCGGGTTGACGACCTGGGAGAGCTGCGGGACGTGCTCCACTCCCTGGTGCCCGAAGCCCGCTTCGCCGTAGCCCATGGACAGATGCCCGAGGAGTCTTTGGAGAAGATCATGGTCGAGTTCATCCAGCACCACCACGATGTGCTGGTCTGCACCACCATCATCGAATCGGGCCTGGACATACCCTCGGCTAATACCCTCATCGTCAACCACGCCCACCGCTTCGGCCTCTCGCAGCTCTACCAAATCCGAGGGAGGGTCGGCCGCAGCGTGGCCCGTGCCCACGCCTACTTCGTCGTACCACCCCTCGAAACCCTCCCCAGCGACGCACGCTCCCGACTGGCAGCACTAAACCGCTACAACAAAGTCGGTTCCGGCATGCAGGTGGCCATGGTCGATATGGAACTCCGAGGCGTCGGTGACCTCCTGGGAGCAGACCAGTCTGGCTACGTCTCCGCTGTGGGCATCGAACTCTACTCACACCTGGTCAACGAAGCCGTGGAGGAGCTTCGCTCACGACAGCAGGTCACCAGAGTCACCTCCTGCGAACTGGATATCCCCGTCCACGCCCTCATCCCCGATGCCTACGTCCCCGAACGCCACCAACGCCTGGTCCTCTATCGCTCCATTGCCTCCGCCGACAGCGGCCAGCGCCTGGAACGCATCAAAGAGGAGACCCTCGACCGCTACGGCCCACTGCCCGAGGGCTGCGCAAGCCTCTTCGAAGTGGCCCGCCTTCGACTGGAAGCCGAAGCAATGGGAATCGCACGACTCTCGGTCTCAGGGTCAAAAGTGAAGGCCCAACTGAGGGACGCTCAGGAACAGGTGCTCACCAGAGCCCTGCAACTCATCCGCGAACAGCCTGTGCCCATGCAGGTCTCACCTGACTCCACGCTCATCGCAGACTACTCCAGAAGTGCCCTCACAGGGCCCCTCCCAATAGCCGCTCACCTGCTGGAGTTGCTTATGCCGCCGAAGCAGTGAGCCGCCGCCATCGCAAACGATAGATAAACCACGTCAGAAAAACCAGAAGGCTTACGATAGTCGCATATCCCACAAACATCCAGGCGTTTCTTATGGCCATCGTGTATCTGTCCAGCGCCGACAGCAACACCACCTTGTCCCCAGCCACCGGAGGATTGTTTGCGCTGCGCTCCAACCACCACGCCGTCAGGTAGTGGTCCACCCTGTGAATCAGAAACCCCAGCTCCTCCGCCGAATAGTCGGCACCCCCAGCAAGAATCTCCTCAGCCTCAGCCTGCCACTTCTTCGAACTCTCCTTACCGAAACCATGATAAGGCTCGTAGCCAGCAAAAACGTGGGGGCTTGAAAGTATCTCAACTGCGCTGCTGTAGGCCTCAACGCCACCCTTATCTATATATTGTCTGGCATCATCTCCACGAGATGACAACACAAGATTATAGATAGCAAAGGAGATCGCCAGAAACAGGAACAGCCCACTGAACCCCAGCAGGAACCGCGTCAGCCACTGCTGAGTCATGGCATGCTCCAGCCGTGGGTCGCTCTCCACAGGTGCCGCGGCAGCAGCATCCACAGCGCCGATCTCCACTCTCTTGCTCTTCTTTCCCATCTGCGCCCCCCGAAATACCGCACGATGCGCCATAGTAGACCGGGTTCGGAGTTGATTCCACTGGAAAGCGATGGTCATAAGGGTCTATGATGCCCCACGGACTCATCCACGGAGGATGGAATGCGAACTAGTTTCATGGCGATGTTGGCGGCAGGGATGCTGCTTGTGGGCTGTGCTAAGCCCCAAGAATCCCAGCCCCAGAATCAGGAGGGGGCGCCTCAGGCCGCCCAGCAACAGGCCGCTAAGCCGGGCGAACAACCGGCACAGCCGGCGGCACAGCAGCCCAAACCCGCCGAACAGCCGGCGCAACCCGCTGCCGAGCAGCCCAAACCTGCCGAGCAGCCCGCACAGCCCGCTGCCGAGCAACCAAAACCTGCCGAGCAGCCCGCACAGCCCGCTGCCGAGCAACCAAAACCTGCCGAACAGCCCGCTGCCGAGCAGCCCAAACCCGCAACCGAGAAGAAGGCCCCGGAAGCCGCCGGACAGCCGGCACCCGAGGCTTTTGCCATGCCGCAGCTTGACCCTATTGAAGTGGCCGCCTTCGAGCTGCCCGAATTCAAAGGCAAGAAGATTGCCGTGCTTCAGTCCGCCAATGTTGTTGGCGAGCTGAAGCCATGTGGGTGAGGCGGCCGTCTTGGCGGTCTGGCCAAGAGAGCAACCTTCATCGACAACAATAAGAGCAACTGGGACGACTACATGCTGGTGGATACCGGCGACATGCTTCACATGGGACACATGATGCCCGAAACTGAACTGCCTTCACTGCTTGCCAAGGGCGAGGTCTACATGAAGGCACACACGAAGCTGGGCTATGTGGCCCAGGCCATTGGCGACCGAGACCTCAAGCTTATCGGCGTCGAGGGGCTCAAGAGCATCGAATCCAAGGGGAAGGTGCCCTTCGTCTGCGCCAACCTCGTGGACAAAGAGGGCAGGCCTGCATTCAAGCCATACGTTATGGTCGAGAAGCAGGGCTTCAAGTTCGCCTTCCTGGGGCTTATTACCCCCACGGCAGCACTCAGCCCCACCTCCAAAGAGCTGGACCTCTACAAAATCGAAAGCGCCTTGGAGGCAGCAAAGAAGGTGCTTCCGGAGATTCAGAAGGAGAAGCCCACAGCGGTCATCCTGCTGGCCCACATGGAGCGCCACGAGATGGAGCAGCTCACCAAAGAGTTGCCCGGTATCGACATCATTATGGGTGGGCAGACCATGGGCAACTCAAGCATGATCGAGCGCATCAACGACACCTGGTTTGTTGACGGCGGCCAGCGTGGGCAGGTTCTGAACATGCTCACCATGCACCTCACGGCCGGAGAGCATAAGCCCTTCGTAGTGCGTGAAGGTGGCGACAAGCTGAAGGCCGAAGTGGCCCGCATCGACAGCCAGATAAAGCGCTACGTTCAGATCATCAACAATCCCGCCCAGGCCGGCACCCGTGGAGCCAACAAGGACCGCTTCAAGAGCGTGGTGGAGAACCTTCTCCAGGAGCGTAAAGGGCTTGCCGAGAAGGCCAAGAGTCTCTCCAAACCCGACGTGGATGCCCCGTTCCTGGCCCTGGATGGCGCGCAGATTCTTAAAGATCTGGCTGATGAGGCCGAGATTCTTGGCTGGATTGATGCATACGAAGCTAAGTACGCCAACCAGCAAGCCCACGCCCCCCATCAGCGGGTGCCACCGGTGGCGCCCCACAAGCTGAAGAACCCCGCTACGGGTGGCACCATCAACAAGGTGCCCCACGACACCATCCGCCGTATTCCTAAGCCGCCGGCAACCCCCGCAGCGGAAAAGGCGGAAGGGAGCAAGTAGTCCGGTGACGTTGATCGTTTCTCGCCCAACCCCCAACTTCAGCATCTGGCCAAAGTTGCCCACCACAATGGTGGCAGCACTGCTATCCTTGCTTGCCTGCGCACCGGCACATGCCCAGGACGTTGAGAGCAAGCCGGTGCAAGGAGAGCAGAGCACCCGGGACGCTATCCCCGGTGATGCTTCGGCCCGTGATGCTTCGGCTGGTGATGCAGCTACGGTGGGTGGGGCGCGGGATGATGGTTCGAAGGGGGATGGTTCGGATGGTCCGCTGCCCTCGGATGGCCAGCATGTAGGCCCCGATGCCATTCAGCCCTGGGACCAGCGCCTGCCCGAGTTGGCCGCCACCTACAACAGCGGCTATCTGCTTGTGGTGGTGAAGTCCAGCCGCTTGCTCTATGTGGCGCACGACGGCCTCTTTTTGCCATGGGTGGAGGTCACAAAGAGCAACCTGGACCAGAAGTTCTTCGGAGCGCTGGCCTCCACCCCCGATGACACGGTGACCATGAGGTTTCCCGTGCCCGTTGCCGTCTCCGACCGCAAAGAGCCTCGTACCTGGAAGTGGGACCGCAAGACCCCCGAGGGGCACTACCGGATATGCAACCACTCGCACCGGGGCAAGACCAACTACACCGTAGCGCTGAGCATCAACTTCCCCAACCTTGACGACCTGAGCAACGCCCTGAAGAAGGGGCGGATCACCCGGGATGAGTTCAAGGCCCAGAAGCAGCGCCTGGACGCGGGTCTCTGCCCACTGCCCGTCACCTACCTGGGTGGCTGGATACGGATTCACGGCCCGTCGGACGCCGACGTAATACAGTGGCGTGAGAAAGGTGTGAGAAAGTGTCCGTCGCACCCGCCGGTGAAGAGTGAGTGCACGAAGATCTCGTATGAAGAGTGGATGAAGCTGGATAACGCCGACATAGGCGTAGTAGTGCCCGGGCGCTTCAGCAAGGGGTGCATGGTGTTGGAACTGACGCCCCTCTTCTATCTATACAATACAATGCCCGTAGGCACCCCCGTGGTCATCCTACCCTGAGGCGGACGGCCCCCCCAGCTTGCCTGGCCCACTGGATCCGCATCCGAAATAAACCTAGTAATATCGGTATGTTAGCGACGATTTGGCTCGCGTTTTGCGTTGCGGTGTGGTAG
>CAZQHM010000164.1:0-7656 GCA_964593355.1 uncultured Myxococcales bacterium
AGAAGACATCGATGAGCCCCTGCACGGGAAATGTCACCTTCTCGGTGACGTGACCCACGATCTCGTCGGCCATAATCATAACCGGCGTCCGCAACCGCTCCGCCACATGAAAGGCCCTGCGGGTAAGCAGATAGGCCTCGGACACTCGCTCGGGGCAGTATGCGATGGTGGGGTGATCACCGTGGGTGCCCCACTTCGCCTGCATCACGTCCGCCTGGCCCGGCAGTGTAGGCATGCCCGTGCTTGGACCGCCTCTCATTACATTGACTATGACGCAAGGCACCTCGGCCTCGCAGGCGTAGCCGATTGCTTCCTGCTTGAGCGAGAAGCCAGGCCCGGACGTGGCGGTAATAGCCTTGGCTCCGGCCAGGGCCGCACCCACCACGGCACTCATGGCAGCGATTTCGTCTTCCATCTGGATGAAGGTGCCACCCAGCTTGGGCAGCTCTTCGGCCATTGTCTCGGCAACTTCACTGGAGGGAGTGATGGGGTAGCCGGCAAAGAAGCGGCAGCCGGCATCGATTGCCCCCAGGGCAATGGCCTCGTTTCCGGTGAGCAGCTTTGCAGGAGCTCTCTCAGAGGGACCCATGACGCTCATGGAACACCTATCAATTGTTTGAGGAACTGCCCTTGGCCTTTTCTTCGCCAAAGGGGATAACCTCAATGGCGAAATCCGGGCATCTGTAGTCACAAAGATTACAGGCGATGCAGTCGTCCAAACGAGCTACATGCGCCTTATAATCCTTCATTTCAAGAACCTTCTTGGGGCAGAATTCCACACAAATCCCACACCCCTTACAACGCTTCAAATATATGACGATCTCTTTAGCCTTTCCAGCCAAGGCGCACCCCCCCCGGAAGTCAGCGCCCTTCCATACCATCGGGGCATGGGTGAGTCAATGGCTATTAGGGTAGTATCGTTTCCCGGTCAGGCCCGGGGAGAGGGATGATTATCCTTGGCTGAGAGGCGGGGAAAAGGAGCGGTACCTATGGGAGAAGCTGCTCGTAGACGTAGGTGCACTTGCCTTTGTAGGTGACCTTCTTGCCACCCTTCTCGACGGTGAACTCGTAGTCGGAGCGGCCGTGCTTGAACTCGATTGGCTTCACGCCGGCCAGGTTCTTGACCACCAGCTTCTCCACATCGGAGAGACTCTCAAGGCGGTCTGTTCTCTTCGCCGCACTTTTTGCCCGAATGGCGCCCTCAATGCCCTTGCCAGAGAGCATGACAGTCTTGGGCACCTCGTATCCCGACTCGGCATCGGTTTCAGGCCCGGAGAGGGCGATGGTGGGGTTCAGCAGCGTGGCCTCGACGCCCTTCTTTCCCGCGACTACGATGAAACCAACCCACTTGGACTCGTAGTCCTTGGTGGATTCGAGCATAGTCACCACCATGGTATGGCCGCCCTCCATGACTCTGGTCTTGACCCATCGACGGGCCTGCTCGTGGGGCTTCACATTCCAGCAGCTGTGGTCCCCGAAGGCGTTCCCTGAGACTTCAAACTTCTCGCCCGTTGCTTTGACATGCACAGTGCCCTTGAACTCACCCCTGGGGACAAGCAGGGTGGTGTCGTAGTAGACCTGGGAGCCCTTGCCGTAGAAGATCTTTCCGCCGCCGGGACGCAGCGAGTCACCAAAGGGGCTCACTTTGATTGTCGCACCGAACTGGTCGTTGTTCAGGTTGATGGTCCAGACTTTCCCATCGAACTTGATGGCGTTGCTGCCCACGGTGAGGGCCATCTGCTTCTTGTCGACCACGGCGTTCCAGTCCTTCCTCTCGAAGGAGGCTTTGGACTCAACCTTGTCACCCTTGCGGGGGTCGAACTTGGCCATGACGGCCGCTGTTCCGTTGTTGATGCTGAGGTTGGTGATGACGAACTGGAACCAGATGCTGCCTTCTTTGCCCTGGAGGTCGAAGGAGTACTGCTCGAAAAAGGACTTGTTGGTCTTGTTCTCCACCTTGTCGAACTGGGGACCCAGCTCTTCCATGGTAGCCTTTCGGTTCTTCTCGGTGAAGGCTCTGAGTTCGTAGGCTTGTGCCGGGGTTGCCAGCGAGGCCACGAGGAGAAGGGATGCTGCCACAAACAGTCGTCTTGTCATGATCGGTCTCCTTATTGTGTCGAGAGTTCTTCGGCCGCTACCTGCCCTGGTTTCGGCCTGGGATTCCAAAGACGCATCAGCGAAATCGTAAAGAGCATGGACGTCATGAAGCAGAGGATTATTCCAACGGGGGCCAGCCAGCCTATGGATTGCAATCCCGGATTGGTAGCAACAGAGAGCATGCCGAAGCCGACCGCAGTGGTCGCAGCGGACATGAAGGCAGCAGAACCTGTGGTTGCCGCTATGGAGCTCATCTGTTGGGGACCCTCCTCCCGTATTCGGTATATCAGATGGATGGCACTGTCAACCCCCATTCCGAAAAGGGTCGGCAAAATAATCATATTAAACATGTTTATGTTAAAATCATCCCATCCTACAAAGCCCAGATACACTACCAGCCCCAGCACCAAAGGCACGAACGCCGCCACCACCTCCCTGACCCTTCGGAGGTCGATGATAAGAATCAGCAGCACCAGCAGTGCTGCCAGACCCATCGCCATTGGCCCCTCATTCACGACGATATCATAAGCGTCACGCAAAATATAATACGATGCCGTACTGTGATATTCTTTACCATCTACAGTAAAAGTCCCCATCTGGTCGATGATCTTACCAACCTGCTTGGCATCAGCCTTGTTGCCCGCTGCATATAGCAGCACAAACCTTCCGAGTTCACCTTCCGAGTCGGTGAACTTCTTTTTGATCCAGTCGGGCAATTCGTTGACGCCGAAAGCGGCCGGCGAAAGGTATGGCAACGCCTCTTGGGCATTTTCAAGATCCTTTCCCTTCAAAGCAGCCAGTTTTCTGGTAATGCGCTCTTTCATCCGCTCGGCCACGGCCACTTTCTCTGCCTGGCCCTCGGGCACTGCGTTGAATATGGACCCGAACTCCTGTAGCTCGGTGTATTGCCGTTTCGATTTCGGACGGGCCCTGTCCTGCTCTATCTCCTGGGCCAGGTAGTCGTGTACCTTTCTGGTCTCCTCGATAGAACCCGTGAGCATCACGATGGGCGAGGCCGACTTGCTCTCGACCCCCTTTCGGTATTTGGACATCACCTTGGGGCCCGCATCGCCCTTGAGAGCCTTGTAGTCGGTCATGACCCGCTTCATGTCGTGCTCAAACTTCACCCGGGGGATGCCGGGGCCGAAGACAACCATGAAGAGGGCCAGAATGCCCATGCATATCCAGGCACCCCGGCGGGGTCCGAACAGCACCGCCGTGCCTTTGGACCAGATGTTGCTGCGTGGAGGCTTCTCGGCCAGCACTCTGTTCAGGAGCGTCACAAGCGGGGGGAAGTAGAGGTAGACGGCCATGGCTGATACGGGCACCCCGAGTCCAGCCAGAAGACCGAACTGGCTAAACCCCCTGAAATCGAAAATGGTCAGGCACAAGAAAGCCACCGTGGTTGTGAATGATGCGGCGATCATGGGGCGACCAAGGTTCATGAAGGCCATGAGTATGGCCTCGTTGGCGGGGCGCCCCGCCAGGCGCTCCTCCTGGTAGCGATTGGTGGCATGAACGGCGTAGTCGACACCAAGGCCGAACAAGATCGCAAAAATAAACGCTGTTATAAGGTTCAAGTACTGTATAGTCACAAACGCTAAGCCCATTATCCAGATCATTCCCGATATGATCGGAACCATGACTATTATAACCGATCTAAGGTTTCCGAAATACAAAATAACAAGAAGTGTAACCAGGGCCAGGGAGAGGCCCGTGGCAAGAGTCAGGTCTCCGGTGATTACGCCAATCTCCGCTATCTTGGAGTGGTAGTCCCCCTCCATCTCCCAGGCCATTTCAGCGTTGTACTTCGTTGGCTCCAACTCGGTGACGTAGCCTTCGATTCGACCCAGCAGTTCCTTGGACTTGTCCACCGCAGCAGGAGAGAAGGCAGGGAAGATTTTGATGGCCATGACAGTGCCGTCGGGGCTTATGAGGTACTCGGACATGTTCTGGATGCCGTACTTCTCACGCACCTCTTCTTCGGTGGGAATAGCGAACTCATCATCCTCCGGGGAGGAAGCCGCATCACCACCGGCCACTGCCTCGGGCGACCCGGCAGGAGAGTCCTTGCCGGAAGGCTTCTCATTGTCGCCAAAGCCGTCGTCGAAGCCGTCGTCGAAGCCGTCGTCGAAACCATCCCCCTTCTTCTCCGCCGCCTTGCCCTCGGGCTCCCCTGCCCGGCCCTCTTTCTGCGCTGCCTGGCCCTCTTTCTGCGCTGCTTGGCCCGCTGCTTTCTTGCTCGGTGCGGCGTCATCGAAGCCGTCGTCAAAACCGTCGTCAAAGCCGTCATCGAAAGAATCGTCAGCGCCATCCTCACCATCGTCATCGTCCAGGGAGAACTCATCGGTGACCGAACGCTGGATAGACTTCTTGAGCTTGGCGTCGAGCTCTTCCAGCTCTTCGATGGGCAGGAAGAGCAGAGCGTTCTTCTTGAAGAAGGAGATGTCCCGCTTGAACTCGATGCTGTCGATCTCTTTGTCAGCTGCCAGATTCTCGTGCAGTGCGGTCATGAAGGCGATGTTGGCCTCCCGGTCCGGGGAACTCACGGCCAGGATTATTTGTGACGAGCCAGGCAGCATCGCCCGGGCAGACTTGGCCAGCAGAACATTGGGGGTGTGCTCCGGGAAAAGATCTTCTATGTTTGATTTGATGCTTAACTTGGACCCGGCATACAAACTTGCGCCGGTAATTCCCAGCGCAATAAGCAGAGCGAACACTGGATTAGCAATCATCCATTGAATGTGTGCTTTAAAGGCCCGGGCAATAGCATTTTTTAGCATTAATATCCCCAGAAGGAATTACTACATTTTGTCAAGTCCGGTCTGTTTGAACCAATCAGTATCCCGGACACGTTTTAGTCTGCTTGCGAAAAGATAGTCTCTGAAGGCAAAATAGCCCCTGGTGCATCCGGAATGGCCCAGGTCAGTCTCGATAAAGAAAATCCTCTGTTTTGTGAGGGTCTTGCGCTTGAAGCTCTCTTTGGCCATGTCGGCCTCTTGCAGCCTGGCAAATCCTATCCCGGCGTTCTTGAGCAGCTTCATGAGATCCATGCTGCGTGCCCTGGGCTTGTCGCGATAGTAGACGCTGATGAGCCGCCGGCTTTTAGAACCCTTGACCCAGTCGAAGTAGTTGTCCACATGGCCGTAGAGGCTGTCGAAGAGGAACATCTCCGAGACCTCAACGCCGCCAACTCTAAGGCAGAAAGCAGCGACCCGATAGCCGCCGGAGTGTGAGGAGAGAATGATTCGTCCTATGGAAGCCTTCTTCCCGGCAATCTTCTGTTCTTTAAGGAATGAGAGCAGTTCCCGGGTGAGGCGCTTGAGGCCTCCGGGCTGCTCCAGCTTGCCGCCAGCGGAGTCAATAGAGTTGACCGGCCCCTGGGGGACCACAAGAATAGCGTTTTGCAGGCTCAGGGCGAACTGCTCTCTCAGTTTGTGATTCGCCATGGCTTTGTCTACAGTATTAGAATGGCCATGAAAGTGAATAACGATATCAATTTCACTCACCAACCTAGTTCTGTATCCCTCTTTTTTCAGCTTCTTAAGCTGTCGCTCCGAGTAGCACTCATATTTAGTGCGTAATCCTTTCCCTTTTTTCTTTGGCGACGCTTTGATTATTACTGGACAGAAATGGTCCGGCACGAAGACTGCAACTGTATCGTCTTTATAGCTCTTTCCCTTTGCCGGGAAGGGTGCACTCTCGAAGCTGCCCCAGTACGTGGTGCCGTAGTCATCCGACGCCTTTCGCTTGAGCTCTGCAGCAGCGGCCTCGCCGAACAACGCGGCAAGCCCAATTGAGAGCAGCAGGCTTGCTATCATGGTGGAGATGGCTGGTCGTGGACTTAGGATCTTCAGCAAACTGCGGCTCCAGGTGGCCTTGGGGGACCAAACGCCCCGGTTCTGGGCCGGAAGGCTACACCAACACCGCCTTCATGTCAAAAGTGGCAAATGGGGTTGGGTCGGTTCCCAATTGGGGGGCGTTACGGTCCGCGTCCATCGAACCAGAAGCTAAGTGTTGCGGCTAAGCCTGCGTGCAGCAACAATCCCCACAGCAGGGGGCCCCCGATGCTTTGGGCCGTGGCAGTAAGCATATGCAGTGGTGCGCTGAGAGCTGTGATATATCGATTTGCACCATACCGGTGTCTCAACGCCTCAGCACTCATACTAACACTGCGGAATATCCTTCTCTTATTCATTGTCGCAATGACTAAACGGCTTCGGAACAATTTATTTGTAGCTGCGGTCGAAGAGGGCAAGACGGCGCGGGTCCAGGCTGGGGCTGGCCAGCCAGGGCTCCAGTTGCTTCAGCCCTGCGCCACACGGCTGCTCACGTATGTCGAACCGCCTGGCAGCCGTGAAGCAGTAATCGGGGGTTCCGGCCTTCGGTGGGCCCGAACCGTGGGGTATCCACAACGGGGGGTTGACAAGGAAGGGGCCGCTGTTATGTTTGCGCCGACTGGAGGGAGGGCGTGCCAGCCTTTAAGGAATACCCGATCCTGTACGTGGACGATGAGTCCGATAACCTGGCCACTTTCGATCTGAACTTCGGGGACGACTTCACGGTGCTCACTGCAAGCAGCGGTGCAGAGGCGTTGAAGGTTCTCGACGGGCGGCCCGTGGCGGTCATGGTGGTGGACCAGCGCATGCCTGGCATGAGCGGTCTGGAGACTCTGGCCTCTGCGCGGGAGCGTTTTCCGAACCTGGTTGGCGTGCTTCTGACTGCTTACAGAGACATGGAGGTGCTGGTGGGGGCGCTCAACGGCGGCCATGTTTACCGGTACGTTCAGAAGCCCTGGGATCGCCGTGAGCTTCGAAGCGTGCTCGAACAGAGCATCGAACGCTTCCATCTGGTGACTCAGAATCAGGAGTTGCTGGGCCGGCTGGAGGAGCTCAACAGCTATCTGAGGTCGGAGGTCGACAGGTCCCTTGGCAGCACCGAGCTGGTTGGAAAGTCGGCCGCACTCCAGGCAGCGCTTAACGTAATTGAGAAGGTTGCCCCCACCCAGTCAACGGTGCTCATAACCGGCGAAAGCGGCACGGGAAAAGAGCTGGCAGCGCGGGCCATTCATAATGGCAGCGCCCGGAGCAAAGCACCGTTCATTCGGGTGAATCTGGCCTCCCTGGCACCAACACTGGTGGAGAGTGAACTCTTCGGCCATGAAAAAGGTGCCTTCACTGGGGCCTCCGCTGCCCGGGCCGGGCGCCTCGAGCTTGCTAATGGGGGAACGCTCTTTCTCGACGAGATTGGCGAACTGACTCCCGAGATTCAGGTGAAGCTGCTCAGGGTGCTTCAGGAGCGGGAATTCGAAAGGGTGGGCGGAACCAGAACCATCAAACTCGATATCCGGCTTGTCTGCGCCACAAACAAGGAGCTGGAAAGAGAAGTGGAGGCGGGACGCTTCAGAGAGGACCTCTACTATCGAGTACGGGTCTTCCCGGTGCACATGCCCTCGCTCAGCCAGCGCATGGAGGACGTTCCTCTCCTGGCCGGCCATTTCCTCAATACGTTTATGACGCGGGTGGGCAAGGCCTTCTCAGGCTTCACCCCCGAGGCGCT
>CAZQHM010000165.1:0-7652 GCA_964593355.1 uncultured Myxococcales bacterium
TCGGTCCACGGGCGGACACATCGGTCCGCCCCTACATACGGGCGACGGGCGGGGATATGTGGTGGACGACGGATGACGGGCGGACACGTATCCCGGACCACGGGCGGACACATCGGTCCGCCCCTACCGAACATGGGCGGGGACATGTGGTGGACAACGGGCGGGGACATGTGGTGGACAACGGACGACGGGCGGACACGTATCCCGGACAACTCCCCAACATCCTAATCCACATTCCATGGCTGCCTGACGGGTCGTCCCGTTGAGTGCGCGGCTTCGGCAGCAATCTTCTGCATTCTCAAGAGGATCTGGAACTTCTCTTCTACCGGAAGCATGGCCATCCTGCGTCGCCGTGCTCGCATGGCTTCTGCCATTTCCCTCGGGAATCCTGATTCGGGTGCGCCTTGCATCAGTGTTCCCCCCGGCTTTCAAACCTGGCCCATTTGCTGGACAATCCGTACCGCCTCCATGAACGTCCCCCAACGGAGTGGTTCCTTGCAGCCTAACCCATAATCGCATCCGCTTGCCCGCGAATCAAACGGATAAGTCACTGGTGAGGCAGTTAGGAGAGTCATGCCGTACGGTCTGACGATCTGACGGCTTGTTCAGCCTTGGTTCCCCGAAGCGACGCCCGTCAGAAGGCCACAACGGGTGGTTTCCCTGACGGAGCCCCACGAGAGCCCCAGGAGAGCCCCACTTGTACTTCGGCTGCCGGCGCTGAACTTCAAGGTGTTGCTGGTGCAGGGCGCTGGGCAGGTGGAGCAACTTCGCCGGGACCTGTCGGGCAGCGATTCGCAGCCACTTCACCGCCGGGCACAGCACCAACTTCCTTGGCTTCCGCCTGAGTAGGACAATAGTGCCATAGCTGGTTGCTAGTTGGTTATTGGTTGTTGGCATAACAATGTTTCGATGGGTGTAGAGGTCGGCCACCTCCGTGCAACGGAACTCCTGGTCCCATCTGGCGTGTCAAAACACAAGGCAATTTCTGCTGCTCGCGTGTCAGAACACAAGGCAATGCGTTCTTCAAGCCCGCCTGGTGGCGGCTAAGCCAAGTACCCTCGTCGTATGGCACTGCACGGCCGCTCATGTGTCTCGATCCGCCTGGCAGCCGTGCAGGCAACTGGAGCCAGCCTCCGTCCCCGAGTGAGGCTCCTCCACGAGTGAGGCACTAGCCCCCTTCCAGGCAAGCTGGACGGGGGTAGAGCTACACGGTTAGGTTGGTACGGCTATATAAGGGATCATGGGACTATATATCTATTGATACGCATTACACGGCCCGCCCGGGCTCGGACAGGACAACCAGGGCCGGCACACCCCAAGAGTGATGCCCCACGGTTGGCCGGCCGGATTTGCTTGCAATCAGCATCAGAGTGTTCTACTAAAACTGTATGCCCTGATACCGGAGGATGAGCATGGGTAGCGTATCCCTGATAACTGCGTTGGCGATTTCGTTGCTGGGTGCCGATCCAATGTGGCCGGACATATCGAAGATGCCGACAGCCACGGGTGGTGGTGAGAACGACGTGGCGGTGGTTGTGGCTGTAGAGAACTACTTCGTGTTGCCTGCGGTTCGCGGGGCGTCGGATTTGGGGGGAGCCTGGGTCAAGTTCCTGCACGAGGTGCTGGGGATATCCAGGCCTGTTCTGGTGCTGAACAACGAGGCGACAGCCGATGGCATACGAGAAGTGGTCAAGGCCGCCAGCCGCCACTTGAAACCCGGGGGGCGGTTCTGGTTCGTCTTCATCGGCCATGGGGCTCCCAACGAGGATGGGACGGACGGAATCCTTGTCGGCGTTTCGGCGCAGGCCAACCAGCGGGAGTTCTTCAAGAACTCAATATCTCGCAGCGAGATCCTGAGCCTTGTGACCAGCGTTGATGGAGCGTTGCCGCCTGTGGTGATAATCGACGCCTGTTTTTCGGGTACGGATACCCGAGGCAAGACGCTGATAGCCGATGCGCAGTTTGCGATGAACGTTCAGGTATTGGAGACAAAAGAGGCCACGGTACTGACAGCGGGCAGGGCCGGGGACATAGCCGGTTCGTTGCCAGGCGGCAGCGGTCCAGCGTTCAGCTATTTGATGCTGGGGGCATTACGTGGCTGGGGCGACAGCAACGGTGACGGGACTGTGACCGCCGACGAGGCTATCCGATATGCCCAATCGGTGCTCTTGCAACTAGACCCTGTGCGGCAGCAGCAGCCGCAGCACAGCGGCATAGACCAGTCTTTGGCGGGAATCAAGGGCCTCAAGCTTGAGACCGGCCCGGACATAGTGGCCATGCGCCTGAAGTTCTCGGGCGGAGTCAGTGGCGAAGGCAGCAAGGGCACCGACGAGATGGATGCTAAGTTGGCGGCGCTAGAACGCGCCAAGCAGGAGCGTGAGGAGGCCCAACGCAGAGAAGAGGAGCTTAAGAAAGCTGCCCGGCAAGAGCATAACCGGGAGGTAGAAGAGCGCTGGGGCAGAGTTAGGCCGTTGGCTGAATCGGGAGGCCCGGAGGGAAGCCAGGCCATAGAACTGTTCCTGCAGCGCTATCAGGGCCATCCCCTTGGCAACCCCAAAGAAAAGGAGGCCAAGGAGCTGCTGGCCCGACTGACGTCAGAGGCCTCGGGCGACGAGTTATCGAGGCAGTTGGCAACGCTGGAGCGGGCAAGGAAGGAGCGAGAGGAGGCAGAGCGTCGGGAGGCCGAGGCGTTGGCCAAGGCGAAAAGAGAGCGAGAGGAGGCCGCTGCCCGGGAAGCCGAAGCCAGGCGCCTGGCCGAAGAGTTGGCCAGAAAGCAGCGTGAAGAGGCCGAGCGAAAAGCCGCAGCCGAGTTGGCAGCGAAGATGAAGCTGCATAACGCCGAGGTAGACAAGGCCTGGTCACAAGTCAAAGCCATGGCCCAAGGCGGTGGTCCCGAGGGGCAGAAAGCTATAGAGCTGTTCCTGAAACGCTACGAAGGCCACCAACTGGGCAACCCAAGAAAGCAAGAGGCCCAAGAGATGCTTGAGCGTTTCGGCGGCGCTGTCGCCGCTGCCAGCAAAGGCTACATCCGAGTGAAACCCGGTTGCTTCCAGATGGGCTCTCCATCAAGCGAAGCGGACCGTGGCAGCGACGAGGGTCCTCAGCACGAGGTGTGCATAACGAAGGGATTCTACCTGAAGGAAACTGAGGTAACGCAACGAGAGTGGCGGGAGGTGATGGGGAACAATCCATCGTCCTTCAGTTCGTGCGGGGATACGTGCCCGGTGGAGAACGTATCCTGGTGGGATTCGTTAGCCTACTGCAACGCCCTGTCGAAGAAGGAGGGGTTGGAGCAATGCTACACTGTGAGCGGCAGCAGCGTGTCGTTCAAGGGTCTGGGTTGCAAGGGTTACCGCCTGCCCACGGAGGCGGAGTGGGAGTATGCTGCGCGGGCAGGTAGCAAAGAAGCCAGGTACGGGAACCTGAATGACATTGCGTGGTACTACGGCAACAGCGGAAAAAAGACCCAGCCTGTTCGGCAGAAGAAGCCCAATGCGTGGGGGTTCTATGACATGCTTGGAAACGTATGGGAATGGACGTGGGACTGGTATGATTCGTCGTACTATGGCAGCAGTCCCCGGAATGACCCAATGGGTCCCAGTAGCGGCTCGAACCGGGTGAAGCGCGGGGGCGGTTGGTACAGCGGCGCCCAGATCTGTCGGGCGGCGATTCGCTACAGCCACCGCCCCCCCGGCTACCGCATCAACTACCTGGGCTTCCGCGTTGCGAGGACGTCGGTGCCATAAGGGTTCTTGGCTCTTGGGTCTACAGGAGGTAGGGATTATTGTAGGCGGTAAGGGAGTGAAGGTGTGCCAGGCGCACCCGCCCCCCAGGGCGTAGCCCCAGGGGCGGATCAGTGCGGCATGGCAACACCGTAACGGACTGGGAAGTAACCGGGGCTTGGAGCGGAGGGGCCGCCGTCGCTTTTTGGACGGCGGCCCGCGCGCGATTTTTTTTGGGGGGGTATGAATATGAAAGTGAAAGGGTTTAGTATTAGGTATAACCCCGAAGAAAACTGCTTCGATACGTCGAGATTTGATGAGTTCGTGGCGCACAAGGAGCTGGTGTCTGTTCAGCAGAGCGTTATTGATAGTGTTTCACCGCCCATAATATGGTTGCTGGTTTCGTACTTCGATTCTCACTCGGAAAGCGTGAGGAGATACGACCGGTCGGATGTGATCACAACGCTGAGCGCAGATCGGCAGGTTATCTTTCAAGCGTTGAAGGCTTGGCGCAGGGAGCGTTCCAACCGGTTGGGGGTGAAGCCCTATCTGATTCTCAAGGATGCCGAGATGGCGGAAGTTTGCCGGAGTCTTCCCAAGAGCTTGAGCGATTTACAGGCGATCCGTGGCATCGGGTCGGCGAAGGCACGGGAGTTTGGAGAGGAACTGATTGCGGTGATACGAGATGCCGCTGCAGCTCCTTCGGGATCCGGGAAGGCCGTTGAAGTTACTGGGGCTTTGGATAGGGATCCTGGGCCGTTACAAGAATCCCAGGCTGACGAAGAATCCGTCGTTCGTGCCAGTGTAGGGCAGGAGGCTTTGGGCGAATTGGGAGACGGTGATGGAGCGAAATAGGTCGGCACCGCCCATGCTTCTGTTATGGGAGGCGCTGCTGGAGGAGATCCTTCGGCGAACGTCCAAGTTTCCGGTGAACTATCGCCACACACTGGGGGAGCGAATTGCCAGGCTGACCCTGGACGGCACGGAGTGCATCATCGAGGCGCAGGATCCTGCGCTGCGAACTGCCGCAATCATCCAGATGAGCAGCGTGGTAGACAAGGTGCGCCTCCTTGTCAGGGTAGCACATAAACTGGGGCCTCTGGACCCAACCGGCTACAGGCTGCTGTCGGAACGTATCGACGAACTCGGTCGAATGGTTGGCGGTTGGCTGGCAGTGCAAAGGAAGAGAGATGAGCCATGAGGAGGGCCGGGAATCTGTTAGGGCCCGCAACGGAATTCGCAGCGCTGGTGAAGGCAGCGCAACGGGCATCTCGGGGGAAACGAAGGCAGTCCGAGGTGAACGCTTTCTACTTCCGGCTTGAAGACGAGTTGCTGGCTCTTCAAAGGGAGATGAGAACCGGGTGCTGGTATCCTGGCCCTTACCGTGTATTCCAAGTGCGTGACCCCAAAGAGCGCACCATCGCGGCAGCACCCTTCCCAGACCGGGTTGTGCATCATGCCCTGTGCGCTGCCATGGAGCCCCGGCTGGAGGCGGTGCAAATCTCTGACAGCTATGCATGTCGAGTGGGGCGAGGTACCCATGCAGCGGTACATCGGGCACACGGACATGTACGCACGTTCCGCTACTTCCTGAAACTTGACGTTGAGAAGTTTTTCGCGTCGGTGGATCACCAGATACTCACCAGGCGATTAACCACGGTCATCAAGGACAAGCAGTTCCTGTCATGCCTGGAACGAATCATCGACCACCCTGTATCGGGCGGTCCTTCGGGTCGAGGGCTTCCCGTGGGCAATCTGACATCTCAGCATTTTGCTAACTTCTACCTTGCCGGCCTGGATCATTTCATTAAGGAGAGCCTTTCAGTGGGTCCTTACCTCCGCTATATGGATGACCTCCTCTTCTTCGCTGATGATACGGCTGCACTGCTTGGATGGCTGGGGGCTTGTCAGATATATCTGGCCAACGAGTTGAATCTTCGACTGCATGAGTCTGCGACCAGGATGGGGGCGGTTAGGGCGGGGGTGCCATTTCTTGGGATGCGGTTGTTTCCAGACAAGGTGCGCCTTTCCCGGGCCAGTGCAGTGCGTTTCTGTCGGCGGGTGAAGCGGGCAGAAAGATCTTATCTAACTGGTAGCACTTCGCTGAATACTTTAGTTGATTCCATGAACAGCCTGACCTCCTGGGCCAGACATGCGAATACGCTTGCATTTCGCCGCGCTGTGCTGCAAGGGGAAGGAAGCGGCCTGGATGCCTGAGCGGCTCGAACCGGGTGAAACGCGGGGGCAGTTGGAACAACAACGCCCAGAACTGTCGGGCGGCGAATCGCAACAACAACACCCCCGGCAACCGCAACAACAACCTGGGCTTCCGCGTTGCGAGCACAGGGCACCGTCAGGGGGTCTCATTTACGGATGATACCCGAGTGCGAAGCCCCGTCCATCCGCCTCCGGGCCCGTGCGGAGGCCCTTTGGGGCTTCCGCCGAAGAGTGGAGCACCCCCGTGTGGTCCTCGTAGGCCGGCGATTGCCGGTTCGAGCGGTCTGCACGGGGGTCAACCCGCTTGCCGTTGGTCTACATTTGGGTCCCCGCTTATCATCTCTCACTCCTGGGAACTGTAGAATGGGCAAGCTGCGAGGGAGCGTTGGTGCCTTCTGGAGCATCGGCAGAGAAGTCGTAGCACAGAGGCCTTCGTTCAGACCATTCCCAGCGCCTCCTCAAGCAGCCTGGCAACCTGCCTTGGCAACATCGTATGGGGGAGTCGGCGACTCCAGAGAGGAGCGCACTCGGGGACGGAGCGCACTCGGGGACGGAGCCGGAAAGAGGGGC
This sequence comes from uncultured Myxococcales bacterium, assembly GCA_964593355.1. GTDB lineage: Bacteria > Myxococcota_A > UBA9042 > CAIXZC01 > CAIXZC01 > CAYTWV01. The sequence goes on from CAZQHM010000165.1 coordinate 6,510, forward strand.
CTTCGGGGCTGCATCGGGGCATCTGGAAGCCGGCATTGCGCCGCTCCGTTACCATGTGGTAGTCTGCGGCGAGGAGTGTAAGTCGCCATGGAGCGTATCCAAGGAATCGACAAAGCTAAGCTGTCCGCATTTTGCCGGCGCTGGAGAATCGTCGAACTGGCATTGTTCGGCTCGGTGCTACGGCCCGACTTCAGGGATGAGAGCGACATCGACGTTCTGGCAACCTTTGCCGACGACGTGCAATGGTCTCTCCTGGATCATGTGGCGATGGAGGAGGAGTTGTCGGAGATGGTCAAGCGCAAGGTGGACCTCTCCAGCCGCCGCTCTGTGGAAAGGTCGACCAACTGGATCCGCCGCCAAGAGATCCTCCAGACAGCGGAGACTTGGTATGCGCAGGGATGACGCAACACTTCTCGATCTCCTGAAAGCCGCCCGCCTGGCACTGGTATTCGTGGGAGATGCAACGCTCCAGGAGTTTCTTGACGACCCCAAGACCCAGTCTGCCGTTTTTCACCAGTTGTTGCTCCTGGGTGAAGGAGCTAAGCGGCTGTCGGTGCAGTTCCGGGACCAGCATTCGCAGGTGCCTTGGAAGCACATTGCCGGAATGCGAGACAAGTTGATTCACGAGTATGACACGCCGTTCCGTTATGGCGATATTTGTTGTGATCGGGTGGTTTGTGCATTTGGCAAACGATACGGTCAGCGGACCGATGTGTCCGCCGTAGGGGCGGACCGATGTGTCCGCCGTAGGGGCGGACCGATGTGTCCGCCCGATCCCCATTCCCAACCGTATGGACGGACCGATGTGTCCGCCCGATGCATCCGGATGATGTAACGAATAACGACGTGCCGGATGATGGGGAAACACGGGCGTTGGATGACGACATCCCGGATGACGGGCGGCACATGTTTGGGGCGACGGCATTGCCAACGACGGACCACGGGTGGGGACATTTGGTGGACGACGGACCACGGGCGGACACGTGTTTGGGGTAACGATGGCGCGGACCACGGGCGGACACATCGGTCCACGGGCGGACACATCGGTCCGCCCCTACATACGGGCGACGGGCGGGGATATGGGTTGGACGACGGACCACGGGCGGACACGTGTTTTGGGTGACGATGGCGCGGACCACGGGC
>CAZQHM010000166.1:0-7439 GCA_964593355.1 uncultured Myxococcales bacterium
TCCCTCACTGCCTTCCCACGCCACTGGGCCTACCTGCGACAGCGCGGATGGCTCTGCCAGAAGACGAATCTCCAGACCCCGTCCAGCTTGGTTGGCCATATTGTCGAAGACAACGCCTTCCCACAATCAACTACTGCGGCCCCTGGATCACCCTGTATACCCCTGCGGCGTGGTCCCACCCGACTGACACCCCCAGGCGGGCCAGGGCCTCTTTCGCCGACGAGATGAAGCCGTTGGTTTCACCAGAGGAGACGCGGCCGGGGTATTGGCTGGGCCTTTCCGCCACGTCGCATTCTTCACGGTGCCAGCCGTTCAGGCGTTTCAGCCCGTTGACTGCCTCTTGTGGCAAGACCCAGACCGGCAAGACGTTGGAGAGCAGGTGTAAGCCATCCCGGTATTCCACCTGGACGAGGTATAGCCCTGGGGACTCCATGGTGTACAAGGTGGCGAGGTCGTAGGCCCCCTCGGTAGCATCGGTGGCACCGGGTGCCAGGGGCCACTGGACATTCTTCTCTCTTGGGCCGTCGGTTTGAAACGCGCCTAGCATCTGCTGGCCCAGTTTCGTTGGTTTCGCATGGTCACCGTCGGCGCGGAAGAGCAGAATCCGGTGGTTACTCCAGAACCCTGCGTGCCACACCAACACCTTCTCTTTCGAGACATTGCGCTTCTCGTAGCGCAGCTTGACTGGAGTTCCCGATGCCACCACGGGCGCTGCATCCAGTGGCATCTCCTCAAGGCTCACCCTCGCCCTGAGCCCAGCGAACCGAGGCTTGCTGACCATGTTCTTCTCCAGCGGCACCGCTGCTGGAGGCCCCCATGGGGCTACCGGGGGGTGCACGAATCCGCCAACGCTACTCACGCCGTCCTCAAACTGTGGGCACTGGTCGATTCCGAAGCAGCTATCCGAAGGCAGCAACGGGCACTGGGCGAACTCCACTGCTGGCCCCTGGCGCACACGCAAGTGGGACCCGGGTTCGGCCTTGAGCGCTGTTGGTGCGAAGAGCTTGTAGCCCTGCTGCGGGCACTTCCCATCCAGCATTGGCTGCCGCACAAGTCGCATGCTCTTGGCTTCCCAACTCCATGCCGTGAGCTCCCGGCAGCTGCTGACTGGCAGCCAGGGAAGGCCTGCCGCTTCCAGGTCCATCACCGGAAAGAGACCTTCGCCGACCTCCTTCACACTCTCGACGCACAATAGCTTCGCACCACCCGGACCCCCGTCAGCTACTGCGAAGCGGCGCTGCATCAACACGGTGCGGCAATCCACCACCGACTGGCTCCACTGGGTCAAGATGTGGACCACCCGGGGAGCACCCTTCGCCGCCAGCGCCAGCACCACCTCATCCTGGTTGCTGTACATTCCGTCCCACTCGCTGCTCTCCTGAACCGCCCCGGCCAAGAGCCTGACCTCCCCCAGGTCTATGGTGCCCACGTAGGGATAAGTGCAGTGGCGAGCACCACCAACTTGCCTTGCAGTGGTGCTGGAGCCTTTGCAATCCAGCGCCCGACTCCACTCATCCTCGGGGAAGAGGGCCAGCGCCCGAATCTTCTCCGGGTCCGGTGCCTGTTCCGCCGTCGCCGGCCATGTCAGTTCCAGCGGGTCGTGAGCACCCTCACGTCCAGCGGCCAGACCGGTGGTGCTGACCAACAAGAAGAGCAGGATTCCTGCAGCAATGTCTCTCATTTCCGGCGACCTCCAGTCGCCACAGCGCCCCCTGGCCCAGGTGGCCGCATGCAGCAACAGTTCCCACGCGTAGCGGTGCCAGTCTCTATGCCGGAGCGCCCAGGTGTCAAGATGAAGCGAGTTGCCTTCTCAGGGGGATATCGGCGGGTTGGGCGTCGAATACCCTTGCACGGCCACCAGTGGTCAGCCCATGCCGCGGGTGCCCGGGGTCAAGGAATCTCGTACGAGACCAGCTCCATCGCATCAAATCCTGGAATCACCGTGGCCTTGACCATTCCTATCCCGGACTTCAGCCAGTACTCGGCCTCATACCCCTGCAGATCGGAGGAATCCTCCACTATCTTGTAATGTATGCACCCGTCAAACTTGCCGGCGGGAACCTCAACGGAGGCGTTTTTGCTGAGAAGTATGTAGGTGATTTTGATCGAAAATGGGACCCCATCCGTGCCAAATATGAGTTGGCCCGTCGTCTCCGTAACTTGCTCTTCCCCAATCTCTCCATTCAAGTTCCCCAGCAGTGGCTCCTCGAACGCATAGGCGAAACTCGGTTCGCCAAGCTTGCCAGGATTATAAACTTCAGCACCCCCCGTCTGAAACGTATCATTCTCGTACAGCGCCCAAATCCTGACCCCGGTTATGCTCTCCTGGGTGAAGTCGCCAACTTCCATCAATCGATAGAGGTGACCGTGATACATCTCCTTGTCCCCATACCGCGCCGGCATATCCACAGGGGCGCCACCGGGCACTCCCACTCGGTAGACGTAGGTTGCGGAGGCCGGCGGCGGGACGAAGACCTGCCCCGGCTGGGCGTCGGGAAGCGATGTCTCATCGGAGGTCTGCTGATCCTCGGGCTCCGTATCCGCAACGACGTCCTCTTCTACGGTACCGTCAGGCTCAACCTGGCCGTCCGGAACCGACCCCTCGTCGGGCTTGTTTACCGTATCGGATGGGCTCTCCGTGTCCGCTGTCGAATCAGTGCCGTTAACGTCCAGCTCCGCTACATCCTGCTTCGAGTCAGTCGTGTTATCCTTCGTGTCCCCTCCACACGAGTATGCGAAGACGATAAACCCCAACATTACAACACAAAGCGCTCTTGTCATTGTTCTTCCCTCTGCTTCAGACCAGCTCCGGTCAATGGCGTTTTGCGGTACGGTAATGCCACTTGCCAGGGTCCGCAAGCAGAAAGTTAACCGCCTATCCCTGGCGTCCACCCTCTGGCGCACCAACCGTCCAAGGGTTGCTATCATCGATCCGAACCTTGCCCTTAAGAGACCCCGGCGTCCGATGCCTCTTCTCACGGTCGTAGCCAATCAGCACAGCCACAGGCCTGCCGTTTCTGGTGATGATGATGCGTTCGCCCTTCTGGGCTCGCCCAATTAAAGACGACAACTGGGCCCTTGCAGCGCTGATCGTGTAGATTGCCATGACAATGTCCTCCCAATCAGACCAGATCTGGCCGGACTACCTTCAAGATCGCAAAGGGAAGGCTAGCCTGCAAGATGGTCCCGGCGATTTCCAGGCGGAAATGGGCTGCTGGGCAGAGTAGGAGCCGCCGCATCTACTGCTTGGTCACCTTCCCTGAGCCCGCAATATCCTGGTTCACCGTTGACGGGTTGCAGTAGTACTCCACCTCTCCGCTGCCCGATATGTCCACGGTCAGGGTCTTCGATGCGCACACCTTCGCTTCGCCGCTGCCTGCCACGTCCACGGTTACGGATTCGGCCTCGAGCTTCCGAGCGTCAATGGTCCCCGAGCCGGAGATATCGATGACAAGTTCACCAACCTTGCCTGAAAGAGCCAGCTGCCCGGACCCGTTGATCTCAAGGCGCACCTTCTCACCCGAGAGGCCCACTACCTCACCTTCAGCAGAGCCGTTGACAGTGAGAGCCTCCAGCGGGCCCGTCCTGGCCTCCAGGGTGAGTGGTAGATTTGTCCACATGAGCTCGTCGGAACCGCAGGTCAACACCTCGGCACCCACGGTGGTCTTCAACAGTGGCAGAAGATTGTCGTCGCCGGTCAGCGCAAGTTGCACATCGCCCTCCACACCGGGCCCTGCCTCCAATTTCACCTGATACCCGCCATCCAGCGTTAGGGCCTTGAAAGGCCCCACCGTGCGGGTCTCCTCGGCCTTGACCCCGCTGCCGCGGACGCCCACGCAGCCGGCCAAAGCAGCAACCGCAGCCAGACTTGCTATCAAAGACGCAGTTCTCATATACGTTCCCTCCGGATTGAGATGCCAGTGCGAGCATAGCACTTCTGCCACCCAATCACCTACTTCTCTTCAGCGCCGGTGCCCTTGGCCCCTGCCGGGACATTTACCCGTTTGAGCTTGCCGGGAACCTCGCTGTCCAACGTGATCTCGCTATACGCAGGGATTGTGACGCCATCGAACTGGGCGTCGCTGGCCAGGGTGCAGCGGCGCAGCTCGCAGTTGCCGGTGATGCTGAGGGGACGGCGCCTCAGACAGGTGATCTTCGTGGCACCGACGGTGAATGTGTGGTCCGCTGCGGTGAAGATGTCTCGCAGGCTGATGGGATCATCATTGTATTCGAGGTAGACCCGGCCTATGGGAGCTAGGGGCAGGCCACCGATGACCACCGGTCGATTGAATAGGATAACCGAGGGCTTCCCCTCTGAGTTGGCCGAGTCCACGGTGTACGAGTCGGCAGGCAGTTGGTCAAGGGTGCACGTGGAGCCTTCCAAAGTCAGGGGCCCCTGCTTCTCGGCCTCTGTGGGGGTCGGACCTTTGACCTTAACGGATCGGCAAATCTCCAACAGGGCCGGCAGCGCTGCCTCACCGGGCTCGAGGTCAGCCAGCAGCCTCAGGCTGACGTACCAGGCGTCTCCCGGGTTACGCCACGCGCAGAGCAGCCGGAGTTGTGGCCGGTAAGGGCCACTGGCTAGGATCTCCCGGGCGTAGGTCACCCGCAGGGCCAGGAGCCGTCCACCGGGGAGCTCCGCCTCTTCCAATGTCTCCACGTTAGCACGCAGAGCGTCCATAGCCGGATCCCCGGTGTTGACGTTGGGGCGGGCGGCAGAACTCCGAAAGCCCTCGAAGGAGCGTGTCATGTTTCCGGCAATAGCTGCGGGGTGGCAGCTTCCATTGCACGAGACGTCGAAGCCGAACGCAAGCTCGACGCCTGCTGGACCCCAGCGGTTCTCTCCGTAGGCGGGGGCCTCGGCCCAACCTGCGGGAAGCGTGAAGGCGACGTCGACACTCCCCGCAGGAAGGTCCGCGTCAAGGGGCATGTCGCCCACAGTCACGGTTATCTGCTTCGGGGCGGCCGCTGCCGCTTCCGGGACGGGCGCTGCCGCTTCCGGTGCCGCAGCCGTTTCAGGTGCCGCAGCCGCTTCCGTGGGCCCCTCTCTCGGTTCCGGCTTAGCGGTCGCCACCTTGGGGGCCGGGGAATTGGCTTCCGGAGTGGCTTTGACCTCCGAAGCTCCGGCACCCGCCGGCTCCGGGGCCTTGCCCGCATCCTGAGGTGAACCATCCGACTGGTGCTTCTTCCCCTCCCCGGTTGCAGGGCTCTTCTCCCCTGCGCAACCCACGCAAACCACACAGGCCAACACCCCCAGCGCCAATGCGACTTGGATTCGGTTCATCTGCCGTCTCCTGCTCAAAGAGGCCAGCATAACACTGACTTGCCGGAGGACGATGGAGATTCTCCAGGCTTGGCGTGGACACCCCATGGGCTCTCGGCGCAGCCCAGAAGACGAACCGGACGCCTCACCGGCTCTTCTTGCCCAGCGCCTTGGTCAGCCTGGTGTACTCCTCCTCGAAGTCCCCTCGACGCTCTTTGGAAAGCATCGCCAGGGCAGCGCTCCAGCGGCCCAACAGGTCGGCGACGGAGAGGTCGTCCTGAAGTTCGGCGTGGAGGTAGGTCATGCGGTAGAGGCACTGGCACAATAGGTGCCAGCTCTCTTCGTCGGCGTCGGGCCGCTTGGTAAGGCCAGTGGCGATGGAGAGCGAGGCTTCCCAACACTCCCCCGCCTCCTCAGGCGATCCGATTTCGTCCAGGGAATCACCCAGACCGTTGTATAGAAACACCAGATCAGTTTGCACTTCGTGGCTGTTATCCTGTTTCTGGATAACCAAAGTAATTTCCAAGGCACGTCGATAGAACCCTTCGGCTTCCCGGAACACCTCTTTGTCCAGGAGGAGATCGGCCAGGTTGGTGAACGACTGGGCTAGTTTGCGCTGAGCATCCATGCCACCAGCCTTCGTTGCCAGCAAGCGTCTGGCTGCAAGGGCCTGTCGGTAGTAGCCCTCGGCTTGGCGCAGCCGGTCGCTCTCCAGCATCAAGTCGCCCAGGTCCGTAAGCACCGTGCCGTGGGCATCCAGAGCATCCAGCCTCTCCCCATTGGCTGCCAGCGGCGCAACTAGCGCAGCGGCCTGCTTCAAGAAGGCCTCGGCCTCTTTGGCCCTCTGGGATGCGGCCATGAGGTCGGCCAGAGCCGAGCAGGTATCCGCAACGGCCAGTTGGTTGACCACATCCTTGTCGCCCCCGACGATGCCCGTTCGGAGCGCCAGTGATTGCCGCCAAAGCTCCTCTGCCATGGCCGAATCGCCCTTCTGCTGGGCTTCCCATGCCTGATGAGCCAGGGACCGGGCCTCCAGGTCCAGCGAAGAGGATTCGGGCAGGGTCTGGTTCACATCGCCACCTACTTCTTTTGCAGTCACTACGTACCTCCGGGGTAGAGCAACGGCCTGAAGTGCGTCCGGTCCAAGACAACCCCCGAAGCCAGACCAGGCCGAAGCCAGAGCATAGGGCAGGCCGGGTGTGGACTCAAGGGGATCTCGGGGGCGTGGCACCCGGAGCTTGGGTGGGGCCGGGCGTGCGTGTGGTCCACGGTGTCGGGGATGCGGAGATGCACGTGTTCCCCGACCCATCAACCGGGCTCAACCCTACCACCGTTCCCGATCAAATCCGATACCGAACAGAGCCCCAGAGGGGCGGCGCCTAAATAGCCCAGGCCGGAGGCGACGGCACCGCCGGCGCCGGAGCCCTGGGACCCGGAGCACCGAGGCCGTGGGTGACACACATATCCGAATCACCGAGGCCGTGGGTGACACACATATCCGAATCACCGAGGCCGTGGGTGACACACATATCCGAATCACCGAGGCCGTGGGTGATTAATTGAAAAAGAATTGCAATCGCTCATCAATTTCAATTCCCCCGGCAATAAGAATATCGCTCATTTCCTTTTCGAAGGTTTTGTTGCGATGATGCTCTTCTTGGTGATCAATATAACTAATTAGCGGATCTATATTTTTGTAGTTAACGCTGAACGCTCCGTATCCTCCCTGCCAGGCGAATGAACCTAGCCCGGGGATCTCCCGCCTCAAGAAGGCAGAGCTGCTTGCTTTGATCTTGCGCACGATGGTGGCGACAGATTGTTCTTGATGCATACATACTAGGATGTGTAGATGGTCGGCTGTGCCGCCAACACGAATCGCCCTTGCATCCTCGCCGTCCAGCAGAGCGGAGATGTAGGTGCGACAGCGCTCAATCGTGTCACCTTTTAGAAGGGCCCTCCTCTTCTTTGTGCCGAAAACGATGTGGATGTAGATAGCTGAGTATGTGTGGGCCATAAACTCCTCCTATGACGCGACGCAAGTTGCATAAGTTATCAGGATTTTGAATAGAGTTCAACAGACAACGTGACGGCATGGGTGGGGGGGGATATGGGTGTTATCGACGGCATCGGTGGGGGGGATATGGGCGTTATCGACGGCATCGGTGGGGGGGATATG
>CAZQHM010000167.1:0-7399 GCA_964593355.1 uncultured Myxococcales bacterium
GGGGGCTTCAACGCTTGTGTAAACATCCGGCCCCCGTTTCTCCGATCAGGGCTAATTGCCGCGCTGGGAGCTATTGGCCAAATCGGAACCTTCATGCTACCATCCGGCGAGTCCGTGGTGGTGCCTGTTATGGAGCTTGCCGGTGTCGGTAATGCAAAGGGCTGGAGAAAGCTCTTCCGCAGACGAGAGTCCAAGGCGCACGAACGGGTCCGGGCCCTGGCCATCAGAACCATTGGCCAGATTGGCCAGGAAGAGGAACTCGAGGCCCTGGAGGAGTATGAGCAGGAAGCAGATAATGCCGTCAGACCCGCCGTCAGAGAGGCAATTGCTGCCCTGCGTTCCCGTCTTGCATCTTAACTTTAACATGGAGCATTTATTGTGGAAGGAGTTGATCTAAGGCTTCTGGTCATAGGAGTCTCTGTTCTTCTGTCAAGTCTCTTCTCCGGAACAGAAACGGCCGTTACGTCGCTGCATTCGGCTCGACTGGAACAGCTCATCGACAAAAACCCCACGGGTAAACGCTTCCTCCTGGAATGGCGAGACCACCCAGCCATGGTGCTGAGCTTCCTGCTCATCGCCAACAACGTCGTCAACATCCTGGCATCCTCCCTGGCTACCTCCGTGGCCATCGACATCCTATCGGGCTTCGGCATCGGACAGGCTACCAGCTACGCCATCGCCCTATCCGTTGGCGTCATGACCTTTCTCATCCTGGTCTTCGGTGAGGTGCTTCCCAAAACATACGCCCGACATAACCCCGCTGCCGTTCGACCCTTCCTGCCCTTCCTGCTGGCGACCTTCATGCTCCTGTGGCCCATTGCAAAGGCCCTTGCGGCCCTGGCACGAGGCCTGGCGCGCCTGGGCGGTGTCGACTTGAGCAAAGGCACCCCCACTATCACCGAGGAGGAACTCGAATACCTCATCCATCGTGGAGGCAAAGAGGGCGCCCTGGAAGAGTCCCAGGAGCGCATGCTCTCGGGGGTCCTGGAGCTTGGCGACAGTATAGCCAGAGAGGTCATGGTCCCCCGCACCTCCATGGTAATGTTCGAGAGCCGGGATAACCTCTACCGCGTCGTCGAGGTCATCAAAGAGCACCAGTTCTCACGATACCCCGTCTACCAGGGAGCCCCCGACAAAGTCATTGGCTTCTTCTACGCGAAAGACCTCCTCCCCTTTCTGTCGGACAAAGCAGCGGATAAGGGAGGGAAAGATGCCTTCAGGCTGCGGAACTTCGTCCGCCCACCATACTTCGTCCCCGGTACCAAGCGCCTGAACGAGCTGTTGCGTGAGTTCCTCACTGAACGCATCCATATGGCGATAGTTGTCGATGAATATGGCGGAGTCGATGGAATTGTTACTCTGGAAGATGTCATGGAGGAGATGGTTGGTGAGATTTATGACGAGTATGATGAGGAAGAGGCCTTGTTCACGAAGCTTGATGATACTTCGTGGATGCTAGATGCCAGATTCTCAGTCGATGACATAAAGGATATTCTTGGTATCGAAATAGACTTCCCGGATGAAAGAGAATACGAAACCGTATCCGGATTCGTAATGGAGCTGGCCGGCCGAGTCCCCTCCACAGGCGAGAGCTTCGTCTTCAAGACCCCGCTGGCCGATGCGCCTAACCTTGAGTTCGAGGTGCAGGAGAGCGACGGTGCTAAGCTGGGCAAGCTGCGCCTTCGCCTGGTGCCCAAGCAAAGTGAGAACGCAGAAGAGCAGTAGCCCGACAGGCGGGGGGGTGACCAGCGACCATCCAACAAGGATGCGTCGTCAGAACTCCTCCACACCCGACGCCCCCGAGGGCCACGCCTTTTCAAAAAGCAATACCCACTGATTTGCTGTCTCGTGCCCAAGATGGTGCACTTCGATGGGCCTGAGGGGAAACCGAGCCAGAAAGCGCTGGGCAGCGATTCCATCGTGGTCACGCAGGTGCTCAAGGCCCGAACCAGCAGGTATCGAGTCAAGCAGCTCCCGGGTCATGCCGGGGCGCACCAGGCCGAAGGCTATGTTGTCCACCACCAGCAGCTTTCCACCCCACTTCAACGAGCGAACGATGTTACGGTAGGCTCTCCAAAGGTCAACAAGGTGGTTGTGGGAACGCAGTACCAACACCCAATCAAATGCCCGGGGTTCCAATGCGGCCTCTTCTACTCCGCATCTCAAGAGGCGAATCTTGCCCTCCGATGCGGCCTGCTCGATGACCGGGCCAGGGGAGGGGTCCACCCCGGTGTAGCTCACTTCCCCAGTCTCTATTGCAGGCATGATCCTGTTGAAGTAGTAGGCCGGTCCGCAGCCAACGTCGGCCACCTTGCCGCGCACCTCTGCAAGCAGGCGAATCACCGGCTCGTCGGCCACGGTGAACAGCTCAGTTGGCGCCGGTCTCCAGATAGCCCTCCGGCCCGACTTGCCTCCTCCGCCCTCTTTCAGCAGCTTCCAGAGCTGCCCCGAGAAGTCGCTTAGGAAAAGCGCCTCGTCCCGCTGCACATAGACCTGCCCAAGGTTATCCACAATGTGAGCAAGCTGCTCGTCGCCAAAGTCGCCCGTGTCGGTGACGTAAGCCGCCGGGCCGTTGCCAAGATCCACCTCTATCCTTCGCACCGCTGCGGCCCTCCGGGAAGGTCTCTTGGTCGGAGGAGACTCACCGTCCGGAAGGTAGTTGAACGAGTTGGGCACGAAGCCTTGATGGGGCCTGAGCCACTCCTCACCCAAGCGTTCGAGGGTATCGCTGTACGTGCAGCGGCACTCGTCGCCAAGAAGACAGCCGGAACATGGTGATGGCTTACGCATGTTGTTGTAGTCCACAGCGTAGATGGTGGAGTCTGCCAACTCTTGGAGGGCCACTATTCCGTGGCTGTACATGTCGTCCTGCAACTCTCTGAACCTGGCATCCAGGCAATGGGGAAAGCCGTCGACCCCTATTGCATCCCACTGACCTCCCAGCCGTGCCCAAAGGTCCAGACCCGCCGATACCGCTGCCGCGGCCTCCACTGGATGGGGGTGAAGCGACCCATCGTCCCGAGCGGCCCCACGGGGCTCGATGAGCGAGAACTTCAGCTTCACCGTGTCCTGAACCGTGGCAAAGTAGCGCACAAGGGCCGGAATCTCTCGCAGGTTCAGGCTGTTCACCACCATGTTCACATGGGTCTCAACACCCCCGCATAGGCTGAGGCCGGCAATAGCACGCATGGTCTGGGCCCATGAGCCGGGCACCCTTGTCAGCTTGTCGTGAATCTCCTGTCTGCCGTGCAAAGAGAGGTAGACATAGGCCAGCCCGTGTCCCAACAACCTCTTAAGGAAGGGGGCATGGGAGAGCATCCTGCCGTTGGTGATTAGCCCGAAGGTGCGGCAGCCACGCCCCGCCAACGCAGCAATATCCTCAAACTGCGGATGGATTGTGGGCTCACCACCGCTGAAAAGAAGCTGCTCGAAGCCAGCATCCTGCCCACTCAGAATTCGCCGTTCGGCCTCCTCAACGCTAAGCCATGCAGAGAGCTTGTGCTCCTGCGAGTGGCAGAAGAGACAGCTGTTGTTGCACCGGTATCCTAGTTTTATTATGCAGCGTTTGGGTGGGATTTTGTCTCTAAAGCGCATATATCTTCAGGTTATCAAAATATACTCTAGAATTCCAGTTGTTGAATCCGAAGGAACCGCCCTTTATGATGGCATCATCCTTAACGTAAAGGAAGAGGGCCCCGTCCAGATACCAGAAGACCTCAGTGCCGACTCTGGCAACGGCGAACTTGTAGGTCTTGTTCTCCTCGACGCGTCGCTCAGTGTCGATGGCGAGCCGTCCTTCGCCATGCTCGTCGCCCTTGCAAATGGCGCTCAAAGAGTTGTCCCATCCGCCAAAGAGTGCAACGTAGCCTGAGACGTGCTCCGGGGCAGGCCCACCGAACTCAACCTTGATGTCGCCTTGGAAGACCTTGTTGTTGCCCTTCACAGAGGTTGCCTCAAACTCAATTCTGACGTCAGCAGGTAGCTGGATGCCCTTGAGCCAGAGCCCCTCGTTGTTGTTCTTGCCGTCGCCGGTGTAGAGCCTTCCGTCTACGATGCGCCAGTGGCGTGACCTGGTATCCCAGTGGGCCAGATCCTTTCCGAAGTCCTCCTGGAAGAGAAGCTCTCCACCCGTCAGCCCGAGGAGCATCTGTGGTTTAGAGGACTCCTTGGATCCCTTCTGACCAGCGCCAGCTTTCCCACCGGAGAGGCGTAGCTGCTTCTCGCAGCCCGCGGCAAACACCAAAGAAACGGCACATATAAGCGTAAGTATGTATAACTTTTTCATATTTGATCTTTTGTTTCTCCGAAGGCTTCTTTGTACAAGTCGTTGTCGGCGAAAGAGGGCATATTCGACGAGGAGCTGAATACGCCCTGCGCCATGCCCAACTCTCTGGTGGTCTCCCTTAGCCGCGTCGAGAATATCCTTGCCAGGCTCCAGAGCATTTTCACCGAGATGGGTGAACACTCTCTCACCAGGGAGTGGAAGCGGGTGCGGTCCAGAGCCAGACAACTGCTGGCCTTGAATGCAGTAACGTCGGCGGAGCGAGGGGATTTGTCCAGCAGGGCCATCTCGCCAAAGATGTCGCCCCTGCGCAGCGACGCCACCTTGGCCCCCCGCTTGGTCACCCACACCTCGCCTTCGAGAAGCAAATAGAGCCTGTCGCCCTTCTCGCCATCCCTGATGATGTGTTCGCCCGCAGCGAAGTGCAGTTCCTCCAGCATGGAGGCCACCTTGATCTGCTCGTCGAAGGTCAGATACTGGAAGAGGGCTACTCCTCTCAGCAGGTTGAGCTTATCCTGAGTTCTCGCTGCCTTCTCCGGCTCAACCTCGTCAACGGCGATCACCAGGGCAGTGATGTTGTCTTTGCCGCCCATGCTGTTGGCGCTGCGGATCAGGGCCTCTGCGGCGGTTTCCGGAATCGGGTAACCGAGGCTGCGCTTGAGATCCTCTTCGGTGATGATTCCGTGGACACCATCGCTGCAAAGAAGCAGTCGGTCCTTGGGAAGGGGCGTCAGGTCGATGGTGTCTGGCTCGACCTCGTCGAATACGCCCACGGCCCTGGTTATCGTGTTTCTGTAGCGAGACTTCACATCATCCACGGATTGCACTTTGCCCATGGCCTTGAGCTCTTCCACCAGGGAGTGGTCCCGGGTGAGTTGGTGCAATTGCCCTTCTCTCAGCAGGTAGACCCTGCTGTCACCCACGTGGGCCACGTAGAAGTGCTCGCCCACGGCCAGGACGACTACAACCGTGGTGCCCATGCCGCTGAGGGACTCGTCCTCGGCAACCAGCGCCCGTATGCGACCGTTGGCAACCTCGATGGCCTTTCTCAACAGCTCGAAGGCCTGCTTCGATGCCTCTGCGCTGTGCCCGCCTCCGATCTGGTCCAGGGTCTCACGGTTGTCGAGGACGTGGTTGTGGATCTCTTCGCAGGCCGTGCGTGAGGCCAAGTCTCCCGCGACGGCGCCGCCCATCCCATCGGCCACCACGAAAAGGCCAAGGTCTTCGTCCACGAGGAAAGAATCCTCCTGGTGCTGCCTCGCCAGTCCGATATCGCTTTTTATGGCAACTGATAGCTTCAAAAGAGCTCCTGAAGGTAATTTAAAACTTATAGTCAGCCTGCATAAAGAACCAGTGTGCCGCTTGACTGAATCTATAGTCGAGAAGCTGGGGTACAGTGTTGCCCTGTGCATCGGTGGCAACGTCGCTAACTCTGGTGACATAACCCTTCAGCCCATCTCCGGGGGCGAAGAAGCTGTAGCCCGTGGCCAACCCCAACTCTTCGGTAATCTGATAGCTGGCGCAGAAATCCACCTCGATGCCAAGATCGGGATCTTTCTTCGGGTTCTTGAATATGGCCGGGTTCGTTGCGGCCCATGGAATCCGGGCCTCGTCTTCAACAAGGGCCATCTTGTGGAACTCTATTTCGAACTTGAATCCCTTGATGGCCGACGGGGCAACGGCGACTCGCCCGCCTACATCCCAGATGTTCGTGGCGGTCCATATGTCCATCATCCCAAGGTAGGAGTGGCGGCTGGGGAATAGCGGGATGAAAGCCGTGCTCACATCGTTTCGAGGATCGGTGGGGCTGTCGTTGGGGTCACCTGAGGCCGAGTCGAAGAAGAACGCTATCTGCGGATTCAACGTTGTCTCTGGAATATCATAGCCAATCTCGGCGTGGTAAGAAGCAGCAAAGTGGTCTTGGGTCTTCCCCGACATGTCGGTTGGGCCCGTGCCCTCCGTGACAGAACCAATCTGCCACGAACCCTCGAAATCAAAGAAGAGGGCGGGGTGGAAGGGCATCTTTCCCGCCGCTCGAAGACCGAAGGTTGAGAAGTCACGCTTGCCTCCCGCACGATGGTCACGATAGTACAGCCAGTATGCGTCGAAGTCCATGCCTTCCACATAGGGCGAATTGAGATAAATACCGCCGAACAGCAAATCCTTGCCATTGCTTGCGTTGCGTTCGTCAATAACAGAGAATAGCAAATCTGCCTTAATATATTTCTCATACTTCAAAACCAGATCCACACCATCGAACGAACGGCCAACCTGAGTCCAGTCCGACTTCCCGATTATGCGACCCTTGCCGAAATCCCACACCTGGCGCCCCAACTTGAGATTCGCATAATCGTCGTACAGGTTCAAATCCACCCAGGCCTCAAAGACCCGCAGCGGATCGCTCTTGTCAGCCGAGTCCTCAGCCATGACGCCCCATCCCCGCACATCCTGCAAGGTGAGCCGAAATGCCGCCAGATCCGTGGCCTTGTAGTCCATGCCAACCCGCAAGCGCTGAGACACGGACATGTTCTCATCCTGGTTCAGCCCCGAATGGAAATCGGTCATGTTAGTTGCAACCTCGGGTCTTACCCTGAGCTGGGCCGACCACTTGACATTACGCCTCTTTAGCGTATCTTCAATATCACCAACCTTCTTCGTAATCACCTCAGCCTTGGCTTTTGCTTCTTCCAGCTGGGCATTCGCTGCCTCGATTGCCTTTTTCAGCTCTTCGATCTTAATGTCTTGCTTGGCCATGTCTCCACGAACCGTAGAAAGCTCCCCAAGCTGCTTCTTAAGCTGGTTAATCGTCGCCCCCTGCTCTTCAATATACTCCTGAACGATCTGCAGCTCCTCCCGCATGGATTCCACGGCGGGGTCCTTCTTCTGCTTAGGTTGTGCCGTGGCCTCAACGGCCCCTAGCACACAAGAACAGAGGACAAGGGCGGCGATAACTGCTTGCTTCTTCATTGCGGGCTCCCCCATTTCACGGGTGGGTTGACAGAGTGGCAAAACTACCACAGGCCGGCGCCAAGTCAAGCTGTGCATCAGGTCCCAAAGGTCCAAGTCCGAAAGGTCCCAATAGTCCGAGTCCGAAAGGTCCCAAAGGTCCGAGTCCGA
>CAZQHM010000168.1:0-7341 GCA_964593355.1 uncultured Myxococcales bacterium
ATCTGGCATCCATCGGGGGAAACCAGAACCTCGAAGGATGCATCCACCTTGTTATTCCATGCGTCGGTAGCGGAGCATTCTACGGTGGCAGCGTCGCCGGCGGTTATCTCGGCGTCAGAGAGAACTGTCTGAATCGTGTCGATGGGGCCGGGTTCCACCGACACCTTGGCCGGGGTCTCATCGGCGATGTCGGTGTCGGCAATGGAGCAGGTGATCTCGAACTTACCTGCCTTCATGATGACCACCTGGTCGCCATCAACGGTGTACTCGTCTTTGTCCACGGAGACCGAGATCCAGGTATCCACCTTGATGCTCTTTCCATCCTTGGTTGCCGTGCAGGTGACCGTGAAGGCTTCTCCTGCTACGAGGTCTGTGGAGTCCACTGTGGTCTCAACGACGATGCCCTCATCGAGGGAATCGGGGTCGTAGTATCCATCCTCCTGGGTTCCATCTTCGGAGACATCGTCGGCGGTGCCTGTGGTGGAGCTTCCGCACCCCCAGAAAGAGACCAGCAAGAGCGCAGTCAGCAGCGAAAAAAGACGATTCATGGGAGACCTCACCTTCAAGTTGGCGACATTATACAGGGCAACTCCGGATGTTCAACGGCGAAGGAAGGGATTGATCGCTGTTCAGGCGCCGGTAATGGGGTCATGAGGTATTTGGGGGCGATGTGGGGAGGGGCCTGGAACCGGCTCCTGAATGGGACAGGACTCTGCCCAACGGGACCTTAGTCCTCTTTGAGCAGCAGCGTTTCTTCCGCTGTTCGGTCTCTCATGAGCAGGGCGCCGGAGAAACATTTCTGTACACAGAGGCTGCACCCCACGCACCTGGAGGGGTCGGTTTCGGGGGTGCCTTCGCTGGTGAGTTGGATGGCCAGGTAGGGGCAACGGGTGCAGTTGCCGCAGTGCATGCAGAGGGATGCGTTGACGTCGGAAATGCGCTTCTGAGCAGGGATGTCCATGAATTCGGTTACGGCGTTGGGCAGGGCGTATCCAATGAGTTGTTCCACACTTGCAATGCCCTTTGACTTCATGAGGTGGCTGAGGCCCGAGGTCAACTCGTTGATGATGCCTATGCCGTACTTCTCGGCCACTGTGCAGAACTGGACGCTGCGGGCGCCAAGGGCGAGGAAGTGGGCAGCGGCGTAGTAGTCCATGGGGCCGCCGTTGCCGGAGACCACCACACCCAGGGGGGCAACCGAAGCAAGGGTCAGGTTGCTGATGGGGGCGACGCCGGCTCCGCTCATCCCGTATACGATTCCCTCATCCCAGTCGCTGGGCTTGCCCTCCAGGCGGGGTTTGAACCCCAGCACGGGGAAGGTGTTGGCCAGAGTTATTCCGGCCTTCTTCGTTGGGTGCTTGTCGAGGACCTCCTTTACTGCCTTGACGATGGAGGCGACGCTGGTCACAGCTGCGGTGAGTTTGAAGAGCTTAGGGACATCGGGCCGGCTGGTCTGGAGCACCCAGTCGATAATTTTGGCTGTCAGGGCGGCGTTTTGGGACACGATGGCCCCTTCGGTGCCGTCGCCACCCTGGGGGCAGGAGAGGCTGAACTCGATGACCTGAGCTCCGGCGTCCTCCAGCTTCTTGCTGTTGTGCTGCCAACCCAGAGCGTCCAGATCGTCATGACCTGTGACTGGGCCTCCAGTGGAAGCACCGATGAGTCTGTCGGGGAACTCCTTTCTGAGGACCTCGATTTCCGAGCAGACCCTGGAAAGGGAGTGTCCCGAGACGTTGTCGCAGTTGCCCCAGGTCTCTGGGGTGAAGCAGGTCATGTATTCCGATGGGATGTGAATGGGGATTCCATCGAAAGCGGTCTTCATTATGCCGCCGGCCCAACCGGCCCGCATGGCGTTGCGCATCTGTTCCAGGCCGTCGCTGGGGGGCGCTGCCGAGAGGAGGAAGGGGTTGGGAATTGTGGTACCGAAGAAGTCGGTCTCCAGGGAGACAGGGTGTGGGTTATAGCCGGCGATGATATGGGTGCTCTTCTTAGGGCCGGGGAGTTCCGGGGCGATACGTGACTTCAGCCAGGCGTCCAGGGCTACAGCAGCGTTCTTTCCTGAGGCGACGGCCTCCACGACGGTGCTTGGGCCATGGGCCGCATCGCCGGCGTTGAAGACCTGCGGCAGGGAGGAGAGCTGTTGCTTTCGGCGGTTTCCAATGGCCACCAGGACAAGATCGTAACCGTGCCAGTTGGAGCCACTGTCGGCAACATCAGCAACGGCCGATGGGGAGAAGGGCTTCCCGGGGGCCAGGGCGACTTTTGAGGTGGCCAGGCTCTTGAGGCCGTCGTCTCGCTTCGTTATTGATGTAACGCGCGTGCGACCGACGAGGTTGACGTTGTGCTCGACGAGGAGGTCCAGTTCTTTCTTTGTCAGCGGGAGTTCTCCTGGCAACTCCAGGGTAAACATGTCAACGGCAGCGGCTCCTCCGAGTTTGGCAACAACGGCGCAGTCGCAGGCAATGGCACCACCGCCTATGACGGCAACGTTGTTTGTTGCGGCCCAGGCTTTGGGATCGCTCAGGTAGCTGTTGCCTGCCAGCATGAGGTCGGAACCGGGGATGGGAAGCAGCAGGGGCTCCCAAAGACCTTGAGCGACCACTACGGCCTTGCACTCTCCGGCAGAGAGCAGCGATTCGGGTGTAACGGTTGAGCCAGCATGGAGGCGAATCCTCGGGTGTTTCAGAACGAACTCGATGTCTGAGATGAGGACGTCGGGGTCCATGCGGTGGGCGGGAACCAGGGCGCATGCGCCACCAAGTCGTTCTGTGGCTTCGTGGAGCGAGACGGTGTACCCCATTTGTGCAAGGGCCCATGATGCTGCCACTCCAGCGGGGCCTGCGCCTATGACGCCAACGGTGGTTCCCGTGGCGGGGCTGGTCTCGATCTCGGGCATCATGTTCCATGCCTTGGCTCTGGCGATGATTGCGCCCTGCACCGCCGGGATCTCTATTGGCCAGTCGAACTTCTTGTGTGAGCATGCGGCTTGGCAGTGTGTATCGGGGCAGACCGATCCGCAGACGCCACCAAAGGGGTTTGCGGTGAGAATGAGGGAAGCAGACCTGCGGAAGTCTTCAGGCCTTCCTTGTCTTGCGGCCATAATGAAATCTGCAGGGGAGCAGTCTGCCGGGCATGCCTTGGTGCATGGTTTGTCTTCGCAGTATTCACATCTTGCCATTTCTCTTGCCAGCTGGGCGTCGGTAAGAACTAGCGGATTGTCGTTTTGGTGCCCGAAACTCATATAGGAACCTCCGATAAGTTAGCAGCATGGCTGCGAGCCCATCTCCCTGGCCTGGCTTGGGCAGGGCAAAAGGGCCTGTGGGAGTCTAACTCCTGGTGGGAATGGTGAGCAAGCCGAAGTTGGTCGGGGGCGCCCAGAGTGGGAGCGTGGCCCGATTGTGGCTGGTCAGTAGGCGCCATCAGGGGAGAGCGCGACACAGGGCGGGAGGGGCCAAGAAGAAAAGGATTGAAAAGGAGCGGCAAACTCGTAGCCTACACGGCTGCTCAGATATCTCGTTCCCCCGGGCAGCCGTGTACCCTGAGCGAGGCCAAGGCCGAGTCGAAGGGGGGGCCAGAATGGTGAGCAGTAGTTTAGCGCCGGTCTGGAACGGAGGGTCCAATGATTGCAGGGGTTTTTCAGGATGCAGTAGGTGGGTATGTGGGTTGGGTGACCGAGCACAAGCTCTTGTCGGCGGCCATTCAGTTTGCCATTTTGGGAACTTTCGGGGAGGTCCTCTCGTTCTGGCTGAAGACAAAGAAGATCAGAATGCCATTCAGTTGGGGGAAGTTCCCATTCAAGGTGCTGGCTTGGGCGCTGCTTGGGGTCTTCACCAAGTACGGGTTTACGGGGATAGTCGGGGCAGTGGATGCCCTTTTCGCTCACGGCCTTCTTCCACCCATGTTGAACGATGGTGATGGGGGGTTCTTGAGGGCGCTGACAATCTCGGTGGTGATGCAGGGGTTCTTCGGTCCGCAACTGATGTACTTCCACCGGCTGGAGGATAACCTCATCGATCGCAAGTTGAATCTTGATGGGATGAAGATGGCGTTGTGGACGCTGGTCTGGTTCTGGATCCCGGCGCAGACGCTGACCTTCATGCTGTCAGGCGAGTATCGCATTGGCCTTGCTGCTATCTGGTCTCTGGTGCTTGGGCTCATCATGGGCCTGGCGTCGCCGAAGAAATAGCGGGTGCACGAAGGCGCTGGAGGACGGGCACGCCGGATGTTTTTGGTGCGTGAACCAGGAATGCTTCAGTTCCGCTTTCTCTCGACCAGGTCTCACGCCCTCTAACCTCGAATGGCTTTGTGCTACCTGAGGGCCGTCGAGGGGGCGGTCAAGGGCCGCTGGCCGGAACAAGATATGTGAGCGGCAGTGAAGGGGGACCGAGCGTGAGCCATGAGTTTCAGCTACATCTGATCTTCTTCCTTGTCGGTGCGTTCGCCTCGTTCTTCAGCACGGTTGCGGGCTTTGGTGGCGGCATCGTGCTGCTGGCCCTTGGGGCGTTTCTTTTCGACATCAAGGAGTTGATTCCCATAGCGGCGATCTTCTTCTGGGCACTCTCCCTGGTTCAGTTCGGCAGTTTCCGAAAGGAGCTTGATCGGGAGACGGCTGGGATCTACATCGTTTCTGCCTTGCCCGGGGTTCTGTTGGGAATGGCGGTGTTCTATGTTGTGCCGGGCGAGACGATCAAGATGGCGTTGGCGGTGGTGGTGCTGGCATATAGTGCCGGCGCCTGGTTGGGCTGGTTCGACAAGCGCCGTCCTGGCCGGTGGGCGTCGGGGGGCATCTCGTTGGGAGCCGGGTTCATCGATTCAATAACGGGTTCTGGAGGAGTCATCCAGGCACCACTCTTCCTGGCAAGGGGGTTGAGGAAAGAGGCCTTCGTAGCGACCTTCGCTTTCACGTCGGTGGTGGTGAGTCCGGTGAAGATAGGGATCTACTGGGGCATGGGCTTCTTCGAGCCGGGGAATCTCTCGTTTGTCCTGGTCCTGGCAGTCTCCAGCATTCTGGGAGTCAGATTGGGTAAGGTTCTTCTCCGCCGGGTCTCGCCGGAGACCTTCAAGCGCGTCGCTCTTCTGTTTCTGGTGTTGGTAGCGGTACGGATGCTGGTTCTGTGAACTGACCTCCGGGGCTTTCCACTTGGCCCTGCCGATGAGCTGGCCCAAGGGCAGGGGCGTCGGGAGCGAGCCCCGGTTCGGAGGGGCTGGAATCACCAGCTTTCGTCAATGAATCCGTAGTATCGTCCCATCCAGTATGGCAGGAGGTAGTCGCAGCCCGTGCGCTCCTCGCTCGAATCCTCACCTCCGTCCAGCCCGTAGGGGCCTCGGTGCCAGATGACCATGTCGGGGATGCGCTTGTCAGGAGGGAGGGGGTACATAGAGAACTGGGGCTTGTCGGGGTTCTTCTCGATGGTTGGGTCCAGACTGTTCGTGACCTTGCGATCACGCAGAGGAGCGTCAGGAAAGCGCTCTACCATCCAGAGGGCGCGGTAGAGGGATTCGGGGTCGTGCCTACCGGTACTGTAGAGGAACCAGGCCGTCTTAACGGGATTCCATTCCGCTATCCCGCGGTGATTGGGGGTGGGGTCCTTTTGAACGTTCCAGAGGGTCTTGTCGAAGATGGCTTCGAGCTTGGAGCGCCTCTCCGGGTCCTCCTCCAGCCTCATTAAATGGAAGAAGTTCTCCCAGGCTATGTAGGTGTTATACCATTTCGTGCTGTAGCCCGAGTATACCCACATAAAATCTTCCATAATCTGCATGTAAGATTTCCCTTCGATGAGTTGATCGTAGTAGTCTTGGAACCGCTCTTCTCCGCTGGCATGGGCAGCGGCCTTGAAGAGGGTCAGGGCGCAGAGTGCGTTCAGGCCGTTGGGCATGGGCCAGCCCTCGAGGATCTCGCCGTTGTAGTCACCGTATTTTGTTGGCTTGCCGTCGGGGTCAACGAATTTGAGGCCGTTGTCCCAGATGTGATCTGCCATTTCAGCGATGAAGGTAGCGGCCACCGTTTTGACCTCGGGGTCATCCACCAGATCGTAGGCGGCTGCAATACCCAGGAGGGCCCCTGATGCCTGATCTCTGCTGACGTCGCCCCGCCAGCGCCAACCTTCGAATTCGCCTGTGCCAAGGTACTTGTGGGAGCCGGGGGAGAAGTCGTCCCATGCTCCATGTTCAGAGGGGTCGCTCTCATGGGCAAAGGATCGACCAATAAGCCCTGGCACTCCGGTGAGTCGCTGGAAGAACCTGAAACCATCGACCTGCTCCTTGACCACAGCCAGTGCCTCGGGGGATTTCTCCACAGCATAGCGATAGGCCATGGCCATGGTGCAGTTACCCGATACGAAGGTAGCGTCTCCCAGGGTGCTGAGTTGGTAGTCTCCGTCCTGAGCGTCGGGGTTCCAGTTTCCATAGCTGAAACCATGCCAGAGGTGTCGGAGTTCATAGATCTCCTGGTAGGCTATTGCGCGTGCGGCCATTGGGCCCTGTTCCAAGGGGTCACCGATGCGCAGACCGAAGAGTTGCCGGGCCCGCTGGCCGGCGGAATCGGCAACTTCGACAACGAAGTAGTAGACGCCGGCAGCTGTGGGGATGCCCGTCAGCGTTCCGAGATCTGCATCAAGAGCGACCCCAGGAGGCAACTGCCCCAAGGGCTCGAAGGGGGCCCGTTCTCCTGAGGCGACAACGTAGTGGGAGTAGGGTGGAACCCCACCTTGGGGGCTGAGTTGAAATGCGACGGCTGCCCCGGGTGGGGTTACGGGGATATTAGCGCTGGGGATGTAGAGTGCGGGGTGGGCGATAGCGTCGGGCAAGTCTGGGAGAAGATCACCGGCGTCGCTATTGCCATCCAAAACAGTGTCCCGTTCCAGGTCTTCCCCTGGCAGGTCCGGTGCGGGAAGGTCCTGCGCTGCCAGATCCGGGCGAGAGAGGTCCGCCAGTAAACCGCTATCGCCGGTGGCATCGGCAATATGGGAATCCGGAACGGTCCGCTCCCCCGCGCAGGATGCCATGGCCAGCGCTAAGCCCATGGCTACGACAATCAGAGTTGCGAATATGTAGGAAGCCTCGGCCGAATTCATCAGGACCTCCATGGTGATCTCACTGCAACCGGGCCGAAATCTATCACGAGACGCCCTTGGTGTCACGGAACGGAGAGCATGCCCTTTAACATTTTAAAACCCAGCAGCACCTGGGCCGCCACAAGAAAGCACCAGGGCACCGGCCAGGAGCGCAGGCTAGGGGGCGTTACGATTCAAGGGAGGCACCCGAAAAAAAGCGTTGACAGTATGGGAAAAAGGGGGCTATAAGGCCCGTCACCCGCTGCGGAAGTAGAGGCGGGATTGAAAA
>CAZQHM010000169.1:0-7233 GCA_964593355.1 uncultured Myxococcales bacterium
CCCACGAGAAAACGGGCACGGAAGGCGAGAGATTCTACGCCCTACAGGCTCCTAGCCGGGCCATCTCTTTGTGTTGGTTGGGGGTTAATACCCGGTGCTTTTGGTGCTTTTCTGGTTAGTTACTATAGCTACGGATGCAGAGGCTCCGACCCTTGTTGCGCCGGCCTGGATCATGGCCACCAGGGTTTCACGGTCTCGGATGCCGCCCGAGGCTTTGACTTCCACGTCGTTGCCCACGACGCGTTTCATGAGGGCGACGTCCTCGGCAGTTGCGCCGCCCTTGCCGAAGCCCGTTGAGGTCTTGACGAAGCGTGCTCCGGCCGCTTTGGACAAGGCGCATGCAATGATCTTCTCTTCGAGTTCGAGCATTCCTGTTTCCAGGATGACCTTGACCGGGATAGAGGGGTTGACGCTGGTGACCGCTTTGATGTCTTCGTAGACGGGGCCGTAGTTGTGGGACTTGAGCTCCCCGATATTGATGACCATGTCGATCTCTTCGGCGCCGTCGCGAATGGCTTCCCGGGTCTCGAATGCTTTAGAACTGGCGGACATGGCGCCAAGGGGGAATCCCACCACGGCACAGACTTTGACTCCGCTACCGGCAAGAAGGGAGCGGCAGAGCTTGACGTTGGCCGAGTTGACGCAGACAGAGTAGAAGGAGTACTGGCGGGCCTCGGCGCAGAGCTCTTGCAACTGCTCTCGGGTAACTTCGGGCTTCAACAGCGTGTGATCGATGTAGCGGGCGAGGTCCGACGCAACCCCGGAGACGCCGGGGGCGGCTCCAACTCTGGAGGCCCCAAGCTGAATGACGTTTCTGGTGTCTTCTTCTCGCTTGTCCACGCACTGGCCACAAGCGGTGCAGTTGGCGTCATCGGCGCTGCACGGCTCGGCGTGAGTTGACGAGGCTTCGAGCCGTTCTTTTACCCGCTGAGTGATAAGTTCAACCAGTTTGTCGATATCCTGCCGTTCCATGAGCGCTCCTGCACTTGGCGAACTGCGGTCAACTACTTGGGAGAAATGCCCAAAACCTTGGTGACTGCGTTAGTCATGCCCGTGGCATCATAGCCGGTCACTAGGTAAACAATCTTCATATTGCTCAGGTCCACAACCATATTCATAGGCGTGGCTGATGCCTGAAAATAGAGCCCAGTCTCGAAAGCCGAGTCCATGTAAGTCGGATAATTCGGCTTAATCTGATCCATCCAACGCTGCCACGACGCAACATCAACTGGCTTGCCCTTGTTATCTTCGAATATCAAGTACCAAATTTCGAGACCGTCATCCTTGTACTTCGTGTACATTGTCTTCAGGGAGTATGCTTCCTGCTTGCATGCGCCGCACCACTCTGCTGCCGAGGAGATTACCAGTACTTTCTTGTCCGGGTGCTGCCACAGGCTGCTGAGTTTTACGGACATATTGGAGGCAGGATCATAGAACGAATGATTCTTAATGGTTGTACCAGGAATTACACCGTAGGGAGGGGGAGCATATTCGGGCTTAGGTGGAGCGAGATCTTCCGGGGGAGCGGTGTCCACGGCGAGGTCTTGTGCGACGACGTCAGTGGGGTCAACGGCGTCTTCGATGTTGGTCAGCTCTTCGGCGGAAAGGTCTGGTTCTTCAGCAAGGTCTGGTTCTTCGGCTTCGTCGGCCTGCTGCTGATTATCGAGCGTGGCAGCGGTGTCCTTGTCATCGGTTCCGTTGGAATCGCCGCTGTCGCACGACGCTGCAAGGAAGCCAACGAGAGCCAGCGATAATGACGCAAAAAGTATCTTCTTTGATTTCACGGTACCCCCAAAATGGTGTAGCTGCGGGCACGCAGGTGCCGGACGGCGCACTATACCATATGGGACCGTGCGGGGGTCAAATCAAAACTTCAGTTGGCGTGCTGTGTTGGGCCTCGTGTGGACGTGGGGAGGGCCAAGGGGGGGTATCACATCTCGCCGAGGCAGGTGCAGAGGCCCATGCCCGTGGGGCGGCACACGTCGTTCTTAGTACCTGGGTTACCGTCATCGCAGGGGAGCAGGTCGCATTGTGGGTTCATGACCGAGCCGCAGGGGTCGGCGATGAGGGTGCCCACGCAGGAGCAAGGGGCGCCGGGCATTAGTGCGGCGCATTTGTCGTCGGCGGTGAGCGGGTTGCCGTCGTCACAGGCAACGGGTTTGCAAGAGGGGTTCTCGTCACTGCTGCATGGGTCGACGACCACCACTTCTCCGAGGCAGGCACAGCTCATGGATGGTCCCTTGGTTGAACACATATCGTTGATTGTGTCAGGGTTCCCGTCATCGCATGGGTAGTCGATGCACATCGGATTGAAGGAGATGGCGCAAGGATTCTCGACGGGTTTTCCTTGACAGGTGCATGTGTCGCCAAGCAGCGAGATCACGCATGAGTCGTTGATGGTAAGGGGGTTGCCGTCATCGCAGGAATCTGGTTTGCAACTGGGGTTCAGGATGGGGGAGCAGGGGTCTGTGATGAGGGTTCCACCGCACTGGCATTTGCCCCCAGGGGGTGCGAAGCACTGGTCGTCAACGGTGTGTGGGTCCTGGTCGTCGCAGGGGTGGGGCTCGCAGGTGGGGTTGATGGGGTGGAAGCAGGGATTGGCCACGGGGGTTCCGGTGCATTGGCAGAGGCCAAGGAGGTTGGTGGAGCACTTGTCGTCTTCGGTGAGCGGGTCCAGGTCATCGCAGAGCACTGGTTTGCATTGGGGGTTGATGAGGTCACTGCACGGGTCGAGGATTGTGGTTCCCAGGCAGAGGCATTTGCCAAGGCCCGTGCCGACGCACTTGTCGTCGAAGGTGGAGGGGTCGCCGTCATCACAGAGAACGGGCTTACACTGTGGGTTCAGCAGTTCGTCGCACGGGTCGAGGATGGGTGTGCCGGAGCAACCACACTTGCCCATGGCGGGTCCTGAGCACTTGTCGTCGAAGGTGAGGAAATCACCGTCATCGCAAATGACCGGTTTGCATTGGGGGTTGAGGAGTTCGTTGCAGGGGTCGTCGATGGTGGTTCCGGCACAGATGCACTTGCCCAAAGCCGAGCCGACGCACTTGTCGTCGAAAGTTGAGGGGTTGCCGTCATCGCAAAGGACAGGCTTGCACTGGGGGTTGAGGGCTTCAGAACATGGGTCAGTAATCATGGTGCCCAGGCAGGAACAGTTACCGTCAATATCCGAGGTGCATTTATCATCGATTGTCTTGCTGTTTCCGTCATCACAAAGAGTTGGTTTACATGTAGGATTCAGTATGTCAGAGCAGGGGTCCGTGATAGGATCGCCGGCGCATCCGCAGGACAAGACGGCAAGGACGCCCATCTCGAATTGACATCTATCGTTGGCTGTATATTTGTTTCCATCATCACAGAGAGTTGGCTTGCATGTAGGATTCAGCACATCCGAGCAGGGATCCGTAATTGGTGCACCAGCGCATGTGCATTTGCCATCGATGAGTGAGGAGCACTTGTCCTTATAGGTGGCCGGGTTGCCATCGTCACAGAGTGAGGGTTTGCATGTGGGATTCAGCAGGTCGGAGCATGGGTCCATGATGGCAAGGCCGGAGCAACTGCAGCCACCGGCCGCATCGGCGGTGCATCGGTCCCCTGCCGTGGAGGGGTTACCGTCGTCGCAGAGGATCTCTTTGCATTCGGGGTTGAGGAGGTCCGAGCAGGGGTCGGTGATGGGTTTGCCCAGGCAGTTGCAGGCGCCATCGGCGGTGAGGGCGCAGGTGTCGTTGACGGTGGCAGGGTTGCCGTCGTCGCAGAGTTTGGGGATGCAGGCATCGCCTTGGAGGCCCGAGCATGGGTCTGTCTGCGGCTCACCGGCGCAGTCGCACTTACCGTCGGCGTCAAGGCCGCAGGTATCGTTGACGGTGTCGGGGTTACCATCGCTGCACGGGAGGGGTTTGCATTCGGGGTTGAGTGGGTCGACGCAGGGGTCTTCGAAGCTGGTGCCGATGCATCGGCATGAGCCATCGGGGGCCAGGGCGCATTGGTCACCGCTGGTTCCCGGGAGTCCGTCGTCGCAGGTTTCTGGCTTGCAGGAGGGGTTGAGCGCATCGGAGCATGGGTCTTCAATGGCGATGCCCAGGCAGGAGCAACTTCCTATGGGCCATGCGTCGCACATGTCGAAGGCCGTGAGGGGGTTG
The DNA here is from genome assembly GCA_964593355.1 of uncultured Myxococcales bacterium. GTDB lineage: Bacteria > Myxococcota_A > UBA9042 > CAIXZC01 > CAIXZC01 > CAYTWV01. Next base: position 4,140 of record CAZQHM010000169.1, read on the forward strand.
CCGTCGTCGCAGGGTTTGGCAGCGCAGGTGGGGTTGAGGTAATCGCTGCAGGGGTCGACGATGGGGGTTCCCTGGCACTTGCACTGATTGTCGGCCTGGGGCATGCAAGCATCCATGTATGTGTTCGGGTCACCGTCGTCGCAGGCAGCGGCGAGGCACATGGGGTTCAGCGAGTCACCGCATGGGTCTTGAGGTGGGATGGTGCCTTTGCAGGTGCACTCTCCGCCATCCAGGAGGCACTTGTCCTCAACGGTCTCATCGTTGCCATCATCACACGGTGATTCCAGGCACTGGGGGTTCGCCTCGGGTGAGCATGGGGGGTGTACCACAGACTCGTCTTCGACCATGTCGTCCAGGGTCTCGGTGTCCAGGTCTGAGATTTCGTCATGGGAGGTTTCGTCGAGTTGCAGTTCTTGGTGGTGCATCTCCGACGCGTCGGGGCCATTGTCGTCGGGGGTGATGTCAGTGGGTTGGATGTCGGTGGTGTCCCAGGGCGTTACCTCTTCGAGGATTTCGCCGGAGCCCGTATCCTTGTCGGTTACCTCGCCCAGGGGTACGTCGGTGGTGCTGGATTCAACTGTGTCGGTGGCGATGGTCCCGTCTTCCTGGGCCGAGTTGTCCTTGCCGTTCTGGACCGTGGAGCCCGAGGACGAGCAGGCCAGATTGAGCATTGCGATTACGGCAGCGAGTGCCAGCAGGTTACGTCTCATGGAACCCTCCCGATATTGATTCACTGCTGCGGAGGGTAGCACTGCAGGTTCGACTATTCAACCATAATGCGCAGTAAGTTCGAGAATATGTCCTGCTTAGGGGCCTGAACCACTGCTCACCATTCTCGTCCCCACCCTTCGACTCGGCCTTCGGCCGGCTCTGGGTAGACGACTGCTGGGGGGATCGAGATACATGAGCGGCCGTGTAGCGCTGGCTGATGAGGCGAAGCGAAGAGGGTCGCAGCCGGGAACCCTGGGTATCGAAAATGGGTTTTGGGTCAGCGTTTTCCATGTATAGTGGCCGGCACCGAGCCCGGGTGATGGGCACGGGAAGTTGCGGATGTGGCGCATGGCCTAAGTTGCCCCAGGTGGCGAACGGTGGCGCCGAACTGGAATTTGGGAGGAAGGGGATGCGAAGGAACGTACTTTGGCTGCTGGCGATTTTGGTTAGCTTTTCGTGTGGTGGTGGTGACGGCGGAGGAGCGTCGGATACGGGGGCCGGCGATTTGGGGTTGGATTCTTCGATGCCCACAGACCTGGTTGACTCTGCCGGCGACGCTGCCGGAGGGGATATTCAGCGTGACGAGGTCTCGCTGGACCTTGCGGAGACCGGGGCCGGAGATGTCGACGCTGGCGACACGGGCGGTGAGGATTCACAAGGGGACGTTCTGGTTGACGCCGATACATCGGACTACGTTCCGCCGGGCCCCTGTGAGGGCCAGGCAATTGCCAGGGTGCTGGTTGACGAGGGGGACGAGACCTTCGACCTGGGCCCCTATCTGATGCAGCTTGAGCCCACGTCGGTGGTGGTGATGTGGCGCACGCTGGAGGGGAGCGACGGGGTTGTGGTGGTGAAGCCGAAGGCAGGCGGAGAGGAGTTGAGCTTTGTGGATGATTCGGCTGGGCCCATTCACGAGGTGGAGGTGATGGGGCTGGAGGCTGACACCGACTATTTGTACCAGGTTGAGTCCAACGGGGTGAAGTCGGCGTGGCACACGATGCACACGGCGGTTCCCAAGGGCATGCCGTTCACGTTTGTTGCCTGGGGAGACAATCAGAATGGCCCGGAGATATTCAAGGAGGTAGTGAAGCTGATGATTGGGGTTGGCCCGCACCTTGCGGTGGGGGTTGGCGACCACGTTCAGACGGGCAAGAACGCTGAGTTGTGGAAGGATGAGCTGTTTGGTCCTGCCCGGGCGCTGTTCCACCAGGTGCCCTTCTATGCGGCCATGGGCAACCACGAGCAGAACGCCCAGCACTACCGGGATCTCTACTCATATCCTCATCCAGTAGATGATCCAGTGCATGAGTCATATTATTGGTATACCTATGGCAATGCGTTTTTCCTGGTGCTGGATACGAACACCTTGCTTTGTCCGCTTGGTGAAGTTGATGTTCCCCAATCGGAGTTTATAAAGGCAGCATTGGAGACCCCCGAGGCGAAGAACGCGACCTGGCGCATTGCGTATGCTCACGAGCCTGCCTATTCTGAGAGCTGGAGTCCGGGCGACTGCAAATACGACGGGTTCTTGTGTGTGCGCAACTGGGTTGTGCCGCTGCTGGACTCGCACGAATTCCACGTCTGGATGTCGGGCCATGCCCATGTGTACGAGCGAGGCACGGTGGGTGGAGTGCAGCACCTGATTATTGGTGGCGGGGGCGGCGGTCTTGACGAGTGGTGCAAGGATTGGGAGCAGACCAGCGTGGTGTATCAGGATCACCATTTCTTGAGCGTCGAGGCGGGATGTGACCAGTTGCGAATCGAGGGGGTCAACCTTTCGGGCGAGGTGTTCGACTGGGTTGTGGTGAACAAGGAACGAGAGATAGTGGAGCAGGGTCCTGTGGAGGGGCTGCCGGAGCTGATTATCAGCAGCGATGCGCCCAAGTAGGAATTACGAATGAGCAGAGTGGTGTATTCGGTCATGTTTGCTGTCGTCGCACTATCTATATTGCTTTCAGTACATTTTTATATGTATTGGCGGTTGGTTTCGGGGGCCGGGCTTTCGGCCCCTTGGAAGCAGGTGGTCCTTGGTGTTCTGGTAGCGGGGCTGGTGTTGATGCCGGCGGCGATGTTGCTTTCGAGGGTAATGTCATCGGGGTCAGGGCGCTGGGTTACGCTGCTGCCATATGTCTGGATGGCCTTTTTCTTTCTTGTCTTCACGTTTCTGGTGGCCGGCGAGTTTGTCCGGCTTGGTTGGTGGGGCGGTGGGCGTTTGGGGTTGTGGCCTGAGGCTTGGATGGGTGATCAGGGGCGACTTCGCCTTGGCAGGGCCATAGCGATAGTGGCGCCGCTGCTTGCGCTGGTTGTGACTGTGTACGGGGTAGGGGTTCAGGCTGGTGCGCCGCGGCTGGTGACCCAGCGCTGGGAGTTTGCTGGGGGTGGA
>CAZQHM010000170.1:0-7212 GCA_964593355.1 uncultured Myxococcales bacterium
CCGAACAGGTTAACTCCCGTCGCCTGCCGAATCCCCACCGCAGCGGACTTCGTCCATCGTCCTCGCCGTGCCGCCAGCACGACTCGTCCTCACTCCTTGCCCGCTGCAGCGCTGATTTCGGCGGGCTCGGTCCGCTAACCTGATCGGCGCCCTGGCGGTTACGATTGCGGCTGCCCGTGGGAACTGCCGGACGTTATTGAGGGCGGTGGCAACGAGGTAGAGCCGGCCGATGGTGGGGAGGTTGGCGACGGGGCGCGCCTGACGCTACAGGAAGAAATTGAGCGACATGGCAGCATAGGTGGCTTCGAGGTCGATGGAAGCCTCATCTCTGCCGGCGTCGTAGCTTGCGACCACGACGTTCAATCCGAATTCTGCGCCTATGCTGAACTGTTTATGCATGAAGTACTCTGCACCAAAAGCCAGCCCCAGCCCGTAACATGAAGCATCATCCACCGCTGCCTCGAGCCCATCATCACCATCGGCCGTAGGTATAGCAGTAAATAACGACGCGTGCAGGTACGGGGCCACCCCGACATCTATGCTCTTCAGATAGTACTTAATACCAACGCTCGGAATCCAAATCGCTGCATCGGCGTCGTTACTGCGCGTGACATAGTCATCCTCCCAATCGTCGTAATCCGAATAGCTTATATCAACTCCACCCCCAAGATACTGAAGAGCGCCAGTAACAACAATACCATCGGCAACCATATAGCCGAAATAGGCAGCTTGAGGGGACATTGTATTAGGCCGAACGCCAAAGGCGAAGCGGTTCTGGGCAGTGCCATCCGTGGACCAGAGCAGACAAGTCGCAAGCACCAGAGCCAACCACCATCGTTGCATAGCACCCTCCTCCAAAGACTCCGTTGAAGAACACTGCCAGCCCATTCCGACGCGGGTATTGCCAGCAGCCAGCCCCAGACCATAGTCGTGACCGTCACATACATTTCATCCAGAGCTTCAGTTGCAGGGATGCTACACCCCGCCCTAATGCGAGGCAATCGGCTTTTTCGGCGGGGGACGGAACTGCTACCTTCTGCACGGCCGCTCATATATCTCGATCCCCCCAGCGGCCGTCTACCCCGCCTTCGACAACCCAGAGGGAGGCGAGAATGGTGAGCAGTGGTTTGTACAAAGTCGCCGGGGGCGACCGCCCTGCTGCCTATGGCTGGTTGGGAGACAAGGGGAACGAGTGAGAGGTCTACCAGCCAGGGAGAAAGAGGCTCCCGCTCATACAGTACCCAGGAGAGTCTAAGGATATGGGGAATAGCCCGGCCAGGGCCGAGGCTGGGATGCAGAACTGATCACCGAAGCACTCAGGTGAAGGCGTACACGTGTCGGGGATATTGGGGGGGAGGAAGCACATCTCGTCAACGGGCTGCTGGCATGGACACAGGCCCACGGTTCCGTAGGTTGACCCGGGCGGGAGGAAGTCAGGCTTTGGTCCCATAAGACCGTTTGGTACGGAGGTACCAAGAAGGGCGCAATCCACGCCGCTGTGGCACGTTGCGTAGACACCGTCGCACCAGCCCACAGTGTCGAAGCAGCGGCTCTGCTCGAAGCTGCACTGCAGGTCAAACATTATCATATCGCTCTCGATGCACGCCGTTTGGGCATCGCACTCACCCGCATTGTCGGGAGGGATCATGAAACACTCGTGAATGATGGGATCGCATAAATGGCCTGCTGGACAATCTTCGTTCACATAGCAGGCCAGGCATTGCCAAATACCGGCTAACTTTGTGCAGATGGGATAGGGAGGAACACAATATTCGCATGCAGGCGGGTCACCGCAGATGCCCCCCCGGAAGGCACTCTTTCTCAGGGGGGCAATCGCCGCACGATCCACCCTCTCCGTCGTCTCCACACTCTTTGTTCCCGCAGAGCGGCGAAGGCTCCCAACACAACCCCGTGTCAAGCTGGCACTTTGCCCCCTCAGGACACTGCCCACAGAACCCACCGCAACCGTCGCAGCCACATTGTTTATCCAGACAGTCTGGCACGCACACGGGGGTGTCAACCTCCTGCATGTCCGCATCACCAAGCCCCTGGTCCGTCTCTGCGGTGAGGTCACTGCCGGTATCAACCTTCTGGTCCACAGGGTCAGCGACCTCATCCACCCCAACATCGCTCTGGACCCCATCCTGCTGGCCGCCGCTATCCTCCCCAACATCAACCAAGCCTCCACCGGAGTCCCCGCTGCAACAAGGCACCCAAAGGAAGCAAGAGCACAGCACCACAATCGCCAATATTCGACGTTGCTCAGCCATAACAAGACCTCCACCTGTTGACCAACCCAGCGACGAAGGGTACTCAGTGAACTCAGTGATGTCTATAGCTAAATGTGGACTATGGCCACAGGGAGCCTGGCCATGATTAGCCGAGATAGCAAGGACAGAACAGAGTCCATTTGCTCCCCGTTGCGGGAACCGCCCACGTTCCGATGGCTGACCGTCGCATTTCACGGGCATTCCGCAGCGACCGGATTGTGCGGCGACCTCAGACGAGGCCGACATGACAGGTGAACTGAACTGGGGGCCCCTTCGAAAGGGGGCAGCGGACAACGGATTTGATGTTGAATCGGGTTGGGGAGCGTGCTATTTTCACAACATGAAGACGAAGGAACTCAATGATTGGGCTCTTCTTGGACGGCGAATAGCTGAGGCACGCCAGGCAGAGGGTTTGTCTCAGGATGCCTTGGGACAGGCTCTGGGACTGGACCGCAGTGCTGTTTCCAGGATTGAGTCTGGAAGCAGGCAGTTAGACTCGTTGGAACTCCTGAAGATTGGCAAAAGGCTTGGACGGCCCCTTCCGTGGTTTCTGGACGAGGGTCCAACAATGGTTGTTAGCCGCAGAGACGCTGCTGCAACGGAATCGGTCCTTCGGGAAGACCGGTTGCTCGACGAACTTGCTCGCAACATTCGCACGTTGGTGGAACTGAGGTTGTTGTCTGCGGGCCGGCAGTCAAGGATGCCGCGCACCTTCATGACCGTTGAGGATGCTGAGGAACTTGCCGACAGGGTTCGAAAGCGGCTGGGGTTGAGCGGGCCAATAGCGGATCTGTGCAGGGCTTGTGAGGCGCTGGGCTTGCTGGCGTTCTCCCTGCGGTGGCAAGCTGGCGCTGGAGGGACAGGGCAAAGATATGCGGGGGCATATGCCCTCGTATCTGGGATAGGAGTGGCCGCTGTTGATGGGGACTTGCAGGCTGCACGCAAGCGGTTTGCCTTGGCGCATGAGCTTTGCCACCATCTGCTGAGGGACGATTCCGACTCCAACGTCGACGTACCTGTCAATCGCTCCGAGCGAGAGAGGCTGTTGGACGCTTTCGCCATTCATTTCCTGATGCCCCGAAATTCTGTAGCTTCCAGATGGGCGAAGCTACTCAAGGAAGAGCGCGATGAACGAGGGGCCGCCATCGTGCTGGGGCACGAATTCGGGGTAAATTGGAGCGCCGTGTTGGGTCACCTGGTCAATCTTGGACACATTGATGCCAATACCCGTCTCCGGTTGGTATCTGACAAGCCCAGCGCCGCCGAACTCTTGGAGCGTGGCCTGCGGGCGAACAACGACCTTGCTCCTCCAACCATACCCGCCAAGTACGCCCAGGCTGTGCTCAAGGGGTACCGCAAGCATAAGCTCTCAACCAATCGGGCCGCCGAGATGCTGTTTGGTGCCATTGACGAAACGTCGTTCCCGGCCCGAGACGAGATTCCGTTGGAGTCTTACGAATCAGACAGAGAGCCCCTCTGATGGGGACTCTGGCCCTGGACACCTGTGTCATCTCCGCTTTTTCCAGCGCTGGTCATTTTGGAGTGCTTGGAAGAATCCTTGCAAGGCATCGATGTGTAGTAGTTGAGGAGGTAAGAGCTGAACTTCGGGCAGGGGCCGCCTCGGGACTCTCCTGCCTGAATGAGGCGTTGGAAGCGCCGTGGCTGGAACCGGTTCGGCTCCGCAGTATCGCCGAACTCAGGCGTTTTGCGTTCTTCATTGAACGTCTGGGTACGGGTGGCCGAGATATCGGAGAAGCAGCAACGATGGCGTGGGCCCAGTCCAACGGTGGGGCCGTCGTGACCGACGATCAGGTGGCCTTCACTCTGTGCCAGAAGGAGGGCATCGTGTGCATTCGAACACTACGCTTGCTGGCGACCGGAGTGTCGGAAAACATAGTCAGCGTACACCAGGCTGGCAGCATTCTTGAGGAAATGGTGGCACAGGGAGCAAGGCTCAGGTTCAAGACCGCCACCGAGTTTGTAGATTGGTACCTCGTCAGCGGTCGTGTGCTCTGAAGTACGGTGTTTCACTGCGGTCCTAACGACGCAGGTTCAGGATGTCCGTCCGCCTGGCTAAAGAAGCGCCCCCTTCTCAGACTCGGGAAGCCTCTCACAGGACTGTTACCATCTAATCGTCTTTCAGCACAGCATGTCTGTAGACGAACTCGGGATCCAGGTCCACACCGACGTCCCACTCTACCGTATCGAAAGCAACTCTCACGCGGCAAAAGGCAGCGGGGTCTGCAATTCGGCGGAAGAGTCCGAAGGTCAGGAAGCCGGAAAGGTCGAGAACACCCGACTCACCACTGCAGAACTCAACGAACAGCTTGTGGTCTGCAAGGGGTCGGACGGAGACAACAGCGGGTGTCATTGTATCGCCTCCTACTGCAGCGGTGCAATCTTGAACGGCTCTTCCCCGGCCATCAACAGTTCCCAGTTCGCCAGCAATTCCTCACGGTGAAGCTCTGCCCAAGCAAGCACAAGCTTCACCTGCTTCGGAGGCAGCGCTCCTGCAACCAACTCGCATTCCCAAATTCCCACAGTAGCCCGATGCTCAGCGTAGTAGACATGAAAGTGCGGCGGTGGATGCTCTCCAGGCGCGAAGTACATCCTTATAATAATACCATAAAACATTGATATTGTCGGCATGGCTAAACAACTCCTATTGCTTGCACTAAGAAGCTGGCCATTCTGTTGCAGAGGCCGCCAGAGCGCCCCCTATGATAGCGCCATGGCTGGTCAGGCGTCAACGCCAGCAATTCCGATGGCGACCGTCGCATTTCATGAGCATTCCGCAGCGACCGGATTGTGCGGCGACCAGAGCATTCGTGGCTCACTTCGTCGGATTTTTGCACCATACTGCAACAATCCGACGCAAGATTTTGCAGTTGAGGACCTTCGGCGACGTGGCAACGCTCAAAGTAGCGCTTTGCGGCCCCGTGGCCTACACTGAGCGGGCCAAATGGGAGGCAACGACGTGAGCGCTGAACGTGATGGCTTGGCAGCACTGTTCGAGACGAGGCCGACATGACAGGCGAACTGACCTGGGGGCTGCTTCGAAAGGGGGCAGCGGACAACGGATTTGATGTGGAGTCGGGGCAGGTCTCGGTGGGGGACCGGCTTTGGCTCTCGTTCTTCAGTTCACGGGCGCCGTTGCGGGTCTGGATGACGTGCCATGGTGCTGCCGGGCCCTACCTTCTGGCGCTCTCCGGGGGCATTGATGCCTCCATGCTTGGAGAGGTCGCCGGTGCTGGGGAGTTGCCCTTGCCACCGGGGGCTGTTGTGGGGTTGTGGGCCACTGACCTGGGCCTACTGCATAACCTGCTGCGACGGGCCTATCAGTTATCCCGCTCTTTGCCAGAGTCTCCCTTGCAGCGCTTCCAACACCAGACCGCAGGCCTGCCACGCACCACGGAGGCAGAGCGGCTGGTCATCGCCCGGGTGGGCCAGGAGACCTTTCGAGAAGCACTGCTGGACTATTGGGACGGGCGGTGCGCCATCACAGGGCTTGATGTACCCGAACTGCTTCGTGCCAGCCACATCCGCCCCTGGGCCCACTGCGACACCGACAACAAGCGCCTGGACGTCTTCAACGGCCTGCTCCTGGCCCCACACCTGGATGCTGTCTTCGACAAAGGCTTCATCACCATCAGCGACGAGGGGCAGGTCATCATCAGTGAAACCCTGGGCCCCGCCGCCAGGCAGTTGCTGGGCCTGGAAAAACTGCCACAGCTAGCCAGGGTGGAGCCACAACACCGCCACTACTTGGGCTGGCACAGGCAGCGGGTGTTCAGGCGAGACGCTGTGTAGTTTGCGTCACGGGACAGCGTCGGCTGCCGCGCATTCCGGCCCCGGAAGAGGAGGGCCACGGCTAAGGCTGGAGCTTTGCTCCGCTCTGCGCTATACTGGGCGAGCCGTCAGAGGGGGGGGCTACGACGTGACTTCAGATAAGGAAGGGTTGGCAGCATTGTTGGCAAGGAGGGCAAGGGCACTTGCCGAATTCGAGGCTTGGGAGGCTTCTCAGACAGCGGTTGAGCCTGCCAGTGATGTAATAGCCAGGATAGGCCAATTATGGGAGCTTCTACCTCCATCAGCCCGTTTGCCAGCCCTCGATCATCAACAAGAGGGAGTGCGTAAGATGCATAGAATGCTCTCCGTGCTTGGCAGTAGATCACGATGAATGCCCAGGAACAGGCACTCGTGGATTTGGCAGCGTTTCTAACCGAGCACGAGTTCCCTTATATGATTATTGGTGGTATGGCTAACGCAGTGTGGGGTAACCCCCGATCCACATTGGACGTTGACGTCACGCTCTGGGCGGCCGAGGCCGCTCACCCCCGGTTGGTTGCTCTACTGCAAAGCCGTTACTCCAGCAGGGTTTCCGACCCACTGCTCTTTGTCCAACGAACGAGAGTACTTCCTCTGGTCTCAGTTGAGGGGGTAGCCATTGATGTGATGTTTGGTCTCCTCCCCTTTGAACAGGAGGCCATCACAAGAGCGATACCCAGGCTGATTCGTGGAGTACCGGTCCGGTTCTGTACTGCCGAAGACCTCATACTTATGAAGATCATTTCGGACCGCCCGAAGGACATCGATGACGCCCGACAGGTAGTCACTAGGCAGAGATCAGCATTGGACATGGAGTACCTGACCCCCCGGGTCGCAGAACTTGCCGACCTGCTGGGGCGTCCGGAACTGCTTAGTAGGCTTTCGGCCTGGCTCGACGACTGATGCGACCCCTCGCATAAGCCCCGTTGCCCCCGCGCCATTCCGGCCATCGGCGTGCTATCTAAGTGCCCTATATCATTGTCATTTAGCGGCGGGACGTCCCGGGCCAAGAAAGGCCCCCACCCGGCCCTCACCCGGCCCTCACCCGGCCCTCACCCGGCCTGTACGCTCTTGCTCAGCGCGTTGAGCTTCCATTTGGCCATGGTTAGCTTGG
>CAZQHM010000171.1:0-5763 GCA_964593355.1 uncultured Myxococcales bacterium
TGTTGACCAACTTGTGCTCCAACGGCCCCCCACCAACGGTCCCCTGCTGCGCTCCATCTCCAGACACCACCATCCGCGCTCCACCACGCTGAGGAACCGAACCAGAAGCACTCAACAAGGTGATCATGGCCAGAGCTTCACAGCGCCCCCTGGACTCTGCCCAGCGCATCAGCTCAAACAAAGAACTCTCCACGCTCTCCTCCCTGGCTTCCGTTCAACTACCCAACAACTAAACGGGGCATCCCCTACTCGGCAATGATCCCAAGCCAATAGGGCTTGGTCGCAGCACGCTTCTCCTCCGACCCCAGCATCAGACATAGCGTGTAGGGCATTGCCTCACCGGGCAAGGTCGCAGACTTCCCGCCCGCCAGAGCAGCAACCTGAACCTCGCCCCCCGCAAGCACCCTCTCGATCCGCATGGAAGAGTCATCGGGCGCCCGAAGCACCAATGGCCGCTGCTCCGGGGCTATCACAAAACAGTCCCTATCCCCGGTGTGACTGATGTAGCCCCTCACCTCCCCCGCCGCCTCGATTCTGTTGCCACTCTCTGGTGAGTCGTTGGGCTCATACTCGAACCCCTCCGCAGAGACAAGTGTCATCACTATTTCGTACGCCTTAAGCGCATTATCACCAGACTTGGATGATAGCCGCACCAACTTCCCGGCCTTAGGTATCGGCATGTTCGGTATGGTCTCCCCCTGCCCCTTTCCACCATTGTCAAACAACTGCTCAACCACCTGCCCCCCATCCCCAAGTACCTCCACAACAAGGTCCACCCCGGCCACACCGCCTACGCTGAAATGAATCACCGGTCGCCCCAGAGGCTCTCCCTCCGTTGGCATGTCCGAGGGAGCCTCGACCAGGTAGAGATCGGCATCGGATTCACTCAATATCCAACCGCGCACCGGCTGGTCGTAAGGCATCCGCAATGCCAGCTCCGGAGAAGCATTGGGCTCCAACTCCATCCGCTCCTCCAACCTCGTTACCTCCACCGACAACTCATACTCGCCCACCACCTTGTTGCCACCGGCTCCCCTGACAGCAACGAAATACTCGCTGTACCCCGAGAGCAACCCCAAATTCGGAAGCACAACCCTGCTCCCCGAACCTGTGTCCAGCGAAAAGAGCGACTGCCCCGCACGATTCTCAATAGACAACACCGCCTTGGAACCAGCAGGAGCCAATAAATCAATGCTGAAGTACGAGAATGGACTTAAACGAGTCAAATCCAGAACAACAAGGTCCTTGTCCTCCACACTGTTCAAAGTGCCCTTCAGCTTCAAAGGCAGCTCAACCAGCCTCGCCACTAGAGGATCGGCGTTGGGCTCGCACTCCCGAATAACGCCCCCCGCCAAGTCCATCTTTTCCTCGGCCAGCCCCCTCAACTCGTACACAGCCTCGTCGCTCGAGAACGGAATCTTCTTCTTCCGCTTCACCGCCGGCTTCTGATAGACCCTAACCCAGTATCGGCCATTGACAAGACAGACATTCCCCACCTCCTCGCCCTTCCCCGCACCATAGTTGTTTACCGTAATCAGAATCTCTCTGCCCCGCAGCCCCTCGCGGAACACCTCCAGGCCCAGATTGGCCCCGGCAAGGGCACTCAACTCAAGCCTCAGAAGCCCTGGAACCTCACGCTCCACGTCAAAGCTGTACCAATCAACATCCCCATCCTCACCACGCCCATCACCACCATTCATATGACCAGTCAGTACGAAAGGCAAAGTCACTTTAGTCGCGGCCTCAGCATCATCGTTGGGCTCCAACTCTTGAGCCTTCAACAACGCCGCCACAGCGACAACCTCCTCAACCACTGGAACAGCAACGGAAGAATGTGCCCCCGGCGCCTTCAGATCCCCCGCCAACTCATCCATGGGCACAAAACGGGCAGAAACCGAGGGGACCTCCCCGGGGGCCCCATCCCACGCACTGCCAGCCCCCCCCGACGAGAGCGCTGCCCGCTCAGCAACAGGCTCGGGCTCCACCCGGGCCCCACAGCCTGCCCCAAGCACCGTCAAGGTACACAGTATATGGAGAATCCGATCCCGCATTACTTCGCTGCGTTGAAGCGCTTAATAACCTCTGGGGTAACGTCCATCGAAGGCATATGGTACAGAACCATCCCATCAACCTTGTCCAAAATAAGAGAGTAGCCATCTGACAAAGCCAGGTCCTGAACTACTTTTGACATCTTCTTCAGCAATGGCTCCAACAATTCAGCCCGCTTCTTCTGCAAGAAGGTCTGGTTATCAACGTAAAGCTTCTGCAAATCCATCATCTCTTTACGGTATTTCTCCAGCAAATCCTTCTTGCCTTTGTCATCAAGAAGAGGGAGCTGTTTTTGAATGTCCTCCTCCATCTTCTTGACCTTGTCCGTCTTAGTATCAAGCTCTTTTTGCTTGTTTTTTACCATCTTATCAAGCTTAGTCTTGGCCGTCTTACCCTCTTTCACACTCTCCAGTGCAAGCTGCAGGTCAACGACGCCAATCTTCACCTGAGCGTGGGCTTGCGCTCCAAACATCAGCACGCTGCAGAACACGGCAGCAGAGGCAAGGAAACCAATGGAACTAAGCTTCATGAGGCACTCCTAACAGGCGGCTCGCATTTCCCGATGCGCCCCGCCGCCGAAAACCGAGACATGGCCCGGAAGCCAGATCAAAGGATAGGGTCGCCATCGATAACTACTGGACGGATTGTCAACCATCGAGTGCTCAACCTGAACAGCCCGTGGTTTGTTCCTAAAAAGCCAACTGCTTCTACCCAAAATAGCTCCGGCGGTCAAGGTCCGGCTCCCTCGTAGGGAATTCGTGCACACCAGAGCCGTTTTCACCGGTGGCGATAGCCCCCGGTCCTCTCCTTGAGCCGGGAGATGATCGCCGGATCGTAAGGAAACGAATCCAACGAGATAGAGGGGCCACCCTTGGCCCTCCAGGGACGCCCTAAGTTCGCAGCGTGCATGTTGTAGCCAAGAGGTGCCAGATCCAACAGCACCACCACATCCTCCAGACAGTATCGCACCAGCGTATCCAACGCACCAGGAACCCGCCGGAGATGCTCCTGCCACAACAGCACCGCCATGTACCCGTCCACATCCGCCAACGCACCCTCTCGCTGATACCCCATCTGGACCTGCACTCGCTTGAGCCCACCGGTTATCCCCAACGAAGAGAAGAGAAACCGAAGGTCAACGTGCAGGGGCGGCACAGGAATCCCCCGCAAAAAGGGCTGAGCCTGCAGGAACGGCACATCGAACTGCGTTCCGTTATAGGTGACCAGGAGGTCGGTCTCCTCCAAAACACCAAACAGTTCGTCCCGGAAACTCCGGCTGGCTGGAAGCAGCGCCAGAGGCGCCATCCCCGTCGCATCGCCGCACACCCCCACCGCTGTTACCCCGTTTATCTCCTTCGATATGCCCTCGGTCTCGATGTCCAACGCCAACACCCTTAGCGACCTACCAGAGGAAGAGTTCCCGGAACCTCCAGGAAGCAGACTCAATGCTCGCCAGTAATGGCCTTTCAACCCTTCCCGAAAGTAACCCCAGTCCCCCTCACCCAACGCCACAACGCTCTGCTCCACTGTCCGCCTCAGGTAGGAGAGCGGAACTCCAGGCGGAATGTCCGAGTCCGCCGCCGACATCACGTCCCACCAGTTGCAGAAACCGGCCCGCCATAAGGCCTTCTCCCTGTCCTGGCCAATCTCGTGAACGTGGATAAATGTCTCCGTGAGCATCACCCCTCTGCTTTCCCGGAATCGAGCTCCTGGCGAAGCCCGTATACCAGATTCAACGCCTCAATGGGCGTCAGAATATCAAGCGAGACTTCCCGCAGCCTCTTGACTATGCCATCACGAACAGGGTCGCCCTGGACCTCTACTGCACCCGAACCTTCCCGATTCTCGCGCCACCCGAAGAGTTCCAAACCAACCTCCGCCTTGCGCCTCCTCACCGGACGCGGACGCTCAATTCGAATCTCCCCGGACCCCTCCTCCAATGACAGAAGGATAGCTTTGGCCCGCTCAATCACAGGCCTTGGTACCCCGGCGAGTCGAGCCACCTGAACCCCGTACGACCGGCTCGCTGAACCCTCAATCAGCTTGTGCAGAAACAGAATCTCCTCGTTGAACTCCTTCACAGCAACACAACAGTTCACAACTCGTTTCTTTGTCTGGCAAAGCTGCGTCAACTCATGGTAGTGCGTCGCAAACAGAGTCCGGCTCCGCAAGAAGTCATGAAGATACTCGGCGATAGCCCACGCTATGGAGAGTCCATCGTATGTGCTCGTCCCACGACCAATCTCGTCCAGCACCACCAGGCTCCTGCGAGTGGCACTCTTCAGAATCTCCGACGCCTCCTTCATCTCCACCATAAATGTCGATAGCCCCTGCGACAGGCTGTCCGTCGCACCAACCCGGGTAAAAACGCGGTCCACCAACCCAATCCTAGCACTCCTGGCAGGAACAAAAGACCCCATCTGCGCCATCAACACCGTCAGCGCCACCTGACGCATTATCGTTGACTTGCCGGCCATGTTCGGCCCCGTAATCATCAGGATCTGCCGCTCATCCCCGTCCATGCTAAGATCGTTGGCCACAAACCGGCCACGCTCCAACGTCCGCTCAACTACCGGGTGACGACCATCCACAATCTCGATGGACACACTCCCATCAATCGCCGGCCGACAATACCCCGACGAATGCGCTACCTCCCCCAACCCCGCCAGAACATCCAGCATCGCCACGGCATGAAACAGACCCACCAACTCATCTCGCCGTTGACCAATGCGGCTCATCAGATCCCGAAACAGCCTCCTCTCCAACTCCTCTATCCGCTCCTGAGCGTGCAACGCCCGCTCTTCGTACTCCTTTAGCGCCTGAGTGTAATATCTTTCTGCTCCGACCAGAGTCTGCTTTCTTATATAATCACCTGGCACAAGATGGAGATTTGCCTTGGTTATCTCTATATAAAAACCAAAAACCTTGTTATATCTGACCTTTAGAGATCCTATGCCGCTCCGCTCCCGCTCCCTCGACTCGTACTCCAGCAGCCACTGCTCACTACCACGCTCCAACTCATACAGCTCATCCAACTCCGCATTGTACCCCACCCTGAAACAGCGCGACTCCCCAAGCTGCCCCGGAGCGGGCTCACTCATCCACTTGGCAGCCTCGTCAACCTCCGCAGGCACCGAAGCCAGCCTGGACCTCACCCCCTTCATTACACCCGAACCAAACCCCTCCAGCTTCCCGCTCAACTCTCGGGCCGAAATGGCGGCCCTCGCAAGCGCCCACAACTCCCGAGGCGAGGCATTGCCCGCCACAGCCCGCGTAACCAGCCGCTCAGCGTCGCTGACCCCCTTCAATATCCCCATCAACTCCCGCCGCTCAGCACTGCGGCCCACCATCTCCTCTACCGCATCCAGCCTCGCACCAATCTCCTCCTGGTTCACCAACGGATAGCCAATCCAGCGACGCAGCAACCTAGCCCCCATGGCCGTACCCGTCCTGTCCAGCACCCACAACAACGACCCACGCTTCTCCTGCCGAGACATGGTCCGATAAAGCTCCAGATCCGCCACCGCCGTCTCGTCCAAAACCAGGTAGTCCCTCAATTGATACACGTCCAAAGGATCCAGTGGGTAAACGTTCTTCCTGGCCATCCCCGACAGGTAACCCCGCAGAGCCCCTGCCGCCAACAGCAACTCCCGACCCCCCCCCCCCGGTACCCCCCCCCCCCCCCCCCCCCCCCCCCCCCCCCCACCCCACAGC
>CAZQHM010000171.1:5773-7167 GCA_964593355.1 uncultured Myxococcales bacterium
CGTCCGCAGGTACCTCCCCCCCCCCGAAGGCCCCCCCGTACTCTTCACAGAATAGCCCTTCGGAAGCCCCGTGAACGTACGCACCAGGCAGCAAGACCACCAGAATCTCCCCCAACCATGAAGCCGACGCAGGATAGATCACCTCCCTCGGCTCCATCCTCGACAACTCCCCGGCAAGCTGCGACCGCCCAGAAGCATAGGTCGCCATAAACGCCCCAGTGGAAGCATCAAGAAATGCTACTCCACAGCCCCCACCAACGCTCCCGAACACCGCTGCAAGATAGTTCGGAACCCCCGAGTCCAGGTTCTCCAGTTCCAGCACCACCCCAGGCGACAAGACCCGAACGATCTCCCGCTTCACCAGCCCCTGAGCCTGCGATGGGTCCTCCATCTGCTCACAGATCGCTACCTTCTTGCCAGCCTCCAGCAACCTGCTCACATAGGCGTTCAACGCATGGTGCGGAACACCACACATCGGCACCGGATTCTCCGCGTTCTTATCCCGACTCGTAAGGGCTATCTCCAGAATCCCCGCCGCCTCCACCGCATCCTCAAAAAACAGCTCGTAAAAATCCCCCATCCGGAACAGAAGCAGCCCGTCAGGCACCTGCTCCTTTGCTTCGACATACTGCCTCATTGCCGGGGTCAAGTCCGATGGATGCCTGCTCATCTGCGGAAGTTCCTACACCAAGAACGACGTTCTATTCTGTCTCACTGAAAACCTGCACCTCTTTGAGCTCGCTCGTCAAAATGAATGAGGCAAATACCCCATCGGAATCCGTGTCCCCTCGACCGATGGCGTACCACCACCTGGCCTGGGGGCGAGCTATCAAATCCGCTGGAGGATTTCCGTCGTCAGGCGACCAGCCCACCGTAACATACTGATAGTCCACTGTGTCCGCCCCAGGGTGGGCCCCCAAAGCACACCACCCCGGAAAAGCCAACTGGTCCGCTGGACATCGGATGCCCCAAGGCTTGTCTCCCCCCGCTATCCCCGCTGGGTAGAAATCACCATCACCGTGCGTCGCCCCCGGAGCACCGGTGGTATCCACATAGTGGCCATATTGAGAGAAATACGTTTCCTGCTTAATCTTTATGTCAGCCAGAAAACTAATAACGTCATTGGTTTTGGCCTTGCGAATATACCTGGAGTAGCTAACCATTGCCACAACAGTCAGGATGCCAAGCACAACCACCGTTATCATCAACTCGATGAGCGTGAACGCTCGACTCCGCCGCTGCATGGTCCCACCTCCTTGCCAGGGGCTCGAAAACACTCCAGGGCGCTGCTGAGTATAGTGCCCTTTCCCCCGCAAGGTCAACGCGTTCCAGCGAACGCCCTAGCCCTGATCGGAGAAACGGGGGCCGGATGTTTACACAAGCGTTGAAGCCCC
>CAZQHM010000172.1:0-1372 GCA_964593355.1 uncultured Myxococcales bacterium
TTCACCCTGTCAGGGGTAGCCGTGATCCCCGTCTCTTTCAGATATGCCTTCGCTCTGGGAGCGTCGCCGTTCATTTTGCCTCCGTGGTCCGCAGTAACGGACCCTCTCTTTCTATCTTAACCCGGATTGTTTCGCCTTGGTCAGTTTTGCAGTAAATATACGCATATCCATTGAGTAGCGCGTCCCTCGCCCCTTCCTCGTAGGCGCGGTCATACGTATCGCTGGCCGCTTTTACCCTGTCGGTCATAGTCCTTGAAGCCTCCGGTATATCATCGTCTTAATATTTCGCAGCTCCGAGGCCACCCTGCGGAGGTTGTGTTTGCCCTGTATAAGAGCCGCCGCCAAGGACTTGCGCTCCAACTGTAACTCGGTTATCTTTCGGGCCAGTTCGTTGTCCTGTAACTCAACAGTCGTCAATGACTGCATGGACAGTTGATACTCGTTCTCTTTCTGGCATTGAAGCACTTCCAACTCGTCCTTGCTCATGTCGTCGAGGTTTTTCATTTCGCGCCTCCCACCAATGCCATACTCTGCATCTCCGTCAGTTCCTTCACAAGCCCGTCAACCTCGGCCAGGAACGAAGATACCTCCGCTTCCAGTTCCTTGATTATCTTCTCGTCCCGCTTGATTCGGGTTACGAAGAAGGTCAGGCCCTCGGGCATACGGGGATCGTAGGACACGAAGTCGCACCACTTCTTGCCGGTACAGGCCATTTGCCACATCATTTGAGTTATATACTTCTCCTCCGGCTTCTGGCTCCGCAGCGTTTTTATGTGGGTTGCGCTATTGGGGCACTTGATTTCTAAGAGCCCGGCCTCCCCTACCAGACCATCGGGCGAGGCTCCGGACATGGGGATAAAGGGGTGCTCCACCATCCCGACCTCGACTACCTCTATCCCTTTTATCCGGCAGTATTCTGCCCGCGCTTCCGGTTCGTGTTCAGTCCCCCAGTCCATAGCCGCGTTGGTGTAGGACTCGGCCCTGGAGCCGGTAATGCGCTCCAGAGCAAGTTCCACCTTGTAATTCTCACGGCTCGTACTGTAACCGGATTTCGTCTTGGCTACGACATCCACTATCCGGCTTGCCGTAGCCTTGCCGAGGCGTTGGGCGAACCATTCTTCTGTTCTCTGTTCCATTACGCCTCCTCTATCTTGGTGATTTCAAAGACCGCCCCAGCGGGCACGACTTCGGCCTTAACCTTTAACCCCTTGTCCATAAGGTCGCCGAACATCTGGCAGTCGCCCTCGGCTTCTTCGGGAGAGCCTTTGGCTATGTAGCACTTCTCGCCGTCCAGGACCAGGCAGACGAAATTCTTTCCGGTAGGGGACACACCCTTGGTAACATCGTCTATCTTGCCGATGTAGGTCTTGGG
>CAZQHM010000172.1:1472-7128 GCA_964593355.1 uncultured Myxococcales bacterium
CGGTAGGGGACACACCCTTGGTAACATCGTCTATCTTGCCGATGTAGGTCTTGGGCTTTATTTGGGTCTTGGGGGCCTCCTGGCGGCCCGTGGCGGGCTTTCTGGCCTTTACCTCATGGGTGTGGTTCTCCGTGTCGTTATCCCCCGCCGTGGGGATACAGAACACTTGCAGGCAGAGGTACTTATAGGCGGCAGACATAGCCTTGTTAGTGGCCTTATCACCGGAGTCCATAGCCTCGCCGCAGACCTTGGCCGTATGGATTGAGCCGTCAACCGCAGATACAATATCGAATTCCACGGATACGGTTACATAGAACATAGCCGTTCCCCTGGATGACACGCGCTCTACAACCTGGCGATCCCCGACCTTCGGGATAAGACAGAGGCTATACTTTGACAGCAGCGGAGCCAAAGCATTATAGATATCGTCTATCCCCCTGAAATAGTACCCCTGCTGCTGGTTTTCTCTCCCCTTGCTGATTCCCACCTTAGCCATTTCGCCCTGCACCGCGGCGATAGCCTTATAAACGGCTTTCGTCTCCATGATTTGTCTCCTTTCTGATAGTAGCCCGATTTGGTGCGGCGGGTGGGAATTTAACCCACTTTGGCTTTGTTGGCCGGCAGGACGTCACGACCGCCAGCCCCGTCCCGTCACGCCGCAGATTGTTAAAAACCTAAAAACGCTTTGACCGCGTCACGCACGACTTCCGATATTGTGCGCCCTTTTCTCCGGGCATACTTCTTGATTTGAACCTTGTACCCGTCTGGCAGGACTACGCAGATGGTGTCTTTGTGATACGGCTCTAAAGGCTTGCGATGTTTGTTGTTAAGCATACAGAAAGTATATTATTCTATTATCCTTTTGTCAAGGGACTTGATGGCCTTTTTGAAATAAACTATCTTCTCCCGCAGTTCCGCCTCCGAATACTTACAGACACATCGGGCGAAGGATTCCAACTCTCCCCGCAGGGCTTCACCGATTATAGACACATGGATTTCACGCCATCGGGGGTCCGTCCTAGTTAGTTGCTCCAATCCGTTACAATCAGAGCAAAACCCGAAGCAGTTATCCTCGTCCCACCTGGTAGACAGTTTCCCCCTTGGGATGAAATGCCCGCATACTTCCGTGGGCCTACCGCAACAAACGCATTTCGGGTCGCGTTTGCGGATATATAGGGAGAAGACCCGGTCAAGTTCACGCTTGGCGCTCTGGTAGCTCATTTGCGCCCACACCATTCCGTGCGCTTCTTTACCTTACCGCAAACAGAGCACCTGTAGTATACGGTCCTGGTGTATCGGTCTGGATAGGACGCAATCATAATCCAGTCGTGCCTATGGCTCATATTATTACGCCCTATCCCCGTCCGGGTTGAAACGAATCCAGCAATTCTTAGGCCGGATCACCTGTAAGTCCTGCCCCAGAAGCGGCAGGAGTTCCGGCCGGCACTCGTTCCACAGGTTGCGCTTACACCTGCGGGAGCCGGGTTCGCCCTTAACATAGTAGGGGCAGCCGTAGCAGAGGCGGGGAGTCATTGCGCCTCCACCAGGAACTGCTCTATCTTCCGACGGGCCTCGGCCTTGTTCTCCTCGTACTGGCGATTCCGCGCCGCGAATTTCCGCTTATCGGCCTCGTACTCCGCCCGGAGTTCCTCCGCCTCCCGGTCCTCCATATCCTTCATCGCCCGCACCCACTCCCACACGCAGATTACCGTAACCGTGACACCCAGGAGAAAGCCCCCGGCCACGAATACCCATATCTGCCATGCGTGAACGTTTGCTATTGAGTCCATCATTTAGCCTCCAGTTCTTCTATCCTTTTATGACAACAGGACTCGCAGAGCCCATGACTGAAACACCCCGTGCTTTCAACGTGAGCCGCAGGGACGTACCGCTTGAACTTGCCGCAGTCGGAACAGATGTTCACCATCATGCCCGTCGGGCAAGCAAGCTGCTCTTTCGTCATTGGCTTACCCGATATCGGGTCAAGCCGCGTTATGTTTTTTATGTCAATCACTCTCCAAGCCCAAGGAAAGTTTATATTATAATTTCGGAATTGTCAAGGGCCAAATGGAACCGCCCCCGATCTCTCGGAGGCGGCGCTACTATCAGACGGCTATCAGTCCAGCCGTTGGACCCGCCGGGGAGGGAAGACCCCCGGCTAAGATTTACTCGGAGGCTTTTTTGAGTTCCGCGTCCATTGCAGCCACGGCGTTCTCTATGAGGTCGGCTATGAGTTTGTCCTTGCCTTTGAGGAAGGGCAGCATCAGGCAGAGCTTGGCTGCGGCGGCTTCATAGCGCGCGCGCCCCTGCCCCCTATCGGGTATCTTGTACTCGGCCCATTTGACCACGGCCAGAGCGATGTCCTGGACCAGTTTCTTTTCCACCGGGTCCTTGATATCGTCCACCTTCTCCATCGCATCTCCGAGCAGAGATCCCATCTTCTTACCGACGAACTTGGGCGCGAACTTAGCCACGGCCCCGAGCACGCCGACCAGCACCGCGCCGCTGAGCAGTCCGCTCGCCCATCCGCTTAAACCGCTAAACCATCCTGCTATCATTTCCATATTCTCTCCTTAATCGCTTTCGCTATTTTCTTTAAACCTTTTAAAGCCTTGTCCGGGTCCATGCTTACGCTTACGCCGAGCCTCCTCGTGCCGTTCCGCGACTTCCTGAAAGCGTCCACCGATCTTAATGCCTTTCTCAATAATTTTAGCATAGCCTTTTTTCATGTGCCATAGAAAGGCTCGTTTAGATTTTTCTTCCGGCATCAGTTATGCACCTTCTCCCTCTATTGGCCCTAGCTGTGTTCTCTGACCTAGTAATCCAGTGGCAATTTTGAGGGGTATAGTTTCCTTTAGGATTTATTCGGTCTATAGTCAGGTTGTCGGTATACCCGTTGTTTGTGGCCCATTCGTGAAAAAGCGAAAAATCGTCCCACGCCTTCGCCACACCAATGCCTTTACCGCCGTAATACCGATAGTCACGATAGTTGCTATTATTGCAACGCCTACGTATACCTAACCATATTCTGTATATCCTTGTTGGGGAACCGTGGCCTCCGTACAATCCGTGCGTTGTTTTTACTGCTCTGGCTCTTTCTCGTTGAAAACACCCGCAAGACTTAGTGTCTCCGCACCTCAACGACCCTGATCTTACGATGACTTTTTTACCACACGAACACAAGCACTCCCAACACCTGTAGCCATTTTTAACTCCAGCCCTATTAAGAACTGTGAGTTTGCCAAATATCATTCCTGTCATGTTTATTTCTTTCATATATTACATTTTATAAAATTTGGGAATGTCGCAGATAGGTACCTCTCTTACTATTTAAACTTTCTCCATTCCCCATTAATAAACGTGAGTTTTTCCAGGCGGGCGGCGGCGAAGCCCTCCGGGTTGTCGGCCACGGCGTAGTGGATCCACGGCTTGCGGCCGGCGGGGTGTTCAAAGATTATCTGGCCGGAGGTGAAGTTGTCGGCGCACCACTTGTAAATCGTCATGAGACCGTCCGGGTCCTGGAAGTCCTTGACGACGAAGTCAGCGGCCAACCCCCGGACATGGGCGCTGTTGGCTACTCCGCCGACGGCGGCGTTTAGTTCCGGGCACCGGAAGCCGGAGGTGATGAAGATGGGTCGGGCTATGTATTCCCGCAGTTTTTCCAGTTCCGCGCAGACCCGTATCATATTGTGGAGGTACGGCCCCGAGGCGGCCAGATTGGCCTCTTGGAGTTCGGGGTGCCGCGCCGAGCGGACGAACTCCCCCAGCGAAAAGTGTTCTGTAATCATCACCCGCCCCCCTTCAAACTCTTGATGGTCTTAGCCAGTTCTATCAGTAGCCACGCCACGGAGCCCACGGCGGGGACGGCCACGCCCACAGCCTTAATAACGCCCTTGGCATAATCCCGGCTCGACTCTAGCGAGGTCGTGCGCTCGCATACCAGTTCGATGCGCTCCGAATGGTTGGTCAGCCGCGCCTCATGGCCTTTAGCGGCTTCTTCAATGCGCCCCAGGCGCCCGGCCATATCCTCCCTAAACTCATGGAGGGCCACCAGTATAGGGTCGGGGTTGCGCCGATCCGGTCCGTCATACGGTGTCATTTCTTCTCCCTCGCCTGTATCTCGAACCGCCCGTTGGTGAGCCACCCCACCTTGAAACGCAGATCGCCCCACGGGTAGAACTGGACATAGAGGCGTTTCTCGCCGCCGGGGTAGGTGCGCTCCGCTATAAAGTTGCGGGGCTTCTCGCCGTAGAGGATTTTCTCGTCGGTCATGTCCCCGAGGGATAGTAGCCACGTCAGATTGATACAGGAATTGCGGCAAGCGGACCAATGGTAGGCCCTTGCGAACTCCTTGAACTTGCCCTCCGGCAGCTTCTCAACGAGCGGATGGCGGTGAGCGTACTCGCAGTAGTCTATGTCCTTGCCGAATTTAAGACGGCCCTCGGCGTTGATTGAATCGTCCAGTAGGAGCCAGAGGGCTTTGAGCCGCTTCGGTTTCCATAGCACCACGCCGACGGAGGCCGCTTGCTCGTGCCGCATGAGAACCTCGTCCGTCCGTATGGCATGGCGGCAGAGGTAGGCAAGCGGATACAGGAACGGCGACAGGAGCCGCTTGGCCGCTTCAAGGAGGGGGTAGAGGCAGAGGGCGGTCATTGTTCCTTCACACAGTAGAGTATTGTAAAAACAGAATAACTATCTGCTGTGCTTGAAGCCCTAGTTCCTAATCCCTGTGTCGCATAAGCAGAAGCCGTATAATACTGGATTGCTATATCAGCGGAAGAAGATAAGGAAAACCTTGCTTTGCCGTGACTTACAGAAACCGCATAGTCCCCAATAGTTGCCTGATAAAGAGAACTTCCCACCCCTATTATGGCAGAGGTCGTTTTGTTGTATAGCCGTGTAGAAGTATAGCCCGTCCTCAAAAAAGGAGAGGACCATTCGCAGAAATATGTCCCAGCATTTAGGGTTACTGAACTATTGGAAACAGAAGCAGTCTTTAGGGAGCCGAACCCGCCAGTATCAAACATCTCTGTATTCAAAATGCGGTCAGTCCAAGTCGTAGCCACATTTGTTCCACCATCGGCATTATAAGCCTTGCTGTCAACCCATAGCGCATAGTTGGCGGCTACCGTCGTAAGGCCGGAGAATGTGCTTACCCCGCTAAAAGTATTCGCCCCCGTGAAGGTCTGTGTGGAGGCAAGCACAACATCGCCACCGCCCGACGGGGTCGCGCAGGTCTTTGTCCCGTCGGCGGTCAGAGCGTTGATAAACTCGCCCTCACCGCAAGCCCCAGGAGCCGTCGCAAGGTAGGTAGCCGTTGCGACGCGAAGCGCATAGGTCCCGGTGGCCGTGGACTGGATAACGCCAGAGAGCCCAGAGCCGTCGCCGTCGGGAGCGAGGTAGTCCGTCCCCACCGCCGCCGCCGAGATGTTGCCCCCGCCATCGGCCTTGACTATGCCGGAGATTGCGCCGACGATGGGGTCGCTTTCTGCGAGGACCACGCCCGTCAGGTTGGAGCCGTCGCCGTAGAGAGTCGTGAAAACGCCCGTCGCCGCCGACACACCGTATGTCGCCGTCAGTCCTGGCAGGGAGAGGTCGCCCGTCATGGTGTCGCCCGCCTTGAGTATATGGTTGGCGGTCACGGTGGAGAGGTCCA
>CAZQHM010000173.1:0-7024 GCA_964593355.1 uncultured Myxococcales bacterium
CCTCCGTAGAGCAGCAGCTTCTCGGTGAGGGTGGTTTTGCCGGCATCGGGATGGGATATGATAGCGAGGGTTCGGCGCCTGCTTATCTCCGAGTCGTTGCTAACAAGGGTCGTGGTTGTCATGAATCCCCGAAGTAGTGCGAACAATCGCCCGCACCCCGCCATATCCAGCCCCCATTGGCCATGGCCTGACGGGGAGGGCAGGGAGAGGCCCGAGCCGGGGCGAACCCGTAACCTACCTGTGCCCCGCTGTCAAGTCAGAGTGGCGAGGTGGGTGCGGATCCGTTGCCGGGGGGAGCTGGACGTCCAGCGTGCTCCTTTCGTGGCCGTAGTCCCGCCAAAGGCGGGTTGACCTCGCCGTCGCCGTCGCCGAACTGTCTACACGGCTGCTCAGATATCTCGATCCCCCCAGCAGCCGTGTACCCCGCCTTCGACGGCCCAGAGGGGGCCGCTCTCTTCGAGCCTGAGCCTGAGGCTCAGCCTCAGAGCCGAAGGCAGGCCCTTCGATGGGAGCCGGCCGAGTCGAGGGGGGGGCGAGAATGGTGAGCAGTGGTTTAGCACCGTGACAGAGTCCATTTGCTTCCCTGTTCGGGAACCGCACCCTGACGTGTCAGAAGCGATTCAAGAGACACGAGCAGCCGTGTACTACAGCGTCTCCAGGGCCTGCTTCAGGGTCTCGGGGAAGACTCCCATGTCCAGCAACTCCACGTTGGGGGGCCAGAAATCGGGGGGCGGCGGCAGGAAGAAGCTGAGCTTCTCACCTGTGGAGGGGTGTGGGAAGGAGAGGTGGGCGGCGTGCAGTGCTACCCGCTCCCGAAGCGAGAGAGGCTTCTTCTGCTCTTCGGGGAGGTCGGCTTCGGGGGGCAGATCCTGCGTTGGCTCGGGCCTGGGATAGGTGTAGGTGCTGCCATAGAGCCGGTCGCCCAGAATGGGCAGGCCTACGGAGGCGAGGTGGCAGCGGGCCTGATGGGTCCGGCCGGTGACGAGCCTCACGGCCACAAGATGCAGACCGTTGCCAAGGTCCAGCAGGTGGCGGACCACAGACTCGGACCTCTTGCCCGTTGGGGAGACCACCGCCTTCTGCTTATGACTCACCCACAGGAGCGGGGCGTGGATTCTGGAGTCCACGGTGCCAATCTCGCCCAGGAAAGAGGAGCCTGTTGAGGTCTCGGCGACGATAGCCAGGTAGGTCTTGGTTATCCCCTTGCCCTCAAAGAGTTTGCTGAATGAAAACGCTGCTTTATCTCCCTTGGGGATGATGAGCAGACCCGAGACCGGCATGTCGAGCCGGTGAACCACGTAGGGCACCCAGCGGCGTCTGGCGTAGGCCTTCAGGGCATCCTCCAGACTGTTGCCGGCGGTTCGGGTAGCCTGCACGGGCTGGCCGGCGGGCTTGGAAACCACCAGGAACTGCTCGTCGTCGTGCACCACGTCGATAGTGGGCGGCGGCACGTCCAGAGCCGGGTCGTACCTGATAGAGACCCTGAGGTTCTGGAATACGGGGGTGGACTGCTGCTTGACGACCTTGCCTTCCACCTTGACGGCGCCGAAGTCGATCATCCTCTTGGCCATGCGGCGCGAGACCTGGGCCAGTTGCGCCACCAGCACGTCCAATCGAGTGCCGTTCATGCCTGGGGGAATAATGATTCGAACGTTGACTGCTTTTCTCTCTTCCCGGGACTCTAAATTCCCGGGGCGGGTACTGCCAGAGGCGTTGGATTCCACGACACTCCTCACAAATAGTCCGGCGACACTATAGGCATGGCGCTGCCTCAGAGCAAAGCATTTGATTTCGAAGTTCGAAGGCCCTTGCAGGGGAGCGGGGCGCACTCTTGGCCGGGGCCGAATTGGTCAAACCAGTAATCGTTGACATGGCACCTTCTTTGGATAAACGTTGCCTGACGGATGACGTTGCGCGGCATCGGTGTTGTCTGGGACCAGGAACCCACTTGAAACGGGGAGGGAGACGATGTCAGAGCAGTTGGTGAAGGCCTATCTGAACCTGCACGCAGTGCTGCAGAATCTGGAGGAGCTGGTTGAGCACGACCCTGAAGCGGGCGCCATTGCCCGCAAGTGGAAGCTCTCGCTGCAATTTGCGGTGCCTAAGGGTCCGGCGGTTCAGATTATGTTCCGGGATGGACGGTGTCAGGTGCGCCCTGGGCTGAAAGTTGCTTCGGACATCTTTCTGCTCTTAGCGACGCCCGAGCACCTTAACAAGGTAATGGACAACAAGGGGACGCCAATTCTCCTTCGTGGCGTGACTAGGTTGCCCTTCCTGCTCAAGCAATTCCCGAAGCTGACGGGGCGTCTGGAGCAGGTACTGAAGCCCACTGCCGAGGCGTTGAAGGATCCGGCCTTTCTGGCGCTGCACACGAGGCTGCTGTTGCAGACTGCGGGGTTTGCCTGCGCTGTGCTCTCCCGCTGGGACCACAAGGGGAAGCTGGCCGCATCGAGAATTCCTGACGGGGTGGTATTGCTGAAGGTTGGCGATGACGGTCCTGCGGTGCATCTGGTCTCGTCAAAGGGGGTGTTGTCGGCCCACAAGGGCGACTATGCCAAGCCCTCGGCCTGCATGAAGATGAAGGACATCGCTACGGCTCGCAACTTCCTGTCGGGCGGCATCGACCCGTTCACGGCCATCGCCTTGGGTGATGTGCAGATCACGGGCCAGACGAACATGCTGGACAGCATGAGCCTGATTCTTGACCGCGTGGAACACTATCTGAAGTAAGGAGGGGGAGATGGAGACTTACACCTACAAGAAGTCTGTGGAGCTGTTCCAGCGTGCGGCCGAGGTGATCCCTTGCGGCATTCCGGGCCACTTCAGCCCGGCGCCCATGATCCCGCCCACGGACTATCCGTTCTATGTTAAGCGTGCCCTTGGAAGCCACTTCTGGGACGTGGATGACAACGAGTTCATCGACTACATGTGCGCTTACGGGCCCATGGTGTTGGGATACGGCCACAAGGGGGTTGACGAAGCGGCGCGCAAGCAGGCCAAAGAGGTCAACACTGGTCCGGCCCCGGGCGAGATCATGGTTGAGCTGGCAGAATTCATGGTGGGGCTGGTTGGAGGCATGGACTGGGCCTTCTTCGCCAAGAACGGCGGCGACGCTACGACCTTTGCCACGATGATAGCCCGCGCCCAGACAGGGAAGCGCAAGATAATCAAGGTGGGCGGCGGCTACCACGGCGTTGCGCCCTGGACCCAGGGTGCGGACCACCACGGCATCACTCCCGAGGATGCGGTCAACGTCCTCACGGTGAAGTGGAACGACCTTGACGGCCTTGCCGCTACCATCAAGAAGCACAAGGGCGACGTGGCGGGATTCATCGCCACTCCGTACCACCATCCCACCTTCGTGGACAACGAGATGCCGGCCCCGGGCTACTGGAAGGGTGTTGAGCGTCTGTGCAAAGAAGAGGGGATGCTGCTCATCGTGGACGACGTGCGTTGCGGATTCCGCCTGGACATGCGCGGCTCGCACGTCTTCTTCGGCTTCCAGCCCGACCTGGTCTGTTTCTGCAAGGCCATTGCCAACGGCCACCCCATCTCGGCTTTGATGGGCACCAAGGCGGTGAAGAACGCTGCGTCCAAGGTCTTCTACACTGGTTCTTACTGGTATCAGTCGGCCCCAATGGCTGCGGCACTTGCGACGATGAAAGAGTTGCAGCGCATAGACGGTCCTGCGGTGATGCACAAGATCGGCAAGGCGCTGGGAGACGGCCTGATTCAGGTGGCCAAAGACCACGGCTTCAACCTGAAGGTAACCGGGGCCCCTGCCATGCCCTACCTTAGGCTCACCGACGACCCAAGCCTCATGCTGCACCAGCGCTGGTGCGGCGAGGTCACCAAGCGGGGCGCCTATTTCTCCTCGCACCACAACTGGTTCGTCAGTGCAGCGCACACCCAAGAAGACATTGATAGAACGCTGGAGATAGCGCACGATGCCTTCAAGGCCATCAAGAAGTAGCCAAAGGGTGCCAAGGTCTTCGTGGCCCCGTGCTTGAGCCGGGGCCAGGTCGTCACATATTCGTAAGGGAGGTGGAGATGCCGTTGACTGGAAAAGAGCTCAGTGCCCTGCAGCAGCGGGCCAAGAAGCTGAGAAAGGACATCGTTGACACGACGGTGTGGGCTGGAGGAGCTCACATCGGAGGGGCCAACAGTATCGTGGACATCCTTAACATTCTGTACTTCAAATATGCCCGGGTGGACACGAAGAATCCCCAGTGGGCCGACCGTGACCGCATCATCGTCAGCAAGGGCCACGCCGGTGTTGGCGTTGCGGCGGTTTTGGCGGAGAAGGGCTTCTACAAGAAAGAACTCCTTAAAACCTTTAATCACTTCATGTCCCCCTTTGGAATGCACCTGGACTGCCACAGGGTTCCGGGGCTTGACGTATCAACGGGAAGCCTGGGCCACGGTCTTGCCCAGGGTGTCGGGCTTGCCTGGGGGGCCAGGTTCCAGGGCAAAGACTGGAAGACCTTCGTGATCCTTGGCGACGGGGAGTGCAACGAGGGGTCTGTCTGGGAAGCGGCCATGTCGGCCTCGCAGTTCAAGTTGGACAACCTGATTACCATCGTGGATCGAAACGGTCTGATGATGGACGGCACCACAGAGCAGGTGATGGGGCTGGAGCCTTTCGACAAGAAGTGGGAGGCTTTCGGGTTCAAGGTTCGCATCATCGACGGTCACGACTTCACGCAGCTTGCCGACGCCCTGGACTTCGCCCTGGAGAATAAGGGCGGCCCCGTGGTAATAATTGCAAATACAGTCAAAGGCAAGGGTGTAGATTTTATCGAGAATGATGTAAGGTGGCACTACGGCAGCATGGATTCTGCGCTGGCGAAGAAGGCGATGGAATCGATAGACCGGATGTACGAGTAGGGAGGGCGGAATATGAGTGAGACAACAGGAACCACCTGGACCTGCTACGACGCCAACACCATGACCCAGGCCGAGATCTACGGCCGGGTGTTGTGTGATATTGGCGCACAGAGGCCCGACCTCATTGCAATGACGGCGGACCTTGAGAAGTCGACCAAGATTGGCCTCTTCAAGGACAAGTTCCCCGAGCGCTTCGTCAACGTGGGCATCGCCGAGCAGAATCTGTTCGGGGTTGCTGCGGGCGTAGCGAAGTCGGGCTTGCTGCCTGTGGTGAGCACCATGGCGGTTTTCACCTCCATGAGGGCGCTTGAGCAGGTGCGAACGGATATCTGCTACCAGAACCTCAACGTGAAGATCATTGCGACCCATGCGGGCATGTCTTTTGGTGCTGCGGGAACGACGCACCACTGCACCGAGGACCTGGCCATCATGAGAAGCCTTGCCAACATGACGGTGATTGCACCTGCCGACGGCATTGAGACTGCCAATGCGGTGCGGGCGGCCATAGAGTGGCCCGGGCCGGTCTACATCAGGATCGGGCGTGGTTTTGAGCCGGTGCTTTACGACACCGAGGAGTACGGTTTCCAGATTGGCAAGGCTGTAGAGTTGCATTCTGGCACCGACATCACGCTGATCTGCTGCGGCATCACGGCCTTGCAGGCTTTGGAAGCGGCGAAGATGCTCAAAGAGAGCGATGGGCTGAGTGTCAGGGTGTTGAACATGCACACCATCAAGCCCATGGACACGGAAGCGGTGATGAAGGCGGTGAAAGAGACCCGCCGCATCGTCACCTTCGAGGACCACAACGTCTTCGGGGGGTTGGGCACGGCTGTGGCCGACGTCATTGCTGCCAGCGGAAAGGGTTGCGCCTTTGAGAAGGTGGGGATTCCCGACACCTACTGTGTGGTGGGCTATCCCGAGGACCTCTACACGCACTACAAGCTGGATGCCAACGGCATCATGGACAAGGTGCGGGAGGTCATGGGCAAGGACTTCGAAGAGGACGAGAACTGGGACGACGAGGTGTAGGCCATGACCGACCAAAGAGAGCGACTGGCAACGCACCTGTTTTTTAAGGCAGCGTTGCCCGTGATGAAGGTTGTGCTGGAGGACGATCCGGTCATGGCCCGGCGGTTCGCCGGGGTGAGCGGCGTGGTGCAGTTCTACGCCCGTGACCCAGAAGAGCCCGCCGCTGCCTATTTGAAGTTCACCAACGGTGCTTTGGAGATAGTGGTGGGCGAGGCCGAGGGTCCGGACTTGACCTTCTGGTTCCCCCGCATCGAGACCATGAACAACATGCTGAGGGGCCGCCCGGTGCTGCCCGTGATTCTGGGGTTGGTGAAGCCGTCGGACCTTAAGAGTCCGATGAAACTTGCGGGCCGCTCGGCCAAGCGGGCGATTCTGCTTGGCAAGGTCTTCTCGCTGCTCATGAGTCTGAAGCTGATGATGCCATCGGCCAGGCCCACGGAGCCATTGAAGAAGTGGCTGAAGGTAAAGATGGCCTTCTACATGGTCACCACTGCCCTGAGCCAGTACAACAAAGGCGGCGACCCTGAGATGATGGCCTGGACGAAGAAGCAGCCCGACCGAATCTACCAGATAACGGTGGATCCAGGGGGCATTGCGGCCTACGTCAGAGTCAAAGGCGGTCACACCAAGGCAGGCCGAGGCACCTACACCCGGCGCCGCCCCTTCGTTCACATGCGATTCAACGGCGTGGACGGCGCCCTTGCAGTGCTGCTCAAGGACGTTGAGTTCGTGGAGGGCGTTGCCAAAGGCTGCGTCCGCATCGAAGGCAGCCCCGAATACGCTGCCCAGTTGAACGACTTCATGCAGAAGATCCAGTCGATGCTTACGTAGTCGTTGGGGATATCGTCACCCCAAAACACGTGTTACCCCGCCATCCGTCCGCAACATCGTCACCCCAAAACACGTGTCCGCCCGTCGTCCCCGGGTGGGGGCGGACCGATGTGTCCGCCCGTGGTCCGCGGACCGATGTGTCCGCCCGCAACGTGTTCGCCCGTGAACCGTCCCCCCGCCGTCGCCCGTGGTCCAACACACATGTCCGCCCGTCGTTCCCCGGTAGGGGCGGACCGATGTGTCCGCCCGTGGTCCGCGGACCGATGTGTCCGCCCGC
>CAZQHM010000174.1:0-7022 GCA_964593355.1 uncultured Myxococcales bacterium
GCCTTACACTGCCGCTCCATCGGGCAAGCAGCATTGGCAGCACGAGGGCATCGAGCTGAAGGTGTGGGCCGACCGAAAGCCGGACCCTCTGGCGCAGGGGCTGAAGCAACTGGACGCCTATCTTGCCAGCCTGAGCCTGGACCACGGTTATCTGGCGATCTTCGACCGCCGCACCGACGCCCTGCCCATAGAGGAGCGCTGCGGTCTGCACAGCGACGTTACCCCGTCCGGGAAGCCGGTGGTGGTGGTGAGGTTGTAGTCCGAGCCCCGCTCCGTCAGGAAGGGGCCGCGCACTGAATCGCCATCCATCGGCCACGTGCCCAGCTCACGTGCACGCTCCGATATGAGTGCGTTATTATAAATAACGTTGCGATGATAGGAGCAGGTTTGGATATGCATATGCTGTGGCATGACAACAGGTGTGGTTACCATATGGTGGTGCCGAATTGAAAATTACTGTAGTCCGGAAGGAGCCGCCACTGTGGGTACCGTCGCTGAGGAATAGTGCGCCCGGTGGAGAAGGGAGACTCATTGCGCGGCCCCTTCCTCACGGTCGGGGCTCGGAACGCTCAGCGGGGCTCGGAACGCTCAGCGTGGCTCGGAAAGCTCAGCGTGGCTCGGAAAGCTCAGCGGGGTTCGGAAAGCGCTAGTTCGGAGCGCGTTGCGGGGCTCGGAAGGCGTTGCGGGGCTCGGAACACCATCCTGTGGCCCAGTCACGGCAGGCTTGGGCCTCCCAAACTGTGTTACAGGTTGTTGGGAGTTGACGGCGAGCCCCGGCGGCGCAGGGCCGCAAGAAGTAGGATCGCTGAGAGAATGGCGCATAGTGCGAGAGGGGTGGTGCTGGTGGACGCAGAGCAACCTCCGGGCTTCTTGGGCGGGTCGGTATCTTGTATTGCGTCGTCACCCGGTGGCACGTCTTCCTTCACCGTGTCAGCCTGAGCGAGATCTCCCTGCATCAGATCCTCAGGAACGAGATCCCCGTGATTGTCATCTACCACGTCCGGCATGGCGTCAGGGTTTGGTTCTACGACGACGGCCACGCATTTGAAATCCTGACATACCTCTCCTTGGGGACAGAAGCCACAGTCATGGCCGCAACCGTCATGACCGTCGCACTCGGAACTGCATTGGGGCTTGCAGCACTTCTCCAGCGTGGAGCAAATGGTCCCCTCGGCGCACACACCGCAGTTGCCCCCGCAACCGTCAGAGCCGCACTCTTTGCCTTCGCACGAGGGGATACATTCCAGCGGACCACAGCCTCCGCACTCCTCTTCGCAAATATCCACGCAGGTCCAGTCCCACTCGATGTCACAGCAGTACAAATCCCTTTCGCAGACACAGTCCTCACATTTGCATCCGTAACACTCGGATACCCCAGGCGTTGGCAGACATCCAAACTTCTGTTGGCAGAGGCCGTTTTCATCGCACACAGCCCCTGATGGGCATTTTCCACAACTGCTCCCGCAGCCATCCGGACCGCACTGCTTCCCCTGGCACTGTTGAAGGCAGCAGAGGCCAAGGTTGCAGGAGTAGCCGGTGGGACACTCGCCGCAACTACCGCCGCACCCATCAGAGCCGCACTTCTTGAGCTCGCACGAGGGGACACACTCCTTGCAGCCGCCGCAATCATTCTCGCAAATCCATGCGCATGACGAACTCCATCCGTCACTCCACTCTGAGTACTCCTGGCAACAACTGGATGCTATTTCGCAGACGCACTCTTCGCAGGCACAGCCGGGACAGCCTGGTTGATGCGAGTTCACACATCCCCAGGCGGGGACGCACTTGCCATCGATACAGTGCTTCTGCCACTCCCTCAGGCATGGCCCGCACTCACCGCCGCACCCATCGTCACCACACTCTTTCCCAGCACAATCCGGCACGCAGCAACTCCCTTGGTAGCACACCTGCCCAGCAGTACACTCTCCACAACTGCCTCCACACCCATCCGAACCACACTCCTTGCCCTGGCAGTTCAGGGAGCAATCAGGGTTACACTCTCGAGGGTAGGTGCCGGAGGGGTCTTCGGGCAAGTCCGAGACACAATCGTAAAATCCATACAACGACGACCACCCGCAATACTCATGAGAAAAACAAGGCATAGACAACATGACGCCTGTTGCTTGACTGCAAAGCACCAAAACGTTTCCGTCACAGCACCCTTTCTGCGTAATGCCGGAGCATGAAGTGTAGCACTTTCCTCCAATGCATCCCCCTTCACATGTGCCACAGCTTCCTCCGCAGCCGTTGTCGCCGCACTCCTTGCCGGTGCAATCTGGTAGGCAGCACTTCCCATCGTCGCACCAGTAGCCCGACGGGCATGTTCCACACACGCCCATGCAGCCATTGGAGCCACATTCCTTACCAATACAGTTCTTCGAGCAATCAGGTGCGCAGGTGGGCAGGAAGACCCCCGCCGGGTCTGCTGGTAGTTCTCCACCGCAGGCGTATTTGCCCAACGAAACGCTCCAGCCGCAAGGCTGATCCGTCTCACACCAGTCATAGTGCAGGCCCCCCAAATAGGGGTCACAG
The DNA here is from genome assembly GCA_964593355.1 of uncultured Myxococcales bacterium. Taxonomy (GTDB): domain Bacteria; phylum Myxococcota_A; class UBA9042; order CAIXZC01; family CAIXZC01; genus CAYTWV01. Next base: position 2,533 of record CAZQHM010000174.1, read on the forward strand.
TGCAGGGTGTCTCCTCCCTCACAACACCCTGGTTCTGGAATGCCCGAACAGGCACCGTAACAGCTTCCGCCAACGCAGATGCCCCAGAAACAGTCGCAGATCCCTCCGCACCCATCATCTTGGCAGACCTTACCAGCACAATTGGCGGTGCACTCAGCCGCAGCCATGCCAATTTGAGTGACTGATAACATCGCCACGGAAATAAATATTGAAACACGAAATTGCAAACTCATTAGAGCCTCCATTGACAGGGCTTGGGTGCAGCTCGTTAATATAGTCTGTCTATTTTAATGTTATCAATCAAGTACCGCCCCCTGCCTCGTTGGCAGAACTGGATGTCGCATCCCTTCTCACCATCGGGAGCAACTACGTTGAAAGTGGCACGCTGGGCACCGTCCCTGTCGAACGCCCAGTCCTCTCCGAAGGGGAATTCCTGGCCACACACAAGTGCGAATGAACTTGACTTCCATCCCTGCTGAAGCAAAATGACATAGTCAAATTCAATGTGATATGTGCCATCAATAAGGACAATGGGATCAAGGTGTGCTGCGCAACTGACGGTAGTGTCACTGAATGGTCTGTCAAGGTTGGTGTCAATATCAATGCAGTAACCTTCGATTCTTGGCGCAGCAAGCTGTGCGGCCCCATCTGGCTGACTTGAGAACGACGCCAGCGAAATTGCTGCTCCATCATTCAATCGCCATGGTTCAGCCGAAAGATAAGAGTCCGACACCTGAAGCGGTACTAATGAATCAAAGATCCAAAGCTCCACTCTAGCTGCGCCGTCTTCAAGAAGCGCCATAACCTGGTACTGTGCTCCGTCAGGTAGCTCGACAAGATGCTCAGTTTCTGTCGGCGGTATGGTAGGAAACCCGGCAGAACCACAGTTTACGTTATGCTCCCAGACTGATTTTCCAGCGGTGGTCCAAATTGCCAACCGCAGCTTATCTATAAGACAATTATAGTTGAAGTGCGATAAATTAACATAGATTCTATAGCTGCCGGCCTGCATAATCGGCAAATCTAATGGACTGAACTCGTTCCACCCCAATTGAGCGTCCAGCAGGGTAGGCAACAATCGAAGGTTGCGACGAATCGGCTCCTGAGGTTCACATGCGTCTCCAATCCCATCTCCGTTCCAGTCCTCCTGCCCTGGATTGAACACAAAGGGGCAGTTGTCGCATGCGTCGCCCCAGAAGTCTGTGACCGGTGGCTCTCCGGGAAAGACCAATGCGTCCGAATCGCTTTCGGACCATGGCCATTGGGAAGGATCCCATGGACACAGGTCAATGGGGGGCAGCAAGGAGGACCCATCCGGCGCCGGACTATCGGGCATTGCCAGGCTACGATTTGTTCTGCCGTCCTGGTCAAAATCGTGTGTCATATCTATGTTGGTGGTCGGCAAACCAAGGTATGTATATGCAAATAGATGTTGAATATCTGCACATGGGGCATAACCGCCTGCCACTCGGTGTTTAACTACATCACTAAGTACCCCGGCAGTATATAAGACACCGCTGGTAAGGCCATCTAGTAAGGCGTCGCCGAAGGGCGTCATGTTGTCGGCAACTGCGTGTGTGCCACGGCCAAGCACGCCCACTGCGCCAGCATGCTTCAGCGGGTCCGTCGCCTCAAGAAGCAGAAGACTCGTAGCTGCGCCGCCATCCCCCCCTTGGTGAAGCATGCTGGTCGAGCAAGCGGGATAGAACCAGAGAAACGGCAAATCATGCCCGACGGCGGCCAGCCGTTCGTGGAAATCTCTACTCACTCCGGCCTCGCCGTGGCCAAATGAGGTCCCGGCAAGCACCCCTTGTCTCAACACGTGCTGCAACCGCCATTTCAATTGGTCATAGTCCATGGCCGACAGGCCCGTTGGGGGGGTGTCGCTAGGTGGGACCTCATCTGCATGCAGTCCAAAGAGAGTGGCCACTCTGACCGCACTGCCATGGGCCACAGATTGAAGTGCATCGTGCAGGCGCGATATGGGCCCGAACGCAAGATCCTTCACAGCATACTGCGGCGCTACGAGCACCACCCGGCTCCCTGATAAGTCGGCTGGGCGGTTGTCATGAGCGATCTGCTTTGCCAGAAAGCGGCTCAGGGCCTGGTGTCCAGAGGATGTTCCGCCTACAATGGGAATTCTGCCGATACGTACGTCTGGAGCCAAGTTGAATCGATCACCCCGGTCAAGGTACTGATAATAATAGTCACCAGGTACCGCATGATATTGCCAAAATAGAGGTCGCACCGGGTAATTATCTGCATTCATTCCAAAAAAGAAGTTGTTGGCCCGACAGGCGAAAGTCGAGTAGCCAATGTATTCGTGATTGGTGATTGGTGTAGTAGTATCATTTTCGCTCAGAAAGTGGCCGGAGAGCTCATCATGATGGACAACTCGCTCTGTGCATCCGGTACCACACTCATCCAGATTAACCTTATAGTGATCTATCGTATTCGGTAAAACGCGATCTGGCCCGGTGCCCCAGACTCGCACTCTAACCTTGCCACTCTGCCGCTGATATCTGATATCATTACTGTAGAAGTGTTCCACTGAAATCCTTGCGTCATCAGCACTTGTAGCTTCAATAGTCCGACGCGAAGCCTTCATAACCTTGACACCAAATCGGCCCCAACTGTCTGCGGGGACATCAAAGTGCATTCGAAGAGTGAACGGTACCCAGTCGCCAGAATGACTGCATTGAGGCATGCCTTCACAGGTCACCGCGATGTCCCATGTAGGGCCGTAAATGATCCCGCCTTCTGTTGCCCTGACTGGATACATTGGGGCAAATGCTGATAATAGGGCTTTGTAATTGGCAAAATTATAATTTTCGGGCGCCAGATTATCATCCGGCGAAACTTTGGTCATATCTAAAGAGGAAAAGAAGTTATTCTCGTTAGTTGTTAGGAAGCAAGAATAGTCACAATCAACTCCTTGCGGTAGCCCGGCACCGCATGCTTCACTGAGCGCCCAATTACACAAGTGGTCGCCGTCTGGGTGGGCCGATGGAGGTGTGTGCTGAAACGTCATTAGGGCGTCACGACCGAACGCTGGCCGTCCAGCGTAGTCAAGGATGATATAGGGATGCTCCGCGTCAAAGCGATACTCCCCAGAAATCTCAACCCAGACGAAACGATCGTGGGGCGAGCCGAAGACTCCGACCTCAGGCGGAAGCCCGAGGGGAATCGTACGGTCGTTGCCCAGAAGTACTACGTATTCTAACGGGCTTTCGGTATTTTGCCACTTCTGTAAAGCGGTATTGATTCTTAGCTTAACTTCCTCTACTGACATTGCAAGGCCAGGCCATGGTGGTAGCTCATAAAAATCCCAATACAGTCCGTCGGAGTCGGGGCCGGGGTTAACGCATGAGTAGGAGCCATCGGCACTGGTGAACCCGGTCAGGCATGTTCCCCTCTGCTCCAGGTATTCGGCACTCAGCGTGTGAAGGTCATCCTTGTGTCCCAGGACCAGCACTCGGCCCTCGGGGGCTACCGATTCCCCGGTGAGAAGCTTGAAGTTGAGCAGGGTGCTCGAGAGAAGAGAGGCGGCTGTTTTGGGAATGTAGGCCCTGGGCTCGACAATGGGCTGATTCTCTGTCTGGTATCCAAGGTGTATGTCCATTGACCGTCGAATCCGCACCTGACCTTGGCCAGGGTTGGAGATTACCGGGATCAGGGAGAGGGAGGCAATTCTGCGTCCGAAATGGGTGTAGGTCTTCCCGGCTAGCGTTGTCTCAGTGGGCATCTCTTGCCGCAGAGAGTATGTGGCAGCATCCGGGCGGATGATTGCGGTGCCGTCTTCAAGGTCATGCTCCTCTTCCTCGGCTGGCGCTAGTTGTACGTTATCAAGAGCATCCTCTCCGGTTATTATCACTCTATCTACGAATACGCTGCGTACGTTGCTGGGTGCCTGCCATGATGCGTGAAAGAGGGGGACATTGGGATGTCCGGGGGTAACTCCAGCGGAGGTGAGGCCGCCGGATGAGATGCGTATGTATTGATTCCCATCCACCATGACCTCTTCCTTAGTGTAGGCACCAATATTGAAGCGCAGGTGGATTCCAGAGGGAGTCTCGGAGATGATGGTCATAGTGGCGCCGCCTGCGGGAGAGCAGGCGTCTCCCACACCGTCCTCGTTGCTGTCCTCCTGGTTCGGGTTTGCGGCCAGAGGGCAGTTGTCCACGTCGCCACAAATGCCGTCGGAGTCATCGGCATCATTTCTTGGGTCAAAGGGACAAGGGTCGTTCTCATCAGCCAGACCGTCTCGGTCCGTGTCCTTGAACCGGCTGCCACAAACGTACTGGCACAAGTTCGTTGCGCACTGCCACCAGCCCGATTCGCACACCGGCTTCAGCAGGCTCTGGTTCTCACAGTCGAGATTCGAGTTACAGTACCCTCCGGAAGCGTGGCAGGTCCAGGAGCACCAGCCATCGGTGCAGAGCCAATTGCCAGGGCACTCCTGATGGGCTTTTCCTTCACAGTGGGTTGAT
>CAZQHM010000175.1:0-6877 GCA_964593355.1 uncultured Myxococcales bacterium
GGGCCACTGCGTACTTGCCGCTCTCGGGGGTGAAGAGGCAGGGAACGTCGATGATGTCATCCTCGGTGAGCCCCAACTCTTCCTTAAGCTGCTCTCTATTAGCATCTATTCTTGGCTGTACTGACTTATTAAAATCCATAAGTGAATTATTGGACAGCAATCCTCCCACTGTGGTTGCCCCGGGTTTTCCTGCGAAAACGGCGGCCGTCCCGTGTCCCTCTGCCTGCAACTGCTCGAGCAGGTCGATGGTTCTCTGCGTCGAGGCGATGAGCATCTTGAAGCCTTTGCCTCCCTGGATGGGGATCCACGAGATCATCTCATCCACATGACCGATCAGCAGCCATCCCGTATCCAGGAGCAGCAGCGGCCCCTGAGCCTGCTGCGCTGCCAAAAACGCCTGGATATCGGGGTGCATGCAGAGCCATGTTGGGTCAGAGGGATCATGCCCAACATAGATTCTCCCCCGGGGGTACTGCTTCCCACCCTGTGAGAGGGGTGGCGTTGTCTCGAGGTTTCCGAACCAGTCGAACCAGTAGGTGTTGGTTCGGGGCTGGGCCGGAACGACGAGGCCCATGTCTGGCCCCAGGAGCACCTCGGGAGCTACCTGGTCCAGTTGCCTGCCCCTGGGGGCCTGGATGACCACATGCTGCACCACCGGCCCGTTGGGGCCAGGGAAACTGCTCCAGCCTATCTCAACAGCATCCTGAAACCAGATGTCCCCGCCCGGCTCGGTATCCATGGGCACTTCTCCAAGAGGCCCCACGGTCACCCACTCTACCCCTACCCCCTCAACCAGGCCCTGCATCGAGGCCATGAACGCAGCCTGTTCGGGCATGGTGTGTGCTGCATAGGCCACGTCAGCGGGGTCAAGGCCGCTGGTCAGCAGCAGTGGCGCCACCAGCATATGGGCACTGGGGCTGACGCTCTCCCCGTCCCCTCCTTTGACAGTGAGGGTGACTTCGACGTAGCCATCGAACTGCTCCTCTCCCCGAAAGCGAATCGCTTCGACCCACAGGGTGATACCGGACGCCAACTCATCCTGGGTCAACTGGTAACCCGAGGCCGAGTTGGGCAGGGGTATCCACTGCTGGGCCGTCTTGCGGAAGAAGCGGCTCTGCTCACGGCCCCTGGTGACAAGGAGCGTTGCCGCGGCAGCATCTGGCAGGGGGGTAATCACCAGGCGTGCGAGGTCTTCCTCATCCTTTGGTCCGTTGACCTGCTCATCGTCACAGTCTCGGATGCCGTCGGAGTCATCATCGTCGGAGTTAACCAACAGCAGGGCCGGGGAGGATTCTCCCGAGTCATCCGAGCCATCTGCGGAGACCAGCCCGTCTCGATTGGAGTCCACCAGCAACATGGGCAATACGGCCACCACGACCTCGCCATGATGCAAATCGGCAACAGCGTCCGTTGCCTCGGAGGCTTGGTCCTGGACGAGGTCTGCCACGCTATCGAGCTGGTCAGGCAGCAGGTCGGCGGCTGCAAGGTCATTGGGGCCGCTGGTCTGGTCGTAGCTGACTTCCCCCGCAGAGTCGGGCCCGGGTATGGAGGTATCTCCTGCGGTACTGGCACCACCTCCGCACCCGGCAGCGGTACAGAGCAGAGTGGAAGTGAGAATGGCCGAGAGCAAACGAGCGTTCATGTCGCCTCCGCTGCAAGTGATAACCCTGGCCATTGCAACACAGCGATGGGTTCAGCTCAAGAGAGTTGTTCGGCGATGCCCCTGGGAGCTGGCAAAAAGGCTTCACTTTCATGACAGTTCATGCCACGTTTTGGGGGCTGGCCGGTCTCTGAGGCTGCAGCGGACTTCTCTTGGGAAGTATCCCCGGGGTGCTGGCCACGTTGTGTAAGAGTGTCTTCTATGAGGTATAATCATGACTAACCTCGGCGCAGTATTCGGCAAAACAGCAATAATTGTTTTCTTTGTGGCTTTTGCATTGGCAACAGCACCTGGATGTGGTCAGTCAGCGGGGACCAAGAGCGATGCGGACCTGATGCAGGAAGCAGACGGCGTTGGCGATGCCGTCATGGGTGATACTCTCCCCACGGACGGCGAACTGCTGGACATCTATCAGCCTGACCTGGCTGGTGACGCAATGATGGACAGTGGCGAGGTGCAGGACGCCGACTCCGAGGTCGATTGGTTGGAGGAGACGTTTGAGCCTGACTCCTTGGAGGTTGTTGAGCCTGACATCACAAAAGAGGAGTGGCGCCTGAAGGCCGAGGTCAGCTGCGAATTGGTAGCGCCTGCCTGCGGGGGAGAGCCGGCGCTTGCCCCAGCGGGCAACTACCGCTCCGACTTCTACTATCCCTTCGAGGAGTACCCGGAGTTGGGGAATCAGGTCATTGAAGGCGGTCGGGTCCAGTTGGCGGGAGTTGCTGAGGCAGGCGGCCTTGTTATTAAGGTAGAGATAGATGGTACTGATGTGACGCCCCTTGCGATGCCGGCCAACCTTGAGGATGTGGAGACGCCAGAGGAGGTTCTGGCCATAACCGACACCCAGGCATATCACTGGGTTCAGGTCTGGCCGTTCACTCTTGTGGAGGGCAAGCCTTTCCTGCTGAACTTCCACGTGGGGACGTTGGGCTTGGAGGAGGCTTCCCAGGTTCAGGTCAAGGTGACAACGGAAGAAGGGGTGGCGCTGGAAGGCAACGTTGAGCTCTCCCGGCCGCTGGTACCGCTGACCTGGGTTACCACGAATGAAGGAATGGACGAGTTACTGATGTTCGCTCGCAACGAGGGAGGCGAGGCACAGACTCTGTCGGCTATTGAGCTTGACGGGGTTGACGTCACCTCTGCTGTGTGCGTTCCTCGAAAGATAGTGGAGCCAGGGGAGTCGGTCTTCTGGAGGGTGAAGCTGTGTGAGCCGGCGGCTTTGGGGGATGTCTGGACCTTGGTAGTCCGGTTCGAGGGCGGTGCCGTCTCGGTGGGCACCGGTCGATTCGTCATCCCGCACTTCCCAATCCATTCATGGGTCAAGGAGAAGGACTGCCCCTACCCCGGGGCCAACTGGGCCAACTACATGGCTCACCGGGAGAGAGGCTTCGACATGCCCTTCATGCGTGGGAAGTTCACGGCTGAGGGGTGTAACAACGCTACGTCGCAGTCGATTGTTGAGGCGTCGAAGAGCATCCCGGACCAGTATTTCTTGCTGGACGAGTGGGCGGAGCCGGGCACCGACGATTTCTCCCGGGTGGCCAGGTTGCTGGGGGACGAGGTCGACAGCAATCGGGACGACAAGCCCTTCCGAGTATCCAGGGACGCAAAGCGCTCATGGACGCAGCACCCCGGCATGACCACCTACATCGGTGCTGCCCGGCACCGTCCTAACGGGGCCTTTGCCGGCATCGCTGACATTCAGGGCATGGACATCTACTTCGCCTCGTGTGCCCCCTCGATCCTGTCGCAGATGCTTCCTGGCCTGAGGGCCCCTTATGATTACTTCAGGGCCGTGATTAGGAACCAGAGGCCAAACACGACCTGGTTCTACTCGCAGGGCATCCACGACGGCTGGGTTGGCACGCCCAACGCCCCGGAGTTGATGGTGTCTGCCATGTCGGTGGTAGTAAGCGGGGCCAAGGGGCTCATGTACTTCATGACGAACATGAAGCTTGTTGAGAAATACGCAGAGACCTGGGAAGCCATGGGGAGGGTCAACAGGGAGATCCGGAGCATCAGGCGGTTGCTGCGGGAGGGTGATGCCACAGGAGGAGCCAAGGCCTCGGCCCAGGAGGTCCTCATTGAGGCCATCCGTTCCAAGGGGGCCATTGTGGTTCCCCTGGTCAACGTGAGTGCCGAGAAGCCGCTGGATTTCACTCGGTGCATTATCGAGGGTGAGGATGCCCACTGGGTTTTCGCCGACGTCGCTACAGACGTCACGGTGGAGATTCCTTTGGACTTCAGCGTCGGCCATTTTGTTGAGGTCGTAGGGACGGAAGTAGTGACCCCGGACTTGGAGATTTGGGCCCAGGGGCGCACGATTCACATCAAGGGAGTCACAATGTCGGAGGAGCAGCCCTACAGAATCCTGGTGCTGGCCTCGGACCAGGAGACGGTGGATGGCATTTCGGCGGACATGGTCATCCCAGAGGTGACTCAGCCTGAGGTGAGGTAGAGCCCCCGATCGCTCTTTGGTTGGAAGCGGGCCGAATCTTCACACGGCTGCTCATATATGTCGCTCCCCCAATCAGCCGTGTACACCGCCTTCGACGGCCCAGAGGGGGGGACGAGAATGGTGAGCAGTGGCTTAGGGGGGGCTTGAGGAGGAGGGGCATGGAGGGCAGGCCCTGACAGGGGGGGCCGCCGGGGTTGGTTCAGGGGAGAGCAACGTAGTTAATCATGATCTCTCCATTGTCATTGAGCATATAAGTTCGGCCCATGCGATCAATGGTCAAGCGCTGCAACGGCAGGGCTGCGTCGATGGCAACCACAGGGGCGCTGGGATTGGAGAGCGCCATTCCAAGCAGCGTCGTGTGGTCTGTGGCAAAACAGCCGCCCGAGGAGACTACAGAGGTCCATGCAAGCCCATCCAGGAAGTTGTTCTTGATTCGCCCGTAGCGGTAGGTGTCGTAGCAGAATGGCGGTAGAGAGCTGTTCTGAGCCACTGTGTCGGAGAGCACCAGGGTTCCGGACCTGTCGTAGAGAGCACGTCGAGTCTCGGCCGTAGCGGGGTCAGCATTCAAGATGACGAACTCGCCCCCCGGGGCTACCCAAAGGCTGTGGGAGTCGTACCAGGCAGTCTTGCCTGCTGCGTCGGGTACCGCTTGGGCCGTGGAGGTCAATCTCCCGCTGGAGTCGAATCTCCAGAAGACGACTCCCTCGGGCAAGTCCCCCTGGCATGAGACGACGCCACCGTTGCCGAGGCTACTCAGGGCGACGTGAATCCCGAAGTTGCAGTTGGGACCTGGGAGTTCCAGGTTCTCCTCGGAGAGCGGTGAGCCATTGGGCTTGAAGAAGCGGAGGTAGCCCCTACCATTAATACCGAAGGCCACCACTCCATTTCCCTCATCATCTATATCGATGTCATAAAACTCCTGGGTATGAACATCAGCCAGCCTAACTGGGGCACTGACCGTCGAGCACTCCGGGTCCAGGTAGACAACGTCGAGTCTGGCATTGGAGAAGTCGTTTGGAATTATGAGATGGCGCCACACCATCATGGAGTGGCCGCTGGTACCTGCCCTGACAACCCAGGGGCCATCGGAAGAGAGGTTCGCTACCTGCGGTCCCGAAACCCAGAGGATTTTGGTGCTTTGCCAGGCCGAGAGGGTATCGAAGCACTGAACGTTGACACCGTCGGGGGTGTAGAGCCCCACAGCCACCACTTGGCCATGGGCATCAACGTCGATGTCGGAGACGTTGAAGGGAGGCGTGAAGAGGCGCTTCTCCACGTGGCAGCGATGGTTACAGCCGTCGCCATCGACGAAGGCGCCATCGTCGCACTCCTCGCCGGCGTCGAGCTGGCTATTGCCGCACAGGGGATTGAAGGCCACGCAGCCAAGCTGTGGGTCGCACTGCGTCACGAAGCTGGTCGCCGGCAGAGAGCAATCGGCATTGGAGAGGCTGGTGCATCCATCTGGTGAGCAGAGGTCTCCGCCGGTACAGGCGTCGAGGTCATCACACTGAGCGTTCTGGGCGATGAAGGCGCAACCGCTCTCGGGTACGCAGACGTCCTTGGTACACTCGATTCCGTCGTCGCAGGCGAGAGGCTCACCGGGCTGGCACACGCCTTCAGCGCACTGGTCCCCCACGGTGCAGGCGTTCTTGTCGTCACAGTCGAGGGTATTGGGTTGGAAGACGCATCCCGTTCCGGGGTCACAGCTATCGTCGGTGCAGGGGTTGAAGTCGTTGCACGGTGAGGCTGGCTCTCCCTTGCAGAGCCCCCCTTGGCACTCATCGAAGATGGTGCAGGCATCCCCATCGGCACAGAATTGGCCATCGGTGTCCAGAGGAATGCACGACTGTGACTCCTCGATGCATTCGTAGATGTTGCACTGGTCAACCGCCGGGCATCTCTCTTTGGCCTCCAGGCACTCTCCCCCAGAGCAGAAGGAGATCTCGCTGCACCAGCGGCCGTCGTCGCATATTGCACCGTCATTGGCCGGCACCAGCGAGGGATGATGGAGGACCGCCCCCTTTGGTGGTACGCTGGTTTTTTGGCGAAAACCCACCACGCAAAGGAGACGGCCATGGGAGTGAAGTATGTCGGAGTCGACGTTCACGGTCAAACATGTGTGTTTCACGTTCTGGACGACAAGGGCACGGATGTGTTGGGTGGAGCGGTCGTGCCCACTCGCAAGGAGCCACTGTTAGAGTTTGTCAAACACCTTGGGGGAACGGTGCATCTGGCATTGGAGGAGGGTACCCAGGCTCAGTGGTTCCGGGCGCTCGTGAGGCCGTTTGTGGAAGAGGTTGTGGTTTGCAATGCACGAAAGAACACGCGGGGCAGAACCCTCAGGAACAAGACCGACCGAAAGGATGCCCGGTCTCTTGCGAGGCTCCTGTACCAAGGGGAACTCTCACCGGTGTATCACGGGGACGAGGACTTGGAAGAGTTTCGGAATCTGGTGAAAACCTACCAAGTTCTGCTGTCCGACACGACCCGTGTGAAGAATCGAATCAAGGCGGTATACCGGGGGAGAGGAATCCCTACAGACGGGAACGCTGCGTATCGGAGAAGCACAAGGCAAGACTACGTGGCGATGGCTACCAGTTCTGCGTTACGAAGCCGATTAGAAGCCTTTCACGTGCAGATGGATATTGGCACAGCGCAGGTGCAAGAAGCGCGTTCGAACATGCTCTTGGAAGCCCGAAAGTACTGTGCCTATCGAACGCTTATGACGGTGCCTGGGATCGGCAGGATTGGGGCAGCGGTGC
>CAZQHM010000176.1:0-4582 GCA_964593355.1 uncultured Myxococcales bacterium
CGGACACGGCAGCGGACTCCACTTCCAATTCCGACGGTCAGGGTGAAGATACGACATCCGGAGGCGACCCGGCCAAGGGGCGCTCTGGTTCTTGTGCGGCAGCGCCCACGGACCAAACATCAGCCTTCCCGGTCTTCTTGCTGCTCTTCTCCCTCGGGGCACTGCTCAGGGTCCGTCCCCGGGCGGTGTTGCGAAGGCTTCGGGGATAAATATGGGTGTGAGATTGTAATAATCACCGGTAATAGGATAAGTAAGGAGGCGCCGGCAGTGTTGAAACGCAAGGCTATAGTGATTGGGGCAAGTTCCGGTATTGGCCGTGAGTTGTCCAAGCTGTTGGCGGCCGAGGGTTATTCCGTGGGCATTATGGCCAGGCGTCTCCCGTTGTTGAACGAACTGGCCGCCGAGATTGGTGCTGATGTGCTGGTCCAAGAGGTAGACGTTTCCCAGATCCAGAGGGCCATGGAGGCGCTCGATGTCATGATTGAGCAGATGGGCGGTGTGGATCTGGTGGTGATAAGTGAAGGGACAGGGGAGAACAACGACCCTCTGGACTGGAGCGTGGAACTGGAGACCATGGCAGGGTGAGCGGCTGCTGGGGGAGCGAGATATATGAGCAGCCCTGTGGGGCGATTTCCCTTTGACAATGAAGGGCGTTCGGTGGACCTTTGGCCGGTCGTGTCGGCGTTCGATGGTTGGGACGATAATGGTTGGGACGATAATGGTTGGGACGATATAGGAGTCGTCGATGTCAAAACATCTGCTGGTGGGTCTGCTCTTCTCGATGTTGATTCTCTCCGGGTGCGAAGGTAGCGATGGTAGCGGTTTGGCGGAGTCGGCCGTGATGGTCGAAGGGGGTGTTGCCATTGTTTTCGACCTGGATCACAAGCCCTTGCCCGAAATCCCAATGCCGAACAACGTCGCCACTCGTCTGGCCCCCGAAACGGTTACCGGGCGCCGCCTGAATATCAGCCTGGAAGCGGATACTGGAATCGAGACGGACCTGCGACGAAAAATCAACGAACTGGACGGGTTCGGAGTGTTCCAGCCGGTCACTATCCCCTTCACGGGGCCCGTGGACTTGAAGAACCTCACGACACGGCATAACCAGGACCACTCCTTCAAGGATGACGCAGTGCTGCTGGTCAATGTCGACCCCAAGTCTGAAGGATTCGGCGAGATCATCCCCCTCGATTTTGGTGCTGGCAACTACTCGTTGGCGCTCGAATGGGCTCACCAGTACTGGGATTTCGACCCCCATCGGGACTCACCCAACCTCATGTTCGAGACCCACGACGAGGACAAGAACGGGAACGGAAAGCTCGACCCGTACGAAGACATCGACTTCGATGGCGTCCTGGACAAACCCAACTCCTGGTCGGGCAAACCAGTCCCGGTCATGGACGAAAAGAACTACGAGGGAATCCTGGCAGCGGGCGACGAGCGTCCCATTGACGACTTGGTCTCTTTCTACGAAAAGGAGACCAACACCTTGATCCTGCAGCCACTGATCCCTCTTCGACAGGCAACGACCTACGCCGTGGTGGTGACGCGCAATATGCTGGATACCCAGGGGAATCCCGTGGTCTCTCCCTTCCGCTACGTCAACCACATCAGTCAGAACGACGAATTGAAGGATCTGCCTAAGGTAATTGGGCAGGAGGCCATCGGCATGTCCAAGCAAGACATCGTCTTCGCCTGGAGTTTCACAACTCAGTCTGTGACCCACGACCTCGAGGCCATTCGGGCGGGGCTCTACGGCCACGGTCCCTTCGCCTCGTTGAAAGACGAGTATCCTGCAACCATGGAGGCACGGTTGGCTCATCCGGTGGACCCCAAGGGGAACCCCACCGAGAAGCCATACATACTCTCCAGCGAAGAGTTGGGACCTCTTTTCGAGGCAATCGCCGGACCGGTGCTCCTCTATCCTCAAGGGGTGGTGGCTGGGCTGAAAGAAGACAACAAATATACCGACTACTGGGTGCTTGGAGAGTACACAACGCCATATTTCCTTGCCGACAAGGACGGTATCGCTACCGAGATGTACCCCGCCGACGACAACGAGAGCTATGACATCGACCCACTCACGGGCAAGGGAACCCACGGGCCCAACCGGGTGACCTTCATGTGCTCAATCCCCAAGGCCCACTCCGGGCTCAAGCCTCCCTTCCCGGTCGTTATGTACGGTCACGGCTACTCCGGAGCCCTCTTCGAAATCTTCGGATTCGCCGGTCGCTTCGCCCAATTCGGATACGCATTGTGTGCCATGGACGTGGTCGGCCACGGAATAGCGCTCCCATCGGACGAGAACATCGACTACGCATCTCTGGTGCCTGTTCTCCTGAAGCCGCTGGGGCTCACGGACTTCTACAACGCCCTCGTCCTCGGGCGGATCCGGGACCTCGACAACGATGGTGTCCTCTCGTCCTTCGACAACGGAGGCGACTTCTGGAGTTGGGATCTGTTCCACACCCGAGACATGGTGCGCCAGGCCGTTATCGACCACATGCAGTTCATCCGGGTTCTGCGCAGCCTGGGAACAGCGAAGTGGAAGACCGATATCAACGGCAATGGAAAGGAAGACGACCTGGCCGGGGACTTCAACGGGGATGGGGTTGTTGACCTGGGCACCCCCAAGAACCGCTACTACCCTCAATGGGGACAGTCCATGGGAGCCATCATCTCGCAGATCACGGCAGCGGTGGAGGGAACCGTTTCGACGGCCACCCCAATCTCGGGTGCCGGCGGTTTGGCCCAGGTGGGTGTTCGGTCCACCAACCCCGGTGTGCCCGAGGCGGTCTTCATGCCCATGATGGGACCCTTCGTGGTGTTTACTCCCGTAGCCGAGGTGGCCAACGAGGAGGACCCCGAGGCGCCCCCGGCTTACAAGTACGACAAAAACTCTGATACCGTGGAAATCGCCTTCATGATAAACAACCTCCACCAGGAGTACTTCCCCGACAAATACCCCCGGGTTCACTACTATCCCATGGTGCACACCAAGGATATCGCCCCGGGGGATACGGTGGTGATTCGCAACCTGGACAACGGCAAAGAGATTCGAGCTTTCCGGGACCCGGAAGGCAGCGGGTTCCGGGTTTCCGTTCCCTGCGACGCGCTCAATGCGGTGCAGAAGCGGGGGGTCCTGGGCCTCGTGGATGGCGACACCAGTCCAGTCCATGTCGGGTGCGCTCCCGGAACCTGGAGCGTCCCCACCGATGAGGAAGGAAATGCCTCCGGGCCCGGCTCCTGCGACGAGCCGGACCTTGCACGAGCGGCCCTTCTGGGAGACCGTCTGGAGATTGAAGTGCTGGACGGGTGGGAAGGGAAGCGCAAGGTGCTTATAAACGCGCTGAACCGGCCAGTTACCTTCCAGGGCGCCTTCTTCCCCGAAGGAAGCCCCATTGTGGCCTTGGGAGCCGGCTTTGGCGAACCCAGGAACACCCCAGCGTTTCGACGGCTCATGGGTTACGCCTCCATGATTGTCACCCGAGGCGACCCCATCGCCTACGTACGGCACTACTCGAAAGAAGGGCGGCTCGATTTCAGTTATGATCCCGACGCCGCTGAACAGGCAAACACCATCATCTACCACACGGTGGGCGACCCCAACGTCCCCATTTACACCAGTCTGAACCTGGCCAGGGGAGCCGGAATTCTGGAGTATCTCCCCGATTCTGGTGATCCAAAGGCTGAGACGCAGAACGACCGACTTATAGCCGGTCACGTCTCGGAGGGGGTGGAGTGGCTCTTCCGCTTCACCAGCGACCTCTTCACGGTCTCCGACTGGGTTACACACGATGCCTGGAAGACGCCCCCCATGCTTAAGGACATGCGATGGGTCCAGGAGTTTTCAGCGCTCCTGGAGTCCGACTCCACTCGACCAATGCCCCTTCATTCAGATCCGGACGACCTCGATGGCGGGGTCAATGAATACGGTGAGCAGACCGTTGGGGAGCCGGTCCGAGCCACTAGCGCCTACGACGAAAAGAGCGGCACCATGAAGCATTTCTCGGTGCCAACCACGGGCGTGGTGGAGAACAAGGTGGGATTCCACGCCTTCCGTATTCCCTACATTGCTCCGCTGGGCAGTCACGGTGTGGAGCCGTCCAACCCGGACAAGGCCTTTGATATGAACAACTTCGTCGAGAACCAGATTGGCCTCTTCATGATCTCCAACGGAACACAGTTCTCCGACGATCCATGCCTTGCCACCTCCTCATGCCCCTTCCTCCCGGAAGTGGTGAGGAAGGTCGGTGCGAAGATCTACAAAGACAAAGAATAGCTTCGGGCGTCCAGTTACCGTACCACAAGGCTGCTCTTCTATCTCGATCCGCCCGGTAGCCGTGTACCCCGCCTTCGGCTCTGAGGCTGCCTTCGACAGCCCTGGGTGGGCCTCTCGGGCCCTTCGATGGGAGCCTCAGGCTCTGCCACGAAGAGAGCCGGCCCAAGGCCGAGTCGAGTGGTAGGAGCGAGAGTAGTGAGCGGTGGTTAGGGGAATTCTGCCGGCAGGCCGCTTACTTCCAGAACAGTGCCAGGGTCAGGAGCCCTTTGTAGACGGAGTCGGGGGTGTTGCCGTCCAGGT
>CAZQHM010000176.1:4682-6630 GCA_964593355.1 uncultured Myxococcales bacterium
AGTGCCAGGGTCAGGAGCCCTTTGTAGACGGAGTCGGGGGTGTTGCCGTCCAGGTCCGCCAGGGCGTCACCGGGAAGGAATGCGCCTCCCTGCGCTCGAACGGAGAGGCCGACGTGCTCTGGCCATACCCAGAAGTCCCCTTGGATGCTCAGGAGGAGTTCTGTTCCCAGGAAGCTGCTGTCGGTCTCACGGCCGAAGTAGTTGGTGGCCACTCCACCGTTTCTGAAGGTGTAGTAGGAGTGAGCCAGGGGGGAGGCTGTGGAGAGAAGGAGGGCACCGAACATCGCCTTGAACTTCTCCATCCAGACCACTCCGGGCGCCAGGGTGTATCGAATCTGGGGGAAGTAGTAGAGGGTATTGGTCACTCTCCCTTGAGAGGCGATGAGGTCCAGCCCCTTCGGCGGCACCTGGAGGTGGGATGGGTCGGCGGAGATCTCGGCGCTTCTGGCTGTGATGAGGGGGAGCATCTCGTCAAAGAAGATCATCCCGACGTTGTAATCGGGGTCGAAGCTGAAAGAGTGTGATTCATCGTCGTGGGCATCTTTGTCCCCCGAGGCATATCCGACCTCAACTTCAGCTTCCAGGCCAACCTTCGCCATCTCGAAGCCCAGTCGTCCCACCGCTGCAAAGGCGTTGATATTGAGGCCGTCCTCGGCACCCAATTGCTGCAGGCGGTCCGTCTTTCCAAAGAGCCAGGCCGCTTCGTATTCCAGCTTGAAGGAGAGGTTGGGAACCTGTTTGCCCTCTTCCCCAAGCATGGTGTCCAGGACGAAGCGGTTCCTGCCGTTCAGATTCAGGGCGTAGACTTCCAGAGTGTCTCCATCTTCGTCTTCCTGGTCTCGGTAGGTGAAGATTATGTTGTTCTCGTACTTGTCATGGCGATACATCAGCCCGGCATTGGCCATGTAGGCGTTGTCGCCGGCCATGAAGTCGGCGTTTTCGTCTCTATAGACCATGTCGCCGGAGGCCATAAAGGTTAAGGGGGCCAGCGAGTGCTCGGGGCCCCAGATACCCTGGAATGGGGTGAACAGGACCATGGCTCGGTCAACGATGTCTCCGTATCGACGCACGCCGAACCGGTTGTCGTCTTCCCGTCCTGCGTTGGCAAGCAGTCCCAATCCATACTCGCTGGCCATCTGGCCGATGCGCAGTGCAACCCAGGGGCTTGCGTATTGGACGTAGGCCTCTCGCAGGAGGAATCCGTCAAAACCAAGCCCGCTGTTCTCATTTCTGCGGTCGAGCCTGAATCCTTCCGGGTAGAAATTCTCGTGATCTCCCAGAATCTGTCCCCCAAGCACATCCAGTTCAACTCTCACGTAGAACGGGCGGAAGGAGAGTTCGGGGGAGAGGCGAAGGCGATGCTCGCCCCACTTCTCGATGCCTCCCTGGGTGCCATCCTCGTCGATGGTGAAGCCCGAGACCCGGTGGAAATCGAAGCGGTACTCGCCGGGAAGGCCGTTGAACTGAAAACCGGGCTCTTTGGGGTCAACCTCAGCAGTGTATCCCGTTCCACCCTCGGTTGGGGAAGCCAGTGCGGTTGCAGAAACCATAACTACGAACAGCAAGGTGAACCAGCAGGTAGAAACTCTCATTTGAACGACACTCCTAAACGGCTGGCCTCATACCTCGATCCGCCCACCAGCCGTTTACCCCCAGCGAGGCTCGTGCCGAGCCGAGGGGTAGGGTCGAGAATGAAGGTCACTGGTTCAGCAACACGCGCAACAAGCAACCTGGAGGAGATCCACCCCGTAGGGAGCCTATTGGACGAACAAATACTCTGCGTAACCTACCGCCCTCCGGTGGGTTCGTCCATCCCTTTTTGGTTGGGAAGGGGGGCCCAGGTAGTTCATTGGGGTGGATACCCGGGCCGGCGTGAAGAGCCTGACCTGACAGGCCTCAGTCCAGGATATCGAAGGATAGGTGCAAGAAGCGGAATATCTCCTCCATG
>CAZQHM010000177.1:0-6603 GCA_964593355.1 uncultured Myxococcales bacterium
AGTCCGAAAGGTCCGAATCGTCCAAGTCCGAAAGGTCCGAATCGTCCGCGTCCCAATAGTCCGAATCGTCCGCGTCCCAATAGTCCGAATCGTCCGCGTCCGAAAGGTCCGAATCGTCCGCGTCCAAATAGTCCGAATCCCACCCCAAAAGATACAACACTATTTCCGCTGCGGACCCTTCCGCTTCCCTTGCCTTAGGCTTTGCGCAGTGGTACACCCTCCTGGTCACTTTTGGGGGTGTCGGTGAGAATAATCGCTGGGAGATACAAGGGACTCACGTTGAAGGCAGCGCCGGGCATGGCCACGAGGCCAACGCAGGACCGGGTGCGGGAGGCGCTCTTCTCTATTCTGGGGTCCTACGTAGATGGAGCACGGGTGCTCGACCTCTTTGCCGGCACGGGAGCCCTGGGGCTTGAGTCTCTCAGCAGGGGAGCTGAGCACGCTACCTTTGTGGACATCTCCAAGGGTGCCTCCTCGGTGATTGTGGCCAACATTGCGCTTGTCCGCACCTCTCGGGCGACGCTGCTGACGCTTCCTGCCGACCGGGCCATTCGAAAGCTGGTGTCGGAAGGGGCCCAGTTCGACCTGGTCTTCCTGGACCCTCCGTACGGCCGGGGGCTGGTACCACAGACACTGGCCCTGCTGGCCTCCAGCGGTCTCCTGGGCCCCGGCGCAAGGGTTGTGGCCGAGCACGAGACCCGCTCACCGCTGCCCCACGAGTTTGGTGACCTGTTTCGCACTGATCACAGGAAATACGGGGATTCTTCGGTCTCGATTTTCGCCAGGATAAACGAAGACAACGATATTGAACCGCCTTCCCCGGGGCCGGCTCCGGTAAGGGGCAAGAACCTGCGGTGAACCACCTGTATGAGGTAGAGTGATGCCTTTAGCGGTATATGCCGGTTCTTTCGACCCCATCACAAACGGCCACATGGACATCATCCGCCGTTCCCTCGAGGTCTTCGACGAGGTAATCGTTGCCATCGCCGTCAACGAGGCGAAGGTGCCTCTGTTCTCTACGGAGGAGCGCCTTGAACTGCTGAAGGAGATCTTCAAGGACGAACCCCGGGTCAGGGTTGAGGAGTTCTCGGGGCTGCTGGTGGATTTCGCCAGGAAGATGGGCTCCAAGGTGCTTGTCCGTGGTCTCAGGGCGGTCTCAGATTTCGAGTATGAGTTCCAGATGGCCCAAATGAACCAGAAGCTGTTCCCGGAAATCGAGACGCTCTTCCTTATGACCTGCCAGCAGTACTTCTATGTCAGTTCCCGTGTCGTGAAAGAGGTGGCCCGCTTCGGTGGCAACGTCCAGGATCTCGTTCCGCCCCAGGTTTCGGCCCTTCTCCTGCATAAGTTTGGAGGACCCAATGAACTTCGCTGATCGAGTTGGCCGAGTCTCCCCTTCAATCACTCTTGGGCTGAACGCCAGAACCCTGGAACTTCGCCAGGCGGGCAAAGACATCGTCTCCCTTGGCGTTGGAGAACCGGATATCGACACACCCGAGGAGATCTGCCAGGCTGGAATTGAAGCCATCAATCGCCGAGAGTGTCGCTACACTGCCACAGCGGGCACGCCGGAACTGCGGAAGGCCATCACTGGCTTTGTCAAGGAGCTCTACGGCCTCGACTATCAGGTCAACGAGGTCATGGCATCAAACGGCGCCAAGCAGGTGCTCTACAACTCGGTCCTGGCAACGGTGGATAGGGGCGACGACTTCCTCATTCCCTCGCCATACTGGACCAGCTACCCGGAGATGGTCTATTTGGCAGGGGCCAACCCCATCATCGTGAAAACCAGCGCCAGCAACAACTTCAAGCTGACCCCCGAGGCCCTTGAGGCGGCCATAACCCCCAAGACCAGGGCGATTCTCTTCAACTCTCCATCCAACCCCACGGGAGTTGCCTACACCCGCCGTGACCTGGAGGGCCTGGCGGCCGTTCTGGCCCCCAGGGACATCTGGATCCTCTCCGACGACATCTACAACGCCCTGCTCTTCGATGGCCACACCTTCTCCTGCTTCGCGCACTTCCCCGACCTTCGGGAGAAGACCATTCTTATCAACGGCGTATCAAAGGCCTTCTCTATGACAGGTTGGCGAATCGGCTTCGCTGCCTCCTCCAAGAGCGCCATCGCCGCAATGACGAAGATTCAGGACCACTCAACCTCATGCCCCAGCGCCATCTCGCAGAAAGCGGCAGCGGCGGCCATGCGCATGGGACCGGTGGTGACATCCCAATGGATTGCCTCCTTGGCCCAGCGGCGAGAACTGATGGTTGACCTGGTCCGGAAGATCCCTGGACTGGCCGTGACGCCACCCCAGGGCGCTTTCTACCTCTGGGTGGATGTCTCTGCCTACCTCAACAAGGGTGCGGGATCCAACACCCTGGAGTTGGCAGAGCGCCTGCTGGTGGACGCCGGCGTGGCCGTAGTCCCTGGCGAGGCCTTCGGCGAGGCCGGGTTCCTGCGGCTCAGCTTCGCCTGCTCCGACGAGCAAATCCACGAAGGTATCTCCAGAATGGGCCGCTTCCTCACTGCCCTGTAGCATCGCCAATAAACGCTATCTGCTCGTCGGCCTCTCCCCTCTTTGTGCTCATAATCGACTTGAACAGCCCCTGAGCCTCGACACATGGGCCAGGAGCGTATGCTATGGGTCGCATCCTCGCAGAGCTGTTCTCGTTCTTCTTTCCCATGCGCTGCATCTGCTGCGGCAGCGTCACGGGGGGGGATGCCTTCTGCTCCCAATGCGAGCAGTGGGTGGAGCCCGACGACAACAGCGACCCGACGCAGCCGGGGGCCGCATTTGTCTACGAGGGGTCTGTTCGCACGGTCATCATCGCCTTCAAGAACTCAGGAGGTCATGAGGCCGGCCGAACTCTGGCGAAGTTGGGGGCGAGGCTGCTCCAGCAGACTCTTGAGCCAGAGCCCATGGACCTGGTTGTGCCGGTGCCATCGGGGCGCACCTCGCTTCGTAGGCGAGGCTACAACCCTGCGGCCATCGTTGCTTATGAGGTGGCCAGAGCGCTCTCCCTTCCTTTGGCAGCCACCGCCTTGGAGCGCTCTCCATGGTTCAAGGGACAGAAGGGTAAGTCTGCAGCACAACGCATTGCCAGTATGCAAGGTGTCTACAGGGTGGCCCAGCCGGACAAGGTCGCCGGAAAGGCCGTGCTGCTCGTTGATGACGTGGTCACTACTGGCGCCACCCTCGCTGCATGTTCTCATGAACTGATTGAGGGAGGAGCAAGCCGGGTAATCTGCTTCGCCCTGGCACGCACCCCATAAGAAACCGGGGCGTCACTCTTTCTACCCGCAAAACAGAGGGGCCGAAGGGTCTACTTCACTTTGTGACGGTGGTGTGGGTATTGACTCGACGCGCTTCGGCCAGGGCCTCCTCCTTGCTTCCCTTCATCACGGTGAAGACCCAGGTCTGGGGCTCAACGGGGTCAGCGGTCTCGTCGATGAACTGAATGTAACCCTCGGCCGGGTCCGTAGGCACTCTCGCAGCGACATGCACCGCCGAGCAGTGCTTGATAACCCACCAGTCGTCTCCAAGACCGATGAGCCCGTTTGAGAGGGGCAGGTAGACCTCGGGGTACTGGAAGGTGAACTGGTTGAAGTCGTACTCCACCACCTCGTCCTCGGCCAGCGCCGGAGTGTACATGAAGGCGGTACGTGTTCTGGGGAACCCCACCTTAACCCTGGTCTTG
The DNA here is from genome assembly GCA_964593355.1 of uncultured Myxococcales bacterium. Lineage (GTDB taxonomy): Bacteria > Myxococcota_A > UBA9042 > CAIXZC01 > CAIXZC01 > CAYTWV01. The sequence goes on from CAZQHM010000177.1 coordinate 3,700, forward strand.
GACTCATCCAGGCCCGAGGGATCTGCTGCGGGCCCGTAGGTGAAACGAAGCTGATAGTGCTCCTCCCAGCCCAGCCAGGCTACCGTGGTCTCCCGGGTCTCGGCCTCAATCTCCAGTTCGAAAGGGGCCTCGGCCGTAGGCAGTTCGTCGTAAACAGGCAGAGCATCCATCAACTGCACCTCGCCCGTCTCCAGGCTCACACTGGCGTGGGGAGAACCAAGAGCCTCCAGGGCCTCCTCCCACACCTCGGCACCAAGCTCTCTGGCAGCGCGGTTCTCGATAATGCCGTGGTAGAACTCGCCGATCCAGGGGGTAATGCCAGTGACATCGGAGACCTGGGCCAGGAAGAGATGCCTGTAAGCCTGCTCCAGTTTCTCCACCATGGAGGCCCTTCCGGCTTGCTCCTGGGGCACCTTCTCAAGGAGATGCAGAGTGGCCTGCAACTCCGTCCTGGTGACGTAGTTGTTGGTCCTGATGAAGTTGTCCCTCTCCAGCGGAGCGCTGGCAGAGACTGAACGTCCGCCGAGCCAGCGATGAACGCTGTCGGTGTCTATGGGCTGCCAGGTACCATCCAGCACAGGCAGCAGGTCGGGCTGTGCCACACCCTGAGCCTTCAGATGGGCGACGTAGTCCGCAATGCCGGTCACTTTGAATCCCTTGGACTCCAGATCAAGGAGCTTGGCCTCATACTCAGCCAGGTTTGCCTTACCCTCGGCCGGCGTGTAAAGCGGCGCCAGGTAGGGCGACGGGGGATAAGCAAGCAGGTCGCCGTCGTCGAAGAAGGTCCAGGTGACCTCGATGCCCGTCGCCTCATCCTTCTCGAATACCAGCGGCAGGTCGCTGCGGTAGCCCTTGCCGGGCCCCACCACCACGTCGACCCCTCTGTCCTTGTAGAAGAGAGCCCTTTCAGGCTCCTGGTGGTAGTAGAACCAGAGGTTGGATGGGAAGACCGAAATGGCATAGCCATTCTCTTTCATGAAACGATGCTTGCCTTCGCCGGCCTGCCCCTCCTGGTTGAACACCACCCCCGACAGAGGCACACAGGATTTCTCGAAGATGGAACGGTTAAGGTCAGCGGACCTCTGCAAGTCGAACCTCGGAAAGGCCAGGAAGAACTGGTCTGAGTAGTGAATGCTCACCACCTCGATGATCCCCTTCTGCGCTGCCTCCTGCAACTTCTTCAGGGCCCCGGGGTGGCGCTCCTCCATGACTTCCAGCAGCAGCCCCTGGAACTCGAAAGTCGCCCGCCACTCGGGGTGCTTCAGGAAGAGATCGATGACAGGCTCGAAGACTGCCGTGATGTACCAGTCATGCAGCTTGGCGTCAGTCCATCCTTCGCAAAGCTTCCCGCACATGAGTTCGATGTCTCCGTCGGGAGTCTCGGCTTCGAGCCCACCGGCAACATACTGAATATTAAAATGAAACATACTAAGAGCAAACTTTTTCTGACTAGGGTCTGGGGTATCCTGAGGTACAGCATCGTACATACAAAGTGGGTTCACAACCTCGGGTTCCGCATCTGGAACCACTTCCTGGGCCAGGTCCGCTGCGTCCTCAACATGGAGATCCGGAAGGTCCCCCATCGACGAATCACCAGCCGCATCGTTCACGTCCCCGGCAGCGCTCTTACTATCACCACCGCAGCCGGCCAGCGCCAGCGACACCAATAGCCCCATGAACCCAAAACGCAGGATCGCCATCTGTCGCCTCCCTGTACTGTAATGACGTTATTTGCACTCCCGGACTGATACCCTACAGAAGATCCTCGAGCATCTTGATGAGGTCTTGCACGGCGCTGAGTTGCTTCTTCAAGAGTTTCGGCATAGCCTTCACCTCTTTGATAGCAGTGTTCACTCGCTTGACCAGCTTCTGGGCATCCAGCGCTACCAGTGGATTGGCCTTAATTTGGTTAAGAAGGTCCGTGACTATTCCTTTGGAGCGGCCGGCCAGCTTGGGAATCCTTGCAATGGCCGCCTTGTTCCTGGATGGAATATCCCGCAGGGCCTTGGCCGCCCCCTTCAACTGCTCCAGTTCAGTGACCTTGAGCTTCTTCAGGAGAGCCTTTCGCTTGCTTTTGTCTTTTAGCATTTCGGCCGCTACGACCCCACGAAGCGCCATCTGCTCCTCGTAGGTCTTGAGCTTGGATCGAGCCTTCTTGGACCTGGGGTTTCTGTCAAGCTCAGCCTTAACGGTCTCCCAGTTGTAGGTCAGAATCGGGAACTGTCCTGCACGATAAGGGGCCAAAGCGGCGTGTACCGCCTCGCTGCTCTGGTAGATGGTCCCCGAGAGATTGGTCAGCTCAGTATTGATGGAAGTAATCTCAGCAAGTAACGAATCAACTTCAGACGTATTAAGCTTCCCGCCGCCAATAACTTTGTTAATATCACCTGCCTTATCTAAGTATTTCTCAAATTCTCCGCACCCAGTCATTGCAAAAACAACTACCACTGCCGATATCGCAGAAAAAAATCTTGCCAACATCTAAACCCCCAAACGCGTTATTATGCACCATTCAGCAGCCTCAATGCTTCGGCCGGGCATCACCTCGGCGAAGAAGGCCGCCCCTGGGGCAGTTGCCTGCGACAGAAACGGCGTCTCCAAGGAGCCAAAAGGCCAACATCGGGAGACCGCCACGCCTGCCAGGGTTCGGGTGTTTTACCATAGCGGCCAAGGCCGCGCCACTGAAAATGCAGCTTAGCAACCTGTCGTTGAGGCTCAGAATGTATCGCTGCTTCCTATCTAGCAAGGATTCAAAGGGGGGCCCACCATACCGCCCAGAAATGGCTTACTAATCGGGAAGAGGAGGCAATCGCCCGCCCTCACCCTTAACGTCCTCGTCGTCCCCATCGTCGTCTTCGTCGTCCACATCGTCCCCCTTGTCCCCCCTTTTCCCCCCTTCCCCCC
>CAZQHM010000178.1:0-6538 GCA_964593355.1 uncultured Myxococcales bacterium
CCGTGGTCTCCGACGAGAACTGGGTCATGACCCCGGCCACGGCGGGAAAGCTGGTGCAGGTGGATGCCGGGACGTTGAAGGTTGAGGCATCGGTGGAGTTGCCCAACGGCCAGCCCAAGCCCATGGCCGGTTTTCCGGGATCGGTGTGTGTGAGCGCCGAGGCGGGCAGGGTCTTTGTGGGGTCGGGGACGGGGCCCTACCTCTACATCGCTGACCTGGCGAATATCGAAGAGGGTCTGCTGACCCAGGAGCTATACAGCATGGAGGGTGGGAACGACTCGTTGACGGTTGAGTGCAGCGGCGGCAAGGTCTATGCGGCCAGTTTCAACACCGGTTCGCTATTCGTGGTGGATGGCAGCGATTTGACCAGTTCTGAGCCAGTTCAGGTAACCCAAACGCAGGAGCTGGAAGGGCCCGTGGACATGCTCTTTGATTCGGGCAAGCTGTATGTCCTGAATACTATTTCATCTCAGGTTGCCATCCTGGATACACTCTCCTTGCAAGTAACCTTCCCCGTTGTTACTGGCGCTGCTCCAAACAGACTGGGAATTCTTGATAAGACTTTGTTCGTTGTCAATTCTACTGACAATAATCTCACTAAATTTGATGTTACCACGGGCCAGACGACAACTCCGTTCGGCGCCATGGATGTTGGAACCAATCCGTGGGAGATAGCTATTGCAGGCAACTATGGCTACATCACGGGTTACGTGGCCAACACGGTAATCAAGATGGACATGGGCACGGGAGAGATTGCCGTTCAGGTAGGGAACCAGTAGGCATGGAGAGCGTGGCGCTGAAGTCTCCGTCAAGTTTTGGGCAGAGTGTGGGAAGGCTCATCTCGGCAAACCCTTCCCAGGGTGCCGGCCTCTTTGCCGGGTTGCTTCTGGTGCTGGCCTGCTGCGTGGGCTGCAAAGGAAGCGATGTGGCATCGGGGTCCGGCGCTGGGGGTGAGGAGGAGGCCCGTTCGAACTTCGAGCAGGTGCCACGCAAGGGGTACTCTCGGGTTGTTTCGTTGACTCCCAACATGACGGAGATGGTGGCTTTGCTTGGTGCCGAGGGGTTGTTGGTGGGGCGAACGGCCTTCTGCGACTATCCGTCGTCGGTCACCTCGGTGCCCATGGTATCGGGCGGGGTTGAGCCCAACGTGGAGGCCCTACTTGCTGCGCGGCCCGACCTTGTGGTGGTGCAGAAGGGGGTAGACGCTAAGTTGCCCGTTGATTCGCTAACCAAGGCTGGCGTGTCGGTCTACGTAAGCAAGGTAGAGAGCGCAGCGGACGTAGCCAGGACGCTTGAGGAGTTAGGGGTGATCCTGAGCCAACCCAAGCGGGGCAGGGAAGCAGCGGCGGAAGTTCGGCGGGCGCTTGGCCTCGGGGACGGAGCCTCGGTGAGGGACGGAGCCTCGGGGGGCAGGTCCGGGGACGGAGCCTCGACGGGGGACGGAGCCTCGGCGGGCAGGTCCGGGGACGGAGCCTCGACGGGGGACGGAGCCTCAGGGAGGTCCGGGGACGGAGCCTCGGTGAGGGACGGAGCCTCGGTGAGGGACGGAGCCTCGGTGAGGGACGGGGGCCCAACGGTGCTTATGGTGCATGGCCATCGTCCGCTGGTAGCGGCTGGGCCTGGCAGTTGGGGGGACGAGTTGATTCGGCTTGCGGGTGGGCGCAACGTCCTTGCGGGCGGCAACAATCCTTACCCGACGTTGGATGCCGAGTGGGTGCTGAAGTTGGCCCCTGAGTTCATCATTGACACCTCGTTTGCCGAGGGCGAAGGTGAACCGGCGGACTTTTGGGCTTTCGTGGGCGAGGGCCCGGGGAGGCCTGTGCTGAGGTTCTGGAGTGAGCCCGAGGTTCTGCGTCCGGGCCCGAGGGTGGTGAGGGCGGTTGAACTGCTCAGGGCGAGGTTGGTGAGGTAGGCTCTGGCCCTGCACCTTTGGGGGCGGGACCGCATCAGGAGGTTGATTGCGCAACGAGATACGCCATCGTGAGCCAGTAGCGGGTTGGGTTGGGGTGCTCGCCCTGGCGGTGGGGCTTGTTGTGCTGCTTATGGCCTACCTTAGTTTGGGGCATGTATCGCTTACGCCGTTGGACCTATTGACAGGGGAGTTGGACGCCACTTATGGGCTTCTGCTGGAGTTACGGCTGAAGCGTGCTGCGATGGCCATAGGGGTTGGGGCTTCGCTGGCGGTTTCGGGCTGTGCGTTTCAGGCTTTGTTGCGCAATGCGTTGGCGGACCCGTTTATTGTTGGGGTTTCGGGTGGTGCGGCGGTGGGGGGGACGTTGGTGATGCTGCCTTTGGCGTCGCTGGTGGCGCTGGGCAGTGCATTGCAGGCGACGGTGGTGTTTGCGGGCTCTTTTGCGGGAGCGCTTGGGGCTACGGTGCTGCTGTTCGGCATGTCGTGGGTTAGGGGGATGATTGCCACCAACCACCTGTTGCTTATGGGGGTTGTGTTCAACTTCTTTGCTTCGGCGGTAGTGATGTTCATGAAGAGCCTGTTGGTGGGCCACAGGCTTCACGAGGTGCTTTTCTGGCTGATGGGGACGTTGGCATCGGAGTCGGTGTCGTGGGGGCTGGTGCTGTTGGTGGCGGCCATAGCGGTGTGGGGGACCATGCTGCTGTCGGCTTGGGGCCGGGGTCTGGATGCTCTGGCGGTTGGCGAGGAGTTTGCGCATGGAACGGGGGTAGATCCCGAGAGGTTGAAGCGGCGTCTGTTCGTTGTTGCTGCGTTGCTGGTGGCCGGTGCGGTTTCGATTGCGGGCTTTGTGGGGTTCGTGGGGCTGGTTGTGCCGCACATGATGCGTCTGGTCTTTGGTGCCAGGCACCGTTTGTTGTTTGCGCTGTGCGCTTTGGGAGGGGCCTTTTTTCTGCTTGCCTCGGACCTGGTTGCCCGGCTGATAACGCCTCTGGTAGGAACGCAGCTTCCTGTGGGGGTGCTGACCTCGCTGGTTGGGGGCCCGCTGTTCATAGTGATGCTGGTGAGGGCGCAACGACATGAGGTTGTCTCATGAGGCCCGTGGCTGAAGAACCTTTGCTGCTTCGGTGCGACGGCGTGAGCTTCGGTAGCATTGTGGACGAGGTCACTCTTGAGTTCAGACCGGGGCGCCTGGTGGCGCTGGTGGGTCCCAACGGGGCGGGCAAGAGCACGTTGATGAAGCTTCTAAGCGGCTATCTGCGGCCCACGGCAGGCAGGGTAACGCTCGGGGGAAGGGATGTGCACGCCATTCCCGGGGCGCAACGGGGGCCGCTGCTGGGCTACCTGCCTCAGCACGTCGAGACCAGTTTCCCTTTCACGGTGCTGGAGTTGGTGCGCATGGGGGCGTTGGCTCGTGGCTTGAGCGAGCGTGAAGCCTCCAGGGAGGCCATGGCGACGCTTGAGGAGATGGGGCTGGGCGACCTGGCGAGGAGGCCCTATCCAGTGTTGTCGGGAGGAGAGCGGCGGCTGACCCTGGCGGCCAAGAGCCTTGTGCAGCGGCCGGCCTGGATGTTGCTGGATGAGCCAACCGAGGGTATGGACTGGAACAACGCCAGGAAGCTGATCCATGTGTTGGCCGAGGCAGCGGCCTCGGGTGTGGGGGTTGTGGTGGTGGTGCACGACCTGAACCAGGTGCTGCTTCCCCATGCCTGGATGGCCCTGATATCCGAGGGGCGGATGGTGGAGTTGGCCCCGGCGCTGCAGTTCGACGTCGACCTGTTGTCCAGGGCCTTCGGCTGTCGGTTCCACCTGGTTGATGTGCCGGCTATTGGAAGGAAGGTGCTGGTGCAGAGGTAGGGCGACAATTATTGAATCCTGGCGGTCCAGCAGCGACTTGAGCCATGGGCCGTGTCGCCAGTAGGGCTGGCTGCGGCGGAGCGCAGCATAAGAAAACGACGCTAGATTAGCACTTGAGTACGGCTAACCTGATGGACTTGTTGGGTAAACAAGTTTGACATTGGTCAATTTGCGTAACCCGTACAAGAAGAGGCCCCATAATGGCGCTGACCGCTACGATGCCCACAGCATGGACTCCCCAAGCCCCGAGATCAGTACTGTCATGCCGAAAAGACTAAGCTCCAATTCCAGCCAGGTGCCTATCTCACGAATCTCACGTCTCACGTCTCTTGACTTTGCTAACCCACAGCGTAGCATCGCTCAGCAAGTTTAAGTGTAGAAGGAGGCCCCATGATGACCGGAACGACGACGATGACAACAGGGAACAGGGAACAGGGAACAGGGAACAGGGAACAGGGAACAGGGAACAGGGAACACGGAACACGTTGTCTGCTTTTTCGGATTCTTGTGCTCGTCGTGAGGTGCGCTCGGTTCCATCTTACTGGACGAGAAGATTGGCAGTTGAGCCTTGCGGTCCACGCAACAACAGGTGCTGGCAAGAATACATGAGGGGCTGTGGAGAGGCGGTGGCCCCAGCGTTGATATCGTTGCTTCTTGTCGCTGGACTGGACATGCGTCTTGCCAACGCTGGAGATGCCTGTCGTTGGTACTAGGAATTCGTCGAGGCCTACGCACCACTCGAGTTGGCCATGGATGACGACCTGACGGCCATTAGCAAGGATCTCCACGCTGTTTGCCATGGGACCATGCCAAACCTTGAGCGAGCGGTGGACAAGCTTGAATCCAGCGAGGGTGCCACGTCCTCGCAGGTGTTGGCAGTCCAGGCGCTTGTGCTTGATAGGTGCGGGGATGTCGACTTGTCGGTTGACAGCGCCACCGGCGAAGTGTCCGCTCTCAGTTTCCGTTACGTAATTCCTGCAGCCAATCACTTAGAGTTCTTTAGCCAATTCTACAATAGGTACTTCCCGGAAATCGCTGATGTGTTTAGCCTGACTTCGAATGACTCGTTCGAGGTGAGTTGGAGTACCTGGGACATGGCACCCTCGCCCACAGTCCATGAAGTGGAGCTGTCTCGGTTCTACGAAGAAACCCGTTACGAAGGGAATCGACTCATTGTCTCGATTGTCGAGGAGGAGCCTGGCGTTTACAGGTTGGACTCCATTCGCGGTCGGGTTTCGTTCCCTGTTCCTGAAGGCGTTGCTCCGATGGCATTGGGCGATGCGGGAATCAAGCAGGCACTGGCGAAGGCAAGCGGATTCGAACAGGATTTCTCACGAGACGTTGAGGAGGTGAGAATTAGGCTCATCGGGGGCAAGCCCCTTTGGACCCAGTCTGTGCCGGTAGCTCAACTGAACGGAGAGGACCTGTGGCACGCTATTGTCGATGTCAAATCAGGGTCCGTCGTTGCACTACAAGAGCCGGCACGTGCCAAGACTGGAACAGTGCGGCTCAAGACGAATAGGCCATTTGAGGATTTTGAAACGAATGGAAAGATATTCTACGGAATCCCAAATGTCGATATATGTGACGACAGAACCACCTCTAATGGTATCTATATCTGCGATAGCTATACCTATCTTGATTCCACAAGCCACAACGGCGAATTCTCGATTGCAGATCAGGCAGGCAATACCTGGTTTATCGACTTCCGGGGCGGATGGATGTATGATGTGGGCGACGAGAAAAAGGGGGAGTGCGAGCCAAATATAGCGAATTTGACAACCCATATTATTTACCCTAGCGCTCTCGACCTCAGTTGGACAGCTACTAACTGTTGGGCACGCAGGGGCGAAGTATTTTACCATGGCAACTACGCACAGAGCTTCGCCGAAACTGTGGGGTATTACTCTGGCATGTATTCGCCAGTTGAGTTCTACGTACAAATCAACGGAACTTCAACCGATTGCGGCGCAGGGCTACAGAGTGGCGACCGAATCAAGATTGAGTGCGGTAGCAACGCACAAGACCTTGCCCAGATGACTAACACGGGGGAGAAGAATAGTCGCGACACAATCTATCACGAGTATTCCCACGCTCTCTCGGAGGCCCTTGGCCGCAGTGGGTACAGCCGCGATGGATGGTGCTATACCGCAGCAGCGGAGGAGGGCTGGGCGAAGTACTCGGCCTGGATGATGAGTCAGCACGAATTCATGGCGGGAACATTTCTGGAGGACTATGATTTCCCCACGGATTGGGTGCCGGGAAGCCGCGAAGATGGCATCGTGGCGATGTATGCGGATTTCCACAATCAGGTGGGGTACTATGCCTACACATCAATTCTCAATAGCAGGGCGGACCAGGATGCCGACACGATCCTTGTGGGCAACAACTCGAACAACTGCTCTACTGACACCAGTCCTTATGACGGGTACGTGTACATTGATGACTGCAATGCGGATTCGATCTATCGTCACCTCTTGGACCGGGACCAGGGGAAGTATGTATTTGACAGCGAGCATGCGACAGAGATCTCACGCGCCTTTCACGGCCATATTTCCGATGGAAACCCTGACGGCAGCGGGAGTACGTTCCCCTGGCGAGACAACGTGACGAACCTGTCCCAATTCGGTCCGTTCATACCGCTGGAGTTTCCTGACGATTCCGACAACATGACCGTTGTGTACGGCCCCGACTACCCGGCGCTCCCCAACTGGGGTGCTGGTGAGAACAAGCTAAGCTTCGAGTACAACACCGACGGTCAGACCAAGACGG
>CAZQHM010000179.1:0-6510 GCA_964593355.1 uncultured Myxococcales bacterium
GCCACTTTGTGCTGGCCTCCGGCCGCTCCGACGACCTTGGTGGGCAACCCCTTTTCCCTCCGCACCGAGCGATCGAGGCTCTCGAATTCCGAGTAGGTGAAGACGTGCTTGAAGTATGTCAGCTCTTCTTCGCTGCCCTGGAATACCGGCGTGCCAGACTCATCGAAGGGCCAGTAGGAGATCTCTCCGACCACACCGCGGCGATAGAGCTTCTCTGCGTCATGGGTCACCACGTGGGTCAAGAAATCGAATCCGGGGGTGAGCCCCTGGGTTGAGAGGCGCCGGGTGAGCGCACCGATTCCTACGAAGACCCAGTCGGCGCTGAAGGCGGCCCGGAAAATCTCCTTGTCCAGGATCTGCTGGCAGGCCTCGCGCCCCAACATCTCGACCAGCGAGGGGGTGCTGGTATAGGCGGTGCCGCGGCATTCCGGAAAGCGGTCAAGGAAGAGGACCACCAGGGAGGCGGGACTCATGATGTGGAACTGAGATACGGCCACCACGGAGTCTGCGAAGACCCTGAGACTTGTGTACTGCGTTCTGATACGCTTGATCATCTCCCTCATGGTCATGCTACATGAAAGAGTGATAGACTGGCCATCCCTGACATGTTCATCAAAGAATCTTGCTGCCTGATATCCTATTATATTTCTTAGAATATTATTATCATAGGTTTTGTACGGATTACCAACGACCATTGCCCCTTGCAGTCCAAGAGCGTCGCAGAGTTCACCCTCGATTCCCTGCTCACGGGGCAGCGCCACCTCCAACTGGAGCAGTTTGTAGGCGCCTCGCTTGAGGTTGGTGATATCTTTGGGGTAGAGGGGGCCCACGGCCTCCTCGGAGAACTCCTCCTTCATGGCCTCGATGATCTCGTCGTTGGAGGGGAACTCCGAGCGTTTCGCAAAGTAGTTGGCCATGTACTGCGCAATAGCCAGTTCCTTGAGTGCTTTGGGCGCCTTGCGTTCACGGTCAGCCATCTGTTGGACCTCACGGCAATTTTGGTGAGGCTACTTCATTGTGAGGGGGCTATGCAAGCGGGATCGAATCGTGGGGGGCGAGTGCGGGCGCAAAAGGTGGTGGTGAGATGCCGGTTTCTCTGGTTTGGGCCGGCTGTATTCGTAAAAAATCCTAATAACACACAAGCATTAAGGGATAATTACTGGGGTCTTGAGCAACAAGACGTGAGGCTGATAATCTAGAGCGCCATCTACACTTTGTTAAGCATGTGCCCCATGCGGTCCTTTTTGGTCCTGAGGTAGTAGGCATTGTGTTCGCCGGGCTGAATCTCAATGGCGACGCGCTCGAGGATTTCGAGCCCGAAGCCGGTGATGCCAATGAGTTTCCTGGGGTTGTTGGTCATGAGTCTGATTCGGCGAATGCCGAGATGCGACAGGATCTGGGCACCAATGCCATAGTCACGCATGTCGGGGCGGAAGCCCAACTCGACATTGGCCTCCACGGTATCCCGACCTTTGTCTTGGAGGTGATAGGCCCTGATTTTGTTTGCCAGGCCGATGCCGCGACCTTCCTGGCGGAGGTAGAGTAGGACACCCCGACCGGCCTCCTCGATCATGTCCATGGCCCTGTTAAGTTGGGGGCCACAGTCGCAGCGAGCCGAGCCGAAGACGTCGCCGGTGAGACATTCGGAGTGTACCCTGACGAGCACAGGCTCCTCGGTGGTGACGTCGCCAAGCACCATGGCCGGGTGGTCACTGCCGTCGAGGTTGTTACGGAAGATGCTGATCTTCCAGTTGTGGTCGTTTCTGGGCAGTTCGGCCCGGTCGATGAACTCCACGTGGGCTTCGGAGCTCATCCTGTACTTTATAAGGTCGGCAATAGTGACCACCTTGATGCCATGTTCTACACCAAACTGCAGCAACTGTGGCATTCTGGCCATACTTCCATCTTCATTCATGATTTCGCAGATTACACCAGCGGGCTGCAGGCCGGCCAACCTTGCGAGATCCACGGAGCCTTCGGTCTGGCCGCTTCGCACCAGCACACCGCCGTCCCTGGCCTTGATGGGGAAGATGTGGCCAGGCATGACCAGGTCGTCGGGTTTGGTCTGAGGATCGACGGCGACCTTGATGGTATGGGCCCTGTCCGAAGCGGAGATTCCCGTTGAGACGCCGTGCCGGGCCTCAACGGAGACGGTGAAACCCGTTCCGAAGCGGCTCTCGTTATTGGTGGTCATCATAGGCAGGCCGAGGAACTTCACCCGCTCTTCAGTGAGCGTAAGGCAAATGAGGCCCCGGCCGAACTTAGCCATGAAGTTTATGCTTTCGGGGGTGACGAATTGAGCGGCCATGCAGAGGTCGCCTTCGTTCTCTCGATCCTCGTCGTCCACGAGGATGATCATTTTGCCGGCTTTGATGTCCTGGAGGGCCTCAGCAATAGTAGCGATGTTCATCTAAGAATCTCCCTGCACGGCGGAACCTGGTCCGCCCCGAGAAGTGGCTTCGACCCAGTGCCGGCTCCGCCTTGTGGTGACCAGCGGGCCCCGGAGTGTGGGGTCGAGCAGAGCCTGATGTCCCATGGGCCGCCACCGCTCAACAGCGGAAGGAGCCCGTGGGGGCTTTGCGGGCTGGAGTATAGGAGCCGTCTGGCGGATTGCAAGAGGGGTCAGCTCAGAAGCGACTTCGTAGTGACCTCGTCACCCCAGATGTGGTCGTAGTCCAGGTCTTCGAACTGCCTGGTGGGGTCGTACAGCTCCAACTTCCTGCGGAACTCCTCATAGCTTCGGATGCAGAATGCCCTCAGCTCGTCCCTGCCGTGGGTGAGGGAGACGTCAACAGCCTCTCCGTGGGCCTTAGCGACATTGTAGTCCACGTGGGGGAAGAGGTCCGGGTGCATGTGGTACTCGGTCAACCAGCCCAAGACCTGCTCCATGGTGACATTGAAGTGCCGGGCAACGGAGTGGGCGTTGTAGAACTTCGGCTGGAAGTCGGGGCCCACTCCCAGGTAGTACATCGAGAAGAGTTCCAGAGCTGACGGGCGCATGGCTACCTCCCTGTTTGGCTTGACCGTGCGGGGCGCAAGATAGGATAGTGGTGCAGCGAAGTAAAGGGGGTGCCCCCCCCGGCGGGGGATGCTGCCATGGAGGAGATCATGCGCGTTACCTATTTCGGCCACGCATCAATCGGTATCGAAGCATCCGACGGCACGAGGATTCTTCTGGACCCGTACGAGCCCGACGCTTTCGGGGGCAGATTGGCCTACTCGGCCATTCCCGGGCAGTGGGATTATATCTGCATTTCGCACGACCACGCCGATCACAACTACGTGGGACCCGAGTTCGGCCATCCGGTGGTAATCCGGGGAGACTACGAGGATGCTCGCTTACGAGTCTCGGCCCGGCGAGGTAAGCACGGTGACGCCGGGGGCACAGTTGACGCCGTCGTCACTTCGCTGGTGATAGAAGTGGACGGGATGCGCATCGGTCATCCCGGCGACCTGGGCCCTGAGCTCTCGCCGGACTGGTTCGCCTTCTTTTCGGGACTGGACCTGCTCTTCCTTCCCGTGGGTGGCCACTTCACCATGGGGCCCGCCGATGCGTGGAGCATCGTGACCACAAGTCGGCCGAGGGTAGCGGTTCCTATCCACTACAAGACCCCTTCAACAGGGTTCCCGCTTGGCCCTGTTGAGCCCTTCCTGCAGCTTGCGGGCAGGCACAAGGATGTTGGGGCCAGCACTTTGGAGTTTGACGCCTCGACTCTTCCGGCCCGCCCCGAGGTTTGGCTCATGCGGCCCATGTTGGGTCGGCTCAACCCTTGGCCCTGAGGCAAGAATAGGCGTGCTGTTCCCGAACCGGGGAGCAAATGGGCTCAGTCACGTTGCTGGACAGTTCGGCGACGGCGACGGCGACGTCAACCCACCTTCGCTGTCGCTTCGGTGGGACTACGGCCACGAAGGGCGCTCGTTGGGCGTCCCCCTCCCCGGCAACGGATCCGCACCCCAAGAATAGTGTGCCCCTGAGAAGCGGGCCTGTGCTAGATTCTCACTGATGGAACCCAAGACGGGGGCGAAGATGAGAAGGTGCGCATTTCTTTCGACGCTGTTGCTTATGGCGTTGCTTGCTGCCAACGCTGAGGCCAAGAATATGCACGGGAAGTTCGGGGCTGGGTACAGCCAGTCGCTGCTTGGGGTGCGGGGCCTGACCTTCGGCTACTGGAGCGCCCCCGACCTTCAGTTGAGCCTCACCGTTGGCGCCGGCTTCCTCCTCGACGACAAGAACCGGAACACGACGACTATCCTCACCTCGGTAGGCATGAAGTATGTTCTGGTGGCCACGAAGACGGCCAACCTTTCGGCCGGCGTTCGGGCCTGTCTGGGCTGGTCCAGCCGTCAGGAGACAACCGCCGAAGAATCCGTCGTTCAGGTTGATACCAACGTTGCACAGTGGGGTTTGGAGGCGCCCATCGAAGTCGAGTACTTCTTCTCTGATGCCTTCTCGGTCTTTCTTGCTACGGGCGTCACCTTCACCATGGTGCCTGAGGGCGGGCCGCTGCTCTCCCCCGAGGGCCTTGGTGCGGTGGATCAGGTGGACCACAAGGGCGTTGGCATTGGCGTGGGTGGCCTCTTCGGCTCTGCAGGATTCGCTTTCTACTTCTGATCTAGCACCGACAAATCCAACACCGACGCACCGGGTATATCTTCTGGTGCAGGAATGAACTCGGGCAGCTCGCATGTCAAATCGAAGTGTCGCCAGTTACCATCAACCATAATCAATGCGAAGCAGCCCAAGGCAGCGTTTCCAGCAGCATCTTTGTAAGAGAAAGTCAGAAGGGACATTCGAATCTCGCCGAAGAGCCGGTCCTGGCGGGAGATGAGGCTTCCAAATTCGTGAATCACCGGGGTAAGCAGCAGCGCCTGAGCTCTAAGCTTCGCAGTGAATTCCTTGCTCATATGTGGTCTGGGCCTGATGCCGAACATAGTAAAGAACTCAAGAAGTTCCATATCTGTTGGTGCCAAATTGGCGAGCAGCAGTTCAATATGACTATTACGCATCCAAAATATGGTGGCCTGTACCAGGTTCTCGAGGCTGACCGGATGCAGGGCCGCATCTACCATGGAAGAGTTCTCCGGGGGGGTCCACGGTTCAAGGGTGGCTTTGGTCCATCCCGCCCCAAGCTGTGCTCCGGTTACCCCTTCGTAAAGGGAAACCATGGGCTTTGGCACCGTTGCGGTCTCGAAGAAGGGGTCCGGGAAAGCCAGGGGCGGCGGTGGTTTGGGCAGTTCACACTGGCAAGGAATATCCGTGGGGAAACTCATGGGCCCAACAATACTCTCGGGCACTTCCTCTGGATCTGAAGCAGGCGGACCCCCCTCCACATTTACGGGAGGTTTCTTATGCCCCGTCTCTACAGCCTCTGCGGGCACCACTTTCTTATCCGTTACGCCCACCTGAGCCTGGTCCCCAGGGGGCACCGGGCCCTGCACAGGCCCCTTCTGCTGGCAAGCCGCCAAGGAGAGCAGAGCCAAAATGGCCAGAAACCTCATGTTCCCTCCGCAATTATCACGAACCGGCGCCGACACCACCTGGGCCCGGCAGAAACCTGGTCAAACCGTATCCGCCATGGCGCCGCGTCAATTGTCCTCCAGGAGGCTGTATGACATTGCTCGTTCTGCTGCGAATTCGCAATGCACCCCATCTGCGGCCCCCAACCTGTGGGCACATATTCCCGAGCGCCCAAGTGGCACTCCATCAGAGCCAGCGGGCCTACTGCGCCCAGGCTAGAAGCGTGAGGCAGTATCCCACAAGGTAGAGTGAACCGCAACACAACCTCAATTCGTCAGTCTGGCCACCCTCGAGCCACCGCTTCATGGCCTGTTCCGGGTTCTGGACACACTCAACACCCACCGACTCTGGAAGCCAAGCCGCCATGGCCGCTGGTTCCACCCCAACCACATTGTCAGGCAACGAGGTCAAGACAACGCTGGCTGCTAAGGGAGCCAGCAGCTCCAGCACGGCCCTGGTATCCTTGCCTGCTTTGGAACCAAAGAGCAGCCTGAAGCGGGCACCGGGCCATTTCTTTCTAAGTGCTCCGACCAGGGCCTGTACGCCCGGAACATTGTGTGCACCATCGAAGAGGATTTGAAGCCCCCCCACGGTTCGCTCATCGAACCTCCCGGGCCAACGGGCACGCTCTAGACCGGCAACGATGCAATGGGGGCGTTGGAGCAGTTCCGAGGCCAGGTGTGTGGCTGCACGCACGGAGAGGGCAGCGTTGGCTATCTGGTAGTCTCCCTTGAGCCCAAGGTTGACTTCGTTCAGGACAATGCCTTCGCCCTGGTAGTTGAACCGCCCCTCCTCCTCTTGGGCAGTGAAACCATCGCCATACAGCTCCAGAGGGGCACCCTTGGCAGCGGCGATGGAGCTGATCACCTCGTGGGCTTGGGGAGGAAGCCCCGCTGCAACACATGGCACTCCGGGGCGAATAATGCCCGCCTTCTCACTGGCCACGCTCTCCAGAGAATCCCCCAAGAACTCCATGTGGTCCATGCCGATGG
>CAZQHM010000180.1:0-6457 GCA_964593355.1 uncultured Myxococcales bacterium
AGCGGATTCGAGAAGCAGTGGCCGAAGCCTCCAAGCGTCGCGATCGGTACGCCGAAGACCGGGTGAAGGAACTGACTGCGGCGCTCGCCAGGGCAGCGGATGACGTGGCAGCGCAGGTGCGAAGGTTCGAAGCCAGCCTCACTCTGAAGCCATGGCAGCATATGCGTCTGGCCATTCTCAAAGACTTGCAGGCCGAAGTGGAAGGGGTCACGACCGAACTCCGAGACACATGGAAGGTTGGCATTCGGGCCAATGTCGAGGGGGCGCTGCTCCTCGGGATCCGGGATGGAGTCGAGCAATTGGAGGGGATGCAAGCCCCCAACTTCAAGGACCTCACGGACGTCAGTCGCAACGCCCTGGTCAAGCGCACCTTCGCCACCATCGACCGGTCGGCCGTCGACTTTCTGGCCAATTACCAGGTGCAACTCCTTGGCGACGTCACCACCGAACTGGCCTCTGGCATTCACCGCACCATCACCGCCGGCGTGCTGACCGGGAAGTCCATCCCCGAGGTCGCGCGGGAAATCGGTCGGACCGTCGAGGACAAGGAGGGCTTCCGCACCGCGGGCAAGACCGTGTTCAAGACAACTCAGCAGCGGGCAACGCTCATCGCTCGGACCGAGACGCTGCGGGCCCACAATGAGGGGCGGATGGTGTTCTACAAAGAGGTCGGGGTCACCCAGGTCGAGTGGCTCACGGCGCATGACGAGCGGACGTGCTCGGTGTGTGGACCGCTGGACGGGAAAGTGTTTGATATCAATAAAGTGCCTGAAATGCCTCATCCTGCTTGTCGTTGTACACGGGTAGCCTACCTGCCCTAATGTGTACAAACGTTCCCTCAGGAACCACCCAAAGACCAAATGAAGAGGCCTAGAACTCGTAGGTAAGTGCTCCGGCTTCCTGTGTTGGAACACGGAACGGTAACACCCCTGCTTTTATGTCAGCACATGCAGCCTTCATGCCGACAAGTTGTTTGGCGAATGCTGCGCAGAGAATCTCGTGCTTCCCGGCCCGAAACGCTTCAGTGATCACATCGAACTGCTGCCCAGCCTCAGGATCCATCGAATTGCGGGCCCACTTCTCGAACGCATGCCGGGCCCATCCGAGCCACTGCTCGTGGAAGAAGTTCCGGTAGACGAAGTCGAAGAAATCGCCAATGGCATTGCCACTCGGTAGGCACGGCAAGACAAACCTCGGGGTGCCATGAGGAGAAGTGTGAACATGGGGCTGTGGGTGGTTGAATAGTTCTCCCAGGCACGCAGGGTCATAGTCCATTCGAAGGTACCAATGCTTCTCAGATGGATCTAAGTAGAATGAGCAGAGGTCCTCGGCAACGATCAGAACTTGGATGGACGCAGTGTGGATGCGGTCTTGAGACACACCCATGTGAGCGAACACCGCCATGCGGTCTTCCATGGCAGCCGCCTCGGGACGCCCCTTGAGGCTCCCATCTACCAACCTCTTGAACCATTCGTGTACGCTCTCGCTCTTGCCCACTCTGGTATCAAAGCATCCTTTTGGATATCTGACTTCCCCACCTGCCTTCGCTGCCGTAATGCTCTCCACGAAGTTGTGGAACCCAGGGGAGAAGTAGTCCTCTTCTGGCTTTGTATGCCGCATGATGACCTACACCTTCCTGAGCGCGACAGGGACTTCCGGTTCTTTGCCTGCGAAGAGGACCAGCTTCAGTTCCTGCTCGTGGTCTACGTATGTCTTGACCGAGCAGATGTCCGGCCTCAGGAACATGGGCTTCCCAAGGTCAAGCCAGACTTGATACCGCAGGCCGACCGGCTCCTGGGTAAGGCAGTCGAAGTCGTGAGCAAATTCCGGCAAGGTCTTGTCAATCGCCAGAGCCGTGGCGCAATAGAGCGGGACCGGCTTCACGCCGATCTCGGCCTCAATGACCGGAAGAAGGGCTGCGCAGAACTCGTCGTGGCTGCTGAAGACCGAGCTTCGTAGCTTCGGGAAGCGGGTGTGGAAGGAGCGCAACAGGGACTCCGTCACCAACTGGCTGGAATGCCCTGTCCCGTTCGGCTGAAGTGCGCCTGTCTCCTCCAGCCTGCCGAGGACATCAACGAAGGAATCCTCGAGCATACCAAGCCGAGCAGCAGCGATTCGGAGCGGGAGCAGGCCAGATTGCTGCAGGAATGCTTCGAACGCATGGCGATCGACGGCCTCAGGGCGCAGAACCTCCCTGGGGCGTCGGTGGCCCATTCCCCACATCTGGAAGCTACCCCACAGGCCTGCGTCTTCCTTGTCAATTCCGTACAGCCTCTTCAACAGTTCGAACGATACCCACGGATTCTTCAGCAACTCCAACACGGTCAACGCATCGCTCATGGACTCCTCCTTTCTGATCTGCCAGGGCCGCAGGCTTCTGCCGGAGCGCCGACGCTCCAGGGAACGCATACTAACGGCAAGCCTGCGCGTTTCCAAGCTTTGCCGACGCTTGTAACAGACCTGGCTGCCGAAAGGCTTCCCAAGACTGACGTTGTTCGTCGGTTGCCGCAGGTTCCTGGCGAGGCGTCCGGTCGGCCAACGGGGCCGCTCCGGGGGCTTGGAGACGTTCTTTGTCGGTAGCACTGACGTTGTTTGTCACTCTCGATTATCATGCATGCCAAGTCCCATTTCACCCGTCGCTAACTCTTAGCAAACTGGCGGCTTTGCGACGTTTCTCTTCCTTCTATTTCCTACGCTACATGGAACACCTCCTGCATGTACATGAACAGAAGCGGCGGCGATGGAGCCAGCCAGAAGGAGACGACGATGAAGACCAGGACGACGAGCAGAGACACCCGGACGGCAGCGCAAGCCTACGACGAGAACCGCAAGGCCATCGAAGCCCTGCTCAAGCGCTTGAACGAGCAGCTCGCCGAGCATCATAGGGAGCAGGCGCAGGACGCGCGCAACTGGGGAATGGTCGGAGACCTCGGTGAGATTCGAAGCCGCCTGGAGACGGCAGTCTCCTTCCTGGCGAACGACGAGGAGTAAGCCATGAACATCGAACGCATCAAGACCCTGGCCAACACCTACCTGCTGGCCCTGGCCGCCGAACCGCATGGCTGCCCGTCCGGCCATCTCTACGCCCTGCTGGCGATGAGACTGGGAGCGTCGCTGGACGAGCACAACGCAGCGGTGGCCGCCATCAAGAAGATCGGGTTGGCGACGGAAGCGAACTTCCTGCTGACCTGGGCCGGCAGCGACGAACTCAGGAAGACCCTGGTCGCCGCGACGCAGGCCGAACCGATTGAAAGGAGTGTCCGATGAAACCTTACGGAGTCCGTCGCCAGGACCGGGGCTGCTGCCCTGGCCACGACAAGTACCCGGGCATTGAGTACCGTTGCACCCGAATCGCTGGCATCCGCCGCCGGGACAAGCACGCCAAGACTGCCGCCCGAGCCCGAGGGCGCCGGGAGATCCAGCGAACCATCGAAGGCCTGGAGACCACCGATGGCCAGTAGCACCACGAGCATCGTCATAGCGGCGAGCCGAGTCCAGACCATGGTGGGCTGGACCTGGGCTCCCGCAATCAACGAGGAGTAGACCATGGGAACAAGCATCAATCTCAAAGAAGCAACCGCACAGTACATCCAGCACCTGACCGAGACGGGCCAGAAGCCTTCGACGGTGGGGACGGCTCGCCGCACGCTGGACCTGCTCATCGCCGAGATGGGCGAGGGCAAGGAAGTCGGGAAGATCCTGACCCTGCACGTGGCGGGGTTCTTCAAGAGCGAGGCGGCCACCACGCTCAAGGGGAAGCCGAGAGCGGTGGCGAGCACCCTTCAGATTCGTCGGGTCGTCCGGGCGGCCCTGGTCTGGTGGCACGAGCAGGGCTGGATCGACGGCCTGCCGCTTCCGAAGACGGAACAGCATTTTGTGGAAGGTCGGCAGACCAAGAGGGCCCGCGATCCCGAACCCGCGACCGAGACCGCAACCGACACGCCGGTCGAGATTGCATGCGAGCCCGCCACCGACATCCGCGCAGCCGAATAGGAGACCACCATGACAAACGCAGGAAAAGATGTCATCCGCAAGGGGGCGCGCATACGCCTGCTCAGCATGCCAGACGACCCCGATCCCATCCCGGTGGGCAGCATCGGCACCATCGAGTCGGTGACGGATGGCCCGCTGGGACAAATCCGGGTCAAGTGGGACGACTGCCACCGCACGCTGAACCTCATTCCCGGGGTCGACCGCTTCGAGGTCATCGAACGCAGCCCCGAGACCGCCGCTCCGACGGGACCGGTGCCGGTGGTCGTACCCCAGAACGTGTACGTCGGCATCCTGGCCATCCGGGCTTCGGGACTCACGAACATGCTTGACCGACCCACCGTCACCCGGCTGGCCGGGAAGTTCGGCTTTGATGAGGCAGCTGGTTGGCTGGCAGACCGAGCCAACCACCGGGCGTACGCAGAGGGCATCTTCCGAGGGTTTGCGCCCGACGACGAAGCGGGCCGGAGATGAGTGCTCATCTGGAACTGATCTACCGGGGGCAGCCCACGGCATTTCGCATGGAGCCAGTCGACCGAAAGCGCCTGCTCGGTGGCACGCGGATCATCGCTCTGGACGTTGAGGGCAGGGAGTGCCCTGCGGGGCATCTTACGAGAGACGGCAAGTATCTGCTTCTACCCGGATCCACTGCCGACACGTACGTGGATGCAGAAGGGAATTCTGTGGAACGGAGCACACTCAGTCGCGGGGATGGCGCTCCGGCACCGGCTAGGCATGCAGAGGAACCCGTGGAGCTGGAAGGCCCCGTTCCAGCCCACGAGTTGCTCGACGGCGTTGCCACCCGCGTCCACCGACTGGATGCCGAAGCGTTGCACTCGGCCCTCGACGCTGCTCTGCGAGCGGGAGCGGTATTCCGACTCAAGCGCCCGCGAACGACAGACACCACCTACCTCCTCGCAAACGATGCCGGGGTCTTCCTCGTCAGCACGGAGCCTTGCGGGTTCCCGTTCGTTGGCCCGAATCAGGCAGTCACTGACACAGAGTTGGCCGAGGACGACGACGACTCTGCCGACCCGTTTGCTTTCGACGACGCCACGGAGGTGCAGCGATGACGACTCGAAGGATCTGGCTCCCAGACCATCGGGGGCGAGACGCAGTCGTGCTGCTCGTACCGCGCCAGCGCTCAGCGAATGCCGCGCCCGTGGACCCGAGCGGTCGACCGGTGACTTTCACAAGGCGCATCAAGGCCACCGAGGCTTCTGCGCCCAACGCTCTCTGCCAGAGATTCCCGGACCCGCAGGATTTGGCCCGGGCTTTGATGCAAGGGGATCCCGAGATCGACGTCGAGGCCGCTGGACGCGAGACCGGCCCCTGCGACCGGGTGTACATTGATGGCTGCGGCAAGCCCACCTATTCAGCCCGCCTAGTCGAGGTCGTATGCGACAGGCACGGGACGGAGATCGAACGCCGGGATCCCCAGTTCGTGCCCGCCAACCTCGTGCCCGACACGCCGCCGGTTTGGTCCGGAAAGCTGCTCCGCCGCAACGTCGCGGCACGGCGATTCGCGTTCACTCGAGCCTACCAAGTACAGCATAGCAATGCATTAGAATACGACTTCCTGTACGGGCTGGCGGCCTACCTGCAGGGACAGGACAGCGTCGCCTTGGTCGGCTCAGGTCCGAAAGGCACGGGCCCGCTTGTACCCGAAGCCAATGCAACCGCGATGAAAGGGTTGCTCGAAGGTCGCACCCGGGGCCCGGAGTATCTACTGATCCTTCACCTCGCCGCCCATGAGTTGCTGGCACCGGAAGGTGAACCATGCATCGACTGATCGACGATTCCGCTTGGCAGCCGTTCGGGGCGGGACAGATGGCCCCCGCGGGGTCGGTGAAGGACGCTGCGCTGGCCGCTCGTCTTGCTGCATACAAACGCAATGTTGCCGGTGCATACAAGTCCATTTCACCCAGCGACCTCAGCACGGCGCTGCCACCCGGCCCGTTCGTCGTTTCGCAGAAGATGGACGGCGAGACGTGGTTCCTGTGGTGCGATGTGGGACGAGCGGTCCTGCTGTCGCCCTGCGGCAAAGCCATCACTGGCATCCCGGTGACTGAGGAGGCGGAGAGACTGACTGCCGGGTGGGCGGGGTTGGTGGCTGGCGAACTGTACGCTGCCGTCGATAGCGGTCGCCCCCGCGTCTACGATTTGCACACGGCCATAGGCGGCGGCAGTGCCGCTTCCGTGGACAGGTTCCGATTCGCTGCGTTTGACCTGCTCATTGATGGGGAAGCAAACGCTCAATCGCTGCCCTTCACTGTGCGAGTCCAACGGCTCCAGACTCTTTTCGGCACTGGCACCTTCGCACACTGCGCCCCGTTCGAGGAGGCGTCCGATGCCGTGGCCGTGCAGGCAACTTTCGACCGAGTCGTGACCACCTGCGGGGCCGAGGGCATCGTCGTTCGCACCTCGGACAACCGGGTCTTCAAAGTCAAACCTGAAATCACAATTG
>CAZQHM010000181.1:0-6425 GCA_964593355.1 uncultured Myxococcales bacterium
TGGTGCAGGGGCCGAATTGTGTAGAAGAGTCAGAGGCAAGCTGGGGGCTTCAGCTGCAGGTCTGTGGTGGGGGCCTACCTATTCCGCTGCCTTGGTGGGTTTGAACTCGATGGAGTCGGCGAGGATTTCGGCGATGTCTCTTGCCTTTATCTTATCTTCGTAGCCCTTCTCGTTGATGCCGTCTTTGAACATCATCAGGCAGAAGGGGCAGGCACTGACGAGGGTGTCGGGGTTGCCTTCCATGGCCTGGTCGACCCTCATCTGGTTGATGCGTTTGCCGTCGTGTTCTTCCATCCAGATTCGGCCGCCGCCGCCGCCGCAGCAGAAGCCTGTTTCTCTGGAGCGTTCCATCTCCACTCTATTGACCCCGGGGATAGCGTCCAGCAGCTGCCTTGGCTGGTCGTAGATGTTGTTGTAGCGGCCGAGGTAGCAGCTATCGTGGAAGCTGATCTTGGACTGGACGCTCTTGGTGGGCTTGAGCTTGCCTTCCTGGACCAGTTTGGCGAGCAGTTCGGTGTGGTGGAAGACTTCGTAGTTACCGCCGAACTGGGGGTACTCGTTCTTGAAGGACTGGTAGCCGTGCGGGCAGGTGGTGATGATCTTCTTAATGTTGTAGGCCTTGAAGACCTCGATGTTGCCCTGGGCCTGCATCTGGAAGAGGTACTCGTTTCCGAGTCGGCGGGCCTGGTCTCCGCAGCAGCCCTCTTCTTCGCCGAGAATGGCGAAGCTGACGCCGGCTTCCTGGAGAAGCTGGATCACGGCTTTGGCTACTTTGATGCTGCGGTCGTCATAGGCACCTGCGCAGCCGAGGTAGAACAGGTATTCGGCATCGGGGTTTTCGGCGAAGGTGGGGACGCCCATCTCAACGGCCCACTTGCCTCGGTCGCCCATGGGTAGGCCCCAGGGGTTGGACTTGTTCTCGAGGTTTTTCATGGTGAGGTTGAGCTCTTTGGGGATGTTAGATTCCATGAGCATGAGGTAGCGGCGCATTTCTGTGATTCGGCCGACGTACTCAATATTGATAGGGCAGTTCTCTTCGCAGGACATGCAGGTTGTGCAGTCCCAGATGGCCTTCCACTTGGAGACGTCGATGAGGGTCTCGCCGAGCTCCTCTTCTTTCATCTTGCCGATGACGACCTTGTTGACCTTAGGAGCGTGGTGCTTGTGGGCCTCGTTGAGCTCTTTGGGCCGCAGGGTCTTGTCGGAGAGGGTGGTGGGGCAGTTGGTCATGCAGCGTCCGCACTCGGTGCAGCTGTAGATATCCAGGATGTCCTTCCAGGTGAACTCCTGGAGCTTGCTGGCGCCGAAGGTCTCCTGGTTTTCGATGTCCTTGATGGGGCGCACGGGGTGACCGGGTTCGAGGTTCTTGAGGAAGACGTTCTGGATGGCGGTGAGGACGTGCATGTGTTTGGAGTAGGGGAGGTAATTAAGGAAGAAGAAGAGGGCGCCGACGTGAATCCAGTACATGGTCTCTTCGATGACAGCCAGGGCGCCCACGGAGAGGCCCATTCCTGCGAAGAGCTTAGCCACGGCACCGCCCACGGGGGCCCAGGCCATTTCGTTGGTGAGGTGCTGTCCCAATGGGGTGAGCAGATCGGCGGAGGGGGCGAGGTAGGGGGCGAATTTGGCGCCGTCGAGGAGGAAGTCGGTGATCATGAGGGTGCCGATGAGGCCAAGCACGAGGTTAGCGTCCCAGGAGAGGGTGATTCTCCAGGGTTTGATTACGAAGCGGCGTACGTAGGCGACGATGATCATGGACAGCACCACGGCTTCGGTGACGTCCTTGGCCATGGTGTAGATGTTTTCGAGGGTGTGTGAGAACCAGAAGATGGTCCAGGTCTCCGAGAAGGCCTGCCCGACGAGGGTTACGCTTCGGAAGAGGAGTACGAGGAAGCCCCAGAAGATGAGGGCATGCATGAGGCCGGCCAGGGGCTCTTTAAACATCTTGGATTGAGCAAAAGCGACCACGGTCATATCCCAGATTCTCTTGCCAATCTGGTCCGTGCGCGAGTGGTCGGGTTTAGCTGCCATCATGAGCTTGACCCTGAGCCAGACGCTGTAGGAGAAGAACCCGAGCGTTGCGGCCAGCGCCAGCAACATAAAGACCCCCTTAAGTTCCATCGTTTCCTCCTGGTGAAGCGGTGTGAACCGCGATTGGTCCCATCTAGTCGCCGACCATGCGGCCCCACGGCCTGCCGACCCGGTTCCAGCGCCATTGATGCGCCTCTCCTTGGCTTCGTGGGGTCCATGGTCAGTGGTTCAGGGACCGTCCCACTGCCCATGTTCGAACACCCTTGGTATCACCTGTTTGACGCGGAGTCAACGCGCAATGACGCGACGCTGCGCCCCGTGGAATGGGGAGATCGGCCCATTGTGAGGCAGATCACGGTGGGGACGGGGGATAAATTCGTGACGCGCTGCACAGAAAATGGCTTTGACAGGGGTAGGGGCTGTTGTTACTTTACGCTACGGGCCGCTTTCCGGAAAACGGAGAGGGCCAATAAACCGGACAACTGAACATTTTCGAAGGAGGGGGCCGTGAAGATCCTCGTGAGTGCAAAGCGCGTGACCGATCCGGATGCTCGGATACGACTCAAGCCCGACTTGAGTGGAATCGACTTGGAGGGCGTTGAGTACAAGCTCAATCCTTTCTGCGAGAACGCCATTGAGGAGGCGTTGAGGCTTCAGTCGGCCTATGGCGGTGAAGTGATTGCCTTTATGGTTGGAACCTCCGAGGCTGAGGGTGACCTGCGAAAGGCCATGGCTATGGGTGCCGCAAGAGGGATCCGGGTGGACGCCAAGGACGAGGATCTGGACTCGGACCTCGTGGCCCGCATCGTGGTGAAACTGTACGAGAAGGAGAAGCCCGACCTTATCCTGCTGGGCAAGCAGGCCATCGATGGCGACTCCAACCAGGTCAGCCAGCTTGTGGCCGAGTACCTGGGCATTGCATCGGCGACCAACGTCTCGCATCCCGAGGGTTCTGCGGGTATGCAGTCGGACAAGCCGGGCATGAAGCTCGAGGGGAACAAGCTCTTGGCCATGCGTGAAGTGGATGGCGGTTCCGAAGTGCTCGAGATGGAGCTGCCGGCCATCGCCTCTGCGGACCTTCGGCTCAATGAGCCCCGTCTGCCCAAGCTGCCCATGATCCTTGCGGCAAAGAGGAAGCCCCTTGAGGCTCTCTCCATGGCCGACCTGGGCGTGGAAAACAAGGTGCGGGTTAAGACGGTTGCTTTGGCCTCTCCGCCTGTGCGTAAGGCAGGCATCAAGGTTAAGAGCGTTCAGGAACTGGTCGACAAACTGGCTGACGAAGCCAGGGTCCTGTAGAGGAGGCGAGCAATGGCGCACGTATTGGTTGTAGCAGAGCATCAGGGTGGGGCTCTCAAGAAAGCGACCCTCTCCGGTGTGACTTTTGCCAGAGAAGTAGTGGCCCGGCAGGGCGGCACATACGATATCGTGGTTGTTGGGGCCAATCCCCAGCCCGTGGCGGATCAACTGGCAGCGTTTGGTGCCGGGAAGATCTACGTCGTTAAGGACGCGGCTCTTGAGCCTTACGTCGGCGGCGCCTGGGCCCAGGCCATCGCAGGCGTTGCCAAGGCCTGCGCGGCGACGCACGTAGTGGCTTCGGCCACCTCCATCGGCAAAGATTGCATGCCCAGGGTGGCAGTGCGGCTGGAGACCGGCATGGCGTCGGATCTTATCGGCTTCGGCAGCGGGACGAACTATATCAGACCTATGTGGGCAGGTAACGTGCTTGGCGAAGTGGCCATAGACGGGCCCGTGCATGTGGTTACCGTGCGTGGCACCGACTTTGGCGCAGCAGCGCCCGTGGGCGGCGCCTCTCCCGTCGTCGAGCAGGCCGTCTCCATCGATTGGAGCAGAATTAAGACCAAGGTAGCCGAGGTAAAGCAGACCGTCTCCGACAGACCTGAACTCACAGAAGCCAGGGTCGTCGTGGCCGGTGGCCGAGGCCTGAAGTCCAAAGAGAACTTCAAGGTTATTGAGGACTTCGCCAAGATGTTCAACGCCGCCATTGGAGCCACTCGTGCTGCCGTGGATGCGGAGTTCATCGACAACGACACGCAGATTGGCCAGACCGGCAAGTCTGTTGCCCCGGATCTCTACTTCGCCTTCGGGATTTCTGGTGCCATCCAGCATCTGGCCGGCATGAAGAACTCCAAGGTCATCGTAGCCGTGAACAAGGACGAGGAGGCCCCCATCTTCCAGGTTGCGGACTACGGTCTGGTTGGGGACCTGTTCAAGGTGATCCCAGAAATGACTGAGTTGCTCAAGGCGCGTGGTAAGTAGTTTTCCTGAAGGGGCCGGCTGCTTGTGGCGCCGGCCCTCCACGGAGTTCTCTGCCTGCGCCGGGTGGGTGCTCCCTTTCCCAAGTTTCCGAGCGTTTTTTATTGACAATATTGGGGGGATTCAATGAGCGAGCTTATTGCTGATCTGAGAGACACACGGTTCATTCTGTTTGAACAGCTTAAGATTCAGGAGCTGTGCAAGCATCCTCGTTATGCCGACTACGACAAAGACATGATCGACTCCATCCTCACCGAGGGTGTGAAGTTCGCCCAGACGGTGGTCAGCCCGACCAACGACGTAGGCGATGTCGAGGGATGCCGGTTCGAGGGCGGCAAGGTCTATATGCCTGAGGTTTTTGGCCCCGTGCTGAAGCAGTGGGGAGAGAACGGCTGGGCCGGTCTCATGGAGAACCCCGAGTGGGGTGGCCAGGGCGCTCCGATGGTGCTGGGTTCCGCAGTGGACGAGTACATGGTTGCTGCCAACACGGGCATCTCGTTGACGCCCATGTTGACCGTGGGTGCGGCGCACCTCATAGAGGAATTCGGACCCGATTGGATGAAGGCAGCGTGTCTGGAGAAGATGTATTCGCTGCACTGGATGGGCACCATGTGCCTTACGGAGCCCCAGGCCGGTTCCGACGTGGGCGCCAGCCGGGCCAAGGCGATTCCTGCCGAGGATGGCAAGTGGAAGATCACCGGCGTGAAGAACTTCATCAGCTCGGGGGAGCAGCAGTTCTCCGAGAACATCATCCATATGGTTCTTGCCAGGGCTCCCGAGGCCGGCGTGGGCACCAAGGGCCTCTCGCTCTTCATGGTTCCCCGCATGCGCTTTGACGCCAAGGGGAAGGTCACGGAGTTCAACGACGTCCAGGTAGCCTCCATCGAGCACAAGATGGGCATTCATGGCAGCCCCACCTGCGTGTTGAATTTTGGCGACAACGACGACTGTTACGGCTGGCTGGTGGGCGACCTTCATGCGGGCATGTCTTTGATGTTCCACATGATGAACGAGGCCCGGATTTACGTGGGCATGCAGGGCGTTGCTCTGGGTGCCGTGGCCTATCAGAAGGCTCTGCGATACACCCGTGAGCGTCTTCAGGGTTCAAACCCCCGCAACTTCAAAGACCCCGGCGCTCCCAAGGTGCCCATCGTCATGCACAGCGATATCCGCAGGGGCCTCATGGAGCTCAAGGCCTGGTCTGAGGGGCTTCGCTCGCTGATGCTCACCGTGGCCTGGTACCAGGACATGGAGCGTATCTCCGAGACCAAGGCCGACAAGGACCGCTACAAGGGCTTCGTTGAGATTCTGACCCCCATCTGCAAGGCCTACGGCTCTGACGTGGGCTTTGACATGACCATCGAGGCCATGCAGCTCATGGGCGGATACGGGTATTGCCACGAGTACGACGTGGAGCAGTACGCCCGCGACGCCAAGATTGCCTCGATTTACGAAGGCACCAACGGCATCCAGGCTCTGGACCTTATCGCCAGGAAGCTCTCCATGCAGGGCGGCCAGCTCTTCATGAACTTCGTCTTCGACATCAACAAGTTCATGACCCAGAAGGCCAAGCACCCCGAGTTGGAAGGCGTCTTCAAGGCGCTTGACGACGGCAAGATGAGGGTGGCCAAGCTTACGCTGAAGCTGGGCGCCATGATCAAGGCCGACGTTGAGGGCGGCTTGCAGCACCCGGTACCCTATTTGAGAATGTTCGGCCACTTGGCAGTGATGTACGAACTGGCCAAGCAGGCTCTGGTGGCCAAAGAGGCCCTGGCGAAGATCATGGCCGAGAAGGGCGTGAACGAAGAGGGCCTTGGTGAGCTCATCAAGGATCACTCCGACGCCCGCTACTACAACGGCAAGATCCTCTCTGCGAAGTTCTTCGCTGCCAACATCATGCCCGAAGTAGAAGCCCTGGAGAAGCGCATCACCAGCGGCGACCGTTCCGCCATCGAGCACCCCTTCGAAATCGCATAAGCATCAACCAGCAAAGATAACCCAGCGTGCCCGGCGGCTTGTGCCGCCGGAGGCCTGGGTCATTTAAGGCGCCCCAGGGCTCCGGCGATGCCGTCGCCTGCGGCCTGGGCTATTTAAGGCGCCGCCCCTCTGGGGCTCTGTTT
>CAZQHM010000182.1:0-6388 GCA_964593355.1 uncultured Myxococcales bacterium
GGGCATTGCTGAAGTCGGTCGTCCTCTTCCTGGGCTTTGTCCTCAGCGGGGGCGCCATACTCACTTGGGTTGAACGGCGAATGAGCGCCAGAATCCAAGACCGCGTTGGACCTAACCGGGCCAATATCGGGAAGTTTCGCTTCTGGGGCCTCCTTCATCCTATTGCCGATGCCGTGAAGATGTTCCTGAAAGAAGACCTGGTCCCCAACGGAGCCGATCGCTTCCTGTTCTTCGTGGCACCGCTTATCTCTTTCGCACCGGCCCTCATCGTCTTCGTCGTCATCCCTTTCGGTCCGCCTATCGCAGGAACACAATGGCTCATGGTCTCCGATGTTCAGATGGGGCTCCTTTTCCTCCTGGCTGTTGGCTCTCTGGGCATCTACGGCCAGGTGCTCGCTGGCTGGTCATCCAACAACAAATGGTCACTGCTCGGCTCCGCCCGAACTGTGGCTCAACTCTTCTCCTATGAGGCAGCGCTGACCCTGAGCATCCTCGGACTCTTCATGGTCTACGGCACCGTGGCACCCCAGGAGATCATCACCCTCCAGCAGGAGACGTGGTTCGGCTGGCTGCCTAAGTGGGGCGTCTTCACGCAACCCCTGGCCTTCATACTCTTCCTCTTTGCTTTCATCGCTGAGAGCAAAAGGGCTCCCTTTGACCTCCCTGAGGCCGACTCCGAACTGGTAGCTGGCTACAACACCGAATACTCGGCCATGCGCTTTGCTCTCTTCTACCTGAGCGAATTCGTCGGAATCCTCGTTATCGGCGCCGTTGGTGCCGTGCTCTTCTTCGGTGGTTGGCATGTTCCGGGCCTCTCCGGAGAGCAGTGGTGGGTGATACTCATCCAGGTGGGCGCCTTCCTCCTTAAGGTCGGGGCTCTCGTTTACCTCCAGATGCTCATCCGATGGACCCTCCCGCGAATGCGCTACGATCAGGTTATGAACTTCAGTTGGAAGGGACTGCTCCCCTTCGGAATGGCCAACGTCCTCGTGACCGCGTTGGTTCTCACCCTCTGGCCATAAACATAGGGGAACACCATGGCAGGCAAAACCAAGATTCTGCAACGCCCGGAAATGACCCTCGCCGAACGCCTCTATGTGGTGGAGATCGTCAAAGGCCTCCTTACCACTCAGAAGCACCTGATCAAGAACCTCCTCAACCTCAAAAGGGTCCCGACCCTGCAATACCCCGACGAGAAACGCCCATACCCCAAACGATGGCGGGGGCTCCACCGACTCACCTACCGCGAAGATGGCAGCGTCCGGTGTGTCGCCTGCCAGATGTGCTCAACTAACTGCCCGGCAAATTGCATCACCATTGTTGCCGGCCAGAGCGATGACCCAAAGGTCGAGAAGTTCCCCGTCTCCTTTGAGATCGACCTGCTCAAGTGCATTTATTGCGGATATTGCGAAGAGGCCTGCCCTTGTGATGCTATTCGCCTGGATACTGGCGTTCACGCGCCGCCTGTCTACTCCAGGGCCGAGGCCATTACTCACAAGCAGGACCTCCTCTCCAGGGGTATCCTCAGTCAGGCCAAACAAGGCGGTAAGTCCGTCTGAACTGCGTCCCGTTTTGGTTTGCTGAACCCCCCATGCTACTCTCCCTCGCAAGCCTGGAGTTCCAAGCCCGGGCTCGCTTGGTGCTGTTCCTTCTCAAGAAGTCGCATGCTCGTCGCCAGCAGCTAACCTGATGCGCACCATGGCCGGGTTGCGTTCCGGCCGTGGGCTGAGTACGCTGCGCCACTGTTTGATGTGGAGGATTCAATGTCTGAGTGGTTCCCCCCTGAATTCATGGAGCTCTCGAGACGCCTCATGACCGGCGCCCCAATCCTCGATGAAGAACTGGTGGCCTCCCTCGGGCCCTCCAGCGTAGCCCCGTTCAAGTACTCGGCCTCAATTCTCAAGGCCTCGGTCCGGAAGGTTACCAATGAGCCGGTAATTTGCCATTCTTTGGATATTGCGTTAAGAGCTAAAGCGCTTGGTTATGGAGATCAGGTCATAGTTAATGCTCTTCTACATGATACAGTTGAGGATAAAAGCAATACATATCTCCAGATGCATAGGAACCTCGCTTCCGTCAGGCACAACTTCGGGGAGCAGGTGGCCAAAGATGTTGCCTCTCTCACTAATGGCTTTGGAGTAGTCTTTAAACACCTCCCCAAAGAACTCAAGAGTGATGATTACCCCTTCACCCTGGCCTCAGTGGATGCAGTAGCGCAGGCATGCCAAGCCCACGCCGATACCATCGAGGCGGCCCTTCCCGGCGAGTTCACCCGGATCTTTTATGAAGTGCTCTATTTCCTGCGATACAGGCCAGAGGTGCGCGAAGACAAGGAGTTCCTCGGAAAAGGAGACGCTTACCACCAGTATGATGCCACCCACTCCGTGCCGGAATACCTCGCACTGAAATCATATCGGCTCTACGTCGAAGAACTCGTTCGAGATGCTATCGCCCGAGGAACCCCCGAAAACGGCTATCTCTACGAATCAGCTCTTGTCGTCAAGGCCCTCGACCTCGTGGACAACCTCCGCACACACGAGGTAGCCAGCTATCGAAGCACAAGCCGTATCCTCGCCAAATCTGAAATGTTTTTGTCCTGTACGTTCTTTATAGTAGAAAATACGGAGCGCCGTTTCGCACCCAAGACATTCGTATTCTTGTATGAGTATCTCAAAAATCATCTCTACGAACAGATTCTTGAGCGACGCAAAGCGATATCTCACCTCGATGATACCAGGTTCAGCTACCTAGGGGATTACTTCAGCAAGAAACTCAACAAGCTTCGTGAGAAATACGTCCTGGTGGGCGACCCCAGACCAGAAATCGATCGGTACCGAAACAGCATCCGCTGCGCCAATGGGATTTCAACGGCCAAGCGCCTCTCCTCTTCCCACGACCCATCACCCAACGCAGCCCCAGCTGGTCCGCCCAAGTGCCTGGCCTGAGGGCATTAACACACGCCGCAATCTGCCGGTATCCTTGACTTACCCTTCTGAATCCCTGCGCTCAAAGAGCCTCTTCACAAGGTCCACACCCAGCCTGGCAAACTCCTTAGAGTCTTCCTCTGTCTCGTCAGCACCAGCCCGCTCGCTCCAGTGGTCGAAGACCTCCTCTATCCCTGTGGCCAAGGCCATCAGAAACTCGATGGGCATATCAGTTCTCACCAGCCCCAACTGCTGCCCCCTCGATATCGCAGTTCTCAGAAACGCATCGTATTCCCGCATCAGGGCAAGCACATCTTCCCGCCCCTTCACGGCATGAGGAAGGCTGTATAGCGACTTAGAAAATCCTATCATCCAAGGGTTACGTAGCTGCAGCACCGAGGAACGCTGATACATCGATGTCAACGTCTCCCAGAACTCCCCTAAAGCCAACTCCGCAGGGTTGAAGTCCATCAATTCCACGTGCCGGCTCCAATACTCCTTCACCAGCAGCGCAAACAAATCGGCTTTGTCCGTAAAGTAGTAGTAGGCGTACCCCTTGCTCACCCCGGATGCGGCCAGAATACGATTCAACGAAGCCCCTTCATAGCCGTAACTTGAGAACTCCTTGGCAGCGTTCAGAATGATCCGCTCCAACTTGTCTGGGGCAAGCCTCTCCGTCCTGGAACCCATGATGCCTCCCTTTGTCGCACAATCTCCCGACCGACAGAAAAACACAACGCCGGTCAGACCGCAGGGTCTAATCCATACTCCACAAGGGAGTGCGTTGTCAAGCCCGTGAAGAACGAAGCCTCCCCCACACGACGGCTATAACGCCCAACCTACCGACGTAGTGTCATTCGGCCGTTCATGTCAATAAAGAGCTGGTTGTCACAGCAGAACACTGCATGAGATCAAATTGGCCCTTCTCAGGCCGCCGGTTCAGCGTTACGTCCCTCACTCCGCCTCTCTCTCCGCACCAACCGGGGCAGAAACCGCGGAACCCGCCTCTCGTACTCTTCATAGCTTCGGCCGAAAGCCTCGCGGAGCATCGCCTCCTCCTTCCTCAACCTCACCGACATCAGCAGCCCGATGACGGCAGCACCAAGGAGGAATATTGCCCAATTCGCCACCAACAGCCCCGCCCCTGCGAAAATGACGAGGTACGCTACGTACATCGGATGGCGCACCCGTGCATAGGGCCCCCAGGTGACCAGTTGAGCCTCTTCCCTGACCATCAGCGTTGGCGAGAAGTCGGCACCTAACGCCCGGTGAGTTCTCCATAACAACGCCAGGCCAGCTACCGCAACTGGCAGACCAATCCAGCGAGCAGCCTCCACCAATGGCCAACGCAAAAACCAGGTGTGGGCCGGCCATGTGGTCTCCAATCCCACCACCGCCCCAAGTAGGCCCGTCAGCACCATTCGAAGAACCACAACCCCGGCACCCTCAGCTCCCACCCTCGGACGATTGGCTGCAAATCCAACCTTAGAACGAAAATAGAGCCTCATCGCCACCAGAGCAGTGAACACCAAGATCATGGCCAACTGCATCAAGTGATTCGAACTCACTTTGACTCCTTAACGTAGGCGAAGACCCCTGGGAAGAGTAGCGGCCCCCAAGAGCCCGTTCAGTGGAACAGAGCGGTGCCCGCCAGTCAACAGAAAGCAGTTCTGTCCTGTTGCCATCCGGCTCTCTTGGCGGCATTATCCAGCCCTGCTGTGCGACGGGTTGCTCCGCCTCTTGGCCACAGCTCCCATGCTCTCTCCCCACGCCTTACCCAAGGAGGTCGCTTTGTCTGCTCCAGTGCAAGTCATCCCACTCACAGGAGTGACAACACAGGGCCCTGGAGAGCAAGGCGGTAAGGGGTACAACCTGCAGCGCCTGGTGGCCGCCGGCATTCAGGTTCCCGGTGGCTTCGTCATCCCAGCATCCGCTTTCGATTCTTTCGCTTCCGAACTGCTGGCAGGGGCCGATGATTTCGCATCCCTCCAAGATCACATCCAGTCATCCTCACTGCCACAAGCCATTTTCTCACCAGTCTGCCACGCTGCTGCGCGGTTGCGCTCCCTGTTCGGCGGTGCACTGGCCGTTCGAAGCTCCGCCGTGGGCGAAGATGGTGAACAGGGCTCCATGGCCGGACAAAATGCAACCTTCCTCAACGTACTCGATGATGAACAACTCCATCGGGCTATTCTTGGCTGCTATGCCTCGCTCTTCTCACCCGAAAGTGCTGCCTACCGCGCCCGAATGCCCGACCCCTACAAGGTGCCCAGCATGGCAGTGGTGGTGCAAAACCTCGTGCCAGCACAACGGGCGGGCGTTCTCTTCACCACCAATCCAATCAATGACGATTACGCCGAGATGCTGCTAGCCGCCAACTGGGGCCTCGGCGAGACCGTGGTCTCGGGCGGAGCCTCTGATACCCTGGTGCTCGATGCTGGCTCAGGGTCTATTCTCCGATCCGATATCGCCCTGAAGTCGGGCATGGCCGTTCCAATGCCCAAAGGCATGCTGGCTCACCGACCTGTTGGAAAAGGGCGCTCCGCACAGCCCGTTGTGGACCAACCACTGGCACACAGCCTTCACAGACTCGCCCGAAAGGTGGAGTCGATCTTTGGGGCACCCCAGGACATCGAGTGGGCCGAGGCTGATGGCCGCATCTACGTCGTCCAGGCCAGGCCCGTCACCTCCGGACGCTCCCGCGGGCAACGCACAGTATGGTCCAATGCCAACGTTGGTGAAGCCCTCCCCGGAGTCGCAACCCCCCATACATGGTCCATCATCGGTGCATTCTCCAGGCGGGGAATCACACACGCCTTCAAAGGGCTGGGCTGCTCCGTGCCCCAGGAATACGCTGTGGTCGGCTCTATCCGAGGTCGAATCTACCTGAACCTGTCCCAGTTCATGTCCATTGCCTCCCAAGTCCCATTCGTTACGCCTGAGATACTTGGCAATCTGGCAGGTGGTGGGGGCGCCGAAGAACTCCATGGCACCTTCACTCCCATGGACAGCAAGCGCTTCCTGGCCAACGCCCCCGCATCTGCCGTTACATTCGCCCTCTCCCAATTGATCTCCCCCTCCAAGGTGGCGCTCTGGTCCAAAACCTTCAAAGACTTCCGCCTGCGATTCGACTCTACCGAACTGGCCCAACTCTCAAACGAACAACTCCTCCGCCTCTGGGAGGAGACCGACAAGATCTTCGATGACACGGGAACCCTCACACTGGAGTGCTCAGCCCACTTCCTCGCCCACTACCTGGCAGTCTACCTCTGCCTTAAACTGGCCATGGGCCGTAAAGCCACTCAACTTCAAGGCGAACTCTTCTCGGGACTCTCGGGGGTGCAGAGCGCCGAGCCGGGACTTGACCTCCTGAGAATGGCACGTCAGGTGGCGCAGAGGCCCGCTCTCAAACAACTGCTGCTCTCTGTAGCCCCGAATCGGATACTCCCAATCCTACACTCCGC
>CAZQHM010000183.1:0-6358 GCA_964593355.1 uncultured Myxococcales bacterium
TATACTGTCTTCCTTTGGTGGTGGTGGTACAGCAGCCATTGTGTTGGATTGTTGCTTGTGTTGTTGTGTTGTTGTTAACTTTGAGTGTTGTTTTGTTTATAAAACGATTCTCAGGTTGAATACAAATCTGTTAAAACATTTTCTACAAAAAGAAAATATATACAGGCGACAGCGGGCAGCAGCGACGTGCGCCCATGTTTTTGCTATCGCCAAAGTACTTCTCATTGTATGCCAATGCCTCTACTGCACTGCCACCTCCACAACCTCCGCCCCTCGCCATGGAGCCCAAACCGCCACCCCCACCGCTGCAACAAGCACCAGCAGCAGAATCATAATCCCCGCCAGAGCCATCCGCCGCCGACGCCGATTCACCCGCCAGTCAGGCACACGCACCGACAGGGTCCCCTCAGGCGCAGCCGCAGCAACCGGAGCATGGCCCCACTGCACATTCACCAACTCCTCAGGCTTCAATGGCACCGAGACCTGATCTCCAGTCACCACCTCCTCGCCCGCCTTGCCTACGTTCGCCTCATCACCAAACAGCATCGCCAAAAAATCGGCCACGTCGGCATCGGTGACCACCCACCCCTGCTCGTGCATCAAAGCAGCCATGGCCCTCTCCAGATCCGCACCCGACGAATACCGCAGTCCCCGCTCACGCTGCATGCAACGGGTGACAATCGCCACAAGCTCCTCGGGCAGCCCAGCCCTTGCTTCCCTCAGTACAGGCGCGGTGGTGCTCCTTATAGCATCCAACGTCTTCAGGTCCGATGCACCGTCAAATGGCCGCTTCAAACTCAGCAACTCGTATGCTACCGTGCCGAAAGAAAAAACGTCGCTGCGACAGTCGAGTTCGTCTCCCTCCCCCTGCTCGGGAGACATATACGGAAACTTCCCTTGCAGCAGCCCGGGTATGGTCACCGAAAGCTTACGGTTCGCCTTGGCGATCCCGAAGTCGGTGAGCTTCACCTGACCCTCCCAAGAGAGCAGCACATTGGCCGGACTTACATCACGGTGCACTATGCCCAGCGGTAACCCCCGGTTGTCACGCTTCTCGTGCGCATATGCCAAACCACGAGATACCTGCCAGAGAATGTGTGCAGCTATGGGCGCCGGTATCTGAAACCCCGTGGACTGCGCCTTCCTAAGCACCTCCCGCAGGTCCGGCCCCTCCACATACTCCATCGCTATAAAATAGTCCGGCCCCAGCCGCCCAAGGTCCAATATCTGCACTACGTTGGCGTGGGTCAAACGGGAAGCCAGCAGCCCCTCATCCACAAGCCTGCTCACAAAGTCCGGGTCGCCAGCAAGATTCGGCAGAATCTTCTTCAAAATCACAGGACGCTCGAAGCCCGCCTCGCCCACCAGTGAGGCAAGAAAGATCTCAGCCATTCCGCCCACCGCAAGGCGTCGCTTCACTCTGTATCTGGCCCCCGAAAACAACATGGGCGCAGTTCCCCTCCTACTTGCCAGCACTACCACCGGCGCCCTGCCGCCGCAGCAACAGACGCAAATCCGACCAGCGCAACTCCCGAACCACAAACAGCAGCCCCACAAATAGGCCAAACTCCACCACCAGTCGCACCAGCAGCCACATCACACCCCCACGTCCCGGCAAAACGTAGGTCGCTACTGCCCAGGTCGCAGCCAATGCCAACCCACCCCTTAACAGAGTCAGAAGTGGTATGAAACTGCCAAACCGCCGGAAAACCACGAAACCCGCTCCGGCAAAACCCGACGCCATTCCAATCGCACTGCCCACAGCCGCCCCACGAGCCCCCAGCTCCGGAACCAGAACAACGTTCAATATCGCAGAAATCCCAAGCGCCACCCCGAACAGTGCCATGGATACCCCTGGTCTCCCCGCTGCTGTGATAATATTGGCATTGATTACCATGCCGGCAAAGAAAAGATACCCCACCGCAAGTATCGAGAAGAGCTCCGCCCCAACCCCGTACTCAGCAGGATAGATCACCCCCACAATCCCCGAAGCCTCACAAGCCATCACCAACACCGCCCCCGCCAACGCCAGCATGATGTACCTGTTCGCCGACGCTACGTACATCCTAGCCCTCGCCATGTCCTTGTCGAACGTCGCCTTGGATACCAGTGGAAATACAACGAATGCCACCGCAATGGTCGCAACATACGGTATCTGAGCTATCTGCTGCACCGCAGCGTAGACCCCCGTCATGTCGGGCCCACCCCCGTCGCTGTCGGGCAGCAACCCCTTCAATAACTGCAAATCAACTTGCAACAAACCGTTCAAAAAGAAGGCGTAAACAAGAGTCTTCCACTCGAACGAGAAGATCTGACCGGCAGTTACCTTCTCCCTTCCGTCAAGAGACCCCAACTTCCACCACGCCAGTCCAAGCATCACCGCCGCCGTAGCCAGAAAGCCCGCAATAGCCCCCAACGTGCCAAAGCCAACAGCAACCAGCAGCAGCGTCAACCCCACCTTCAGCGTCGCAAATAGCATGTCCATCGTGGCCTGGTGCCTGAACCGCTGAAGACCATTCATCACACCGATCACAACTGCATAATAGGCATACAATAATACAATAGGTGCTGCCAAGAACATCGGCCAAGCCAACGTCGAGTCGCCATAAAACCGGCCAGCGATCACCGGCGCACCAGCCACCAGCAGCAACGTACACGCCCCTCCCACCAGCGTCTGGAGCTTGAACCCCTCACGCCGCACCCACAGCGCCCTGGCAGGATTCTCCGAAACGAACTTGGCCACGGCCTGAAGAGTCCCCCCAATCAGCACCATGTTGAACCAGTTGATGAGACCCATGACCACACGGTAGTCCCCGTACAGCGCCACATGGTCCTCACCCTCTCCCGCAAACCGCTTGAAGAGCGAAGGCAGCAACAGCACCAGCGCCATCCCCGTGATCATGAAGTAGAACTTGGCCGCAGTGAGCCACACAACCCCAGCCCCAGCCCGCCTGACTTCTACCGAGACCCCCCGGCCCGCCGGGGCTCCAATTTCGTTCTCTGACAAAACGCCTCCTTCCACCTCGTCCATCGTCCGGCAAAAAAGACGCACGCACTATAGAACACCTCTCAACACCCGGCAACATCCAGCTATCGTGCAGCCCCAGGGACCCACCCGACGCGACAATTGGCACCCCTTCGAACCAGGAGGGGAAACAGGCAGCCCAGCCGCTCCACTTCCCAGAACCTTTCTTGTAACCTTCTCCCTCCCCCGGTCTCAATATCGGGCTGAACAGGGCTTGACCTCCAAAGGGCCAGCCACTATGATAGCCGGGCGTAAAAGGGCTTGACCTCCAAAGGGCCAGCCACTATGATAGCCGGGCGTAAACCCGAACCTACTGTTATGGACCTTTTTACGGAGAGACCTATGAGGAAACTGTCCAATGTCTTGCTTTTCGCTGCCCTCTTGTTTGCAGCATCCCCGGCCAACGCCCAAAACCCCGAGGTAAACGTTAACGACTACGTACCCTCAGTGTTCGCTTATGATATCCTTGGCACCTACACAACTAGGATAACAAATCCTTTTGAGCCTGTTGGTGGCCTCTGGCTGGTCTATCGTAACTCACCTCTGTCTTGGAAATCGGACGGAGGTGATATTCAGGCCATTGAGGATCAATTCGTTGCAGACTTTACGTTTTCTATGGCGATATTTGATTTCTTGGCTGTAGGCCTGGATATCCCTGTCTACCTCGTCAACTCCGGAGATGATATTTCTGCTCTGGACATGGACCTATCCCAGGTGTCCGGTGCCTCCTTCGGAGACGTCAGGCTCTCGGCCAAAGGACGCTTCCTCGGCACCGGCAAAAAGGGCTTCGGCATGGGCCTGGCCCAGGACATCTCCTTCCCTACCGCCAACGCAGGTAAATTCACCGGTGACGACGGCCTGACCTCCCGAACTGCCCTCATCGCCGACTATACCATGGCAGGCTTCGTAGGAGCGCTCAACCTCTCCTACCTCGCCCGCCCCAACTCCGACCAGTTCCAGCCCTCACTCACCGACGAACTGCAACTCCGCCTCGCCGCTCAAATCCCCATCGTCTGCGATTCCGTTGAGGCCCTTGTCGTCTCTCAGACAAGAACCATGGCCGACAAAGCCTTCGAATCCTCTGATACAATGTCCACCGCCCTGCTCCTGGGCGCCCGAGCTCACCTCCCCCTCAACCTCGTCCTTACCGGTGCGGCCGGCTGGACCCTCGCAGGCAATATCGCCGGTACCCCCGCCTGGGAAGCCATGGCATCCATCTCCTACGAGCCCCAGGCCGGCTATTGCGACAGCGATGGCGACGGGATCTCCGACTCCAAAGACAAATGCCCCAAACTCGTCGGCCCCGCCGCCACCGCCGGATGCCCCGATAGAGACGGCGATGGCGTCATGGACCCCGATGACGCTTGCCCAGACCAGGCCGGCGTCGTCAAACTGGCCGGGTGCCCAGACCGAGAC
The DNA here is from genome assembly GCA_964593355.1 of uncultured Myxococcales bacterium. Lineage (GTDB taxonomy): Bacteria > Myxococcota_A > UBA9042 > CAIXZC01 > CAIXZC01 > CAYTWV01. The sequence goes on from CAZQHM010000183.1 coordinate 4,442, forward strand.
CGAGACTTCGTCGCCGATAAAGACGACGCCTGCCCCGATGAGCCCGGCACAGTAAAACTCGCTGGATGCCCCGACGATGACAACGACGGCATCACCAACAAAGAAGATAAGTGCCCCAAAGTCGCCGGCGTCCCCGAACACCAAGGCTGCCCCGATACCGACAAGGACGGCATCCCCGATAACCAGGACGCCTGCCCCAAAGAGGCCGGTACCCCTGGCGCCAAAGGCTGCCCCGACCGCGACAACGACCTCGTCTCCGACCGCGTCGACCAGTGCCCCGATGTCTGGGGAACCGTCGCCAACAAAGGCTGCCCACCACAGAGCCCCAAGAGCGTCAAGGTCACACGCGAAAAAATCGAAATTCTCGACGTAGTATATTTCCAGACAGGCAGCGCAAAAATAAAGCCTCAATCATACCAGTTGCTCAGAGATGTAGCCAGAGTTCTCAAAGATAATGCATGGATAAAGAAGATTCAGGTAGAAGGACATACCGACGATGTGGGTAACCTGCAAACCAACATGAAGCTCTCTAAAGACAGAGCCGCATCGGTCCTCAAATTCCTCGTCTCCGAAGGAATCGAGGAGGCCCGCCTCGCCTCCGAAGGCTTCGGTCCCACCAAACCCATCGACCCGGCCAAAACCAAAGAGGCCAGAGCCAAGAACCGCCGGGTTGAATTCACTATCCTCGAGCAGGGCGACCAGTAGCACCCCGCCTCCAACCACCCTTGACTGACTTGTAACTGCCCCATCTGACCCTGACCCCCAGCACACCCCCGGGCCAATCCTCAGCCAAAGCCAATCCCTGAATACCGTTGACACTGCCGGAAGGGGTGGTTAGCATCCCCCACGGATATGGAGGCATACCATGGCACCCTTTGATTATTATCGTCCTTCCCTTCCCGATACCCTTGACAAAGAGCTCAAGGGACGCTCCACCGAAGCCTTTGAGGCCGAAATCGCCCAGCGGGCCGCTCTGCTCCAGAAGTTGGGATACAGCAAAGACCAAACCGCTGCCCGAATCAAAGCCAACATCGCTTGGGAATTTGATTCCACCTGGACAAAGAAAGCCCCCTCCTTTGTCAAAACCGTAGACAAGGTCGTCACGGCCCTCTACAAAAAAATGTCCGGCAAACGCGACTAATCCTATTCTATAACCCACGCAGGATAGCCATGATTACTAGATTTGCATCGTTTTTCTTTGCATTCGGAATTCTGGCAGCCGCTGCCTGTTCTTCGGGGCAGAATTCGAACCACGACGCCGTTTCCGACAACACGCCACAAGATACCCGCCAAGAGGATGGTGTTCCGGACAGCCTCGCAGACCAGCCCTGGGACCAGACCCAACCCGAGGATGCCGTCGACGCCCAAGAAGACTCCAACAATGAAATAGACTCCGCCCAACCCCTCATCTGCTCAGTGCGTGCCAATGGAGCCACGGGAGACGGAAAAACCTCCGATACCGCAGCAATTCAGGCCGCTATCGACCAGTGCGGAGACAAGGGTGGTCTGGTCGTCGTCGAGGCCGGAACCTACGTCTCAGGGACACCATTCCTCCGCAGTAACATGACCCTTCGCCTCGAAGAGGGCGCCACCATCCTCGGCTCAACCGCCCCGGAAGAGTACCCCAAGCACCACCTCATCTATGGCAAAGACCTGGAAAACCTCGTCATCGAAGGCCCAGGCACCATCGACGGAAATGGACCCTACTGGTGGGTAGCTCGCATGCTCGCCGGATTCCGCCCACATCCTATGATCCGGCTGATTACGATAGACAAACTGGAGATACGAAACATCTTCATCACACAGTCCCCTGGCTGGCACCTCCATGTCGTCGACAGCGAAAACGTATACATACATCACGTGAAAATCCGCTCCGACGTCGACGACAACTCCGCAAGCCCGAAGACCGACGGAATC
>CAZQHM010000184.1:0-6332 GCA_964593355.1 uncultured Myxococcales bacterium
GCCCAAGGTGGGGGTTGTGGATGCCCCATTCGAGGCCCAGCGGGCGGCCCCGGCGAAGGACGATGGTGTGCCCTGGTTCGCCAGCTTCTCCTACTCGATGCACGGCCACCCTGCTTCGGTGCACTTCCCCATTGCCCTGGCGGTGGCGGCGTCCATGCTCCACATCGGCGCATGGTTCTTGTCCGGGGGGCCATTGTGCGCTGCAGCATCAACATCGTGTGGCGGCACAGTGAACCTCTGTCTCAGCGCAGCGCTCTATTCGCTGGTTCTGGGAACGCTGTTTGCTCCCGTGGCCATCGTCACGGGCATAATCGACTGGAAGTACCAGTTTGCAGGGACAAGGACGAACCTGTTCCTCTGGAAGCTGGCGCTCTCCGGGGTCTTCCTTGCCGTGGCCGGCGCTGCTCTGGCAGTGCGGTTTGTGGCTCCGGAGCAGGCCCTTCTGTATGACCTTCTGGTCGTGCTGCTGGCACCAGTTGCGCTGGGGCTGGGCTTTGTTGGCGGCAGAATAACGTTCCCCACGGCTTGAGGAGGCTGACATGGCTGGCGATAAGCAGAAGGTCAAAGAGATCCGCACCATGATTCAGATTGCCACGCTGGCGATTCCCAAGGAGCGTGAGGCATCGGCGATGTACGCGAAAGCAGCTCAGAACGCTCCCGGGGAACTCTCGAAGAAGCTGTTTGAGAGGCTGGCGCAGGATGAGATCATGCACGAGGCCCGGCTCAAGGCCATCATAGAGTTCCTGCACGAGGAGTTGGCTCGCATAGCCAGGGGTGAACCCCCTTCCGAGACCTTGCCCGAATAGACTGCTCTTCCCCAAATTCAGTGCTCAAAGCCCTGCGGGCCGCTACTCTCTTGGAAGGAAAACGGCAACGGCATCCTGAAGGGCCACGGTAGACATGGGCTTGGTCATGTAGCGTCGAAGACCAGCCTGCAGGCCTCGCTCTCTGTCTTCGGCGGATGACTGTGCAGTGAGGGCGATGACCGGGATCTCTTGCGTAGCTTTCTCCGCCTTGAGTGCGGCCAGGACGTCAAGGCCGCCCATATCCGGCAGCAGCATATCCAGCACGATGAGGTGTGGTTTGAGCCTGACGGCCTTGGATAGGGCCTCCTCGCCCCGATGGGCCGACTCGAATCGGATGTCGGTTCGGGCAGCGAGGATGTCCTGGGCCAACTCGACAGCGACTGTGTCGTCGTCCACGAAGAGGAGCGTGTATTTGGGAGGTTTGGCCGGCGCAGACGGTGTGAGCACCTCGTTTCGCGCTGCTGCCATGGAGCCGGTTCTGGTGCCCAAGGGAAGTTCCATGGAGAGCGTTAGGCTTGTGCCCGATTGAGAGAGCACCGTCAGCGAACCTCCGATATGCTCCAGAATCCTCTTGGCTACGGAGAACCCCACGCCCAAAGCCTCAACGCCAATGGATGTGCGGGCCGCTGCATCGGTGCCTCCCATGCCCGTGGCACCCACGGCGCTGATAGCCAACTTAACAAGCCCCTCGGAGGCCACCCAGTTGAGGACGACGTTGCCGCCGGGCCTGGAATACTTGGCGAGGCTTCCGAAGAGCTCAAGGAGTGCCTGTTGAAGCTGTGGTCGGTCTGCCCAGACGTAGACGTCAGGGCCCGAATCTATCCCCTGGAACCGAACCGACCTTGGAGTGGCGAGTGGCGCTACCTGGGCGACGACGTCCAGAAGTACCCACCTGACGTTGATGTTTTCGTGGACGATGGAGACGTCGCCCTTGTCGATTCGTTGAAGTTCGTCGATGTTCTTGCCAAGGGCCTGGATTTGCATGACGTGGTTGGTCAGCCGCTCGAGGGTCTTTGCTGATGAGCCGCTGCCGGAGATGGCTGGATCCTCTCTCAGCAGGCCGAGGTAGCCCACCAGGGCCTTGACGGGTCCTGAGAGATCGGCGCCGATACGGGCAAGGATTTCGGTCTTGGTGGCGTTGGTCCGCTCAAGCATGGCGACATTACGTCCAACATCATCCATCTCCCGCACGAGCTTAGTGATATCGTGGCAGTAGGCCCTGAAGCACTGCTGCGTGGGGAGGGCCACGATGCGTTGGTCGTAAACGTGGCCGCCGTGGTTGAACTGGCGTCGAACAGCGGGGGTCTCGCCCTCCTTCAGGAGGCGGACCACCGACGAGATTCCTTGCAGGGAGGTGTGGCGGCCCCCTTCCCGGCCCAAGTCGGCGAACCGCTCCCTGGCCTCCTGATTCATGTAGATAACGTCCAACTCTTCCGTGAACTCAACCACGGGGTCAGGCATCTGCTCTACGATCTGCGATGCCTTGGCGGCAGGGGCCGCTGCCTCTCGCTTGTCGGGGGCAATCTGGGCCACGCAGACGATTTCTCCACCGGGGGTGCCCGAGCCGCTGAGTCTCATGCGCACGGTCCGCCCGCTTTTTGCCGTCAGGGCCAGTTCACCATCGGTTACCTTGCCACCTTTGGAGAGGGTTTCGACGAAGTCTTTGAGCCTCGTCTGGTCTGACTTTGAGGCCACGATGAAGATGGAGTGGCCTTCGAGGTCGGCCCGTTCGTACTCCAGGTCTGTGGCGAAGCGGGTTGAGACCCAGGAGAACTGGCCGCTGCTGCGCAGTGAGAAGAGGCCCACGGTGAGGTGTCCAAGGATGGTCTTCTCCCAGGCCCGCATGGCGTTCAGCGCTCGCACAATCTCTCCAAGCGCCCTATCCAACCTTGCCAGTTCGTCGCTGCCCTCCAGCGGGGATGCGGAGGTTCCACTGCCCAGGGCGGAGAGGTTGAGCATGAGCGCCGAGAGCCTCTTAGAAAGCCCTGCCCACATGAGCAGCCAGAGCGCCAGCAGCACCAGGGCCGCCGCTGCAGCGGCGGCCACCACGCCGATGTTGTGGAACTGGACCGTGGTGCGGATCTCATCCAGGGCCCGCACGCGTGCGGTTGCGGCGAAGTCCTTCAGGACCTGGACGCTCTTCAGAAGATTGAGCCTCAACTCGAGCTGGCCGTTGAATGCTTCAGCGGTAATGGGCCGGTCTCGTTCGGCAAATCTACTGTCGTTGATGACGGCGTGGGCAGCCTTGAGTTGTTCAGCCAGGGACTTCTCGAATTCTGCGGATCTTGGTCCGAATTCGGGGCACTGCGCGGTGAGTTCAGTGAGTTTGGCTGCCTCGGAGAGAGCTTGGTCCCGATAGGTTGAGAACGAGATTCGGTAGCTGGCTTCTCTGGTGATGAGAAAGGCATCAGTGGCCTGGGCGAGCCCAACCACGTTGTCTTCCACCTTCTCGGTTACCGAGATGACCTCGTCAACACGTGAAAGCCCCCGTCTCCCCTTCTCGAACTCCTTGTGGGACCAGACCGAATAACCGATGGCGCCAAGCAGAAGTACTATCCCAAGGGCCAGCAGCAGAAATAGCTTTGGAATCAGATCGACCCCTCTGCGCGCCGGTGCCGGCGCCACAGAAGCGCCGCTGCTCCCGACTACGGGCAACATATCTGTCGACAACGCCTGCCCCCATTATGTACGTCGAAGAAACCCTAACGGGCCGATAGTAGCTCAGGAGGGAGTGTGAATCAACGACGTTGGCGCTGGTTGAACTCTGAGGCTACTGGGGCTGCGGGGCCGGTGCGGCGTGGCGGGGCAGGTCTATGAAGAACTCGGCCCATTCGCCTTCTTTGGAGTCGGCCCAGATTCGGCCCTTGTGCATCTGCATTATCTGCCAAGTGACATAGAGGCCCACGCCGCTGCCCTTTCTGGTGATGAGTTCCTTTTTGGGAAGCCTCGAGAAGCGCCGGAAGAGGTAGCCCTTCATGCTCTCAGGGAAGCCGGGGCCTTCGTTCCACACTGAGAAGCGGATGCGCTCCTCGGACACGGCCAGGTTAACCTTCACCTTACCTTTGGGCGTGCCGTACTTGGCGGCATTGCCCAATAGATTGACCAGGACCACCTTCAGCATGGTTGCGTCGGCATCCAGGGGCAGGGGACCGGGGTCGGTAGGCAGTTCCAGGTCAATGCCGGATTCGTTGTATTGAGGTTGAACAACCTCCAGAGAGGGGAGGAAAAGGTCGTTCCAGAAGTCCAGCCCTTCGGTCAAGCGAGGTTGGGCCTGTCCCCCCTCGAAGCGGGCCAGGTCCAGGTACTCTCGCGTAAGGTTAAGAAGGTACTCGGCCCTGGTGACCAGTTTGCCTACTATCTCATGCTGTTTGGGCTGAAGGTCGCCCCAGAGCCCCTCCTGCAGCATCTTGGACTGAGTTATGATTGCGGCCACGGGGCTCTTGAGCTCGTGGCTCACGAAGCCAAGCATCTCCATATAGGCCCGGTTGGCATCTTCCAGTTGCTGGATCCGCCATGCCTTCTCAACGGCCTGACTGAGCCTGACGTGAATGGCCTGGTGCAGCGCAACCTCATGCTGAGAGTAGGCCCCCTTCTTTCGGCTGCTGCGGAAGGCAAATCCGATGGGGCGCCCGTCCACCATCAGCGGGCAGGTGAGGCTGCTGCGCACGCCCTCTCTGACCAGCACCTTGGTCGAGGTGCTGCCTGGATGAGCCTCCAGGTACTCTTCAAGATCGTTGATGATTCGTGGGGTTCCTTCATCCATCACGCGCTGGAGAGAAGAGCCCTCCATCTCGCCAGTGTACCCCTTGCCCAGCACCAGGGGCTCGTACTTGGCACGGGCCCAGTGGGCAACAAGGCGTCGACCATCCTCCTCCAGAAACGAGACGCCTATTCGATCACAAGGCATCAGATCCTGGGTCTCCTCAAAGAGGAAGTTCAAGACATCCTCCAGGTTCTTGCCAGCGGCGACCCGGTCGTTGATCATCCTGAGCGTAGCCTGCTCCTCGGGTGTGAATTCGGTGACGGCCGAATTCATCGCCTGCATGTCAACATATTGAACTCCACGTTTCTCCATTAGCTCCTCCCTGGTGGAACGGGGACTATAACACGGGGCACAGGCGGGTCAAACGCTACAGCACTGCCCTTTCCAGAACTGTTAACAAGCGGAGGCCGCCCCATGAAGCTGAGCTTGGCTCAGTTGTAGGTTTCGGGGTTGAGCAGGGTGGCGTTGAGCGGCACCAGAGGATCCTTGGCCCGCTCCCGAATCACCGCTTCGTACTCTGGGAAGGTCTCGTAGTTGTCGCTGTGAAGCAGCTGAAACTCTGCCTTGATTTCGTCGAAGGTTCCGTTCTTGACGGGGATAATCACGCTCTTGTCGCCCTTGGGGTTGAGCATGCCCCAGATGTTGCTCTCGTTGGCGAATTTCCAGCTCCAGATAGCCCAGTGGATTCCGCGCCCGTTGAGCATCGTCAGCATCTGGTCCGTGGCCTCGTAGACCCACGGACCGTAAGTGCCCGCCGAGGCCGAAAACTCCGTGGCCAGCAAGGGGCAATCGTAGCGCTCGAAGAGCTCCAGGTAGAAGTTTATGCTGCTGATGCTGCCTGTCATGTACTGCTCTGCGGACTGCACTCCCCATGGGTAGAAGTGGAAAGCGAAGACGGCGTTCTCCATGCCCATCTCCTTCGGGGAGGCTATGACGTCTGCCGGTCGGTAGCCATCCCCCACGGCGACGATAGTCTCCGGTGCTACCTCCCTGATAGCGTCGTAGAACATCTTGTGCACCTTGACGAAGGTCTCCTTGTCCGGGACCGTCATTGGTTCGTTGAGCAGGTCAAAGGCGAAGACGTGCGGATCGTCCTTGAAGTAGTTGGCCATTGCTTTCCAGATTCGGGCAGCACCATCCTGGCAAGCCTGATTGGTCCAGAGCTGGGTACCGGCGCTTCGCAGACCCTGGTGGTCACAGGCAGACTGGCCACCGGGGGCCCCGTGGAAGTCCAGCATTATGTACAGGTTGTACTTCCTTGCCCACAATGCTGCCTGATGCAGCCGCTGCCACCCCTCGGGCCGATACCGGTTGTCTCCAACAAAGTCGGTCTCGAGGTTCTGGTACCAGACGGGCAGTCGGACCAGGTTCATTCCCATGTCGGCAAGCAGTTCGAAGTCCCGCTCGGTGATGTAGTTGTCGTGGTAGACCTGCCGTAGCTCCCAGCCCTTCTGGTACCCGAAACGCTTCTCAAGCCACAACCAGATGCTCTGCTCTTCCTTCAGGTAGGGCTGCTCGTCGAACCATGCCCACAGCTTCTCCACTTTGGGCTTCTGCGCCGCCGTGGCATTCTCAAGCATGTAGACACGCCACTCCTGAATGCAGTCCCAGTGGGTCTTCTTCTCCCACAGCCACTCCAGCCCGTTGGTCGCTTTTGCCTTCTTGAGAAGGTCAAGCAGGCCCGACTGTTTGGCCATTGTCTCCAACTCCTCCAGCAACTGCTCCTCCGTTACTTCGTCGAAGCCATTGATCCAGTGCTCAAT
>CAZQHM010000185.1:0-6182 GCA_964593355.1 uncultured Myxococcales bacterium
GTTGACTTCAAATCAATCCTATAAGGGCGGCTATGTCACATGCGCAGTCAGAGTTCCAAACTTCGAACACTCGGCCGGCTGGAGCCTACTGCCAGTGTGGGGCTACCTTCCGTGTGACGCTCCCAGCAATTGGCGGCCGACATTTGGGTTCCGGTGTTGCGCAGACTTAGAGTGATGGAGGCGACGTTGGCCCTTGGAGAGAGGGAGAGAGCTAGATGCGATTGCCCTGCTCTGCTGGCTCCGTTGACGCACCGCCTTGACCGTTGTAACCTGCCCCAAGCCTGCTTGATTTGGAGGAGCAAAGCCGTGTCCAGCACTTCCCGTAACGGTGGAAATCACCAAGGTTCTTATGCTCTGTTCGATGGTCTTCTTCCGCCCGCTCCGGTGTTTGAGCCCGGGGTGAGGCGTGCCCCCGATAGAGGCTACTCCCTGGATGAGGCAGAGACCCTGCTGGCCCTGAAGAACGCCCTGCGCTATGTGCCAGCAGCTCTTCACGAGACCCTTGCGCCAGAGTTCCTGAACGAGTTGCGTACCCGAGGCAGAATCTACGGATACCGATACCGCCCCCAGGGACGCATCTTCGCAAAGGCCATCTCCGAGTACCAGGGGCTCTGCGTCGAGGGGAGGGCGTTCCAGGTCATGATTGACAACAACCTGGACTTCGATGTGGCCCTCTATCCCTACGAATTGGTTACCTACGGCGAAACAGGGCAGGTCTGCCAGAATTGGATGCAGTATCGCCTTATTATGCACTACCTAACGCAACTAACACACCATAATACACTCGTTGTTGAGTCAGGGCATCCCCTGGGGCTCTTTCCCTCCCACCCTTCGGCGCCCAGGGTCGTTATCACAAACGGTCTGATGATAGGCATGTTCGACAACCCCGAGGAGTTCCACCGGGCCTCGCAACTGGGGGTGGCAAACTATGGCCAGATGACTGCGGGCGGCTGGATGTATATCGGCCCCCAGGGAATCGTCCATGGCACCTTCAACACTCTGCTGAACGCCGGCCGCCTGCGACTTGGTCTCACCGGCGATCAGGATTTGGCCGGAAGGCTCTTTGTCTCCTCGGGGCTTGGGGGAATGTCCGGAGCGCAGCCCAAAGCTGCTGAGATTGCCGGCGCAGTGGCCATAGTCGCCGAGGTCGATGGCTCAAGAATCCAAACCCGCCACGAACAAGGTTGGGTTGGCAAGGTAACGGCCAGCCTTAGTGAGGCAGCGGGGTGGGCCGTGGAGGCCAAGAAGAGCAGGAAGCCCCTCTCCATTGCGTACCACGGGAACGTGGTGGACCTGCTGGAACACCTCGCCGGCGTGGAAGGACTGGTCGTGGACCTACTTTCGGACCAGACCTCGTGCCATGCCGTATACGACGGCGGTTATTGTCCCCAGGGGCTCACTTTCGAGGAGCGCACGGCCCTGCTGGCCACGGATCGCACCCGCTTCAGGCAACTGGTGGATGCCACGCTTCTGCGCCACTTCGAGGCAATCAAGAAGCTGGTGGCCAGGGGAACTTACTTCTTCGACTATGGCAACGCCTTCATGAAGGCCGTCTTCGATGCCGGGGCGCCGGAGATTGCTCTCAACGGTCGGGACTACCGCAACGGCTTCATTTACCCCTCTTACGTCGAAGATATCATGGGGCCCATGCTGTTTGACTGGGGATATGGCCCCTTCCGTTGGGTCTGCCTCTCGGGCAGTGACCAAGACCTTGCGGCCACCGACGCAGCTGCCATGGAGTGCATCGACCCCAACCGCCGCCCACAGGACAGAGACAACTGGGCCTGGATCCGAGATGCTGCCAAGAACCGCCTTGTGGTGGGCAGTAAGGCCAGAATTCTCTACCAGGATGAAGTGGGCCGCATGAACATCGCCCTACGCTTCAATAAGATGGTGGCCAACGGAGAGGTCGGGCCCATCATGATAGGCCGTGATCACCATGACTGCGGTGGCACCGACTCGCCCTTCCGAGAGACGGCCAACATCAAGGACGGCTCAAACATCATGGCGGAGATGGCCATTCAGTGCTTCGCCGGCAACGCCGCTCGGGGCATGTCCCTGGTTGCCCTCCATAACGGTGGGGGGGTTGGTACCGGGAAGAGCATAAACGGTGGCTTCGGCCTCGTCCTCGATGGCTCCCCCAGAGTGGATGAGATAATCCGCCAAGCCATCTCGTGGGATGTCATGGGCGGCGTGGCCCGCAGGGCCTGGGCAAGAAACAACAACGCGGTCGCTGCCTGCCTGGACTACAACCAGCGCAACACCGGGAGCGGCGAGATTGTCATTCCTAACGTGGTTGATGAAGCCCTTTTGGGCCGTCTGCTCTTATAGCATTTCTTGGGCGGCGCCTCAGCTTTGCCCCACTGCTCCCTGCCCTGCCTGACGCACCAGCCCACGAATGGCCCATACCAACCACCCCGCAGTCACTACCGCCGATAGCAGATCTGCAAGGGGGAACGCCGCCCAAACTCCCCACAGGTCGAACCACACCGGAAGCAGCAGAATCAGTGGAATCAAGAACAGAAGCTGCCTTGACATGCTCAGCACCAGCGCCGGTCCAGCCTTCCCAATGTGCTGGAAGAAGCTGGCCGCAACCACCTGGAATCCAACAAAGGGCGAGGCAAGAACAATCACCCGGAAAACCTCGGCACCAACCTCCTGAACCGCAGGGTTGGGGTCGAAGGAGGCCATAATCTGCCTGGCGAAGAGCTCAAAGATTGCGAAGCAGAAGAGCGACCAGCCCGTGGCCCAGACCAGCGCCGTTTTCAGCGCCGTGTTAACTCTGGCGAAGTTGCCAGCGCCGAAATTGAATCCCACGATGGGTTGTAGCGCCTGAACCAGCCCGAAGAGCGGCATCAGCATCAACATCAATACCCGAACCGCCACGCCAAATATTGCAAGATACTCTTCACTGCCGTAAGAAATTATCGAATTATTTGCAACCACCGAGAAAATCGAAGAAGCAACGTTTCGGGCAAAGGCAGCAGAGCCGATTGCAAGGATCTCTCTGATGTAGCGGATGCGTGGCACGAGGTCTGAAGCCCTGACCTTCAGCATGGTGCGGCTTGACCGGAAGTACCAGAGCTGGAAGACGAAGGAGGCCACATAGCCTACCACCGTTGCCCAGGCAGCACCCCGCAAGCCCATGTCGAAGCCGAAGATCAAGATTGGGTCCAGGACCAGATTCGTTGCAGCACCTATTATCAGAGAGGTCATAGCGGTTCGTTGGCTGCCTTCGGAGCGTATGAGCGCATTGGCCGCAACGGAGAAGCAGAATAGTGAGCTGGCGGGGATGACGATGCCAAGGTACTCGGCGCCGGCCTTGAGGACATCTCCCCGGGCACCGAAGGCCACCAGAAGCTCTTCTTCAAAGAGCAGGCCAATGGCGGTCAGCGCCAGCCCCAGGAGGGTCACCAGGGACATGGCCGTACCAGCGAAGGCAATGGCTCTCTCTTTGGCCCCCGAGCCCAGGGCCCGGCTGATTATGGATGCTGCTCCCATGCCCACGGTCTGGGCCACGGCCATGAAGAGCATCTGGACGGGAAAAGCAGCGGTGAGAGCCGCCAGCCCCTGGGTCCCGGCCCCCTGACCCACGAAGAGCGCATCCACGAGGTTGTAGGTGGAGGTAACCGTCATGCCGATGATGGCCGGCATGGCATACCTTCGAAGAAGCAGCGCCGGGGGGTGTGAGGAGAGCTCCTGCGTACGTTTGTCCGCAGAAGGGTAGGGGGCGTGTGGCGAATCTGGCTGTGACATTCATGATCCGGGCCTGCCAGGGGGCAGGCGATGGGCAGCAGCGCTATTTGGCAACGCGCTCCAGCCAGCGGACCATGAAGAGCATAGTCATCATGGAGAGCAGGCAGGCAACAACGAAGACCATCCAGGTGATCCAGATGGGGATGCTGTCATAGAGGATAGCGCCAATGAAGAGCAACTGGTTGCCGATGGCCGTGGCTCCGAGCCAGCCGCCCTGCATGATGCCCTGATACTGAGGCGGTGCCACCTTGGAGACAAAGGAGATCCCAAGCGGGCTGATGAAGAGTTCAGCAACAGTGAGGATGAAGTATGTTCCAATGAGCAGGTATGGAGTAACCCTGGCAGAATCGGCCAGACCTCCCATCTCTACTACGTCGGATTTCAGGGGAAGGCCCATAGAACCCAGCGCCATCACAAGGTAGGCCAGGGCGGCGATAGCCATGCCAAGAGCGATCTTCTTGGGAGTCGAGGGCTCCATGCCGCGAGCTCGCAGCCAGCCGAAGAGAGCCATAATGATGGGTGTCAGGAGCACGATGAAGAAGGGGTTGATGGACTGGAAGATCTCGGCGCCCTGCACTGAGATGAAGCCCAGGTTGAGGTTTATGGAGGAGAGGTCGGTGTAGTCCTTGGCGAAGTAGGTCAGGGTGAGACCATTCTGGTGGAACGAGAACCAGAAGAAGATCACGATGCCGAAGACTGCGAAGAGGGCGTAAAGCCTCTGGCGGATCTCCCGGACGTCCATGTCGGTGCCGTCTGCGTTGACTGCTTTGGATGCTTTGGCAGCGGGGGTGGGGAAGTTTGCCTTGTTGATGAGGTAGATTCCCAGGGAGACCATCATGGCCACTACAGAGACGGCGAAGGCCGCCTGGAAGCCCTCGGAGAAGACGCCGAGGTAGGCCTTGGCAAAGGCCGTGATGTCTGTGACGGCGGTGCCCTGGCTTACGGACTGGGCCAGAGCAGTGAGTTTCTCCGCAGCGTCGGGGGTGATGGTGTTGTTCAGATGTGCATGGCACAGTTCAGGCAGCGACGGATCGTAGGCAAAGCCATTGCTGCCAAGCCACCAGTTGCGGGCGCTGACGGCGATAATCGGAGCGAAGAGGGCGCCCACGTTGATGAACATGTAGAAGAGGGAGAAGCCCGAGTCTCTCATCTTCCCGTATGTCGGGTTGTCGTACATCTGGCCAACCAGGGCCTGGAGGTTGCCCTTGAAGAGGCCGTTTCCGAAGGCGATGGTGAAGAGACCGACACAGGTCATGACCAGGAAGGGAAGGCTGTTGCCCGCGGCCGTGGGCGTGGGAACGGCCAGCAGAACGTAACCCAGAGCCATAATCACAAGGCCCACCATTATGGTGGTCTTGTAGGCGCGGGTCCGGTCTGCAATGAGACCGCCAACGAAGGCCAGGATGTAGATTGAGAAATAGAAGATGGAGTAGATGATGCCTGCGTGGGTTCCCGAGAGTCCGAATTTGGCCTGCAGGAACAGCACGAGGATGGCCATCATGGTGTAGAAGCCGAAGCGCTCTCCCATGTTGGCCAGTGCTGCTGGTAGCAGCCCTTTAGGGTGGTTCTTGAACATCGAGTCTCCTCTAAGATTGGGGCGGCCCGCTCCACCGGCTTTGCGTCCCTGGCCACCCGAAATGGGGTCGCTTTGCCATCGTCACTATCTACTATGGAATCGCTGCCTTCACAACGGATCTCGAATGTCCCCGGAACAGAATCGGCATCAAGTGGGGAGAAGGTCAGAATTGAGCAAGCCCGCGGCCCTTCAGCCGGCCAACTCACCCAGGAAGATAGTGGTGTAGCCCGAGGCCTGAATGCATCGTGGGCAGCCCACATGCCACATCATGATGCTCTTGAACTCAGTGTGTTTTTCCTTGGCCTGGGCAAGAAAGGCCTTCATGCCCGCATCGTAGCTAGCCTCTTTGCGCCGATAGACTTTGGCGATGAACTTTGTGGTCGGGGCAAAGGAGACCAGCGCAGGGTCGGGGTCTGATGGGGGCAATATGCCCACCAGCAGAAGGCCGGAGAAGCGTCCGGGCTTCTCCAGCACGAAGAGCGGCTCGGCCAGCACGTACCCACGCTTCTGAATATCATCTGCTGCCTGAAGGGCTTGGTTCTCAAACCCGATAGGGCTGCCAAACAGGTATTTCACGGGCCTGGTGAAGAAGGCCAAGTGCGAGAGATCGTGCTCAACGCCTTCCCACTCCCCAGCGTCGATTTCAGGACATCCGCATGGTCGTTCGGCCATGTTACACCTCTAATGCGCCGGACAAGAGACCCCCTGATTTTCGCCTAACCCCGTTCGGAAAGCAAGGAGAGCCTTCGCCGTCGGGTGCGGTTCCAGAACCGGGGAGCAAATGGGCTCAGTCACGTTGCTGGACCGTTCGGCGACGGCGACGGCGACGTCAACCCACCTTCGCTGTCGC
>CAZQHM010000186.1:0-6117 GCA_964593355.1 uncultured Myxococcales bacterium
CCTGGAGCGGAGACGGTGGGTTCGTTGATTGCGGGGTCGGTGCTGGGGGTTCTGGCGCTACGCACAGGCAGCATATGGGGTGGCGTGACCATACACGTTGCGGTTGCGTGGAGCATGGACATAGCCTCTCTGGCGCAGCGTGGTGTTCTGAAAGAACTCTCCTGGTAGTGGTGGCAGGATGAATCTGGATTCATCCTGGTCACCGGTCCGGATGCTCATCTGTTTCCCGTCTGTACGAATAATGATTGTGCCCTGGGTATCGGTGCGCAACAGCTTGATTCCTTTGGCTTCCAGGGCCTGCACGGTCTCTTTGTGAGGGTGGCCGTATCGGTTCTTCTTTCCACAAAGCAGCACGGCTACCAGGGGTTGCACTCTGGTCAGGAACTTCTGTCCCGAGGCGGTACGGCTTCCGTGGTGGCCGAGCTTGAGCACTTCTGCTTCAAGGGTGGCGCCGGAGGAGACTATTTGGGATTCGGAGAGGTGTTCGGCGTCACCGGTGAGCAGGAAGTCGATATCGCCCAGGGAGATTCGCAGGACCACGGAGGTGTCGTTGATGTCGGTGCCGTCGTCGAGGGTCCAGTCCCCCGGTGGATGCAACACGAGCCCTTTGACCGGGGGTTTGAGGGGCAGAGCGTCACCTGGGCGCAGGGTGCCCAGGGGGATCTGCATTACCGCCACGGTTTCGAAGAGTTTCTTGTTGGAGGGGAGTGGGTGGACCTCTCCTGAGTAGATGATCTTCTTCACGGGGAAGGACTTGAGCAGTTCTTTGAGGCCGCCCAGGTGATCGGCGTGGCTGTGGGTAATGACCATGATATCGAACTGCGTGATGCCCATCTCTTTGGCGTTGGACAGGATCTTCTTGTGGGCGCCTCTGGGGCCGGCGTCGACCAGCAGGGACTCACCGGCGGGGGTCTTGATGATGATAGCGTCGCCCTGTCCCACGTCGAGGAAGCGGACCTCGAGGAGGGGGCCTTGGAGTTCGCCCTGGGTGAGGGCATCGAGGGTTCTTAGGGGCTGTTGAGCTTGGGCACTGAAGCATAGCAGCAGCAGGGCTGGCGCCAGGATGATTCTCAGGGCTTTCACGTCAGCGACTCAGCAGTTCGAGGAGGAGCAGGCGGTCGTGCTCCCGGATGGCAGCGAATTCGACGCCGAAGCCCGATTCTTCGGGGGATTCGCCCTCACGGCGCCAGCAGACGAAGCCATCGGCTCTTAGTTGATGGCCACCTGGGAGATGAGCGATGACATGAACAGGGACCCCCAGTTCGGGAGGGGCGGAGGTGGAGATGAAGACGCCGGGGGTATCGCTGGAGGGCAAGGGGGGCATGATACGGTTGGGTTCATCGAGGAGGATCTCGACCTCGATAGCAGCGCAGGTCTGGGCCACGACGATATCACCGGAGGGAGGGGCAACTTCGAATTGGGGACCTTGCTCCTCTTCGGCTTCGATGCGTGCAGCGGCCCCGAGTTCGAACAGGCGTTTGGAGGCAGCGGCTTCGATGCGTTCCATGACGGCTTCTCGCTGGCGCAGCACCTGGGTGATGCGGTCTGCGAGTGGGGCGACGCGGTTAGCACGTGAAGCGGCACTGTTGGATGCCGATTCCAGGAGAGGCTGAAGGTGGCGCAGTTCCGAGAGGAAGGTGAGGGTAGCGCCGCCGAGGTCAAGGGGGAATCGTGCCAGGCTGCGGGCCAGGTCGTCCATCTCCCGTGAGAGCTGCGGCGAGGCCATTTGCTCTTTGAAGCGCTCCTCCCTGGCCATGTGCGACTCGACGTGAAGCACGGCGGAGGTTAGCTGCTGGTGGCTGGTTTCGAGGCGTTCCATGGCCTCGGAGAGCGACAGCAGCGCAACCCGCAATCGGTCCAGAAGTTCCCGCTGCTGTTCGAGGGTCTCCATGGTGCTACTTCCCTTGACTGAGCCGCTTGTGGATATCTCTGAGGACCTGCAGGGACTCTTCGGGGAAGCCGGAGCTCATGAAGAAGTCCAGCTCCTCTTTTTCGCCGGATTTGATCTTGATTCCTGCTGCCTCCAGCTTTGCGCTGTTTACGGGAGTCTTGGTCTGAATTGCCCGAATGAGGACAGCCAGTCCACCTGCTTCCGAGGCCGGTTTAGTGCGGGCCTGCTGAGCTTCGTCGATGACAGCGGCGTGGAGCACCCGTGGAGAGGCCGTCTCAACCAGGGTGCGTTCGTCGGCCCACTCATCGGAGAAGCCGGGGGCGTCGTCGTCATCGTCTTCGGCGGGCATTGGGGCCTTCATCTCGTCCGGGAGGTTCCACTCCAGTACAACCTCTTGGGCCTCTAACTCTCCGGCATCATTGGCGAGGCCCAGTGCTTTGAGGGCCGTGGGATCATCGGGGTCAAGCTGAAGGACGTGAGCCCAAGTTGTTCGCTCTTCTCTGGCGAGGCCGTTCTGCAGGAATACATGAGCCAGGGTCTTGAGCACCACCACGGCCTTGTCGGGCTGGCGCAGCATCTCGAAGCAGTGTGCTGCCATGCGAAGCGACTCCGTGTCCTGGGTGTCGGCAACGAGGACCACGTAGAGGTGTTGCAGGGCCTGCTGGAAGTCGCCAGATTCGACCAGCCACTCGATGACCTTCTTGCGCACTGCAACATCGTCGGGAGAGTGGTGTAGGAACCTGAGTGCGACGCGACCCCACTCCTCGGTCTTCATCTTACGTTCCAGAAGCTTGAGCACCCGTTTGTACTCCTGTCCTGCTTCATCGATCATGCTCTGTTTGGAGAACTGCTCGGCCAGCTTGAGTCTGTCGGCCACGTTTTGGGGGTCCAGCTCCAGCATGCTGCGGACCACGTAGAGGCTCTCTCCGATGCGTCCTTGTCTCACGAGGGCTTTGACCTGGCTCTTGTACTGCCTTATGGCCTCGGGGACCATGCCCAGCTTGAAGTATAGATCCGCCAGGATGCCGTGGAGTTGGGTCCGGCTGGGGTCGACTTCGAGCATCTTCTTGTAGACCGCCACGGCTTTGAGCAGGAAGCCGTGCTCTTTGTAGTAGTCGCCCACGAACTGGAGGATAGTGAGGGACTCGGCGACCTTGCCGGCCTGGTACATCAATTCGGAGAGTCTCAGTCTGGTTCTGATGTCCGATGGCTCAAGTTCCACGGCCTGCTGGTAGAGGGCGATAGCCTTCTTGAAGTTACGATCCATGGCATACTGGTCGGCCTTTAGCAGCAGCTTGTCCTTCTTAGTCTGCATCCGCTGACACCTGCCTTTCTCTGTTCTTAACCAGCTCTACCAGGCCAGCCAGGCCCAGTCTGTAGCTTCCGACCCCGAAGCCCACAACGGATCCGGCAGCGGCCCTGGCCGTCAGCGAGGTTCTTCGGAAGTCATCCCTGGAGGCGATGTTTGAGAGATGGACCTCCACAACGGGGACTTGCGCCGAGGCCATGGCATCGAGGAGTGAGACGGAGTAGTGGCACAGCCCGCCGGGGTTGATCAGGACACCCTGGAAAGTATTGCGGGCTTCGTGCAGCCAGTCGATGAGCACTCCCTCGTGATTACTCTGGCGAAACTCAACCTCCACTCCCAGGGACCGAGCGTATTCGCCAAGGGCCTGCTCAAGCTCGGTCAAGGTCGTTCTGCCGTAGATGTCGGGCTCCCTCACACCAAGCAGGTTCAGGTTTGGCCCGTTGAGCACAAGAAAGCGCATGCACCCCTCCCGAATGATGGACTTTAGCAGGGTGTTATGAGATTGGCCAATAGTTTGGCCGAATCGTGTGCCCCCTGCGGCTAAAGGCTATGGGATGCCGTGGCATTGGCAGCGGAGCGGCCACTGTGGCGGGGAATAGAATGGTCGAACAGCTGTTATTGGCCGTTCAGCGTGGGCAACACGTGTCCGGGCGTGTGACAATCCGGATATGGCGTTAGATAGGGTGGCTGGGGCAAAAAATGCCTTGCAAGGCATGGGGCCATGACCTATTTTACTGCGTCAGGCCGCGGGTCGGCCGAATTCCATTTAGGTTGGAAGGTGCCTGGCACCAAAAAATCAAGGAGAAGAGATGATGAGATTTAAGTTCGTTCTTATGTCTGCCCTTTTGGTGGCCGTGGCTGCATGCCAGCCTGGCAACGAACAACAGCAGCCGGCGCAGCCAGCGGCCCAGGCTCCTCAGCAGCCCGGACAGCCTGCCGTTGCACAGCCTGCTCAGCCTGCTCAGCCCGGACAGCCTGCACAGCCTGCACAGCCTGCGGTTGCTCAGCCTGCTCAGCCCGCTCCTGCGGTTGAAGGCCAGCCTGCTCAGCCTGCTCAGCCCGGACAGCCTGCACAGCCTGCACAGCCTGCGGTTGCTCAGCCTGCTCAGCCCGCTCCTGCGGTTGAAGGCCAGCCTGCTCAGCCTGCTCAGCCTGCTCAGCCTGCTGCTGGCGGCCCCAAGGTCGAGCTTCAGTTCTACATCATGTCTCAGTGCCCCTTCGGCGTGCAGGTGCTCCAGGGCATCAGCCCCGTCCTGAAGAAGATCGGCGCCAACATCGACTTCAAGGTCGACTACATTGGCCAGATTCAGGGCGACCAGCTCACCTCCATGCACGGCGAGAACGAAGTCAAGGGCAACATCGCCCAGCTCTGCCTCATCAAGTACATGCCTGAGAACTACGCTTATATGAACGTGTTCGACTGCATGAACCAGGACATGAAGGCCATCCCCGGTAACTGGGAAGGTTGCGCCGACCAGGCTCAGGTCTCCCCCGACCTCAAGGCCAAGGTCAAGGCTTGCTATGATGGTCAGGAAGGCAAGGATCTGCTGAAGGCCTCCTTCGAGAAGGCCCAGCAGAACGGCGCCCGCGGCAGCCCCACCATGTTCCTCGCTGGCAAGCCCTACCAGGGTGGCCGCAAAGAGAACGACTTCCTCCGCTCCATCTGCGGCCAGTTCCCCGAGGGCCAGAAGCCCGAGGTTTGCGCTTCGATTCCCCCGCCCGTGAAGATCTCCATGATCATCGTGAACGACAAGCGCTGCACCGACAGAAGCTGCGACACCAACAGAATGGAAGGCATCCTCAAGGGTATGTTCCCCGGCCTGGAAGTAACCCAGAAGCTTGATTGGGAATCCGAAGAGGCCAAGAAGCTCTATGCCGACGAAGGTCTGAAGTATCTCCCCGCTTACCTGTTCGACCAGGCCATCGAGAAGGGCGAAGACTATGCCCGTATTCAGAGAGCCCTCAACAAGTCCAAGACCGGAACCTACTGGGTCCTGGCCATGGGCGCCAAGCACGATCCGGCCGCCGAGATCTGCGACAACAAGGTTGACGACACCGGCAACGGCAAGATCGACTGCGACGACCCCACCTGCGCCTCGACGCTGGTTTGCCGCCAGGTGGTCCCCGGCAGGGTCGAACTCTTCGTCATGTCCCAGTGCCCCTTCGGAGTCAAGGCTCTTGACGCCATGAAGGACGTGCTGCAGGCCTTCGGCGATGAGATCAAGCTCGAAGTGCACTACATCGGCAACGAAGCCAACGGCAAGCCCACTTCCATGCACGGCGAAAACGAAGTCAAGGGCAACATCGTCCAGCTCTGCGCTGCCAAAGCCCTCCCCGAGAACAACAAGTACATGGACCTGGTCTGGTGCATGAACAAAGACATGCGCGCCATCCCCGGTAACTGGGAAGCTTGCGCCAAGGCCCCCGAGACAGGCATCTCCGAAGAGAAGTTCAACGAGATCAAGGCTTGCTACGAAGGCGGCGAAGGCGAGAAGATGCTCCTGGAGGATTTCAAGATTGCCACCTCGCTGGACATCAGCGGCAGCCCCAGCTGGGTAGCCAACGGCAAGAACAAGTTCTCCGGAATCGATGCCAAGACCGTCCAGCAGAACATCTGCACGCACAACCCCGGCTTCAAGGGTTGCTCCGTAGAGCTCAAGGGGCCGGAAGCGCCCAAGGGCCCTGCCCCCTCCTGCGGCTAGTCTAGACCAGCGATCATCCCCGTATGCGGCGTCAGGCGGCGCATGACGTGCTCGGCGTACCTTAGTACGCCTGCGCCGCCATTGGCGCCGCCTTCCTTGCCTACGGGGCGCTCGCTGGCCTAGAACGCTACGTTTCTTTCCCACACCACACCACAGCACCACGCCGAAGACGGGTCGCCCACCACCGCAGCGCAACGCCGAAGACGGGTCGCCCA
>CAZQHM010000187.1:0-6083 GCA_964593355.1 uncultured Myxococcales bacterium
TGCACAGGCACGTACACCCAATAACGGGGGGCAGCTTCCCAAGGGGGCCACCTCCGCGGAGGCTGCCGGCGGGTCTTTGCACCATTCTACACGGCTGCTCATATATCTCGATCCCCCCAGCAGCCGTGTACCCTGAGCGAGGCCAGGGCCGAGTCGAAGGGGGGGCGAGGATGAAGGTCACTGGTTTAGAACCAGTGCCAGCGTCCCCGTGCCCTGGTGTAGCTTCCCGGCTTCCGCCGAGGGCCAGTTCCCACATACGTCCGTGGGGGTTTAACGTGAGGAGGATGGCCGTTTCCCGTATTGGGGGGAAGGCTGTAGGCTGCGCACGGACGTATTTGTGAAGTACGGACGTGGTCGAGAAGGCGGTTGAGTGTAGTGGGCCGTGACCGTTCAAGATGGCGCATGGTGCCATCTTGAACGGTCACCTTCATGCTCCCCCTGCCAAAGTCTTCTCGCTACTCAATAACTCACTCTTCCCACTACTCCAGTGGTTTGCGAACGCATCTGAAACCGATTTCAGTAGGGAGATAGGCCGCTTCTATAAGCCTGTAGTACAACATTGCAGCCCCCGCTGCCGGCCCGGACATGTCGAGATTGTCGCCAAGGGGTGCGCCTCTGACCACACGATCCACCCAGTCAGGTTCGATGGGTGAACCGCCGCCCCATTGACTTCCGTCTTGCGGGGCTCCGTTGTAGCCTTCGTGCCATTCATCCAGCACCATTTCCATCGCATTCCCCCCCATGTCCATTGCGCCAACAGACGACTGATCCTTGGAGAAGGAACCTACGTCCAAAGGAACGGCCCCATCGCAGTCCGAAAAGACCATGTCTCCACATTCCGGTGACTCCGCCCCCCACGGAAAGAGGTGCGACAGTGGCCCACGGGCCGCCATTTCCCACTCAGCCTCAGTGGGGAGTCGCTTGGAGGCCCAGGCGCAGTAGGCCTGCGCCTCCCCGTACGATTGCCCAAGGACAGGTCTGAGCTCGAATCCCGGTTTCAAGCTCCATGTTTCAACATCCCAGAACGGCGAATAGGCACCAAAAGCCACACAGTAGTCTTGCGGGTCCCCGCGGCATCCATCTGGCACAGCGCACCCGCCATCTTCATGGCACCTAAGAAATTGTTCGTAGGTAACCTCAAACTTATCTATAAAATATCCATCCTTGAAAGTCACACTGTGTAATGGACGGGCCAAATCGGCATTCAGCCAGTCCCCATCTGGAGCACCCATCTCAAACGAGCCCGCCGGGACCCATATTTCCACATCGTGGGGAACTCCTCCTTTGAGGACGTATTCGCAGTGCTCCCGCCCGTTACAAGCAACCGTCCACACGCCCGGTCCAGGGTGTGGCGGGCAGGCCGACGCAAGGCAGGCACTAGGAATACCGCATTTGCCGTCTGACAAGCACGTCTCGCCGGGGCCACAAGCCCCGCAACTCCCCCCGCACCCGTCCGCACCGCAAAGTCGATCGTCGCAGTTCGGAATGCAGTTGCAGTGGCAGCCGTCCAGACACCCCTGCGGGCACTCACCGCATGATAGCCCACACACCTGCCCACAGTCGCAACCTTCGGACTGACAGGTCTCGCCGCAGCTAGGTCGGCACGTTCCTTCCACGCATTCTTCCGCCGCTCTGCACTCCCCGCACTCCACTCCACAGACAACATCAAATCCGCATTCAACGCCACTGCACGGCATCTGGCACACATCGGGCGTCCCTAGCTCATCCTTCTCCAGCAGGCTGTCGAAACCCGGAGAGTCACTTGTTTCGCCAATGGAGACGTCATAGACTTCAACCACTTCGTTCTCACTGTCCAAACCTTCGACGACATGGCTCTGGCTACACCCCTGCAGGCCCAAGGCCCCACCCGCTAGCGCGATGGAGAACCAAACTGCGAGCCTTGTTGGCCACTCCCGCTCTTTCACCAAGTACACTTTCATGACACAGCCTCCTCTCTACTGCCCAATCGACGCTATGCGCAACCGGAGGAACGGGTCGCCGAACAGTTCCCACCCAAGAAACCAGTTGAATCCTGCATACCTGTCATCAGGATCGATGGCCCCCGCTACTTGCCCTTCGGCTTCGACATCCAGTTCCTTCAACAACGCCATGCCGATCTGTTCCCCAGTCAGCGCCTGCTGGAAGAACATCTTCCCCAACCCATCAGAATGCAACACCGACCGACCAACAAAGATAAGACCAGAGTCCGTACTTCCAAACAGACTGGGGAATACTAAGGAATCGCCGGCTGCCCAACACGAGATGCCCATCGGCCCTTCGGCACAGGACAGCAAGGAGCCGCTGTTCGGCCAGTCACCAACCAAAAGTTTCGATCCCATACTCTCCCGTGGCACTTCCTGATCCGACAATGCCAGCGAATTCACATGGCTATCATTATTACCGCCAGCATTTGCTGACAGCCATACGTGAAAAAGGGTCTTGTTCCCTGCCCCATTTAAGACATGTATCGCGTAAGGTTGCTCCAACATTTCGATCACAGCAGGGCGAGAGAGAGACTTCCCGAACACAATATCCACAAACGCATCCCCCTATTTCTTACTGCATAGAATCCCCTCTCCCACGTCCTCGGAGTCATATTCAGGCATGATCATTGCAATTGCCGCAAGTATAGAGTGCACAGAATGATTCAACTCGCCGCCAACTTCGATATTTAAGCAACCAACGCCGACAAGCTTGCTGATAAACGACTTTTTGTGCCTGTATTCATGAAGTTTCCTCAGATACTTCTTGTAAGCGGCAACAGCATTTCCGCTCTGTGCGGCCTCTGTCTCATTGATTAGCACTCGGCCCACGCTAATTTCCGGGCCAACAACGAACTTGCCCCCTGCGCTATTCTTCGGAGCATAGGAGTTCACCACTCCATTGTTCCCCATTCCCATCACTGCGTCGTCCAAGTCACCCCAGTAGCCATCAAAGAGGGCTAGCTTCAGCTCCGAGTTGGAAGTGTTCCGCAACATGACCCCCACTCTACCCAGGAAGAATACCCCTTGCAAGCCGCTCTCAAGAAAGGCTTTCCGCAATTGTTGCCGCAAAGCAGCATTGGCAACGGGGTCTATCGTCACCGCCGCCGTCGGCACACCCGGTACCGACAATGCGACGACGGAGACGCATGCCCCCTCGGCACGCCAGTCAAGCAGCAAGTCATCGATCTCGTCCTGCAGCAGGGGCTGAAGCCCCTGCTCCACTATAAGAAGACGCAAGTTGGTATCACAGCATCCGGCAATATGCTCAGAGGAACACGCTCCCTGCATGCACGCACAGCGCGTACATATCCCGCCACAAGCCTCATCAGCAGAGAGGCATTGCAGGTCGTTCTGACACGCTAGGCCGGACAGATCTGGCAGATCGGCACATTCTCCGTTACTACACACTGTGCCTACTGCACAATCGTTATTTGTATTGCAACAAATGCTGTTTACTAACACACTACAAGTTGCCTCATAGGGTTGACAGACCCCCATAGCACACGCGCCAAAACCCACGCAGTCCGCGTGCCCATAGCAGCAGCTCGGTATCGGGTCTAACCAATTACACTGGCCATGCCAACAAACTCCGGAAATGCAAGGGTCCTCGGTTATACAGGGTTCTTTGTCCGTACAACAGTTGCCGAGGATCTCATGAACGCACTCGGTCATGTAGCACGTGTCTATTGTACAGGGATTATTATCACTGCAATCTTCGTCAGATATGCATGCATCACAATCAGGTTTCTTCTCGGTCAAACAAACGGCATTGTTACCTATTACGCTACCCAACAAGTACTGCAGCTCCAAGTAGAGATTCGTGTTTTGAGTATATGTGCCGTTGTATCTGGTCGACCAGGCTGTGCTGAGTACACTTTGGTTATATTCGCAACGCACCGTGTGGCAAGGAGGGGGGGCGGGGCAAGGGGCAATAATCATGTCTTTCGCAACCTTGCATGTGTAGGCAGGAGCCACGTGAAAGAAGTCACAGAGATAGCCGCTGCATTCACCACGTGCAGCGGGAAAATCCGGGTCCACGCATTCAGAATCATGGAGGCAGGAAAGGCCTGGGACCTCCCGCCCCCACGGACTCTGGTCGTAATAGCACTTGAATGGTGCATCTTTGCAGCCTCGCTTTTCGCAATAGCGCGTAGTGTGGAGATTAAGTAAGGTACATTGCGAATTGGCGCAGGGCATTGGGCAAGATGAGTCATCAGAGCAAGAGCCATTTGTAGTTGAACACCATCGGTAGCTCGAGTTGGGCTGAAGGGGTGGCGTTGCCATTACGTTCTCCAGGGGCGTGCAGGGATAGCCGCCGCAATCAGCGTCCAAATGGTAACAACCTGGTATGGGGTCGTGGGCGCAGGCTGAGGGACCGTCGGGATTGAGCGGATCGTACAATGCGGCGGTGGAGCAGTAATCTACTGTGCAGATGTCTCCATCATCACAAGAGTCCATGATACTCTGGCAGCAGTCTAGAAGTGGTTCGTGGATACAACTCCCTTGCAGGCATATATCATCAGTACATGGATCATCATCGTTGCAGAACCAATCGGCCGTGCAGCAATCGGTCGGTTGGTTCGGCGCCAACTGGCATTTACTGGCAATGCAAGCTAGCGTAACGCAACCATTACTCGAGGAAGGGGGGACGCATTCGCCATCCTTGCGACAGCACTGACCTACGGTAGCGCCCATCAGCAGGGGGAAAAGGCCGAACAGGAAAAGGCAGGGCAGGTATCTGCTGAAACTTGATGGTCGGGGCATCGTTCTCTCCGTGGCTTCAATGTTGAAAGCAAATGAGCATCCGGTGCCTATACCTATCTCTGCAGGTATCACTTCTGTCAAGAAAAACGTTCACGCTCACCGCGGTGCGGTTTACTGGCTGGTGCCAGGCAGCTATCACCAGCCAGGCATGTGGGCTCTAGCGCTGCCGTATTCCTACACGGCCTCAAAGCAGCCATAATCAGATAGTTTCGGTTTAAAACTCACATGGCCAACTCAGCAGGCACAGGAGCTCGGCCGCACAGCGTACCCGTGGAATGGAATGGATTTGCCACAGTTCAGGCTTCTAAGCACCCGGTCATCCTCGATCGGCCTGGGCTATCGGTTCCAGCGTCTGCTCACTACCCCACCACCCCCTTCCTCCTCCAGCGATACCTCGCCCCCGTGAACATCACCCCGGCCCCTCGTGTCTTCACCCTCAGCCACAGCGGCCGACATTGATCGAAACCGAACGGCGCCTCCTCGTGGGGCGGCGCGGGGTCGACGAGGACGAGTTCGTGTACCACGCTCTTGCTACCGTTGATGCCAATCGTGACCTCGCCGAAATCGACGGACGCCCCATCAAGTTGGCCAGATCCGAGGTGGAGAATCCGAGTGTGACGTTGAGGGAGAGGGCGCCGACGTTGTTGAGGCCGACGAAGACGCTGACCAGTTCGGCGCCGACGATACCGTGGATGGGGACGTAGAGGGTGGTGCCGAGGGGATCCGAGACGGACTTCCAGCCGAAGCCGAGGTTGGCCCACTCTTTGGAGTTGGCCCCGCAGGGCTGAATCCAGCGGGTCAGCTGGGCGCCATAATGCGGACAAAACCAGGATCTGCCGGGTGAGGTACCCGTGGCATCCCTTGTTCGGCCAAGAAGTCCTCGTGGGTGGGGACATGCAG
Organism: uncultured Myxococcales bacterium; assembly: GCA_964593355.1. Classification (GTDB taxonomy): domain Bacteria; phylum Myxococcota_A; class UBA9042; order CAIXZC01; family CAIXZC01; genus CAYTWV01. Next base: position 5,649 of record CAZQHM010000187.1, read on the forward strand.
TCTGCCGCCGGGACAGTCCTTCGCTGCCACAGGCCAGGTTTGGAGCGAGGTCCGGAGTTCCGGCTCGCTGCCTGGACGTGCGACGCAGGAGTGTGTTCGGAGATGCGGCTCGCCGCAGAACCGAGAGTGAACCTCTCCGCACTGGTAGACTTTGCGGAACTGCTTGATGCCTTTGCCGGATCGCGTCCCTTGCAGGTGATACCCAGGGATCCTCCCAAGGAAGACGGAGGTATCGATGCACAAGTGACCGTTCAAGATGGCGCGTGGTGCCATAGGCAGACCCTTGGTGGCAGACTGTTCGCTGCAAGTTTGCCCAAGACGAGGGGGTGCCGAGATGCAGACCAGGGAACTGACCAAGAAGGAATGGCAGGAGGTGCTCGCCCGGTTCGCCGTGAAGCCCGGAGAGAAGACGGTTCGGGATTTCGCTAATGAGGA
>CAZQHM010000188.1:0-6080 GCA_964593355.1 uncultured Myxococcales bacterium
GTTGTGAGTATGGCAACAGGCTCACTGAGACCGAGGGCAGAGCGTTACTGAATTATTATCCCGCTCTGGGAGTGAGGGAGGCGCTCAGGGCCAGGTACCCGGATTACTGTCAAGCGCCAACAGAACTGACCCATCCGGCGCCACTACTACCGTAGCCGTGCAGGCAACAACCCTACAAATCACCAGAGACCGTGACGATTAACCCGGTTAAACGCCAGCGTCGCTGCCGAATACCGCCGAAGACCGGGGCCAGGCAAGGGCCATTCGTCTCCTGCGGTTACGAAACGCTACACGGCTGCTCACCTAACTCGATCCCCCCAGCAGCAGTGTAGGAACAAGGCCCCAGCGTGGCGAACGCAAGGCCACGGGCCCTTGGGTAGCGAGGGCTTCATTCCGGCGAATCATGGCCATGGTTTGTCCTTCAGGTTAGCCTCTGTACTTTTTTGCGTCGAATTCTGGTCTGGGCCCGGCCATGAAAGACTTGAACTGGTTCGCAGGCTGTTGTAGGGTGCGAGTTGGTTCAGTGGTATGTCACATGTTGAAGCTGGCGAGGCGCCGGTTGGCCTTGCGGTTTGCAGCCTGTCATAGAGGGCGGGAAGCTTGGCCGTTGGGACGAATGGCCTGATGCAATGGCAGAGGAGGCTTATGAAGCAGCTATATGAATGTTTTTCCAAACGCCAGTTACTGCCACTGAGTAGAGGATGGGGTGGTGGATTGCCATCGGGCTTTCGCCTATGCCTTTCAGCCATCTGTGTGTGGGGTTTGGCGGGTTGCGGGACAGCAACGACCCAAGAACCCGATTCGGATGCCGATTGGCGGGAAGATCCAGTTCCCACGAGGGTGGCAGCATCGGATCCGGCGATGGTCGGGCTAATGGGGGAGATGCCGATTCAAGTGGTCCTTGATGAGGTGCTGTTCACGGCCGCAGCGGGGTCCGGGTATCACGAAGCCAGTTTGCTGGCCCAATCAGTGTCAGGGGAAGTGATAGGCCAGATTCCTGAGATTGGGCTTTGGCAGATCCGAATAGACAACCCTGACCCCAGCAGTCAGCGGCTTCAGGAGGCCCTCGCTGCGTGTCAAGCCCATTCTGCGTCGGAATTCTGCTTCCCCAACCATGTTCTTCATCCTGCGGGCAGTTCGCCAACTTTCTATCCCAATGATGGCTATGCCTGGGCTGGCCATAATGATGATTGTTCTTGCAGCGATGCCTGGCAGCAGCCGGACATTCGAAACCAGGTTTGGGGGCAGCAGGCGATAAATCTGCCCGAAGCCTGGGCTATCTCGACCGGCAGCGTCGAGCAGCCTATCGCCGTTGTGGACGAGGGAGTCTTCGTTGGTCACCGTGATTTCGATGGTAGAGGGGTGTTGAAGTGGGGCTCCAGTTGGGCCAACGCCCATGGAACGCATGTAGCCGGTATTCTTGGTGCCACAGGGAACAACAATAAGGATGTGGCCGGTGTGAACTGGAAAGCGCCTCTTTGGTTTTACGAGCTTGGTGGACTTTGGAAAGACCAGCCGGATGGCGCAATGCTCCTTGGCGGGGTGCCGCTGACTGCGTTGCAGGAGGCGTTGGTTCGTGCGACAAGCGACGGAGCCAAGCTCATTAACTTGAGCTACGGGAAACTGTTCAAGCCAGGTGTCTGCCTTGGACCGAACTCACCAGCCAATTTGCACGCCTGGCTTGCAAACGAAAAGAAGGTGTGGCTTCCCGTGATGACGGTACTGAAGGAGCAGGGCGTCTTGGTAGTTGCGGCCGCAGGCAACAATAGTGACGTATTTGCGAAGGAGTGTGAAGTCGATGCGAAGTGGACGGGTGGCCCTTTGCTGTTCTCTGACGATGGGGAGTTCTGGGGGAATGTGATAGTTGTGGCAGCGGTTGGAAACCCGACCGAAGCGTACAATGCCTACTTCGGCACTTGGGCAGATCAATGGCATGCGCTGTGGCGGAGTTCCTCAACGGGTGATCTGGTGGACGTAGCAGCACCTGGGGCCGAGATCCTCAGCTTGTGCCAGCCGGGCTCTCTGACTTGCCTCACGGAACATACCTACTACTCATCTGGCACCTCTATGGCCGCTCCGTTCGTTACCGGTATTGCCAGCCTGGTGTGGGCCCGGCGGCCCGAGTTCACGCCAGCGCAGGTGAAGGAGAGAATCGTTGCCGGGGCCCGGAGGGCCGGACCGCAGGTTTACCGCCGTGTGAAGATGAATGAGGCGGAGCCGGTTATTACTTACCCGTTCTATGTGGTCAACGCGTACGAGACATTACGGATTTTGGACCGAGTCACGGGTTGTACCGATATGGATGGCGACGGTTACGGCCAAATCGAAGTCGGGGGAGGCGTTGGATTAGACTGTCCTCGGCCACAGGCCGACTGCGACGATGGCGATGCGAAGATCTGGCCCGGTGCTGTTGAGATCTGTGACGGCAGGGACAACAACTGCAACGGCCACATTGATGAAGAGAATGTCTGCAAGGGCGAGCTATCCGGGGCACCGGTGAGTGGTGTGATTCCGGGCGAGTTCACTACCAATGGCGGTGAGTTCGAACTGAGCGTTTCGCCTCTGGATAAGAACGGCGATCTGATCTTTCAGAACCTGTCGAATGACAACTTCCTATTCCGAGATGTGCAGGTATGGCAGCTTGGCAGCTCCACTCAGGTTGCGTCGGGAACAGCATGGCCTGACTCCATTGAACTGATCCCGCCCTCGGCAGGCTCAGAGCCATTAAGTGCAGTGCTTGTGTTGGATTCCAGCGGCAGCATGGGCGAGAGCGACCCCACCTTTGAACGTATCCGGGCCGCACAGGCGTTTCTGGCTCAGTTGGGGCCAGATGATCGGGTAGCGGTGTTGGATTTCGGTGCCGGAGCCGATTCGGGAAACTCTTGTGTACGCGTCTTGAGCGGGTTTAGTTCGGACAAGGCTAGTGCCCAGAGTGCCCTTCAGCAGATAACGGCTGAGGGCAGTACGCCGCTGTTCTGCGCTGTGACCGAGGCCGTTGCGCTTCTCTCCGAGGAGGTGTCTGGTCGGCGTGCGATTCTGCTCCTGACCGACGGCCAATCGACGGAGGACGATCCTCTATCCGCGATGAACAGCGCCGGTGCCGCTGCCTCAACGCAGACCGTGCCCGTGTACCTTGTGGGGCTTGGCTACCAACTGGACTTCTCTTTGCTGATGAGCCTGGCTCAGCAAACCGGAGGGAGTTCGGCGCTGGTATCAGATGCCCAGGTACTGGCCGGAGTTTTCGATGCTATTGGGGTCGCCAGTACCAAAGGTCGTGTTGTTGTTCATGGTAAGGGGCAGTTTCAGCCGCCCGTGAGCCAAGTTGGCCAATACCGGATTTCGGGAATTCTTAGGACGTTGTTTGGTGGGAACTTTGCTGATACGTCTTTTGAGTTTAGTGTGTATTTGAAATAGGTTGTAAGTATAAATAGGACAATTATCACTCAAAGTCTTTTGTGTATGGAGGTTCTCGTGAGAAGACTTATCGTCGTGAATGCTCTTGGGGTTTTTGCACTCTTCACGGTCTGTTATGGCTGCGGGTCGCAGACCAGCGATGGTGCGAAGGATGTTGGTGATACCGCTGCAGACATTGCTCGTCCTGGAGACGTTGGGGATGGTCAGACACAAGACGTTGAACGTGGCGATGAGGGAGGGGAACTGCCCGGTGGCGATGTGGGGCAGTTGGAAGTGGACACGTGGATTCCTCCTGTGGACACGCAGGCTCCGCAGGTGAGTATTGTGGCACCGAAGGATGGGGAGTCGGTGGAAGGGGAGGTGATTGTGGAAGTGGATGCGTCGGACGACCGGGGTCTGGCCAGCATAGAGCTATATATTGATGACCAGTTGGCGACCACTTTGCCGGGGGGGGAGACGAAGTGGCTGTGGTCCACGACCGGTATGGTGAACGGAAACTACCGTCTTCGGGCAGTGGCATATGATGAGGCTGGCAATAGCGAGTATGATGAAATCGAGGTGTTTCTGACCTCTGCTTGCGACGTGAACGGTGACTGTGCACCCAAGAGTGTGGCGATAATCAATCCGGTGCATGGCGCTACTGTTTGCGGGAAGTTTACCATTGAGGCGGTGGCTCAAGATGACGTTGGGATAGCGTCAATAGAGTTCTTTGTGGATGGTAAGTCTCTGGGAGTAGACGAGGAGAGCCCTTACCAGAAGCTCTGGGATACCAGCAAGAATGCTGATGGTGATGTCGACGTGAAGGTGGTGGCAAGAGACACTGTAGGCCAAGCTGCTTTTGCCATTGTGACGGTCACGGTCAAGAACGGCGTGGGAACGTGCGATAATATGCCATCGGTCTTTCTGGAGGCCCCATTGAACGGGGCTTACCTGCATGGCCTAGTGGAGCTTGTGGCTAAGGCATCTGACGATAAGGGGGTTCTAAAGGTCCAGTTCTTCGTGGATAATGCATTGGTTGAAGAGGATAATACGACGCCTTATAAGATAGAGTGGAGCAGCGACGAATTTAATGAGGGAGCACATTCATTAAAAGCAACGGCCTATGATACATCAAATCAGTCTTCTGAGTACCAAATTCAGGTTACCGTTGATCGAACGGACCCTACAATAGAGTGGGTTTCGCCAGTGTCTGAGACGCCTTACCATGAGTCCGTAATGCTGGAAGCCAAGGCTTCTGACAATTTTGTTGTTGACAATGTTACATTTAAAGTTGCGGGGCTGGACCCCATGGTGGTGACACAGAGTCCGTTCAAGACGGCGCTGGATTCCTCCGGTCTGCAAGCTGGGTATTATGATATGTCGATGACCGTGACGGATCGCGCAGGTCACAGCCAGAGTCTTGAAGGCGAGTTCCTCATTGACCGTCCGCCGACGATTACTATCACGGCACCAGGTTCGGGCGGTGCGGTTTGGGGCGATATTGAGGTAGAAGCCACGGCTGCTGACGACCGCGGTGTGGAAGGGGTTTCGCTGTCCATTGATGGCACGGAGGTCGACTCCTCGTACGTGGGTGGGGCCTATTCTTGGACTTGGAAGACCCCGTATGTCAAAAAGACTTACTCTTTGAAGATGGAAGCTGTGGACATCAGCGGCCAGACGGCGGTGGACCAGATTCAGGTGCTTGTGGACTATCCCGTGACGGCGGTGCTCAAGAAGTGCGCCGGAGCGTGCGTCGACTTGCTGGCGGGCAGCGAAGTAACGGGGGGTGCTACGCTGAGGGCCGAGGCCTCCGACGACGGCAGCGCCATAGCGGAGGTTGAGTTCCAGGTGGACGGGAACGTGGTGTTGGTAGATACAAGTACGCCTTATGAATTTACATGGGATAGCACATCGGTTACGGACGGAAACCATAGTATAAAGGCGATAGCCAAGAACGCTCTTGGCGAGACCGGCCAGACGTCGGTATCCATTCTGGTCAATAACTGCGACCTGGACCACGACACCTACTTGTCAAAGGCCTGCGGCGGCAGCGATTGTGATGATCTGGATCCCAATCGAAACCCCGGTGCCATGGACACTGTAGGGGACGGCAAGGACCAGAACTGCGACGGCGTGGACGGGGTTGATGGGGACGGGGATGGATACGCGTCGAAGGCTTCGGGTGGTACGGATTGCGACGATACCAAGGCAACTATCCATCCCTGTGCCGATGACCTGCCTGGTGATGGTATGGACTCAAACTGCGATGGTGACGACACTTTATCTTGTGATGACTGTAACCCATGCACCGCCGACGCCTATTCGGGAAGCGTTTGTCTCCACACGGCGGTTGATGAGGGTGGTCCGTGTGATGACAGTGATATGTGTACTACCGGCGAAACCTGCACCGGTGGGCAGTGCATTGCCGGTATAGTAGTAGTCTGTAACGACTCCAACCCGTGTACCCTTGATACATGTGATCCGGTCTCTGGCTGCACGCACGCTGCGAATCCGCTGGCTAACGGTTCGCCCTGTGCCTCCGGCGTGTGCTTCGCCGGAGCCTGCTGTACACCAGCGTGTGGTAGCAAAGAATGCGGCGACGACGGCTGCGGTGGTTCGTGCGGCAACTGCACTGGTGGCGAGACCTGCCAAGCTGGCCAATGTACCGGTGGAAGCTGCTGGCCGAA
>CAZQHM010000189.1:0-5955 GCA_964593355.1 uncultured Myxococcales bacterium
GGCGTGCTTCCCGGAATCGAAGATGCTGCCAGAGTGGCTTCGAGGCAGTGTGGGAGTGGCGTTACAGGGAACCTGGGACCTTCCTTTCGCATTGCTGGTTCTGTTAACCCTTTGCAACAATCCGGCTCTGGCCGAAGATTACCTTGGGCTCGATGAAACTGGTGCAGCGAACAGCCAAGCTCAGAACAACGAGGTTGGCGAATCCGACCGAGCCGAGAAGAACACTTTCTTCGTGTCCGATCTGGATTCGACGTCCAGGGCCGCCGGCGCCTTGGAATGGCGTTTGAGGTGACGACTAAGTAATCAAGGAACACATGGTCAATTGGATTTTTGTTTAGGGAGCTTGTGGCATAGATTCGGTGAACTGAAGAACCAGCTCAGAAGTACTTGATTTGTTATTCTGCGCTGAGTACTGTCAGGCAAGGATGTAGCCGCTGCCTGGGTGTCGCTTGAGGGTGACCGTTCAAGATGGCGCGTGGTGCCATAGGCAGACCCTGGGTGGCAGACTGTTCGCTGCAAGTTAGCCCAAGACGAGGGGGTGCCGAGATGCAGACCAGGGAACTGACCAAGAAGGAATGGCAGGAGGTGCTCTCCCGGTTCGCCGTGAAGCCCGGAGAGAAGACGGTTCGGGATTTCGCTAATGAGGAGGGGGTTGGCTTCAATGCGCTGACATACAGACTGTACAGTTGCCCGGAGGGAGCCGCCGCTCGTGGGAAGGGGAAGGAGGTCCGGGTTGTCCCAGTTGATGTCTCCATACGAAGTGGGGAGGAGCAGGAGGGCTTGTCGCTGAGCCGGCTGCGGGCGACAGTACCCATGACTGGGAGGAGCAGGGGGACCTGCTCAACCGGCCCGCAGCGACCACCGGGCCGATTTCCCCAATATCCGCCCGAGGCTCCACCGCCCGGTCGCTGCTCTGATATTGTGGTCGCCCACGAGCCACTTTCCTGTGCATCAAAAGTGCAAATCGACACACACAATTAGAATGACCAACCCAGCTGGAGCGCACCGAGTCTGATGAAGTCGAAGGGACCGTGAAATCCTCCCCAGATGAAGCTCGACTGTGAATATGGCCAAAAAGTAGGAGTTACCCCGATTCGGAGGAGGAGACCGCGTCTGAACTCGTAAAAGACCCCCACCCCGAGTCCGAGCCCCCATCGGAAGAAGGGGACACACGCTACTTCGTCGCTCGGGTCTGTACCGCAGTAGCTGTCCCCGATTGGATCGATCACGCCGGCCAGGGCCAACGAGAGGGCCAGCACCACAGAGGATGAGCCGCGCGACCATGCCCAATAGGTGAGACCAAAGTCAGCTTGGAATCCCGCGTACCCATCAAATTCAATGTACCCGGCCCCCCCCCCGAGAGCCAAGTCCTCCCACGGGGCAAGTTCTACGTGTAGCGAGTAGAATGAGACGCTTCTCAGAACCTCCAGGTAGAGGCTACCTCGCTCCCTGAGCTGTTCCGCCGGCGATACTGATGATGCCCCCAGTCCCTTGTCATCCACCTCCGCGGCAAGACAACTCATCATTGCGCCTTGCTCGACGACCAGTGTCGCCAGCAGAACTGCCCAACTGACACCTTGGCCATTTTGGTTTCCCACAGGCATCAGAGCCTCCTACGAAACGAACGGCCCAAGTTTCAGGTCCTTGAGCCACACGATGTCATCTCCAGTGTCCCACTCCCAGACTGTGGCGCACACGAAGGTCTCGCCTGGGGAGGGATAGGGAGGTATGGCGTACGCAGCGTCCGCCCCATACAAACAGATGCCCTCGCACTCCTGAAAGTCTCCGCCTTCCTTGTCGACTCCAATGACGTCAAGAAGCGCACCACTGAGCATCGAGAAGCGCCATACTCCGTGGTTTCCCGCTACGTCATTGACCAAATACAGAAAGCCGTTGTTCGAGAAGCATCCGCCCTGGATCCTCTGCAGGTAGGCCCCGAGTTCCACTGCTCGCACGAATCGATACGCCCAGATTACGCCGTCACTATCCGTGTCTAGGGCATCGAATAGGGCAAGGGGAACGCGATACTGGGCCTCATGATTCTGAACGGCGGACCTGGTGAGGAATACTCGGTCGTTGACATCATAGGCATGGATGAGGATCCCTCCGTTGGGCCCCATGGCCGGGTTGAACGGTGCCGAGTAGAGGAGACCGTCCCAGGGGTTCAATGCTATCCAGGGGCACGAGCGTTGTGCGAAAAGGGGTCCTGTCTGACCGACAGGAGGTCCATTGAGGTAGGCGGCCGGATACAGCAAGGGGCTGCTTGCCTCCGGGCAGAAACCCGACATGTCATCTCGGAAGGCCAAAGATGTCCCACACCAGTACTTGTCGCCGTCCTGCTCCATCGCAGCGAGGATGAGCCCTTTCGCCCCACCGGAAGCTCCGAGCAGTCCGGGTGCGAAGCCAGCGAACGCCTGGACCCTGGCCCACTCGATCTCTCCCAAATGAGTGTACTTATTCTGGACTGCGCCTGGTACGGACACGGTGTCCAACGTGGCCCCGATGCGGGGCCGGTCAACGGTGTTGTCCTCGCACCGCCTAATCGTTCCACCCAGTTGGGAGCAGAACCAGTGTTTCCCGTTAAACACAAGCCCCTGATGCTGCTCCAACCATTTGTTTTCATCATATCTCTTACTAGACCAGCCGGCATGCACTTCATGGATTCCTGGCCATTCAAATCGATCCGTGCCGGACAAAGCGAAGCGGAGACTCCCGCGAAGGCTGGCGGGAACCAGAACAGACCGAGGAAACGACAAAGCATCCCCGGGCATCCTTCCTGTGAAGCCAATGGATTCTAAGCGGTCTCTGACGCTGAGTTCAGGCATTGCAATCCCCTTTGATCATAGTAGCTTACAAAAACGACCTCCTGACTTTACAGCATACGCCAGCTTCGGCTAGCCCGTCAAGTCGCTTGCCTTCGCCCCTTCGCACCGAGCACACGGGTGGTTCGAGCACGTCCTCATGCTTCTCGCCCAGCCTCCGGGTCTTACTCGCGCACACCGCTTCACTGCGCTTGAAACAGCTTCTCGAGAGAGTGCCCTACACGGCTGCTCACATATCTCGATCCACCCAGCAGCCGTGTACCCCGAGCCGGCCGGAGGCCGAGTCGAGGGGTAGGGGCGAGAATGAAGGTCACTGGCTTAGGCCGTAGCGGACCGGCCCATGTTGATTCATGGCGGGTTCGCCCCACGGGAGCTGACCTTGGATGCTGATACGGTCAGCTGCTCGTTCGCCGCCACATCAGTGACGGGGCTGCCGGTGTGGGCCTTGCCCGCGGGCGAGGCGGTGGGTTCAGTCCCACTCCCACTGTGCTCGGCGGTCGAACTGGCGGAGGTAGCCCGACTGGGCGCTGCCCTCGTCCGGCGCACCCTGAACCTCACGCTTCTCTCCCCCGAGCTTCAGCGGGCCATCCTTCGAGGCGAGGAGCCAGAAGGCTTGTCGTTGAGCTGGCTCCGAGAGACCATGCCCATGGACTGGGAAGCTCAGGTCGAGTTCCTCAGCCGGACGGCCGACTCCCCCGAATAGGACTCTTCAGCCACTGCTTGAACGCCCCCGCCGCGGGCACGGTCAAGGCCATCAAAGTTACAACACAACGCCCGCGCGTATCATTACATTTCCATTAGCACCCAATACTACGATAGAGTAAGAATAGATATCGGGCGCTGTAGCACGCAGTCGAACTATGCGCCGCAAATGGCCAACCCAACCTCAGGTCCGCATAGACGTTTCGACGTTCGCCTCTCTACCTCAGAAGGGGGGGTGCTAGTTCCACAAATTCTGGCCGCTCGCTTTCCGGAAATTCTGGCCGCTCAGGCGGCCGAAAGGGGCGGACCGAATGAGTCGTAGTTTCTTCAATGGTAGGGAGTGGGGATGCCACGGATGCCTTGAGTTTCCGCCAACCAGACGTCAAGCGCTGACCGACAGGAGACCCTCTTGCCGCAGACCTCGACGCTCACAGGTTTCCCGAGTTGCCCAAACATCCAGTCGCCTGGCCTGAGCGAGCGTAGCGAGTCGAAGGCTGGAGCAGGAACTTCGGCTGCTTCTCGAATGTGGCGGACCGAATCTGCCTGCCCTGAGCCTTGTCGAAGGGCTACCTTACCCAATCCTGAGTTGGGTGCTGAGTGACGTTGATGTGGATGACCTTGCGGCTACCCAGCTCCATGATGATGAAGATGTAGAGAGCAGTGAATTTGACCGTATGCTGGACGCAAAAATCGCATGTCCAGATCGAATGGGCCTGATTCCCGAGGAATGTACGCCAGGACTGGGTCGCCCGGCGAAGCCCTTTCACTTTGACCATGTACTTGCGAATGGATGCTTGTCGGGCCATTCCGCATGGGGTACTGTGGCAAGCTCAGTCGGACCGCTGGGATCGCGATACCGCAGCCGACACCCAGGCCCGACACGTGAGGGAGCACGGATTGGCTGGTCGCAAGAAGAATTCGGACATCGGGATGCCGGCAGACCCGGGAGGCCGCAGGGCCAGGGGTCGTGTCCGCGAGGGAGCATCGTTTCCCGTTGCCCCGCCGCTGTCGGAGTTGCCGATCGGCTACGCAGAAATCCTTGGAGAGCTCAAACGGCGCATCCAAGAGGAGCGCCTCCAGGTCGTTCTGGCTGCCAATTCAGCCATGATCCTGCTTTACTGGAACATCGGCCGAACGATCTTGGAGCGACAGGGCAGTGAGGGCTGGGGCGCCAAGGTCATCGATCGCTTGGCAGCGGACCTTCGGGAGGCCTTCCCCGATATGAGGGGATTCTCTCCCCGAAACCTGTTGTTCATGCGTGGCTTCGCCGAGTCGTGTCCGGACCTCGACGTAGTGAAACAGCTTGTTTCACAATTGCCCTGGGGCCACATCATCCGCCTTCTGCAGCGAGTGAAGCAGCCTGCCGTCCGCGAGTGGTACATTCGGAAGTCGATAGACAACGGCTGGAGCAGGAGCATCCTGGAACTACAGATAGGCGGATCTGCGCATTTGCGGGAGGGGGCGGCTCTGACCAACTTCCCGGCCACGTTGCCGCCGTCCGACTCGGACATGGCCATCCAGGTGTTCAAGGACCCCTACCTGTTTGACTTCCTTGGTACTGCTGACCCACGCCGCGAGCGTGAGGTGGAACAGGCCCTGGTTGATCACGTTCAGCGATTCCTGCTCGAACTTGGCAGTGGCTTCGCATTCATGGGACGCCAGGTGCACCTTGAGTTCAAGAGTCGAGACTATTACATAGACCTACTTTTCTACCATGTTAAGCTGCGATGCTATGTCGTTGTTGAACTGAAAGCAATTCCATTTGAGCCAGAGTTCGTTGGCAAGTTGAACATGTATCTATCGGCAGCCGACGAGCTTCTTCGCCATCCAGACGACAAACCGACCATTGGGCTTCTCCTTTGCCGCTCGAAGGACAGAGTCGTTGCCGAATACGCCCTGCGCGACATCAACAAACCCATGGGAGTCGCCGATTGGAAGACACAAATCCTTGAGAGGCTGCCAGAGGACCTGAAGGGTTCCCTCCCCTCCATTGAGGAGATCGAGGCCGAGTTGGATGGGCGAAACGAATGAACCTCGCTGCCAGGAAGCGGCCACTCGGAAGCCTCGCGGGACAGGCGCGGGAGTCCCGGAAAGTCGAAACAGCGTTCGTTCCCAGTGGATTGCTGGCAGCTTTCCCAATGATTCCGGGCACTGGCGCATCGCCCCAGAGCGGAGAGTTTTCCTGCCCGGGGTCACTCTGTCCACCCTACGTCGCGGAGCGAAGTAGGGTGCCCTTCGTAGCTTCGACCGAAGGGCGGAGCGGAGTAGGGCTCCCTCGCATGTACGTCTACCTAATCCAATCAGTATCCCACCCCAACCAGCGCCATATCGTGACCGTTGAAGATGGCGCGTGGTGCCATAGGCAGACCCTTGGTAGCAGACTGTTCGCTGCAAGTTAGCCCAAGACGAGGGGGTGCCGAGATGCAGACCA
>CAZQHM010000190.1:0-5879 GCA_964593355.1 uncultured Myxococcales bacterium
GGCGGGGGGTTTTCCCGGGGCGGGGTGCTGGGGGGGGGCGGGGGGCTGTGGCGGGGGCGGGAGCTGTGGTGGGGAGGGGTGGGGCAGTTGCGGGGACGGGAGCTGTGGTGGGGACGGGGGCTGCGATGCCTCCGATTGTGCTGTCGCACCGGCTTGGCAGGTGCCATGGGGTGAGGTGGGTCTGTTCACGGTGGACTTGTCAGGAGCTTCCCAGCAGATAGAGGTGCCATTTGGAGCAGATCTGCGCTACCTCGCCATCATGGCAATTCCAGAGGGGGGCGAGGTTTCTCAACGGCTATGCTTGAGAATGGAACCCGCCTGGTTGAAGTCGGGAGAACAGCTGGTGGGCGATCCAGGGGAGCAACAGTCGCAGACCCACGTATGCACGAAGTGCTCACAACGGGTTTTCAGTGGTCACGGTGTGGGTACGTTCGTTTTTCCCAATGACGGCAAGCCGCTGGTTGGACCAGATACGTTGGTATTTCGAGTGCAGTTCAGGGATTGCATGTTCGGGATCCCGGCAACCTCTACGTTGTTGCCAGGCCTGCCAAAGTATGTGCGGGTGTACGCCTCACAGGGAGCCGACTTGTCAGCGGCGGGATGGCGCCTCGATGTTGGGGTCGCAGTGTTGTCTGGCGTGGCTGTGGATGATTCATATTTGGGCACTGCCATCGGCACCGCAGCCAATCTGTTTGCCAAGGCTGGGGTCGACCTCCATATGGTCGGCGTGGTTGAACTCTCAGGGGTTGGCGAGGGGCCAGTTTCTTTTGGGGACGGAGAGCACGGGATGCTTGACCAACTGCACGTCGAAGCGCTTCAAGAGCTATCAAGGGTTGCACATTCTCCGTTCGTTCCGATCATTATTGTTCCGTGCTTGCAAGAGAGTGATCCGGTGACGGGGGCGTCAGACTCAATCGCCGGCGTTAGCCCAAGGATTCCGGGGCTGGGCCACGATCACCCCTATGCCTCATCGGTCTTCGTTGCGGTCTCGGCCGAGTGTGGCAGCTTGCCACGAGGGGAAGCCGAAGCAGAAAGCGCAGCGGCCGAGCGACTTGGGCTGATTATCGCTCATGAGTTGGGACACTACCTCGGCCTATACCATTCCGATGCCGAAGCCAGTTCACACAGGCTGCCAGGTGGACATTCGAACGTGATGAACTCCAATGTGATTACGCTTGACCCAGAGCAGGCAAGTTGGAGCGACTCTCAGTGCGATGTGCTGCGTCGCCACCCGGAAGTCATGGCGAATCAGTAGAGACCTGGTGGAACTTGGCGCTGATCAGAAAGAGCGCTCCTTGCTGACCCAGCACATAGGCGTGTCCGTCCCTCGCCATCGGTCCGTCCCTCGCCATCGGTCCGTCCCTCGCCATAGTGTCCGTCCCCATGAGTCGCCATGAGTCGCTGTGGGGCGCGCACAGGGCGAAGTGGCACACAATCTGATTATGATCTTAGGGGAATCTAGCCGGTCACGAGAATAGAGTCGAAGATGAGGTTGCCCATCGGTGGAGCCCAGCGAGGCTAGCCGCTCGCTCGTGGCGCTCAAGGCAGGAGAATAGTTCGGCACCGGGACCGGTCACGACCAAGTGCACCGCTGCCCTCCCCGGCACCCTCTCTAACCAACCTCCTGGCCCCAGCAGAACTGCTGCCACGTCATTGGCCCTGATGGTGTCGCCCTGCAGCCGCCCCGAGAGCTCCGAGAAGAGTTGTGGGCGATGCACATGGTGCGAATCCAGCGGTTTGCCAATGCACCATCCGCCCACCACCGCCACAACACAGGAAGCGGATTCGTGCAGGACCGGCTCATGGGCAGCGTGAGCCTTCACCGGCAGTCCAGCCGAACCGTCAGCCTCAACTATGACATGATCGGCCAGGGCTGAAAGCTGCATCGCTTGCTCTGGGCCGAAACCGACCAGCTTGCCACCCTGTTCGTGGGATGCGACTGTGACAGGAATGCTTGGCAGTCTTCTGAGTCCAGCCGTCAGCGCATCGTACTGTCCCAAGCGTACATCAGCACACTGTTCGCTACTTGGTGCCCATATCTTCGTAGTTGTTGTGCATAGCACGCTCTTCCCAAGCTGCTGGCAGAGCGATGCTAGTGTGAACATTAGCGTGGTCTTCCCCCCGCTACCGATGAGCCAGACGTCTCGGTATCTCAGCAACCGCTTCATATCCGAACAACCGGGTAGCGCCTAAGAATTGCCTCCAGCACTGACCCAGCGATGTTGCGGCTCTTGTCGGATACGGTGAAACAGGCATCGGGTATGCCCCTTGGGTCAACGTCTCCGAGTTTCATCCCCTTCGAGGCCATAACACCGTCGTGAAGAATGCCTCTCAGAACTCCTGCGATTGCCGTGGTCACTTCTACTCCGGCCACCGAGGCTACAGGCTCATTTGCGGCCAAGCAATCGCCGATTCTTCGGAGGCATCTAACCGGCCCGGACGCCGGGGATCTTAGAACCCTCTGAGCGGTGAAGCCCCCAATCTCCCCCGGCACCCCCGTGTCCGCTGCGGCGCTTCCTACGTAGATAAGCCGTCCCAGGTCGTGACCGCGATTGGTCTCCACAACAACATGAGCATCTCGACCAGCAACTGCCCCTGGCCCCAAGGAGACTACCAGGGGAGCCATGTCCACAGATGTGACACCTTCCGTCTTCAGCAAACGGGCATCCACCACTACATCGGGAAGCCAACTTCCAACCAACGCAGCTTTTGGGTCTATGAACACGGCCACGTGGTCTAGCTTGTCGGGCACCACCAGGTTGTCGGACCACAGCCGTCCTATGACTCCCTCTACCACGGCCTCTCTGTCCCAGACTGCCTCGCAGAATGAAACTGCTCTTCGCACCGCCATGGGCTGCGCAACTTCTGTCATCGCTACGGAAATGCCGCATCTGAAAAGGCGGCACGCAGTGCCACTAGCCATCTCGCCTGCACCAAGAATTACGACCTTCAATTCCATCAGCTCCTGACTCGGGTCACGACTCAGGCGCAATCCTAATACCAAGTGGGGCGGGCAACAAGCGGGAGAACAGGAACCGTTGATGAGAACGGGGGACAGGGGAACGGGGAAGAAACGGGGGAAGAGGAAGGGGGGACAGGGCAACGGGGCAGGAACGGGGGCTAGGAGAACGGGACAGGAACGGGGGACAGGGCAACGGGGGATAACAGGGAACCGGGGATAACAGGGGACCGGACTAGAATGGTGAGCAACGGCCTACTCAGCTTGGGCACGGGAAGGGGACCGGAGATAAGACGGTGACTGTGGAGCGGACGAAAGTGGTGAGCAACGGCCTACTCAGCTTGGGCACGGCGACCAAGAGTCCGGGGCACCTAGCGAAGCGAAAACATTGAGATGATTAAGAAAATAACATTTCTGCTGTTTATAGATTTATCATGAGGATGGTCCATGTAAATATATGCTCTCATTTCCCTCGCCGTCCAAACTTGGTTGGATACATCTCTGAAGCGCTGCGAATGCTTCGTCCTCCCGGTACGTCCCCGACTCCCAGGCACGTGGCGACAGGAACCCAAGTGTTGTCGTCGCCAAGCTTCGCCTGGCGGAAGGGTTCTTACGGATCAAACCTGCTACGAACTGCATCAAAGCGCTCCGTCTCTTGCTGGTTTCAGGGTCACCAATTAGGTAGGTGTTGTCCGCTGTAGTCTCACTTAGCGAGTTCTGATCATTGTAGTATTTGTCGCATAAAATACGATATTTTCTCTGACGATCACACTCTGTCTTGCCAAGAGCTATATACCACTTCGGCGGTGTCAAGTGCTCTGTCCACTTATTAACCTCCCCATATGCGTAGTATCGATACGAGGAATACTTCCATTCGGATGGATGTCTACATAAACCGGCTTTTACAGGATTCCAATCGAGATAGAACATAAGTCGCATTAAACTGTCCTGGTCCTGGACCACAAGTGTCTTGAACCGGTCCTTGGCAACCGGTCCATAACGGCCAAGTCGCCTGTTCAACCAGAGCCCGAACGACGAGAATGAGGAGCGGAGCCAACAGGATAGTGGGTCATGATCCCCTAGGAGTTCAGCCGCCGTGTGAACATGATTAGACATTACCACGAAGGCATAAACTAATACCGAACCGTTGGCGCGAAAAAAGAACTTGAAAAGTCGGTCTAAAAATTGCCTCTTTGGCTCTTCGGTAGCTAGAAAAAATTCTCCATTAATCGCCTTCCATATCATGTGAAACATTGCTTGTGCCGGCAAACATATAAATCTCGAGAACCGCATTTATACCCCTCGCTAAACACATTTGTCATGCTCAATCGGTGTTCTTCACTCTCATCCAGAGCCCTGGCCTCGCCACCAGCCCCGTAAAAGATCGAAGGCCGGTACGAGCGGAACGTGGCACTCTGGATTCGCGAATTCTGCGTCCACCGATGCAGAATCCATCGAGACAGAATCCATCGAGGCAATTGGGCCGCCGCTGATACAGCGTCAGCACTATGCTTGCACTATCTGTGTCGAACCAGGGAACGATTCGAAGCAGAAAATCGTTGAGGGACCGATCGCAATCGTTGAAACGATGGCAACGAGAAAGGGCGGGGGAGGGAGCCACCGGCAGCGGAGCGAGGGTCGAACGACGACAGGCGCTGGATGGCTCGTGACGTCCCAAAGATGTTGACACGAATACCGGCCTAATCCATTGTCTTGAAAGGCCATTGCCGAGGGGTGTCCTGTAGCCCCTCTTTTATGTGGAGGATAGCATATGAAGAGTTTGAAGGGAACCCGCACTGAGAAGAACCTGCTGGCGTCGTTTGCCGGTGAATCACAGGCTCGGAATCGATACACTTTTGCCGCTGATGTGGCGAAGAAGGAAGGGTTCGAGCAGATCGCAGCTGTGTTCACCGAGACGGCGGAACAGGAGAGAATGCACGCGAAGCGTTTCTTCCGATTCCTTGAGGGCGGCGACCTGGAGATTACCGCCACCTACCCCGCCGGCGTAATTGGCACCACGTTGGAGAACCTCAAGGCTGCTGCCCTGGGGGAGAATCACGAGTACACGGTTCTTTACCCCGAGGCGGCCAAAATTGCTGATGAAGAGGGATTTCCTGAGATAGCAGCACAGTTCCGATCGATATCTACAGCAGAAAAACATCACGAAGAACGTTTCGCTGCACTTGCCAAGAATATTGAAGAAGGTGTAGTGTTTAAGAGGGAAGAGAAGAAGGTGTGGGCGTGCCGTAAATGCGGGTTCATTGTTGAAACATTTGAGCCACCGGCAAAATGCCCCGCTTGCGGACATGGCCAAGGTTACTTCGAACTCCAGGCCAAGAACTGGTAAACTCGCCCACTTACGTCGCCAGAGGCGTACGGGGCACCACTTACCGTAGGTGGGTAACGAAGGCCGCTGCGGAAGCAGCAGATCTTGGTCGTCGTACCGCATCAGCAACAAGGTTAGGCCACTAACGTTCGTCGTGCGGTCTCCGACCATGCCGGCGCAATGCACGATCTAGTTTGCCAACTCGCAGCCCACGGGAGAAACGGAAGCGGTCGAAGCGACACGGGGCGCTCCGGTCTCTGATGGAGCAGCAGTGGCACGGTTAGCGTGTCCCATTGCCGATAGGGATGGTGCAGCGCCGGGATTTGCTCTCTTCTAGTCTTCCACGATTCTTCGACTTGGAGAGGCCGTCCAGGGCCCCATCTATAAGATCTCTTCGTGCCCCCGGTGCATCGGCCGCAGTGGAGTGGGGAGAGCATTACGGCATGGGCTGGCGAAGCTGGCGGTGGATCGGGATGTGCCTGTGTGTAATGGTCCGTGCCGAGAATGCTCAGGGGGCTCCCTGTCCACCCAGGGTCATGCCCCCCAAGCGCCCTGCGCCCCCGTCCCCTGTCCACCCAGGGTCATGCCCCCAGC
>CAZQHM010000191.1:0-5715 GCA_964593355.1 uncultured Myxococcales bacterium
TTAAAATCCCTTTTCGCTAACACGGAGTGCGGGTTCGATTCCCGCTCCCGGCACCCTGAGACAACGCAGATTCCCTTACAGCCAACGATGTTTCCTGATTTCGGACACCCGGAAAAGCCTGGGTCTGAGTTTACCGGCATTTACCGGACTAGGTCCCCGTTTCCGGGGAAAGTGGTATCAAAAGCGGTATCAAAAACGTTACCAAAATCGGATGGTTCAAGTCGGCCAGAATCTCAAGAACCCGCTTTTGCAGGGGGCTGAGCTTGTCGCTAAGAAGGGGCATGTTCTCGCACCTTTCTTCTCTGCCCCAGGAACCACTTCCAGAACTCCAACTTATCGCCCAAATAGGGCTCCAGGCTGGGCCAAAGGGACTCCATGTCTCGGGCTCTCACGAAGGTAAGCACGTCATCGGGCTTGGCCTGCCGCATAGTCTTGCCAATCCAGTATGCCCGCACGGCGGTATCGGAGGAGTTCAGAAGTTCGAGGAACTGAGCCATGGTCACATCGACGTCCCAAAGAAAGTAGGGTCTTCCTTGTTGGTCCACCATCCTGTCGGGAGGGGTAGGGTTCAGCAGGGACATGCGTGACCTCCGAAGGTGACGATAGCACTTGGCCCCGTCTCAAGGCAACCTTTTGTGCTTGGCAATGCCACCTATGTTAGCTACAAGCGGCGAGTAGAATCTCTATCAGCAAGCGAACATCAGAAGAGGCGCTGCATGAAGTGGACGCGTTTGGCGGGAGTGAGGGTCGGATTGCTGCTTGGTGTCGTTGTTGCAGCGGCACTGGCATCGTGCGGAAGCGGCTGGGACCAGGGGCTGAGCGGCGTTGGCGAGAGTTGCACGAAGGCCGGGGACTGCGAGCAGGGCTACAAGTGCCTCAATCGGGTCTGCCAGCTTGCGGATGCAGATTGCCCGGCTGACGAGGAGTGCTCGGGCCGGGAGTGCGGTCCGGATCCAGTGTGCGGCGAATCCTGCGGTTCTTCGCGTCCCACCAAGCGTTTCCCAACGATTTTTGCGCGTCGTTCGAACAGACCGGAGCGGCACCCCTGGGCGCCGAGGTGATCCCCATGGGAACGACACTACCTTTGGTAGATGGCGGTGCGCCCCACTTCGCCGTCTGCGCTGCGAAGGATCCCGGAGGCACAAAGCCGGGTGCCCCGCTGGGCCGCTTCGAGATGATCAAGGGTTGGATCGATGCACAGGGGCAGAAGCGGGTCTCGGTCATCGAGTTGCAGAAGGCAGAGGCGACTCCGCCCCCGGGGGCCGACTGTTCCGTCTCCCAGGATTCCGGGGTGGAGCGCTTCGCCACGTACTGGACCGACCACGACTTCGACCCCGATTCACTGCGGGGCGCCTATGTACCAATGGACCCGGTTGCACAACCTAACCAGCCAATTTGCCTCCGACCGCCACGGCGGGTAATGGAGCCAAGCAAAGCCTACCTGGGACCAGAGGAGTGACAATGATTGTGTACCCGTGACAGGTCCGTGACAAAAGGGGTGCAAAGTGGTGTGAGATGGAGGTGCCCCTAATGCCACACAGCCGAAGCAAATTGCCCCAAATGGGAGAATTGGTCACGTCTCAGTCCAACGTTTCATCCGCCATGGCCAACCGCCGGGAACAATCGCCCAAGAAGATTCTCCTGGCGGGGGTATTCGGGCCCTTTGGGGTAGACGACGAGTTTGGGCGCAAAGAAAACATCATGGAGCTGTTCCACAACCAGGTGACCCGTGAGCAGGGCATCGCCAGCTTCCGGTTCTTTCACCGCTCGTTCGGTCTATACTTCCTGGCGGCCAACATCCCCGGCGATGTGACGGTCCTGGACTTCCCGACCAAAGCCGCATTCGAGAAAGAGGTCTTGGAGGGCAAGTACGACATTGTCGGCCTGTCGTTCATCGCTCCCAACTTTGTGAAGGCCAAAGCCATGGCCGCCTTCGTGCGGGCCAACAGCCCGGGCACACAGATCATCCTGGGTGGCCACGGCACGGCCATCGAGGGGATCGAAAACCAAATCGAGTGTGACCACCTGGTTCGAGGAGAAGGAATTCGCTGGCTGCGAGAGCATCTGGGCGCAGACCCCGACGCTCCAATCCAGCATCCGGCGCTTGGCAGCACCGAGCGCTCGTACATTTTCGGTGTGCGGGTCCCTGGAAAGTCGGCCAACCTGCTGGTTCCGGGGGTGGGATGTGTGAATGGGTGCAAATTTTGTTCAACCAGCCACTTCTTCGGCAAGCAGTACACTTCGTATCTCTCCAGCGGCAAGCAACTCTTTCAAACCTGCTGCCGAATTGCAGATCAAAGAGGTAGTAATGAATTTTTTGTAATGGATGAGAACTTCCTGAAAAACAAGACCAGGGCCATGGAACTGCTGGCCGAGATGGAACGCCAAGGCCGGTTCTTCGAGTTCCAGGTCTTCTCGTCAGCCGAAGCCATTATGGACTTCGGGTTGGACAATCTGGTGCGCTTGGGCGTGACCTACATCTGGGTCGGCGTCGAGTCATCGTCGGAAGCCGGGAACTTTGAGAAGAACCAGGGAAGCAATCCCAAGCTGCTGGTCAAAGAGCTTCGCCGGCGTGGAATTATCGTCCTTGCATCGGGGATCTTGTGCCAGGAGCATCACACTCCCGAGAACATCCACGTCGATATTGACTTCATGGTGGCTCTGAAGGCCGATTTCGTACAGTTCATGCTGCTGACGCCGTTGCCAACTACTGCCCTGTATTTGGACCACAAGGCCAGGGGGTTGTTGCGCACGGACCTGCCTTTTGAAGAGTGGCACGGCCAGCACCTGTTGTCTTTCCGGCACCCGGCGTTCACGGGCGAGCGAGCTTCCAGGGTGCTGAAGGAGGCGTTTCTGAGGGACTACGAGGTCAATGGCAGTTCGATGTATCGTGTGGTGGATACAACATTCAGGGGTTACCAGTGGCTTTCCAGAATGGGGCAGTTGGACGCCTGTCTTCGAGCCCGACTTGAGGCATTCCGAAGCCGTGTGGTCGGATGGTCACCGATGCTGCCCAACATCGCTTTGCACGCAGTCAACGAAGCGGAACGAGAACGGGCCCTTCGACTGGATGCCGAAGTGCAGCAGGCGATTCCGTTGCGGTTGCAGGACAGGGTGCGGCGTTGGGCCATACCGATCATCACGGCGTCCTGGATGCTTCGTGTGCGGCTTTACGGGGACAGGATTCAGCCTGCCATGATCCGGACTCGATTTGCGCTGAAACGTCCCATTCCAGTCATGGCCCCGGCGTTTACCGACAGTCCTTGCCCGTATGCGGCGAAATGAAATCTTCGAGTGGTACGGCAACGGCTTTTTGATGGAGAGTCGGACGGCAGGCAACAACCAGCGCGAGTATGAGCGCATCGACCCTTCGCCGTATCAGTAGGAGCGGCGTGGTTGCGAGAACGCTACCAACCGGAGAGCCCCCGAGAATTGAGTTGAGGAGTGTTCCCGTTATGCGCATATTGGGAACAGGAGGGAGAGACGATGGCCAAGACCCGACTCAATCTAAGCCTCGACCTGGACCTGGTAGAGTTCATCAAGGGCTTCGCCGAGGAGAACCGCACCACCGTGGCGGATGTGATTACCTAAACCACTGCTCGCCATTCTCGTCCCCCCCCTCGACTCGGCCTTTGGCCGGCTCGGGGTACACGGCTGCTGGGTGGATCGAGATATGTGAGCAGCCGTGTAGTACCTTCTGGCGCTCAAGCGGAGGCAGTCCACCGACGCTACGGAACTCATTCTGTCCAACCCTGTCTTCCGGGAGGCTCTCGCCGACGTGCAGCAGCGTCTCCAGACCGGCAAAGCCCGCTGGCACTCCTTCGATGAGGTGTTTCGTTGATGGATGTGCGATTTGAGGAGGCTTTCGTCAAGGCACTCAAGAAGCACGCAGCGGTCAAGAAGGATGTCGAGAGGAAGGTTCGGCAGATCCTTGACCACCCGGTGGAGTTTGGGGAACCGCTCAAAGGTGACCTTCGTTGGTTCTACTCCGCTCCAATCCGCCGCAACTTCATCGTGATATACCTGTACTGCGGGATCTGCCGCCGCAAGGGTGACGACGCGTTTGTGAAGTGCTCGGACTGCGGGGAGACGCCCGACGACGTGGTGAAGTTCGTCTTGCTCGGTCCGCACGACCAAGCCTATCGGCTCAAGTGAGTCGTGGCGGCCTTCTGGGACATGGCGAACCCTGGGCATGGCGGTCGGAAGCACGTTACTGTGACCCATCAGAACCCTCGCAGAAGTCGTCTTCTGCGAGGTGTTGGTCGAGACCAGGACGCGCCCCTGGCAACCATGTGCGATTGGCCCCGACGTGTTCTGCGAAGTTGAAAGGGCGTTCTTCAGGAACCGGGCCCTGTGGAGAGCAAACCGTTGAAGACCAGGGACCCAAGTGGTAACTTGGTGGCGGATGCAAAGCCTCGCGGAGGTGTCACTCATGGCCAGAACAGCCCCTAAGAAAGTCCGAGACGAAGAGATCCGTGCCAGGATGGACCATCTAGCCCGGTTCATTTCTCAGATGGAGCCAGAGGAGATTTGGGGTCTGTTGGATTCCCTGTTCTCCGGACTGCCCGAGGACGAGAAAGAGGACCTGTACGGGCTAGTCATCGTGAAGCAGCGCGAAAACGAGACGGCCGGTCGTCCAGCCGCTGACGTCTTCGCCGAGTTGAAGAGTGAGCGGGGGCTGAACCCGTGAGCTACCGCGTCGAGATCCTCCCAAGCGCCATCAAGGATTTTCGCAAGCTTCCGAACAACATGGTGTCCCGGGTGACGGCTGCGGTTCTTGGCTTGGCCGAGGAGCCGCGTCCAGTGGGCAGTCGAAAACTGGTCAACGTCCACCCCGAAACCTGGCGCATCCGCCTTGGAGACTGGCGCACTCTTTATCACATCGACGAAGAAGCGAAGCTCGTGGAGGTGGTCCACGTGTTCCACCGTCGCGAGGCGTACCGGTAGCTATCGGTCGCTCCCTACGCTGGAATGGCGGGCGGAGCATCGGGTGTCGACGGGGCAACTCTACGCCTACCGCCGTAGGTTTGCTGAGGAAGCGAGTAGTAGCATTGAAGATGAGCAATCGACGTTGCCCAAGCTTGTGCCGGTAGAGGTTGTCGAGGCGCAGCGTGCGATTGCGACGTCGGGGGTTACCGGGGAACCTGTGGAGGTTGCGGTCGGCAGCAATGTTCTGCTGCGGTTCCGGGTAGGAGCGGATGCCGAGTACATGGCAGAGGTGATTGCGGGGGTAGGCAGGAGACTGGGATGCTGACGCTGCCGTCGTCGGTGCAAATATGGATGGCGTCGAAACCAGTGGACCTGCGGCGTGGAATCGACAGCCTGATGGCGTTGGTGCGGACGCAGTGGGCCAAGGACCAGTACTCTGGGCAAGGCTGTGCAGTACAGCCTCAACAACTGGGAGGCATTGCCCCCGTTTCTCACCGACCCCCGCCTGCCTGCCCCGAGCGCCGTCGAGGGGCCTGGCCCGAGCACCGTCGAGGGGCCTGTCCCTACACGGCTGCTCAGGTATCTCGATCCCCCCAGCAGCCGTGTACCCCGAGCCGGCCGAAGGACGAGTCGAGGGGGGGACGAGAATGGCGAGCACTGGTTTAGCTTCGTCGAGGGGCCTTTCGATAAAAATGGAGCCGAAAATTCTCTGCGCACCATCGCCCTCGGATGCAAGAACTATCTGTTCTATTACGACGAGGAGACCGGTCAGAAGCAGGCCGTCAT
>CAZQHM010000192.1:0-5630 GCA_964593355.1 uncultured Myxococcales bacterium
GGACCCGCTGTGTTGAAGTACTTCATGACGCCGATACTAATGCCGAACCTCTCCCTTGGCAAGGATGGCGCGAGGGCGGGTGCGTTGCTCCACATTGGTGCCTGCATATTGCCACCCCCAGACTAACCAAACTACTGCTCGCCCCTCTCGACCCTACCCCTCGACTCTGCCTTGGGCCGGCTCCCATCGAATGCGGAGTACACGGCTGCGGGGCGAATCGAGATACATAAGCAGCCATGTACGCCCGCATACCGGACCGAACAGCCTCAATTTCGGGCAAGAAACTTCAGTTAAGGACTAGAAAAATGCTGCCCATTCATTGACACCGTCTATTTGCTTCAGTATTGTGACCTTGGCTACCCGAGGAGAGAACTGATGTTGCCCCGAGCAATGTGGAGTTTTTCACCCCCCCAAGCTTCCACGCCACATATTATGGCAGATGCTGTCATAAGCGGCCAGCAGTCTATAATGCTCACAATAGTGCTCTAAGTATTAGAATATATTTAGTTAAAAATTTGGATTGTCACCAACTTCTCCAGCTCCACAGAGCTGTTTCGCGTCTGCGTGGCCAGGTCAAGATTAGCCGCCAGTTCCGCAGCGGGCGCGGTCCGTTGGGAAGTCGCTCGCCCCCTTTGGTGCTCGCCAGCAAGCCTCAGATTTCCCCGACAGGTGCTTTTGCAGTAGCGAGACTTTGCATAAACGGAGAGCAAGATGTTGAAACAGAATCGGTTGGTATTTCTTTTGGGGCTTGCCCTTTGGGCAGTGCTTCAATCCCAAGTGTCCAAGGCCGGAACGGTTCAAGAGATGTCTGAGGCGCTGGTGGCGACCCAGGCCGAGAACGCCCAGAAGCTCAAGACCGCAGATGGAAAGGCTGAGCTAACCAAGGAACAGGCGCTGAGGATGCTTGACTCAGTGCGGCAAACATTCGGCGAACCCCGAATCCTCACGTCCAACTGGGGCGTCCCTAGGCGCATCTGGCATCCCTTGGGCCACCTCCCGATGGCCCAGTCACTTGGGAAGGCAAGGTCCATCGACCTGGTAAGGGGCTTCTTCGATACCTACTCCGAGGCCTTCGGTGTAGATAAGGAATCGGACGTCGATTTCGTGATCCTTCGCGAAGAGGAGGATGAGAAGACGGGCACTCGATTCGTCAGGGTCCAGGAGTTGGCAAATGGCTTTCCGGTGCAGGACACGGACATGTGGCTGCACTTCGATGCCAGCGGAAATCTGTTCTTCTTCAACGGCCTCTATTTCCCAACGATTCGCCTGGAGTCAGCTCCGATGCTGAACCAGGACGAGGCCATGGATACGGCGGAGTACTATGGGGGGGATGACTCAAAAGCCACGGCAGCAAGCCTTGTCTACGTCGATTTCTCCAGGTACACCGCTTCCCGGCCCTTTGTCGGCATGGCCTGGAAGGTCTTCCTTGTCGGCAAGACCTCCTCTGTCCAATACATCGACGCAGTGCTTGGCAGCCCCATCGCCACCTATCCTTTGGAAGCCTACCTCTTGCCGAAAAGCGTCTTGGCCTGTCAGGGCAAGAAAGCCCTGGGCACCCAGTGCGTCGCCCCAACCCCACAGTTGGACGCCACTATCCAGGGCTACTTGCAGCAGATCGAGAACAAGTGGGCCTCGGTTGGTTGGAACTCCTACGACAACCTGGGCTCCGAGTTGCGCGTGTATCACGATTACGGGTACTGCGAGAGCGAAACCGACAATGTGCAGGATGGGGCCATCCCCGCCACTAACTGGGCATGCGGGTTTGAAGATCAGCAGTGGCCGTATTACTCCTCCCCACCCCCCCCGCTGAAGCCTCACGAGGTCCATCTCGGATTCTGGTATTCTGGAGCAGCTTACAGCCATCCCACTCAAGCCGGGGTAGTCGGTAGCGGCCATGCTGCCGGTGTCGTGCTTCCAGGTGGAACACCGTGTCTCGACATGGTCGCCCACGAATTTGGTCATGCCATGAACGACGCAGTGACGGGCCTTCCGTATTGGAGCCGGGAAGGAGCCGTATCGGAGCATCTGGCAGACTGTTTTGCGGCCATGGTGGATGATAGTGACTGGACGCTGTTTGAGGACTGCACCTTCAACAACGTCTACCCTGGCGCAAAACCGACCCGGGACATGTCCAACCCACTAGCCACGAATCTGGTGGGGGGAACCCCGGCCTTCTCTTTCTCGCCGGACTACGCAGTATCAGGGGCCATTGCGGCGCAAGGGCATCAACCCGCCCACTTCGGAGACTATGCCGTGCGCCATCAGCGGTTCTACACGCCCCTCCAGGGCTACCCGGACAATGCCATCTGGTATCGAAGCAACGACTTCCACGGCGCTCACGAGAACTCCGGCGTTGGGAACAAGGCATGCTACTTGTTGGGGAGACCGGCCGGTACCTCCGCCACGGTAATGGGCGTGGCGGTCACCGCCCTGGGGAGGGAGGAGACCTTCAGATTGTACCATGAGACACAAAGATACACTCTGACTAGCACGACAAACTACTCAGATCTACGGGAACTCTTAGCGTATCGGGGCGCCGTCAGAGACATTCTTGCCGGTGACCCAGCGTTTACTCGCTACCGCTCGGCTCAAGCCGCCATGGACGCAGTGGGGGTTTGGGAGGACTATGGGCTGGTGGGTGGGCTCACCGGCTGGGACGTCTCCACGGAAGGACACATGAGCGCCGGCACCTCAACCGATTCCACCGGCGACAAGACCCTCTCCGTCTGGTTCAGAAATGCATATATGCTGTTTTACTTTCTCAAAGACAGCAACAACGGCTCCTGGACAAAGATCAACACCGGAGAGTTGGCAGCCGGCCCACCAACCGTTGTGCCCTACACCACGACAGGGCCCAGAACCGGCCTGCGGGTTTTCTACTGGAAACCGCCCTGTTCCGGCTGTGCAAACAAACTGTATGCTGGCGATTTTATTGATCCAATATTCTATCCCGCTCCCTCTAACCAGAATCTTGGAGTTACCTTTGATATCGGCTCAACAGCTCCTGCGGTAGCCGGTATTTACTACAACAACTACTACTATATATTTCATAGAGACTCTGCCGCTTCTCCCCAAATAAGCCAGATCCGTTATAGCTTTAATCTCAACCAAAATACGCCGGGCGGATATATGGTTACACCTCAGGGCTATCCAAAAATATCCGTCAGGACTACCTTTCATGATACTGTGGCTGCCGTTATCAATGCAGGCCGTGTCTGGATAGCGTTTGAGCATCATGATATGCAGGATTGGAATACCTCTCGCGGAGTATGTATAACCTCCCTCCCATTGACAGCACTCGAGGCCGGTTTCGGTGCACTGGTTTGGCCCACTCCGACCTGCTTGCTCGATGCCGATCTGCCTGGCAGCGACCCCCAACGAGGCCATAGTGCACCGGGTCTATTTACTTATGCTCCCGGCAGCTATTCTCCATGGCTCTACATGATGGCCCTCTACGGCACTGAAGTATATCTTCCTGAGCCACCGCAGCCCCCCCCATTTCCCCCAAACCAAATGCCTTATTACGTTGGTCTTCAGAGGTTTTGGGGCTCCAGTAGTGGTAATACTAGCTACTTCACCAGATTCGTCCCGCAGAATACCATTCCGGTTACCCTTGACACTCCGGGGCCGTTCGCTATCGGGCAGGGCACCGGCACCATGGGCACTCTGGACGGCGAATTCTACTTGTTTTACTTGGGCGAAGAGGGAAAGATATTTCATCAGCGAAAGCGAGGGTTCTAGGCTATGAAACGGGTACACGTTAGACTTCTGAGGTTGCTTGTCAGTGCCATAGTCCCCTTCGCATGCTGCCCTTCGTGCGGCGGGCGTTCTGCTAACGGCAGCCCGGGCGATCTTCGGGGCCCCGACGGACCAACACTGGGCGGGGACTTGCTAGAGTTCTCCGACGAAGGAAGAGAACTCCTGCTCCCCGATTCTGACCAACGTGAGGCGGCCGATTTGGAGGACCTCGGCGTGGAGCACGTCTCGCCTCGCGATTTGGTCGATGGCGAAACGCTTGATCTGCACTTGAGCGAGGTAGATGGAGGCGACCTTGGCACCAACCCGTTTCCTGAGCAGCCCGTCTTGTGCGGCTACCAGTTGGAAGAGGGGGAATACCCCTACGGCAACGAATACCACGTCCAGGAGGGCTTCACGACCTCGTACGACCCCGCTACTAAGGCGAACGGAGTAGCCTTCTATCCCAAACGCATGTGGCTCCTGCCGGACGGAAAGACTCTTCGGGTGGCTGTGCTCTGGCTCAATGGGATTGGTATCTCCGTCGGTAATGCATCCGGCTCCGTTCTTGCGGAACACGCCTATTCGACGTACTGCTGGAAACCAGTCCCAACAGTGCTCCCTACCGGCTTTATTTATTGGGATATTGATACCTACACTGACACGGTCACATTTCTTGGCGAGACCGTACTCGCCCCTCATGATTACGGTCCGCTCTTGTATGGAGGCCCATTTTTGCTGGCTGCCACGCAATTCGATGTCAGCGGTATTCAGCCATGGACTATGGAAGTCCCAGTTGGTGACGACATCTACAGATTTTATGCGTGCAAAACATTTGGCCAACGATGCCAGCAAGACAGCTACCCTGGAAGCGGAACAACGGACTCCTCGTGGGAGGATGCCGCCTTGCTTGGCCAGCTGGATCCGCCAACACGCTCGGCCCAGTGGATGTTTGACATCATCTTTTCGCGCCGGGAGATCTGGACCCTGCGGCGGTTTGGGCCAGACGGGGCGCTCAAGCACGCCATCCCGTTGCCCGTCTCCGTGCACCAGTTACCCGAGGAGAAGATCTTGCGGAGCGGATGCGACTGCAAGCAGGCCGTGCCGTCGGTGGACTGGGCGTGCGCCAAGGAGGGGCCGTATATGTGTGGCGCCTATTTCTCTGTTGAGCCAAACTACGAGTCCTGTCGATGCAATGGTGGTACGCTAGCTGACATGCCCCCGCCGGATGAACAGAAAGAGCGCTTATGTGAGAGAATCTATTACACGCAATTCGAGGGAGATAATGGCTTATTCACCATGATGCACATTGGTGTGGTCCTATCATGGCAACAATTCCCTAATATCATTGGAGAGCTCTGTAACGAGATGGGGACTGGTACGATTGAATCATGGCCAGCGCTGTCCAGTCCAGATCAAACTATTTGGCTTGGCAATATTTCCTCCGGCTCTGCATTCTTTTTCCCCGACGAGTGCGCAAAGTACTCAACGATGGCTACGGATCCCTTTTCCCCAGGGTCCGATATGGCGTTCGCTTGCTATGATAGGCCTAACAGTCTGTGTCCTGGCGTGCGTACATGCGTTGATTTGCAGAGTGTTGATTGGTCCTTTCAGGGGCTGGTGAAATACAGATATACTCGAGTTGTCGCGACGCCAGATGTATATCCCGACGCCACGGAGTTTATGGTTTATAGCGGCGGAGTGGACCCCAGAGTCCCCTGCGACTTCGAGGCCCGGCAAGCCATTCCCCTATGGGATTGGTGAGGGGGTGGAGTTTCTGCTTTTATCGTTGTAGAAGACGCCTGATGTGTTTTTATTATGATGGGGTTCGAAGACGGGTCTAGGAGCCTGTAGGGCATTGCGAATTCCGGCCGACACATGTGTAGGTCGCAGCA
>CAZQHM010000193.1:0-5611 GCA_964593355.1 uncultured Myxococcales bacterium
GCCATGTGCATCGTTCATGTGTAAACAAGCATATGCTCGCCATGTCCATACTTACCGACAGGATTATGTGTGAAGATGAAGTCCGCATCTCCTTCTGTGACTCTTTCATAAATCAACTTGGCCATGGCAATCGACTCTCCGTAACGACCCTGGAGACGATAGAAGTCAAAATTGAAGCCAATTGAAGTCACCGAACCCCAATTGCCCGCACAATTGCTCCAGCGCTTTGTGACGATGGTAACACCAACTCCTCTCTTGATTAGTAATATCATTCTAACAGATTATGACTTCTTTCTTGATGTCGTCATTTTGCAAAATCGACCATCCTATAATTACCTCGTCTTCAGAATGGCTCAAAACGACCAAGACCTTGGCTCCTTTGATATCCAACATGCGTCCCATAAGAATGGACTCCCCCCCAAATGCGGTCACGTCTGCTCCTCCAACTCAAGCAAGCAGCGCTTCCGAACGACCTGCACGACGCGAGGGTGTCCTGCGTGGACAGTAATCGGGAAGTCGGTGAACCTGTCCTCGTCGCAGACGAGCCAGTTGGCAGCCAGGATGTAGGGAAACAAGTGCGTCCGCCACACAGCACGGTAGAGGGCCGCCTGACCGCGCGACGGGACAGCGAGAAGCTCGTCAAGCCATGCACTCACCAGTTCCTTAGACTTAAATGCAAAAAACATCAATCCAGAGTTATAAGATGTAGAATATTTTGGCATATCCTTCAGAAATTCCCTATCGTAACTTGTCACGTCCTCACCAATATCAAGATCCCCAAGCGTCCCCTCGTAGGTTGCTACAAATGATCTCGGGTTTATCGGCATCGCCAGACCAAATTCCGATGCCATCCTGAACCCCTCTGCAAAGCCGGCGTGGACAACATAGATGTCGTTATCCAGGTACACGGTGACCTCAAACGGGCTAGAAAGAAGCGCCCGAAGTCGGCACAGATCGCTGTTTCGGACCTCCTCTCTGTGGGGGAACTTGACCCTCTCGAATTGCCTGACCTCGATCCCCCCAACCAATTGGGAAATGTCAGAGGGCGTTCCATCGTAGTAGGCCAGTACAGGGACATTGGGGCAGGCCCTGCGCAAGAGGCGTACGGAAGTGACAAAGTGCCCGATATCTCTTTTCCCCACTAACACATAGATGGCTCCGACCTGCATTGTGGCCTCCTCCCGTAGGAGATGAATATACTTAGAGCATCATATGCGCGTATCAATAGAGCCTCGGCATTATCTCTGAAAGACGTCCCTTGAAATGCAGAATTTTGTATTCAGTATCACCAAGCCGAGACTGAATTTCGCTTCGTGCCGTCAAGAACGAATCCGGTTCTCCGGCCTCCACACTGGGGCAGTAGTTGTATAGCGGTCCAATGTCTCGCACGACGCATGGGAAGGGCAGCCCCGCGAGGAAGACGGCACACAGGAGGTCCTGGTCGCACCACCAATCAAGGTTTCCGGCGTGACCGAATCTGGACTGGAACCTTGCGAATGGAAGCCATGTGGGGGACATGAGCTGTGAAACGTAGAAGTCAAGAAACTGGCGAGCTGTATCTGAATAGCAGAACCCCCAGACTCCCCCGTTCACAGGATACCAGTAGGGATAATGCCTGGACGTTATTACAACATCATCCCCATCAAGGGCATCAAAAATGGGTGCCTGTATGAGCAAGTCAGTATCCAGGACAAACACTCGGTCACCGGGTGCGAAGTGGGCCGCAGCCAAGCACTGCACCTTGCAGCACATGCGCCTTCCAGTCCAATTGCTGAGGGAAACTTCGATGAAACTTATTTCGCTTGCCCACGGAGAGAGCGCTGCGGCAAACCGTTCAATAGGCTCAATCCCATGCAGAAGGACATGACAGTCGTTCCAACGAAGCAAAGATGCGATCATCTGCCTGAGTCGGGGCAGGTCACGCCCATCGTCGATCAAGTATACGATATTCATGGGTTTTTGACTATTGATTGGCAGCAACACAATTGTGCTGGGACCGGAAGCGGGGGGCCGGGTGCACCGCCGGGTGTTCCCGGGACCCCGTTGGACGAATCCCGTCCGTGGGACTCTGGGGGGCACTTTCCAGACTGCAGCCCCGGCAATCGGCGAGGCGGTGGCGAGGCATAGCGTGAAACAGTGTCCATGGGCACCCTACGGCACGGGAACGTACGTAAGCGGGCTCGGTTCTGGCCGAACGCATCGCACCCCCACGTTGGCGTCGCGGCTTGCCGGAGGACGATGGTAGCGGTTGGCGGTTCGGCAATCACTGGCTGAACCGTCGAAGCCGGTGCCGCGAACAACTCGGTCTGTCCCGACCGGCACCAACCATGCGCTGCCGTCTGTCGGAGCACCAGTGTAGTCAGCGTGGTACCAATCCCGGCACCACACCATGAGATTCCCTGCCACGTCCAGTGCGCCAGACCAGGAGGCACCGGCCGGGCGAGAGCCCACAGGCTGCGTACCGCTACACCCGCTGGCGGTGCACGACTCGCATCCCCACGGCCTTGGTGTCGAAGTGTCTTGGTCGAAAACGGCCACACCAGCTTCACATGTTGGGGCCGGCTCGTTCCCCCACGGGTACTTCATGTGCGTGGGGCCCGTCGCCAAATACTCCATTTCGGCTTCGCTCGGAAGGTTTCCGGTGCCAGCCCCCGGCACAAGCCAATCGCACACAGAGCCCGCCTGGGCGAATGTAACGGCGTTCTGAGGGTGCCCAGGCCTATAGTGCTTAGGCACTGCGGTCGGGGTTCCCCCCCAATTGATACCCCAACTCAGTCCCGACCAGTCAACGCCTGTAAGGTCTGAGCAACTTCCAGCCAACTTGCAGGCCAGATACTGCTCAACCGTCACGGCAAACTTCATTACAAAGAATCCGTTCGGGAAAGTCACCGTGCGAAGAGGTCCTTCATCAGTTTGGTGCCCATTCTCCGTTGCCGGGCTTCCCATCTCAAAACTGCCCGCCGGCACGTAAATCCACACGTCGTAAGCCTTCCAGCCTGTGGGGTCGCTGTTTGCGTACTCGCAGTGGTTCTTGCTGTTGCAGCTCACGGCATATCCAGCCAGGGCAGGGCACGGCGAGCCGCCGCACAGGAACAGATTTTCGCAGACCCCTTCCAGGCACCACTGTCCTGTGGTACTGCAGTCCTGTATCGGTGTAAGCGTAGCCCCCACGTTGTCGCACTGCATCACCTGATTGCTTTGACAAATCACCGCGTCGGGCACGCAGATCTGGGAAGTGCAGAATGCGGTTCCACCGCTCACGGCGCAATACTGCGTGGCCGTGCTGCACACTGCCTGGGGGGTCTCCGCCGTGCCCGTAGAGTTACACTGCTTCACTACGTTTCCATCGCAACGAGAAGTGTTGGGTGTACACTGTTGGGCTCCGCACGATCCGTTCACGCAGTAGAGTCCCACCATAGAGCATGGGCCGCCCGTGCAGACCCCCGCCACGCAGGCGTCGTTGAGGGTGCAGCCGTTGCCGTCGTCACAACCGATACCTTCGTTGACATTCACATAAGAACATAGCCCGGTGGTCGGGGCACAGGTGTTCTTCCGACAGGGCGTGTCCAGCAGAGGGCTGCACGTCTTGATCGTGAGCGGATCCACTTTGCAGGCCCAGTTTGCGGGATCGGCCGGCGTGGTGTCGCAATAGAGGGTGCCGTTGCACTTGTCCTGGTCTTCGAAGGGGGCACAGTCGCTGTTGAACTGGCATTGGCAGATGTCCGTGCCGCCAACGCATGTGCCGTTGGCGCAGAAGTCGCCCGAGGTGCAGGTGTCCCCATCGTTGCAGAACGCCACCAGGTTGGTGTGCTTGCACCCGGAGCCCGGCATGCACACGTCCTCGGTGCACTCGTTGTTGTCGTTGCAGCTCAGCTTGCCTAGACCGGACTTGCATTGCCCACCACTACAGGTGTCGCCGAGGGTGCAGGGGTCGTGATCGTCACAGCCAAGGTCGTTACTCTCGTAATAGCAACCACCCGGCATCAGCGGGCTGCAGAAGTCGGTCGTACAGAGATTGTTGTCGCTGCAGTCCCGGAGAGTGCCGCCGCATTGGCCCTTGCTGCACATGTCGTTTGTCGTGCACTCATTTCCATCGTTGCACGGCAGGTCGTTCCACAGGTTCTGGCACTGCCCGCCATTGATGCAACCATCGGTCGTGCATGGGTTCCCGTCGTTGCAACTCGCCTTCAACGTGCCGCCTTCGCACACTCCGGCATCGCAGAAGTCGTTCTCGGTGCAGCCGTCGCCATCATTGCATGGACCGGCGGTGTTCTCATGGGTACAGTCCAAGAGGGGGTCGCAGTCGTCCAGCGTGCACGGGTTACTGTCGCTGCAGTCCTTGGGTTGGGTTCCCGCCTTGCACGTGCCGGCCTCACAAGTGTCCCCAACGGTGCAGGGATTCCCGTCGTCGCAAGACCCAGGAGCGTTGCTGACCACGCATCCCGACGCTGCCTGGCACACCACGGACTTGCAGGGGCCGGGGTTGTCGCAACTCAGCGTTCCGGTGCCGGAGAGGCAAACGCCGTCGGCGCAGGTATCGCCCACGGTGCAGGCGTTCCCGTCGCTGCACGCGTTCGTATCGTCCTTGGACCAGGCGGTCTTGCTGATGGCCGTAATACACTCCTCGCAAGGGTTGTCCTGCTTCAGCGTTTCATTCGCATAGCAGACGTTATTAATGAGGCATGCGCCGGCCTTGATCATGTACATACACTCCCCAAGACCATCACACTCATCTTTCGTGCACTCTCTTTGATCATCGCAAACATACACGATGCCGACACAAACTTCGTCCATGCAAGTGTCTTCGTACGTGCAGGGGTTCAAATCGTCACACGCCAACCCCATCTCGCAGGGTACAGCCACACATTGCCCCTGCTGGCAGGTGGTACCGAGGTCGCACTGGCCACAACTCCCGCCGCAACCGTCATCGCCGCAGACGGCGCCGCCGCACACCGGAACGCAACTTGCATCGGTGTCAACCTGAAGATCGAGAATGTCCACGTTCATATCAACGACATCCATATCATGGGTGTCTGCTTCAGGCATGAGGTCCGGCAAGACGGTATCCGCTCCCTGGTCTGCCACCCCGTCCCCCTGGCGCTGGTCCGCAGCCCCGTTACCCACGTCCGCCATCTCCGGCGTCGCGCTTCTGGAAGAGCACGCCATCACGAGGGAGAGAAGGCCTACGCCAACAGCCACAGCCCAAGCGGGTTTGGGTAACGTGTGCATGAAGTCCTCCAAATGCTGTCCCGAGATTCCTATTCGGTACAGATTGTAAGGCTGATGCTACCGCAGATCAAGGATGTTGTTCCCGTGCGAACTGAAAACGGGCGAAATCCGGATGTGACGATGCCGATTAGTGGCCTCCAGCAACCGGATGCTTGGGGGCCCAGGGCAATCGCATCTAACTCTCTCCAAGGGCCGACGTCGCCTCCATCACTCTAAGTCTGCGCAACACCGGAACCCAAATGCCGGCCGCCAATTGTCGGGATCGTCACACGGAAGGTAGCCCCACACTGGCAGTAGGCTCCCGCCGGCCGAGTTTTCGAAGCTTGAAACTCTGACTGCGCATGTGACATAGCCGCCCTTATAGGATTGATTTGAAGTCAAC
>CAZQHM010000194.1:0-5523 GCA_964593355.1 uncultured Myxococcales bacterium
CGCGTCCAAAAGGTCCGAAAGGTCCGCGTCCAAAAGGTCCGAATAGTCCGCGTCCAAAAGGTCCGAATAGTCCCCGTCCGAAAGAACAGCCCTCACCCGGGCCCTCTCCCGGGGCGGGAGAGGGGATATTACTGAGGGCCCTGGCGATAAGATGCGATTGCACTGACGAAGGGTCCGAGTCCGAGCGCCCCGGCTTTTTTCTACCAGAAGAACTGGGTCTGGAGGGTGAACTGATTCTTGGCTTTGGCGTCCTTGTCACCCTTCTGGTCGGTGATCATGGCGAATTCGGCCTTGAGGTTGGTGAGGTGCTTGTTGCCCCAGAAGTTTACGCCGAACCTCATGGCGGTATAGTCCCAGTCATCTTCGTCGCTCATGAACATATCGTAGCCGATTACGGGGTGCAGCCACTTCCAGCGATAGCCAGCCTCAGCGAGGAAGCCGGAGCCAGTGCCCACGGCCTTCTCGCCTGCGTCGTACTGGAAGTAGGTGGCCTGGAAGAGCACTTCGTTGTCGGCGTTGAGGGGATACTCGGCGAAGACATCGGCAGCGATGCCCAGTTGAGCGCCAAGCTCGGCCTTCTTGGTAGCCGTGGCGACTTCGGCGACGATGGCATCGGGCACGAAGTCAACGCCAACGCCAACGGAGACGATGGGGGTTTCGGAGAAGTAGATACCTTTGGCGAAGAAATCTTTCTCTTTGCCGAGGATGTTGTAGCGGACATGGCCGGTGATGCGGGGGAGGTCGTCGGGGTTAGCGACCAGTGGTTCGCCATCTCTGTCCACGCCGAGGTCTTTGGCGCCCTGCTGACCACCGAAGACGCCAAGTCTGTAGTGGAGCTTCTCGCCCAGGGCCCAGCCGTAGGCTTGCAGGCCCACATCACGCCACACCTTATGATTGCCTCCCAGTTTGATCATGTTGACATGATAGTCCAGGCCGCTTAGTGCCGCTGCGCTCTGGAAGTTGTGCCTTGTGAAGGGCAGCAGGATGAGGCCGGCGGCCAGTTGGAACTCTTCCATGAAGCGGTAGGCCATGAAGGCGTCCTGGATGAAGAACTGGCCCTCGAAGTTGCCGTCTTTGCCAAAGTTCGGCTGGTCGGTTTCCACGAAGTAGGTCAGATTCTTGTTAACAGCGCCGTAGGCCAGCAGCCGGATGCGTCTGAGGAAGAAGTCCTTGGAGTATGCATCGCCACTGGGTGCCTTGTCTTCGGACATTTGGAGCTGGGGCTGCAGCAGCACAGCCAGGTTGATGCTGCTGTTTTCGCTGATCTCCCACTTGTAGGCCGAGGCTGAAGTGGAAGCCAACACCAATGCAAGGAAGATTGAGAGCGGAACAAATTTCATTTTGAACCTCCGAAAATCGGTTTGCGGAAATGGGGCTTACTAGGCAGCGGCCGTCTGGGCCGTTCCCTTCTTACCGGTAATCAGTGAGACCACGACCAGGGTAATGAAGCTGGCCGGAATGGAGAAGATGCCCGGGTTGGTGAACGGAATTGGCGCATCGGCGCGGGCCAGTCCATAGAGTTCGAAGAGGTCCGGGCTGAAGAGGATGATGCCAATTGAGAGCGTGATGCCCACAATAATTGAGGCAACGATGCCCTGCTGTGTGGTTTTCTTCCAGAAGAGCAGCATGATGATGGATGGCAGGTTCGCCGATGCTGCCACGGCGAAGGCCAGACCCACAAGGAAGCTGACGTTCACCCCCTGGAAGATGATGCCCAGAATGATGGCGAAGACGCCAACCACCAGGGCCGAGATCTTCCCGGCCATGACCTTCTTGTGGTCATCGAGCTTCATGCCCATATACCTGTCCATGAGGTCGTGGGCGACGGCCCCCGATGCAGCGACGATTAGTCCTGCCACCGTACCCAGCACCGTCGCAAAGGCGATGGCTGATATGATGGCGAAGAAGAACGTGCCGAAGGAGCGGGCCAGGAGGGGCGCAGACATGTTGTTATCCGCCGGGTTGACCACCCCGTTGCCCATGGCACCCAGGCCCATGTAAAGGGTCAGGATGTAGAAGAAACCGATGGCGGCGATGGCCACGATGGTGCTCTTTCGGGCCGCAGCGGGGGTTGGGACGGTGTAATAGCGGATGAGGATGTGAGGCAGTGCCGCGGTGCCGAGGAAGAGCGCCAGCATCAGTGAGATGAAGTCGATCTTGTCCAGCCAGGTGCCCTCGACTTTGAACTTGGTGCCCGGCTTCATGATCTTGTCGCCGGAGACAATGGTGGCGTGGTAGACGGTCAACTGTTCGCCGTCGCCGGCGAACTTGGCGGCCTTCCAGGTTCTGATTTTGGTATCGGGGTGGTTCATGTTGGCCAGGAACTCGATGGGTCCCACGGCTCCCTTTTTCACCTGGTCGCCGCTCTTGCCTGCCACGCTTTCGATGTTGCCCACCTGTCGCAGGTGGCCATCGACCTTACCGTTGACGACCTTGCTGCCGTCGCCTTTGACGGAGATGAACTGGGTCTGACCCAGGCGGATGCCTTCGCCGTCCTTCTCTTTCTTCCACCAGGACTCTTCCCCGTTCTTATCGAGCTTCACGAAGACGTTGCCCGACGCCTCGAACTGACCCTTCACCACGAAGGCAGGATCTGCCACCGCCACCTTTCCGCCAGCCTCAGATGCTTGCAGAGTGGCGTAGGGGACGAAGGGGGTACGACCGCCCTGGTCGGGTTCGGTGCTGAATCCTCTGGTGAGCAGAGCCACGGTGATAATGGTGGAGAAGATGACCAGCAGGCCACCCTTGAGGAACTGCACGTAGGTGGTTGACGTCATGCCAGCGGTGGCCACGATAACGATAACCACCGTGCCGACGATGATAACGCCTACGAAGTGGGGCAGGCCCAGAAGCGGAGTAACAAGCACACCGGCGCCGACCATCTGAGGAATCAGATAGAAGAGCGAGACGACCAGGGTGCTTATGCCCGCTGCCAACTGGATGCCCTTGCTGTTGAACTTAGAATCAAGGGCGTCGGTGAAGGTGTACTTGCCCAGGCGCTTCATGGGCTCGGCCACGACGAAGAGGGCCACGATCCAGCCCGCAAGGTAGCCGATGGAGTACAAGAATCCGTCGTAGCCGACGGTGGCGATCATGCCGCAGATGCCCAGGAACGAGGCAGCGGAGAGATAATCGCCGGCAAAGGCGATGCCGTTTACGGACCAGTGAATTGTGCCACCGGCAGCATAGTAGCTTGCAGCAGACTTGGTCTTGCGGGCGAAATAGAACGACAGCCCAAGCACCGCAGCGACGAATGAGAGAAAGAGAATGACAGACAGCGGTTCAACTCCCAGTCCCATTATTTACCCCCATCCTTCTTCGCTGGATCAGCCAGGCGACGCTCTTCCATGAGGCAAAGCTGGTTGTAGATGACTGCCAGAATGAGGGCCAGGATGATGAGGCCGAAGCCGTACACCACGGCCAGGTTCAGGCCGCCAAGTCCAATTGCGGCCATGGCCTGAGGAGCCACCAGGTTGATGACCACAAAGGCAGCATAGATGAGTGCGTAGACCAGAAACATCCAGGCCCCGAGCCGCGCCTTGTACGCAGATGCAGGGTCGTGTCCCGACTGGGACGCGGGTTCATGCAACATGTTTTCCTCCGATCACTTGCCCTGTTCTTGATGAGCCGTTCTCCCCGGCCAATTTACGCCTTCTCCGATATTTCCGGAGGGAAGTCAAGGGAAAACCCGACCAAAATTCCCCTAGAGTCGACGTGGTTGTGATGTGTTTCACAACGCCCCCTTTCCCTCGGACCGGATTGAGCGGAGTGGGCCACAATCTCCTTCTCGCGGCTGGTCGTGACAAAGCCGTGACATTTGCCCCTTAGTGTGTCACCCGTTGGTTCGGTGACCTACGACAGGGGCCTATTCGGGGCTCAGGAGGGTGGAGCGATGTCTCGTGACTTTGATCAGGATCGAGGAGAGGAGATCGTCAACGGGGCCTCCCATGCTCTGGGGGCAGCGTTGTCCGTTGCTGGGCTGGTGCTCATTGTGGTGAAGGCCGTCATGGCAGGTGACCCCTGGTCAATAGTCTCGGTGGCGATTTTCGGGGCATCCATGGTCCTGCTCTATTCGGCTTCGTCCATCTACCACTTCACGGAGTCACCCGGGCTGAAGCTGGCGTGCCAGCGCATGGACCACAGCGCCATCTACCTGCTCATTGCGGGCACCTATACTCCGTTCTCTCTGGTGACCATTCGTGGGGGCTGGGGGTGGACCATCTTCGGCATCGTGTGGGCTGCGGCTATTGCTGGCATAGTGGTGCAAAATGTGTTCCCTGGACGATTTAGAACCCTCATGACAGCCTTATATGTTGTTATGGGGTGGGTGGTCGTTATCGCCATTGAGCCCATAGTGCGGCTGCTGCCTTTCCCCGGCCTGATGTGGCTATTCGCCGGCGGGCTGTTTTATACTGGCGGTGTCTATTTTTATATCAAGAAAAGATTCCGTTTCAGCCACGGTGTATGGCACTTGTTCGTGCTTGCCGGCACAGTATCGCACTACATTGCCATATACTGTTATGTGGTCCCATGATGTGCTCCTGCTGAGTTCCTTCGGGTCATTGTGGCGGCTCCTTGCTCAGGAGCGGGCTCACGGTTCTTTCGTGAAAGCAGGCTTGTCCCTCCTTGACTTCGGCTTCTCCATGATGTCTTATCCTGCACGGCTGCACACGTATCTCGATCCTTCAGGCGGCCGTGGACCCCCGCCGGCCAGGGGCCGAGTCAAGGGGCAGGGTCGAGGATGAAGAACACTCGTTCGTGGCGCCGGTTGGTATGCTGGCCGGTGGGTGTTGAGCGGGTATGTACTGAGGAGGAACCATGGCGACCATTCTTGTGGAAAAGAACCATTCTCTGGGTCTGGAAGAGGCCAAAGTCAGGGCGAAGGATCTTCTGGACAAGTTTCACGACAAGCTCTCGCACATGATCAGCGACGTCTCCTGGAATGCTGATGGAACCAGGGGGACGGCCAAGGGGAAGCTCTTTTCGGCCGAGTTTGCTGTCACGGATGTTAAGGTAATGGTCAAGATAGAGTTGGGACTCATGGCCAGCGCCATGAAGGGCACCATCGAGAAGAGCGTTCGTGAGAGCGTGGAGCGCAAATTCCCATAGTCCCCAAGCCATTCGAATGCCGCCATCCTCCTGCCGGCCCACAGGATCCACTGGGCGCCGCTGCCTTCCGGGAAATCTGCGAACTCGTTGTGTATCTGCCTCAGCCTGGGTAGGGTTTGCCCACTGAGTTGCCACTGGAACTCCATTTGTAGTTCGTTATTGAGACAGAGACAGTGGGCAAGCTGACATCATCATGCAGTGTGGGGCTTCAAGGGTGAGGGAAAACCCACGTCCGGTTTGAACTATGGTGCTGGGGAGGAGCAGGGTTGAGGAATGAGACTCATGGTCGCCGCTGGGTGGGAGAGCGGAAAAAATGTTGAGAGCGGGAACTGCCAAAAGGGGGGCGCCTACGCCGGAAAGAGGCGGAATTGCAGGCAAAAGCGGTGCCACAGAAGAGTCGCAAAAGCCTATTGA
>CAZQHM010000195.1:0-5478 GCA_964593355.1 uncultured Myxococcales bacterium
GGGGTTGCTGCACTGTGCAGGGATGGTGGCGGGGTGGGCAGTTCGGGGGGGGGGGGGGGTTTGGGGGCGGGGGGGAGGGGGGGAGTTGCGGGGGCGCGTGGTTTGGGTTGCGAGGCCGATTTCGGGCAATTGGTTGGACTTGAGTGGGCAGGTGCAATAGGGAGTGGAGGTGTTGGTGGTTCAGCGGGTCAAGGTGGAAAGGGGGGAGGAGCGGGGTCACGGGTTGTGAACAACAAGAGCAGTTCTTGCTCTGTGGGAGCGAGAGTGGGAGACATGGGAGGTTCCGGAGGTGGAGGTGGTGCTGGCGGGTGTGGGGGAACTGGTGGCGCTCCTGGCGGTGCTGGGGGTGCGAGCGTGGGGCTGGTTGTAACGGGATCCACGGGTGGGAATCTACCTACGCTCTCAGGCAACCTGGTAATTCGTGGCATCGGTGGTGGCGGTGGTGCCGGCGGTGCTGGCGGTGCTGGTGGTGCCGGCGGGCCTGGGGGATACGGTGGAAAGGCAGAGTGGCCTGCGTGGTGTGCCGGGGCGGGTGGAAATGGTGGCAGGGGTGGTGATGGAGGTCCTGGAGGAGGTGGCGGGGGGGGATGTGGCGGCCCCTCGGTGGGCATTTGGGTAGTGGGGGCCAACGGTGCGGCATATGGGAGTAGCAACGAGTTTCCGTTGCCTGAGAGTGTGGCCACGGGTGGTCTAGGGGGCACTGGTGGGCCATCGGTTGCACCGGATCGTGCCGGGACCGCTGGAGAGAGTGGACCGTCGCAGAACCTGCTGTCGCTTTAGGAGGGAGACCAATGAATAGCTTAAAAAGCGCTATAGCATTTGTTATATATTTCATGGGCATAGTTGTTGTTATGGCAGCGGGCTGTTCCGGTGGCGAGACCACGGTGCAGCGTGGTGATTGTGCTAAGGGGGAGTGCCTCTGTGTGGTGGCCTCGCAGTGTCCAGCGGGCTGGAACTGTTTGAACGGGCGTTGCAGTGAAGAGAACCCGTTTGCTGCCGCTGATGTTGTGGCGGATGGGGTTGTTCAGGATGTCAAGGGTGACGGTGTGAATGACAGGGTGGATGACCAGGAGAGCGTGGGTGAGACCACGGTTCAGGAGGCGGTGGAGGATGTTGGGACGGCCTTCGGGTACACCTGTGCGACGAACTCTGATTGTCCCAGCGGCTGGTGCATTGACTCGGTGGACGGGCCCTATTGCACAGTGACGTGCGATGGGGATTGTCCAGAGGGGTGGGTCTGCTCTATTGTTCCGCAGATGGTGACGGACAACGTTTATGTTTGTGTTAAGGACAAGAGTAGACTATGTGAGCGTTGTGAGATTGACTCTCACTGTGGCAATCCAGGAGACCGGTGTTTAGAGATTGGTGGGGGGCGCTACTGCGGTAAGCTTTGCAAAGATGACGACTGTCCTGACGGTTACAAGTGCGCCGATTTTGACGTTAATGGCAGTATGGTTAAGCAGTGTGTGCCCTTGAACGAGACTTGTGACTGTACGGCTGAGAATGCCGGTATGAAGAAATCTTGCACCAAGGTGAGCGAGTTTGGTACGTGCCAGGGGATGGCGACGTGCGAACCTGAGTTGGGATGGGTGGATTGCACGGCGGGGGCCGCCACAGATGAGGTATGCGACGGTGTGGACAACGACTGTGACGGCATCATA
Organism: uncultured Myxococcales bacterium; assembly: GCA_964593355.1. Lineage (GTDB taxonomy): Bacteria > Myxococcota_A > UBA9042 > CAIXZC01 > CAIXZC01 > CAYTWV01. Next base: position 1,662 of record CAZQHM010000195.1, read on the forward strand.
GATGAGGGTTTGGAAGCGGGGGGGTGTGAGAACACGAGCGAGTTCGGCAGTTGCCCTGGGCTTGAGGTTTGCCAGGGAATGAGCGGTTGGGTCTGTTTGGCGGAAACTCCAATTCAGGAGTTGTGCAACGGGATGGACGACGACTGCGACGATGAGATTGACGAGGATTTTGTGGACTCTGCAGGTTTGTTCACCAATGTGGCCCACTGCGGCACCTGTGGAAACGACTGCACGACGAGGTTCGGGGGTGCGGCCGAGGTTGAGTGTGCTACCGTTGAGGGGGTTCCCACGTGCCGAATTCTTTCGTGTGAGATCGGCTACTATCTGTTGAATCCTCAGACATGCATAAATGAGAGCACGCTGTTGTGTCAGGGCTGTGCAGAGGACGGCGACTGTTTCAGCAGTGCGGGCAAGTGCGTAGAGATCCCCGAGGGGAGTGGGAAGGGCTTCTGCAGCAGGCTATGTGATGATTCGTCGCCACAGGCTGGACCATGCCCTCCCGGGTACGAGTGTTCAGAGCGAGACGGGGCGGAGGTTTGCTTGCCGTTGAGCGGTTCGTGCGACTGCACGACGGTGAACGAGAATCAGATGCGAACGTGCGTGGTCACGAATGCTTTTGGTTCCTGTTTTGGCGAAGAGCGTTGCGATCCGGCCATTGGTTGGGTTGAGTGCAGTGCGAAGATACCTGCCGAGGAGATCCCTGATTGTCTGGACAACGACTGTGACGGCTCTTTTGATGAGACGGGGACGGTCACGGGCGATTGCAGCATCGACAACGAGTTTGGGAGTTGTCAGGGGGCTCTCGCATGCGGAGCAGGCGGCATAGTGTGCAGTGCGAAGGAGCCTATGGCTGAGGTATGCAATGGTCTGGACGACAACTGCGATGGGGTTGTTGACGAGGGTTTTGGGGTAAGTACGGGCTCCCCCCCTACCCTGAAGTATGGATTAATGGAGCACTGCGGCTACTGCAACTATGCCTGTCCGGCCATTGCCAATGGGACGGCGTATTGCGACACGGAGCCAACGGTTCCAGTGTGCGCCGTTGCTTCGTGCGACGAGGGGTATTTTAACTATGCTGGGGTGGCTTGTCTGGAACTGCCACTGGAGGCTTTGTGCCGCCCGTGCATTTCGGACAGCGATTGCGAAGCGCCGTTGGACCGCTGCGTTGATTTGGCCGAGGGGTCGTTCTGTGGGCGGGACTGTGGTGCGGGCAGCGTCTATGAGGGTCTGCTTGAGGTTGAGTGTTTCGGCAATGCTGGTGAGCAGGACTGCTGCCCTGACGGCTTCGTTTGCAGCGATCTGGCAGGGGCTTTGCAGTGCGTGCCGGAGTCTGGTTCATGTAGTTGCCTGGAGGCCGGCTATGTAGAGGCGTGTGCCATTAGCAACGAGTTTGGCACCTGTCCCGGCAAGAGGAGTTGCAGTGAGGAGGCTGGGAAACTGGTTTGGAGTGGTTGCGAGGGAACGGCGGTGCCTGGGCCAGAGTATTGCGATGGAGTGGACAACGATTGTGACGGGCTTGTGGACGGGGCGGACCCGTCACTGGACTACACGTTGACGCCCGATGGGGGGGCCAGTTGCGGCAACGGTCCTGGGTGCCCTGGAGTTTGGCTATGCACGGATTCGGCCTGGATTTGTTCGGCCCAGGCTGTTTCGGCGGAGGTGTGCGACGGGGTGGACAACGACTGTGACGGGACGGTGGATGATGGGTTCATAGATGATGTGAGCGGGCTCTATTTGAATCCGCTGCATTGTGGTTCGTGTGGGCTGGACTGCGCCCAGGCGATCAGCAATGCTACTTCGACGACGTGCACTCTGGTTGGAGGTGCTCCAACGTGCAGGGCGGTTGCGTGCGCTTCCGGCTACTTCCCCGCCAACGGTGGGGCTTTCTGCCGGGCCATGGTGAACACGTTGTGTCAACCTTGCACGAACGACTCCAGTTGCCTTGTGCCAGGCAGTCGCTGTATAGACCTGAGCGGGGCCGGCGGGGAGAAGGCTTGTGGTCGGGACTGCAGTGTTGAGTCTCCATTTGGTGAGACATGTCCGGATGGGTATTCCTGCACGCTGATAGTGGGTTCTTTCCAGTGTGTTCCGGACACGGGCAGTTGCTCATGCGACGCCGAAGCATCGGCACTGGGCCTTGCCCGGTCCTGCCTTGTGGCTGGCGGCTGCATAGGAATTCAGGAGTGTGTGAACACCGGTAGCGAGGCCATACCGCTGTACGCTTATGGGGAATGCTCAACGGAGCTGACGAGCCCCGAGGTTTGTGACGGGGCCGACAACGACTGCGATGGCGAGGTGGACGAGGGGTTCACGGACGTTTTCGGTGAGTACACGGGAATAGAGAATTGTGGTGTATGCGGTAATAACTGCACGGCGCTGTGGACTGAGGCGGTTCACCATGCTACGGGGCACTGTGTAGTTGGGCCTTTCGGGCCGGCATGTGAGATCGAGAGTTGTAGCACGCTTGGCAATCAAGAATGGGTCGATGTTAACGGTTTCAAGGCTGATGGATGTGAATGTATTCGTTTAACTACAGAGCTGACTACAGATCATCCTGACTACGAATTCTTGGATCCTGTTACGGGGCTGCCTGTCTACCCTGAGGCAAACGCATTGTATGTGGATCAGAATTGTGATGGGGTTGACGGGGTTGTAGGCGATGCATTGTTCGTGAGTGCGGCTGCTGCACCTGGTGGCAACGGCAGCCTGGAGCAGCCGTACAAGACGATTGGGGCGGCTGTATCGGCGTTTCCCGCGTCGGGCAAGAGCTACATTCTGGTAGCTGTGGGGGTTTACGAAGAGAACGTTCTGTTGAGTTCTGGAGTGGAGCTTCACGGGGGATACGCTCCGGACTTCAGGTCACGGAGCATTGTCTCCTACCCCACGGAGATGCGGGGTCAGCTGCCCGATTTTGGCACACCGGGGTCATTGCGGGCGGCTTTAACAGCTCGAAACATTGTGGGGCCGGAGTTAACCATTGTGAGCGGGTTTGTGATAACGGGAGCGGACATCGGGGTTAAGCCGACGGCTCCATCAGCGCCAGGGTTTCCTTCTTACGCTGTGCAGGTGGTCGACTGCAGCGACTCCCTTCTTCTTCGTAACAACCGCATCATGGGCGGAACGGGGGGAGACGGGAGTGACGGCATCGTTGGCAACGCCGGTTCGGCGGGCGGTGCCGGTGGCAGCGGTGAGGATGCGGGTAGCTGTCGAACGGGGAGCAACGGGATTTGCACAACAGGGCAGCGGGACGGCGGAGCTGCGGGGTTGAATGGGAGTTGTGGTTCTGCGCCGGGCACCAACGGCAGGAAGGGAGGCGATGCGCTTTGTCCTGTGTTCAACGAGCCATCGTGGACCGGTTATGACCCTGTCGTTGACGGCTCTCCGGGTTACCACTGGAGTTTTGACTCTGCTTCTAACACTTCTTGCAGCGGACATGCCACCGAGGCGGGCTTCCCTGTGGATATCAAGCGCTTGAGTGGTGGAGACGGGAAGCACGGGAACGCCGGGTCGGATGGCATCCAGGGTTTGGGTTGTGATGAGGCTCTTGGTTCTTTCGTGGGCGGGGTTTGGGTTGCGGGTGCTGCCCTTTCTGGGGCCAGTGGTGCCAACGGAGTTGGGGGGGGGGCCGGGGCGCCCAGCGGCGGTCTGGACAGTTACAATCCTACTAGTGCGGACAATGAGAATATAGTTGACTACAATCAGGGGTCAGTCTCTATTCAGGTCAAGGAATACAATGGTGAAATGTACAAACTAGGAGCTGCGGGCGGTGGTGGCGGTGCCGGCGGCTGTGGTGGAGTTGGTGGTGGTCCTGGGGGCT
>CAZQHM010000196.1:0-5267 GCA_964593355.1 uncultured Myxococcales bacterium
GTGCTTCAGAGGAGCGTGTCTTGTGAGGCAACGGGGCGTGGCATAGCCTTGTCCTATGTGCGCGTCAGAAGCTGGTTAACGGCAGATCGTCGGCGTAAGCAAGGATGCGCGTGGCAAGGACGGTCGGATACCAGGGCACACTACTTACAGAGCGCCGTTATGGCAAAAGAGGCGGTACGATTTCGTCTTGGCAGGAACAGGGGGTGCCTGCTTTTTTTCCCTGCCATGGGTCAGTCTTCTGAGAATCCGCATTACCGTGTTCACCACCCCCTACGCTATAGTAGTTTACCTAGAGACTAGGAGGCTATATGAAACAACTATTTATCGGGATACTAATTTTTGTCGTCGCACAGGGGTGTGGGACTGCACTGAATTCGGGGCCATCTTTGGAGGATGTTGCTGAAGTGACTAATAACCCTACCGAAGCGGATACCGAGGGTGATGCCGAAGTGGATATCGAAGCGGGCATCGAAGGGGACACCGAAGTGGATATCGAAGTGGATATCGAAGCGGACACCGAAGCGGACACCGAAGCAGTTTGCCATCCCGCCTGCGGGGGCAGGGAATGCGGCCCTGACTTGTGCGGGGGGCTTTGCGGGGTCTGTCTTGGCCTAGACAGATGTAACGAGGACGGGGAGTGTGAGTGTGTCCCCAACTGTGCTGGTAAGCAGTGCGGGGATGATGGTTGTGGGGGCAAGTGCGGCACCTGCCAGGGTGGGCAAACTTGCGAAGATTGGAAATGCAAAGTGATTTGTGGGGATGGGTTGTGTGCTTTGGGGGGCGGGGAGAGCTCTTGTAGTTGCCCCCAAGACTGTGGACAGTGCAATGGTTGTTGCGAGGGCGACATATGCCGGGCGGGCACGGGTACTACTTACTGCGGGATTGGTGGGGAACAATGTCAGGATTGTGCTATAAACGATTTGAGTTGTGTTGAGCAGGCTTGCGCGCCCCTGTGTGGGGATGGCATGTGCTCATCGGAAGAGAACTGTGCAATGTGCCCAGATGATTGTGGGTGCACTGCGTGTGGGGAGACATGCGACAAGGGCAAGTGTATTTTCACGGCATGTAACGGGAAAGACTGTGGAGATGATGGCTGCGGTGGTAGTTGCGGTACCTGTGAGTGCGGGGAAAGTTGTACGACGCAGGGCTTTTGTATATTTTCCGCCTGTGATGGAAAAGTCTGCGGGAGCGACGGTTGTGGCGGGGTTTGTGGTGAGTGTCAGGGGGGCATGGATTGCCAACTAGATGCTTTCTGCGTCCCGTGGACCATGAATTGGGTAGCCTTTCCCGAGCTTAAAATCTCGGTACTTGATACCGAGGTTACAGAGGAACAATATCTGCTGCTAATCGGTGGTTCTTTGCCTTGGCATGCTAGCTGGATTATACAACCTTGTCTGGATGAGCCTTATCCTAACCCAGCGCCTCCCTTGCCCCCTTGTGCTGAATTGGGAGCGGATTTTTGCCAAAACACTCCTGTGCATGGCCTTACGTTGGTACAAGCACAAGATGTTTGTGCCCGGGTAGCGGGGCGATTATTTACTATGGCGGAATGGCAACAACTAGCGGGTAGTCCCCCCTCAATATATGATGGGTCCACCTGGCATACTCAGACGGATAAGGTGGTTGTGCATACATGCGATTCCGGGCAGGAGTTGGTAAAATACTACCCACGGGATGTAAAGGGAAAGACTGCTAACTCTGATGGGTTATATGGTTTGTGGGGTAATGTCGCTGAGTGGACGCAAGACAATTACTGTCCGGGGGTTCCTTGGAATCAATACACGCTCACTCCCGGAAATTGTCCGTTCACAAACGCTGGGTGGTTTACGGGGGTCAGGTGCGTAAGAGATCTGTGAAGCATAAGGGCTTCCTCTCCGCTGACTCAGTAGTTTATGGAGTCCCGGCGGGGAGCATTATCCTCGGTTTTTTCACCACCCAGATAACCAAGGTCGAATGGAGTCGTCAGGCATCCGTTAGTATCTGCAGGGGGTATTGCTATGCATCCGCTTGAGGCATTTCTGAGTCGGCTCGCCAAGGATGGTCCTAGAGGGGTACCAGAGACATCTCACTACCCTGCGCTTGAAATGCTTCTCACTCAGGTGGGTGGAGCGCTAGGTCATATCCACTGTGTTGTGCATCCCAGGAATATTGGAGCTGGCATTCCGGATATGGGTCTCTTCGGCACCGACCAACGTTTTCAGGCAGAGGATGATACGGACTTGCATGACCAGCTGCCCAGCTTCGGAGTGGTTGAGGTCAAGCCGGTAGACAGCAGCCTATCCTCCCTCGTAGCCGACGAGCAAGTGAAGAAGTACCTAAACAGGTATGGCCAAGTGCTTGCTACAAACCTACGCGAGTTTCAAATCGTCCTTCGCGGACATGAAGGTGAGGCGGTCCCAGGCGAGCACTTCGCCATCGCGTCAACCGAGTCAGAGTTCTGGAAGACAGCGGCACACCCGAGAAAGACGGCTGACATGGTTGGTCGTGAGCTAATGGAATTCCTGGATCGAGTGATCCGCCACTCAGTGCCGATCCTCGAACCGAAGGACTTGGCATCCCTACTTGCCGCCTATGCGAGAGAGGCGAAGCGGCGACTGGAGCGTGACGCCAAGCCAGAGGCGATTGCTCGAATCCGCAACGACCTTGAGTCATTCCTTGGTCTCCAGTTTCGGGGAGCCGAGGGGGACAGGTTCTTCCGGTCAACATTAGTTCAGACATTGTTTTACTGCGTGTTCTCGTCCTGGGTTCTCTGGGCCAAGACGGCTTCTTCCGCAGCCGGGGGCTACGACTGGAGAACAGCTTGGTACGAGAAGAGAATCCCCGTGGTTACCAAGCTGTTTCGCAATCTCGATCCAGAGGAACTCGGCTTGCAAGATCTGATGGCAATGGCAAACACCGCTCTGAAGCGCGTTGACCGGAAGGAGTTCTTCCGTAGATTTAGTGAGGATGGGGCCGTTCAGTACTTCTATGAGCCTTTCCTCGAAGCCTTTGACCCGGCCTTGCGCAAAGACCTTGGGGTGTGGTTCACTCCACGCGAAGTAGTACGTTATCAGGTTGCTCGTATAGACGGCTTGCTCCGCAATGAACTTGGCGTGGCCGACGGACTGGCAGACCCCAATGTGCATGTTCTTGACCCTTGCTGCGGTACAGGCACCTATCTCTTGGAAGTGCTCCGGGCAATTGGCGAGAGTCATAAGGCAATGGGGGCCGGTGACCTTGTGGGTCAGTATGTGAAGCATGCGGCGATGTCCCGCATTTTCGGGTTCGAGATTCTGCCTGCTCCTTTCGTCGTCAGCCATCTTCAGATTGGAACCTTCCTCCAGGCGCCACCCGAGGGAGCTTGGTTGCCAAGTCCACTTGACGAAGCCGAAAACCAGCGAGCTGCTGTATTCCTCACGAACGCTCTGACGGGCTGGACGGCGGGCTCCACTCCAGCTAAGCCGACCATACCTGGCTTGGAGAAGGAGCGCGAAGCTGCCGATCATATCAAGAGGGAAACTCCCGTATTGGTAATTCTTGGGAATCCCCCATATAACGCTTTTTCAGGCACAAGTCCTGATGAAGAGGACGGCTTGGTCGATAGATACAAGGAAGGATTGAATACCCCCGTTAACAAGGGTGGCTGGGGGATGCTCAAGTTCAATCTGGATGATCTGTATGTTCGCTTCTTCAGTATTGCACAGCGCAGGATTGTCCGTACTGGTAAAGGTATCGTCAGTCTCATCACGAACTCCTCGTACCTTGAGGATCCGTCTTTTGTTGTCATGCGCGATAGCCTCCTGCAAGATTTCAGCTCGATTTGGGTTGACAGCATGAATGGCAACAGCCGAAAGACAGGGAAGAAATCACCAGATGGACGACCTGACCCATCTGTATTCTCAACTGAGCATAACCGAGAGGGCATTCGGGTTGGCACCGCCATCTGCCACCTGGTGAGGGATGGGGTTGAACATCAGGGAGATGGCTGCGATGTTCAGTTCAGGAACTTCTGGGGCTCCGACAAGCTGAACCAATTAGCCGGTTGCATATCAGAGGCGGCAAATGCCGTCGAGTATGAGCGAATCAAGCCCAGCCGGGAGAATCGTTATCTTCTTGTGCCGCAGGCAGTAGATCCTTCCTATAGAACTTGGCCAAGCCTCCTGGATTTGGCAGCAGAGCGCCCTCTGGTCGGCCTGGAGGAATGCAGAGGTGGTGCGCTCGTTGACATTGATAGGGACCGTTTGGAACAGCGCATGCGCATGTACTTCCAGGACAGCCATGACACATGTGTTTCTGAACCAGCCCTGGCTGGGCTCTTTAAGAAGCGGCCTGGTTTCGATCCTAAAGCATGTAGGGACAAAGTACGCGTTGTCGAGAAGTCGGTTAATCATGAACGAATCGTTCCGTTCCTCGTTCGGCCATTTGATCTGAGGTGGGCATATTTCAGCACTGTTGGCCCGCTATGGAACAGACCACGGCCAGTGCTTTGGCATGAGTATAAGCGTGGAAATACATTTCTTGTGAGCAGGATGAACTTCTCTGGGACAGGAGAGGGGCCGCCGCTCTGTGTGTCTCGGCATCTTTTTGACAAGCAGACAATTGTCAGGAATCCGGCTGCCTTTCCGTTGATGATTACCAGCGGGCATGGGCCGTCCAGCGGTAAGGAGCCCGCCCTTCCTGGCATGGCCAAAGTGAGCGCCGTGTCTGCTAATTTGAGTGCCGCTTCCGGTGACTACTTGCGCTCTATTGGAATTCTGGAGGGAAGACCAGAGTGCGATGTCAATTCTGATATGGCGGAGCTCGTGTGGATGCACGTTGTGGCCGTGGCGTTCTCGCCGGTGTATGTGAGCGAGAATGAAGGAGGGCTGCGAAGGAACTGGCCCCGAGTTCCGATGCCGGCGAATCGAGAACAATTGGTCGAATCGGCTGGACTGGGGAAGAGTATCGCTCGCCTTCTCGATGTCCAGGTCGATGTGCTCGGCGTGACATCTGGCCCAGTAAGGAAGGAGCTTGTGACCCTCGCTGTGCCAACGGGCTCCGATTTCAGGCTGAGCGCTGGGTGGGGGCATGCGTCCAGCGATGGCGTCGTCATGCCTGGCCGGGGAAAGCTGGTACAGCGGCCGTATGGAGCGCACGAGATGGAAGCGATGACGAGCGGGTTTTCCATCGCGGCACTCGACGAAGGGCTTTCCATGGAGCATCTGGGCGCTGAGACGTTCGATATCTTCCTGAACGAAACCTCGTGTTGGAAGAATGTTCCGACAGGAGTGTGGAATTACTCGATCGGC
>CAZQHM010000197.1:0-5241 GCA_964593355.1 uncultured Myxococcales bacterium
CGAGAACAGACGAGGGCATCACCAATGGGAGACGTGTGGTTTCCATAGAGTCAACATGAGTCTGCGCTCTGGGATATGCTGCGTATGCTTTCCATACGGCCAACAAGACTCACGCATCCTGCGATGTGTGCCGGTCTGGTCTGCACATGGACCAGTGGCACTGGTGCGACTATCGAGTGAGTCGGACGCCGGTCAGTTCAGCGAGCGAGCCTGCATTGTGGAGCAGGTATCCCCATGACCGGTGCGGCGGACCGAGACGGGTACTCCGCCTCGACTACGGATGGCCGCTCTGAAGTGCTCCGCGGTGATTGCCAGGTCGACGGGTGCTGGTTCGACGGCAGCGGCTTCCTTCACGCAGAGCAGGGCTGCAAGCCGACAGGCGAAGGCGATGTCGGCGCCGGTGCAACCAGGAGTGGTCGCTGCCAACTCGGTGGCGAGGACTGCCCGGTCGATGCTGAGGTCCAACACGAGTCCGAGCATGTGGTGCAGGAATATGGCTTCTCGACCCGAAGCATCGGGCGGTCCCATCTGGACGGTCTGGTCGAATCTACCAGGACGAGTCAACGCTGGGTCGATGTCCTCCGGGCGGTTGGTGGTGGCGATGACGAAGACCTGCCCACGGGCTTCGATACCGTCGAGCAGGGCAAGGAGCTGGGTGACCATGGTCTTCTGGTACTGGGCATCGGCGCTGGCCCGGGCCCCGGCCAAGCAGTCGATTTCGTCGAAGAGAATGACCGACGGTGCCAGTGCTTTGGCTCGCTCGAATACGGCTCTCAGCGCGGCTTCGGTCTCACCGACCCATTTGGAGAGCAGGGCCGGACCGGAGACGACCTCGACGTGCGCTCCGCTCTCGCCAGCGACGGCTCGTGCCAGCAGACTCTTGCCCGTGCCGGGCGGGCCAGCGAGGATAATGCCGTGGGCCTGGGCGGTAGCGCCGATTCGGGCGAACAGATGGGCGTGGCGCAAAGGGAGTTCGACCAGGTCGCGCACGGCTTGGACCGCAGCGTCTTGCCCGCGCACGTCCGAATATCGGGTCGAAGGAATGGCACGAACGGTGGCAGCCAAGCCGGCTTTCGGTCCCGCACCGTGCTCACCGCTGGCTGCGTCCAACCCGAGATCCACTCGGATGTTCATGCCACCGGCGCGCCAGGGGCTGTCACTGGTGTCGCGCAGCCCGGAAGGCAGACGAGCGTCCTTGGGCCAGACCCAGGCCGGCAGGCCGTCCTTCGTGTGGTAGACCAAGATCCAGCGGCCGGGCTCGGGGGAAATGCGGTTCGGGAGAGAGGCGATTGCCGATGCCACCGCGGCCGGGTCGTAGTGCGGGCACAGGCGGACCTCCCCATTGCGGGTCGCGCTCACCTGTTCTGCCAGTGCATTCCTGTCGATGGTGACCGCTTGGCCGTCGAAGGTTCCCACTGCGTACCAGGGCGGCTGCTCGTTGCCTGCGTACCTCAAGAACTCGTGCGACGGAAAGATGTGCAGGGCCGAGCAGGCGATGGGGCAGCTCCGACGACAGAGTCCCGGGCCAGCGGCCTTGTGCTTGAGCCAGCAGCGCCGGACCGTGTCGAGTCGGTCGATGAGACCGTCGACGTCATGCTTACCAAGGGTTTCGCTGTCGAGTGCAACCTCGGTGGTCTTCCAGACTCGTACGATGGCAAGCAAGTTGGCGATGCGACGGGCATTCTCGACGAGTCCCCCAATGATAACCAGTTCGAACCAGGACTCCCGACCTTTCTCGTCCCGCGTGACCGTCAGGCTCCCGAGAGGGGCGAGTGCGTCCAGGCGACGGCGGACGATGGGGAAGGTCGGCGACGAGCTACGGCTCAGGCCGATGGTGAGCCGGCGAGCAGCAGATTGCCCAGTCAAAGCGGGCATGACCAAGGCCGGCTCAGCCGAGTCCACCGGGTTCGAGGAGGCACCTGCCTCCATTGGGGTGGCCGCCACCGACTCCACAGCCATCCCCATTCGGGCGACGCATTCCCATCCGCGTCGCACCCTTTCTGCCAGCCAGTCATCAGCGAAGGAGTGCGCCACCTCCTCGGTGGCCGCGACCCGCAACTCCGTCTTGAGCGACTCGGCCCGGTCGGGAGAGAAGTCGGTGAAGGAGATACAGAATTCGGGGAACCGTTTATCAGCTTCGGACTTGTTCGTACGCCAGACAAGAACCTTGCGAACGGCCGTGCCAGCGGCAGTGTGGCGCACGTACACTTCTCTGCGAACTATTTCTGACGTCGGAACCGGCTGATTCGAGGTGCCGACGGTTGCGCCGACTGACACGAGGTCGGTCACGTGCTCGAACCGGATGTCTGGCCGTTGGGCCTGCTTGTCCTCACGGATGCGTAGGAACACCGAATTGATCATGCTGATCGAGGGGGTTGGCCCGAGCGGTTCCCAACCGCCATCGACCGACTGTCGAAGGCGCATGCGTCGAATCGGCTCGTCGTGGCTGTCGGCTACAAGCAGGTCGTTGCACTTCACCTCGACCACCAACTCGGGCCGGACCCATCGCAGCAGAGTCCCGTGGTCCGTGGCTATGCGGTAGGAAGACGTGCAGGCAGCGGGACCGAGACGCTGTACCAAGTCGGCCTGCTCGGCCCGGCTCCAGCCGGTGCGGACGCGACCGATGAGTTGAAAGTCCGCCTCGGCGGTGAGCAGTGCGAGGAGCAGTTCCGAGATCCCATTGCCGGATTCGGCATACCCGACCACCGCAGCATCAATTGTGATTTCGGGTTTGACCTTGAAGACCCGGTTGTCGGACGTGCGAACGACGATGCCCTCGGCTCCGCCCGTGGTCACGACTCGGTCGAAGACCGTTTGGACGGCTGCTGTGTCGGACGCCTCTTCGAACGGGACGCAGTGTGAATAGGTGCCAGTGCCGAAGAGAGTCTGGAGTCGTTGGACTCGCTCAGTGAAGGGCAGCGACTGAGCGCTTGCTTCCCCATCGGTGAGCAGGTCAAATGCAGCGAATCGGAGCCTGTCCACCGCTGCGGCGCAGCCGCCGCCCATCGCTGCATGCAAGTCGAAGACACGGGGGCGACCGGCATCGACTGCGGCGTACAGTTCGCCAGCCACCAACCCCGCCCACTCTCCAGTCAGCCGGGTAGCCTCCTCGGTCACCGGGATGCCGGTGAGGGCCTTGCCGCTGGGCGACAGCAGAACTGCTCCGTACTTGTCGCGCCAAAGGAACCACGTCTCGCCGTCCACTTTCTGCGAAACGACGAACGGGCCGGGTGGCAGAGCCGTGCCGAGGTCGCCGGGAGAAACGGACCGGTATGCGCCAGCAACATTGCGTTTGTATGCAGCAAGACGAGCGGCCAGCGCTGCGTCCTTCACCGACCCAGCGGGGGCCATGCGACCGCACCCCAGCGGCTGCCACCTGGAGTCGTCGATCAGTCGATGCATGGTTCACCTTCCGGGGACACCAATTCGAAGGCGGCGAGGTGAAGAATCAGTAGATACTCCGGGCCCCGGGTGCGACCTTCGAGCAACCCTTTCATCGGGGTTGCATTGGCTTCGGGTACAAGCAGGCCGACGCCCTTCGGACCTGAGCCAACCAAGGCGACGCTGTCCTGTCCCTGTAGGTAGGCCGCCAGTCCGTACAGGAAGTCGTATTCCAATGCATTACTGTGCTGTACTTGGTAGGCCCACGTGAACGCGAATCGCCGTGCCGCCACATCGCGGCGGAGCAACTTCCCTGACCAGACCGGCGGCGTGTCGGGCACAAGGTTGGCGGGCATGAACTGGGGATCCCGGCGTTCGATCTCCGTCCCGTGCCTGTCGCATACGACCTCGACTAGGCGGGCTGAGTAAGTGGGCTTGCCGCAGCCATCCATGTACACCCGGTCGCAGGGGCCGGTCTCGCGTCCCGCTGCCTCGACGTCGACCTCGGGATCCCCTTGCATCAGAGCCCGGGCCAAATCGTGCGGGTCCGGGAATCTCTGGCAGAGAGCGTTGGGGGCAGAAGCCTCGGTGGCCTTGATGCGTCGTGCGAAAGTCACCGGTCGTCCGCTCGGGTCCACCGGGGCGGCGTTTGCTGAGCGCTGGCGCGGTACGAGCAGTACGACAGCGTTTCGCCCCCGGTGGTCTGGGAGCCAGATCCTTCGAGTCGTCATCGCTGCACCTCTGTGGCATCGTCGAAAGCAAACGGGTCGGTGTCGTCGTCCTCGGAAAACTCCGAGTCGTTGACTACCTGATTCGGGCCGACGAATTGGAACCCGCAAGGCTCGGTGTGGACAAGGAAGATCCCGACATCGTTTGCGAAGAGGTAGGTGGCGCCTTCTCTTTGGGATCCCTTGAGCCGGAATACCGCACCTGCTAGCAGAGCAGCGTCGAGGGCCGGATGGACTGCTTCGGCATCCAGTCGGTGGACTCGGGTTGCGACGCTGTCGAGCAACTCGTGGGCAGGAACGGGGCCTTCCAGCTCCACGGGTTCCTCTGCATGCCTAGCCTGTGCCGGAGCGCCATCCCCGCGTCTGAGTGTGCTCCGTTCCACAGAATTCCCTTCTACATCGACGTACATGTCGGCGGTGGATCCGGGCAGCAGCAGGTACGTCCCGTCTCGTGTGAGATGTGCCGTGCGGCACTCCCTTCCATCGGCATCCAGTGCCACAACCCGCGTGCAGCCGAGCAGGCGCTTTCGGTCGATGGGTTCCATAGGCAGTGATAAGGGCCGCCCCTGGAACATGACATCCAGTTGCTTGCTCATTTCCCGGCACCATCGTCTTTGGGAGTGAAACCCTTGAAGATGCCTTCGGCGTAGGCTCGGTGGTTGGCTCGGTCGGCGAGCCAGGCGGCGGCCTCATCGAAGCCGAGCTTCCCGGCCAGCCGGGTGACGGTGGGTCGGTCAAGCATGTTCGTGAGTCCCGAAGCCCGGATGGCCAGGATGCCCGCGTATACGTTCTGGGGTACGACCACCGGCACCGGTCCAGTCGGTGCGACGGTCTCGGGGCTGCGTTCGATCACCTCGAAACGGTCGACTCCGGGAATGAGGTTCAGGGTGCGGTGGCTGTCGTCCCACTTGACTCGGATTTGTCCCAGCGGGCCATCCGTCACCGACTCGATGGTTCCAGTGCTGCCGACCGGGATGGGGTCGGGGTCGTCGGGCATGCTGAGCAGGCGTATGCGCGCACCCTTGCGGATGACATCTTTTCCAGCGTTTGCCATGGTGATCTCCTATTCGGCTGTGGGGATGTCGGTGGCGGGCTCGCATGCAATCTCGACCGGCGTGTCGGTTGCGGTCTC
>CAZQHM010000198.1:0-5048 GCA_964593355.1 uncultured Myxococcales bacterium
CGGCTCGAATGCTCCTGCTCCTCCCCACTTCGTATGGAGACATCAACTGGGACAAACCGGACCTCTTTCCCCTTCCCCCGAGCGGCGGCTCCCGCCGGGCAACCGAAAAGTCTGTATGTCAGCGCATTGAAGCCCCCCCTCCTCATTGGCGAACTCCCGAACCGTCTTCTCTCCGGGCTTCACGGCGAACCGGTAGAGCACCTCCTGGTCCAGGAAGCTCTCCCCAGGAAATTCTTGCCTTCATCTCCCCTTTGACATCCCCACAGCCCCTGTGCCAAAGTGCCGTCGTTGTACTTCTTACTCTCAGTGTGGATTGGAGATCATGGACCAGTTGCAGACCCACAACGTTGTTACTCCTGAGCAGGTCGAGGCCTTCATCGCCAAGTGGCGGGAATCCGGGGGCTCGGAGCGGGCTAACTATGTCTCCTTTCTCAACGAGCTGTGCGACATCATCGAGGTGCCAAGGCCCGACGCCAAGGTGTCGGATGACATTCGAAATGACTACGTCTTCGAACGAGAGGTGCTCTTCACCCACGCCGATGGGAAACAGACAACGGGAAGAATCGACCTCTACAAGCGTGATTGTTTCGTGCTGGAGGCCAAGCAGGGGGTAGACGCCGAGATGATTGCCTCGGCAGGCTTGCTGGGCAGCGGGCATCGTCGAGTACACCGGGGTCACGGCGTCAGAGGCAGCCTCACCTGGGATGCAATGATGGAGAGGGCCAGGCTTCAGGCCGAGCGCTACGCCCGGGCGCTGCCCGTTGACCATGGCTGGCCCCCCTTCCTGATTGTGGTGGACGTCGGTGCCCGTATCGAACTCTTCGCCGACTTCACCCGCCAAGGTAAGACCTATACCCAGTTCCCCGACGCCCAGGGATTCCGAATCTCCCTCAACGACCTCGCCCGCCCCGCCGTCAGGGCCATGCTTCGCTCTATCTGGACCCAACCCATGCTGCTTGACCCGTCGCTGCAAAGCGCCAAGGTCACCCGAGACGTCGCCGAACGCCTGGCCAAACTTGCAAAGGTCCTGGAACAGGACGGACATCAGCCTACCGCCGTAGCCGAATTCCTCACCCGCTGCCTCTTCTGCATGTTCGCAGAGGACGTTAGCCTGCTGCCCTCCAGACGATTCACTCTGATGCTGGAGCAGATGCAAGGCAGAGCAGACAGAGCCCACCTCATGCTGGAGGACCTCTGGCGAGCCATGGACCGAGGAGGCTTCTTCACAAACTGGATGCAGGACCTCTTGCGATTCAACGGCTGGCTCTTTCGCTCAACAACAGCGCTTCAACTCAATGAAGAGCAGCTTGGCCTGCTGATTCAGGCCTCGCACTGCGACTGGACCAACGTGGAACCTGCCATCTTCGGCACCCTCATGGAGCGGGCCCTCAACCCCGACGAACGCCACAGCCTGGGTGCCCACTACACACCTCGGGCCTACGTCGAGCGCCTGGTACTGCCCACCGTCATCGAGCCCATTAGAGAAGAGTGGACGGCCGTTCAAGCAGCGGCTTTTCACCACGCAAGTCAGTCGGAAATAGAGCCAGCTTATAAGCTTGTCTCCGGGTTTCATAAGCGGTTGTGCGAGATTCGAATTCTGGACCCTGCCTGCGGCACCGGGAACTTCCTCTACGTCACCCTGGAGCACATGAAGCGCATCGAGGGCGAGGTGCTTGACGTCATCGGTAAGCTGGGCGGAGGCACGCTGTTGCAGCGCAGTATCGCCGAGGGCTACTCAGTATCACCGGCCCAGTTCCTTGGTATCGAACTCAATGCCCGTGCGGCCAACCTGGCTAAGCTGGTCCTCTGGATTGGTTACCTCCAGTGGCACTTCCGAAACCGAGGGGCCAACGTCAAAGTTCCCGAGCCCGTCATGCAGGACATCTCCAACATTCAGTGCCGAGATGCCGTTCTGATGCACGACGGCTTCCAGACCCTCTGTGACGAAAGCGGCAAGCCCATAACCAGGTGGGACGGAAAGAGCTACAAGCCATCGCCCGTAACCGGTGAGCCAATCCCCGACGAATCGGCCATCGTTCTGGTAGAGCACCCCACGAACCCACGAAAGGCCCAGTGGCCCCAGGCCGACTTCGTTGTGGGCAATCCACCATTCATAGGCAACAAGCGCATGCGCATGGCCCTGGGCGACGGCTACGCCCTGGCCTTGCGAGAGACCTGGCCCGAAGTGCCCGAATCGGCTGATTTCGTGATGTACTGGTGGCATCACGCCGCAGAGCTGACCCGAGAGGGGCAACTGCGAAGATTCGGACTAATCACAACCAACAGCCTACCCCAGGCATTCAACCGCCGAGTGGTCCAAACCCAAATGGAGGCCCAACCGCCCCTCTCACTCCTCTTCGCAATCCCGGACCACCCCTGGGTCGACTCAACCGACGGCGCTGCCGTACGAATCTCGATGACCGTTGGCACGGCCGGCACCAAGCCGGGCCGCCTGCTCAGAGTATCCAACGAACGCTACGAGAACGGCCGAGACGAAGTGGTGGTCACCCTCACCGAGAAGCGCGGCAAGATCCATCCCGACCTGAAGACAGGCGCCGACGTCAACTCGGCCACCCTCCTGAAAGCCAACGAAGGCCTGGCAAACCGTGGCGTCATCCCGCATGGGGAGGGGTTCTTTGTTACCCCGGACGAAATCCACCAGTGGCCGGAGCCAAGACCAAGCGCCAACCTGCTTCGCCCCTACTTGAATGGGCGCGACCTCAATCAAGTGGTGCGAGGGGTCTTTGTGTTTGATACATACGGTATAGATGAGTCAAGACTCAGAACTGCATTCCCTGCTGTTTACCAGCGACTTCTTGAGCGAGTGAAGCCAGAGAGGGATCAGAATCCGAGGAAGACGCGGAGGGACCGGTGGTGGCTCTTCGGTGAAAACCAGCCACGAATGCGCGCCTCGCTGGCAGGCCTTCCCCGGTTCATAGTATTGCCATATACCAGCAAGCATCGTTTTTGCGTATTTATGCCAAGCGATGTTTTGCCTGACGATGGGCTAATTGCTGTTGGCATATCTGATGCCTTCTACCTTGGTGTCTTGTCCAGCCGAATTCACGTCGTTTGGGCGCTGTTTGCCGGGGGTCGGCTGGGGGTGGGCAACGACTCACGATACAACAAGTCCACCTGTTTCGACGCATTCCCGTTCCCAGAGGCTGATGAAGTAGTGAAGGAGCAGATTCGGGGGCTTGCGGAGGAGCTTGATGCGCATCGGAAGAGGCAGCAGGCGGCGCATGTGGGGTTGACGTTGACGGGGATGTACAACGTGTTGGAGAAGTTACGTAGTGGGGAGGCGCTGACGGGGAAGGAGCGGGTGGTATATGAGCAGGGGCTGGTGGGGGTGCTGAAGAGTCTCCACGACCGGCTGGACGAGGCGGTGTTTGCGGCATACGGCTGGCCTGCGGGCCTTACGGACGACGAGATACTGGAGCGTCTGGTGGAGTTGAACCATGAACGGGCAGCGGAGGAGGCCGAGGGTCGGGTGCGGTGGCTGCGCCCGGAGTTCCAGAGCCCCGAGTTGAGGGCCAAGAGGGCGACGCAGGGGCAGTTGATGCTGGGCACCGCCTTGACAGAGGAGGCCCCTGCCGAGGAGGGGGAGCCCGAATCGGGAGTTGCGGAACCGGCGAAGAAGCGGGGCAAGAAGGCGGTGGCCGCCAAGGCCCAACCCGGCGTCCTGCCGTGGCCAGAGACCGTACCGGAGCAAGTGCTGGCCCTGCGAGGCCTACTCTCCGCCACGCCGGGCAGCAGGTCTCCGTCTCAGTGGGCCTCGTTCTTCACCGCTGCGCCGGTATCCAGGGTGGCAGAGCTGTTGGATACGCTGGTGGCCCTCTCTCTGGCGCACCGTGACGAGGATGGGGGGATTCGGGAGTGAGGGAATGGAGAGAGGGAACTAACCGGGGACGGAGGATGAGAACTTCTCAGACAGACCCGTAGTGCCGCATGACCCAGGCCTTACATAACAGGGACAGTTCCTACAATCTGTCCTCTATGTTATCAAGCAGTCGTTTGCCATGCAAAACTACCACCACGAGAATCTTGTTGTCATCTACTCGATATACTAGTCTATAGCTAAAAACCAGGCGCTCTCGTAGTTCTGGCTCACCAATCTCCGGCACTACTCGACCTGAATAAGGAAACTCAGTAAGAACTCGGCAAACCGCCATAAAACGCGCAACAAGGCTGCCGGCATAGAAGACAGAGTCTTTTGCTACATACTCGGCGATGGCCTCAAGATCCTCAACCGCTGCAGGTGACCAGTTTACTTCGATGTCCACTTGCTAAGTTTCCTTTCCACTTCGTCCTGGCCAAGCGCTCCTTCCTGCTCCGCCCGTTCAATGCCTCGACGCACCTTGCTAATAACATACAAGTGATATTGGACGTCTTCGAATGTGCAATCGTCAGGGAGTTTGTCAAGCAGCAACTTGACCTCCGACTTGGCTGAATTCATTAAGTCCTTCCTCCGGCCACGGCCCCATAACCCTGGCGTAATCGCCAGTTCCCATGGTCCGAACCACAACTGACGAAAGCAATATTAGCCTTGGTGTCAGCCTCGGGTCAAGGGTGAGACAAATCCCGGGACCGTTGACAAGTTGGGGAGGACAAGCTGGGGACGGACAAGTTGGGGACGGACAGGCTGGGGACGGACAGGCTGGGGACGGAGGCCCACGACTCCTCAGACAAGAGGGGGCACCCGCCACCCGTGACCAGGTCCTACTCGACCTTGGGCTACCATGAAGAAGAGAACGTCGGGCTTACCGTGAAGCAGATATTGTAGAAGATAGGTCTTTCCCGTGCGCCCCTGACCATACAGCAGCACCAGCGCACTCTTCCCGCCGAGCAACCGCTCCAGACGCTGCTACTCTTCGATTCTGTCGACCAATCCCCGCATGCTTCGACCGCGATTAAACTATCGGTTCGTCAACTTAAAAGCCCGGAAGTTGGTGGCCGTTCACCCTGTTCTGATGCAGCCTAAACGTTCTTCGCCTGGACGACGAACTCCACATGGCACTCCAGGACCCCGAGAAGGAAGAGTACCTGGT
>CAZQHM010000199.1:0-4987 GCA_964593355.1 uncultured Myxococcales bacterium
CCCCCCAATAGGCCCTGAAACGGTGACTATATTTGATTACCCTTGCCCCCGTCCCCCTGACCCGATAATGATGGTCACCTTGTTGCGCCGGATTCCGGCAACAGGAAACATCTGAGGCTTTGATTGCCAGATGGATGGAAGGTGCATAGACTGCCCTCCTTTCGGTGGACCAAGAGCAGGAGTCATAGAACATGGGAAGGGTTCCGACGATTCACCAGCGGCTGATTCAGTGGGTTGAAGAGGCAGTGGCACTCTGCCAACCGGATAGTGTTGAGTGGTGTGACGGCTCGCAGGAAGAGTATGACCGCCTTATCAAGGTAGCCCTTGACGAGGGGGTTGCCATACCCCTTAACTCTCATAAACGCCCAGGGTGCGTCCTCTTCAGGTCCGATCCCTCGGACGTGGCCAGGGTTGAGAACCGCACCTACATAGCTAGTGCCAAGGCTGAAGATGCTGGGCCAACAAATAATTGGATCGACCCGGCCGAGCTGAAAGGCATGATGTCAGAGCTTTACAAGGGCTGTATGAAGGGGCGAGTGATGTATGTCATTCCCTTCAGTATGGGGCCTCTTGGATCGGCTATAGCGAAAATAGGTGTCGAAATAACCGATTCTCCATATGTCGTGGCGAACATGCATATTATGACTCGAGTTGGCACCCGAGTGCTGGAACTTCTGGGTGCCGATGGTGAGTTCATTCCCTGTCTTCACTCGGTTGGTAAGCCCCTGGCCCCCGGTGAGTCAGATGACGGGGTCTGGCCTTGTGCCCCGCTGGACAAGAAGTTCATCTCGCACTTCCCGGAAGAGAGGACAATCTGGTCATACGGGTCCGGGTACGGCGGCAACGCTCTGCTGGGCAAGAAGTGTCTGGCTCTCCGCATCGCAAGCGTCGCAGCAAGGGATGAGGGCTGGCTGGCTGAGCACATGCTGATCCTGGGACTCACCAATCCTGAAGGCAAGAAGCGTTATGTGGCAGCGGCTTTCCCTTCTGCATGTGGGAAGACAAATTTGGCAATGCTGATACCGACGATGCCGGGGTGGAAGGTCGAGACGGTAGGGGACGACATTGCCTGGATGAAGTTTGGTGAGGACGGCCGACTGTACGCCATCAACCCGGAGGCAGGGTTTTTCGGCGTGGCGCCAGGCACGTCGGAGCAGAGCAATCCCAACGCCATGAGGGCGGTGTCGAAGAACACCATCTTCACTAACGTCGGCTTGACCGAAGATGGAGACATCTGGTGGGAAGGCATAGGTTATCCCCCACCTTCCAAGCTCATTGACTGGAAGGGACGCGATTGGCAGCCCGGGGGGACGGAGCCCGCTGCCCACCCGAACTCGAGGTTCACGGCTCCGGCAAAGCAGTGTCCGGCCATTGCCCCGGAGTGGGAAGACCCTAGGGGCGTTCCAATAAGTGCAATTCTCTTCGGTGGCAGGCGGCCCAGCACCGTGCCCCTGGTGCACCAAGCATTTGACTGGGACCACGGGGTCTTCCTGGGCTCCATTGTTGGTTCTGAGGTTACGGCCGCCGCACTGGATGTTACTGCCGGCACAGTACGCCGTGACCCATTCGCTATGCTTCCCTTCTGCGGGTATCACATGGGGGACTATTTCCGGCACTGGATCGAAATCGGTCGTCGAGAAGGGGCGGAGCTTCCAAAACTCTTCTATGTGAACTGGTTCCGCAAGGGCCCAGATGGCCGATGGTTGTGGCCTGGGTATGGGGAGAACAGCCGGGTCCTCAAATGGGTCTTCGAGCGTTGCGATGGCACGGGCGAAGCAGAATCGACGCCAATTGGTTACATGCCGACGCCCAAAGCCATTGACCGCACAGGGTTGCAAAACGTAAGCGATGAGGATATGCAGGAACTCCTTGCGGTGGATACGCAAGGGTGGCTCAGGGAGGTGGAATCGATCAAGGGGCATTTCGCCCGATTCGGCGATCGCCTGCCCAGGGAACTCGCCTGCCAACTACACGCCCTGGAGCAGCGCCTGAAGGGGGCCACTCCGGACTGCTGAACCAAACCCACACGCAATCATCCGATATTACGCAGACCCTTCGCACCCTGAGGTGCCCCTGTCCCCGGTGCCCCCGTCCCCGGTGCCCTCCCCGGTGCCCCATGTCCTCGGTGGCCCCGTCCGCACTTCCAGCTGTCAGCGCTGCCCGCTGGACTTGATACCGACTGCTGGTATTGCTTGGCGGACGCAGACGCCCGGGAGATAAGCGGACTATCTCGCTGGACACTCGACCTCGATTACAGCCTGACCCGGGAATTGACCATCGGGGACAAGCAGCGCCGCATGCGCCAGAGCATCGGCCGACGCCCCCTCAACCACGAAGGCAGCTAGGAAACAGCTGCCATGCCACCCAATGCTAACAACGCCGTAGCCGCTTCCTACCGCGAGGGACTCCACCTCAGGAACGATATCCAAGGCGGCCACCGGGACCATTACGCTGAGGAACCCGCCCGCTTCGGGGCCCATTGTTGCCTCGAGGCGGAAAGCCTCATGCATGGCCCACGTCCCCCAGGAAGTGGCGTGCTCCTCAAGCCGATGATTCGGTAGCCCGGGAGTGTCAGCCAGGGCCCAACTCCACAGGTGCAACGAAGCTCCAGGTCTGTTCCAGACGGCGCCATCCTGCGTCAATTGGAAAGCGGAGTCAGGGACTTCACCGCCGCCAAAACCGTTCAGCTGGAATGCCAAGGAACGGGGCGCCTCGGAAGAAACGGAGTCCGCAATAATGTATATCGCATTATCTATTCTGGTTATTGTTCTGTCCACGGTTATGCCAAGGTATCCTGTGTTGACCACCACTGAGACCGACGTGTTGTTGCTCTGTATCTCACCTAAGAATCCCTCCGTCTTCGGTAGGTAGTCGAATTTCATTTCCGGCCCCTCGCCGTCGACCAAAATCACGTTGTGGTCCCGACCACGTTTTACCATGTCGTGAAGCTCGAAATTGATGTAGCCGGGGTCTATGGCCAAGTATTCTCCGTGGGCGTGAAGCAAGAAGCTGGTGGGATCCGGATGCTCGTGTCCAGCACCGGCGAAGTTGACGGTGCCATTCTCACCCTCAACAACCATCATCTGGTCCTCGGCGCCAAAACCTGTACGGAGGATAGCGAAACCGGCCGCCGGAAGAGACAGGTCTAGCGGCCAATCGGGTTCTTCGGGGTCGGTGTCGTGCCTGTGCAGAGCGAATGTCATCGTCGGAAGGCTGCCTGAGTAGTTAGATACTGCAGGTAGATGCCAGTTCCAGAGGAACCGAGGGTCATCGAAGAGCCAATCGATAATAGCACCATGGAGGGGAGTGGGATTGGCGTCGTCTGTGTTCACCATCAGGCCCCGTGGATCCGTTGACCATAGAGCCTTCTCGAACACGGCCTTGACCACGGAGTTGCTTGCCAGGTCTTCGTACCAATGTAAATAACCCTTCAGGGGGTCTTGGTCGGTATATGAGCTAGGATTCTTGTACGGGTACGGCGTGCCTCCAGAAAACCGGTGGTAAGCGGCAAGGAAGGGCAGGAAGCTCTCCGCTCCGTAGGTCAGGTAGTTCCAGCCCTCCCCGTAACCCCCTTCCGGTACCGACTGATACTTAGTAAGCAAATACGTTATGCCTCCTATTGCCTCGTTCATGTCAACGGCGGCTTCAGGGTAGTCGTTGAGTGCCATTGCACATAGACCCATGGCTCCCATCGCCTTCAGCCCATGGTTGTTTTGAGAGGTTACCAAAAACAAGTAGAATGCGTCTTTATGCATAAGCAGCCGATATTTAGCCAGTCTGGCTATTGTGCTGCTCCGAACGAGTGCTTTCGAGCCGCTATCGAGCAGGTCTCCCGAGCCAGCCAGGTAGTCCCATGCACTACACGCTGCCACGAGAGCCTCAGACTCATGCAGCCCGTATTCTGCCTCAGGGACTATCTTTCCGATTCCCAGATAGGATGGGTCTGGGGACGGAGCGGTCAGGATGTCTACGGAGCGCACCAGGATGGCGCTGTCTTCCTCCATCAAACCTCTGAACGCGCAAGCGGCCGCTACCTGAGCCCGGTATTTCGAAACCCAAATGTCGAAGGTTCCATCCTGTGGGTGCTCAGGAGGCTGAGCGTTACATAGAGAAATTATCCTTCCCTTCAGAACTGCGTCGGCGCCCTGGGGCTCTGTCCAGCGCTGCCTCAGAGAGTCCAGATCATCGGCATCGAAGTATAGGCGTGGATGGACACTGGCCAGTTTCGGCTGCCAGCCACTGGCCGATGACGGGTCAGCGGGGTCTGTCCCCTCATCGACCTCCACCCCGTCCTCCACACCATCCAGATCGCTGTCTAGAATTGCCGGATCGCTTCCCAGAGTGCACTCCTCATGTCCCGTCAGGCCGTCGCCGTCAAGGTCGGTGTCATCAGGCGGGCATTCCAGTACCTCGGTCAGCTGATCAAGGGCATCATATGCGAAAACGTCGTCGGTATCGTGTCCCCCACCGTCCCCCGTTCCACCGTCCCCGGTTCCTCCAGAGTCTACAATTGCCTCCCCAACTACCTCGGACCAGACGTCGTGGCTATCCTCTCCTCCTCCAGAGATAGCATCTAGAACACCATCCCCCCCATTTTCGTGTAGGTCCGAAGGCGCTTGTGAGTCCACCTTGCCGTGGGTATCTAGAAGACCATTGGCACTGTCTCTATCTGCTTTGGGGGCTCCGTCCCCCGAACATGACGCCAGCAGGAAGGCCACCACTGACCACGACCACCTGGAGGCGGGCAGCCCCACCTCCGCACAACTTCGTCGCCTTGCCGAACTCATCGTCCAACCTATCATCGTGCACCAACCTCCAATGCCCCAACCGCCAAAAGGGGCACTGACTCTACCCAAGAGCATCCGCATCCACAAGCAAGACGGGGACTTCGGAGCATGTGGCGCTGCCCAATGGCCGTTGCTGGGTTGGACGCAGCCAGGCCTGTGGGGGCCCCAACTTACTCCACACATGGACGGGAGCCTCAGGG
>CAZQHM010000200.1:0-4762 GCA_964593355.1 uncultured Myxococcales bacterium
TGTTGAGCCCTTGTCGAGATCGCTGCGTTTCCGTCGAAGACTTGGGCGACCGGATAGTGTGTGTATCCCCAATGGTAGCGCCCTGGATGACGGTGCGGCGGCCTTTGCCGCTTCGTGCGAAACAAGGGGAATCGGTCAGGTTCCATGAAGGCCAACGCTAAATGCTTGCATGGAGCAAGAGGTTGGCGCGATGGTCAGGTTCACTAGGATGTAGAGATAGGGAAAGTGCTGTCCGCTGTAGAAGGAGACTTGGCGTGGAAACGGTGCCATTGCTTTCTGCTTGTTTGATTGTGCGCGACGAGGCGGAAAACCTTGGTCGGTGCCTGCGCAGCCTGCAAGGACTGGCGGATGAAGTGATCGTAGTGGACACCGGTTCGATCGATAACACGGTGGAGATAGCGCTGGCGCTAGGTGCGCAGGTTTTTCGTCAAGAGTGGATCGGGGATTTCAGCTACCATCGAAATAGTGCTATCGACCACGCAACCGGACGCTGGGTCTACTGTATCGACGGCGATGAAGAGGTCGTGGAGACGGACTTTTCTGAGACCCGCTTCCATCTTCTGCGTGAGGAATTGCCGCCAGTTCTTCTGGTTCGGGAAATCCTTCGCTACCCTACCCGGAAGGAGGTCATCGTAGCGGTTCCCAGGGTATTTCGGAGAGAGTGCGGGTTCCGGTACAAGTTCCCGATTCACGAGCAGTTGGATGCGGTGGGAAGTCTTGCGGCGATGAGCAACATCAAAGTTCTCCACCACGGATACGAGAGCGCCGAGGCCCTGCATCGGAAGGAGACCAGGAATTTAGAGATCGCCATGGCCATGCCTGACTCGCCCCATGCGTACCATTGCAGGGCAAGGGCGGCATACACTGTGGAAAAGTGGGACGTTGTGGTGGACTCAGCAATGGCTCTGTCACAGTGCATTGAGACCCCTCATGTGGCCGCCGAGGCCTGCGTTCTTGGGGGCTCGGCTGCCGCCCGAATCGGGGATTTGGAGACCGCTCGGATGCTGGCTGGGAAGGCTGCGGAGTTTCTCCCAGGGACTCCCGATGTTCGGTTTCTCGGCCTTCTGGTGGCTGCGGAGGAGTATCTGGAGAGCTTGAAGGATGGTGATATGACTACCGGGGGGACCATCCTCCGGGCGCCCATGTTCTGGCACAACAAGCAGTCGGTGAGGACTCTGGTCGATGCGCTTCTTGGAAGGGTGCCCGTGAGAACGGAGCAGAGCGAGCATGTGGCAGAGCTGAACTCAGTGGCTTCGATAGGAGTTCCAGAGGGGAAAAGAGCATTGGTTGGAACCACTTCACACGAGGGGGAATAGAATGGCCTGGAAAGCGATAGATTTGCAGGAACACATCTGTCTTGCTGGTACTACCACCTACACGATTCTCCAGGACGAGGAGGATTGGCCGCAGATCGGGGACTACCGAATGGCAGTGCTCGATTTCCAGGTGGCAGGGATGCGCGGTTGCACGTTGTACGTGGAAGGCTGCGAGGCTCAGGATGGAGTTTGGACCGTTGTTAGAGCCACGCCGGGGGGCTGTTTTGAGCAGCAGTTCTACCTGAATCGCAAGGCCCCGCAGGGGAGTCCCGACCGCCTCCCACGGTACCTTCGTTGGAGACTGGAAGCAGACTCGATTGACTGGCTGGCGACTTTCCAGTTGGGGCTGACCCTGAGAGACTAGGAGGCCACCATGGAAGAGACACGGACAAGTGGTCCGGGCGCACAACGCACTCCCTGGGAAGAAGACCCGGTGTTGAGGATATTGCTGCGAACCATGGAGGGGGCTGCAACCGGCCCCTCCCGTTCAGCAGCTTCTGCGACGGAGGTGGGGCGTACCCCAGAGCAGGCAGCGAGCCGGACGGTAGCTGGGCGAGAGGCGACAGTGTCTCGAACTCCAGCGGCCGGGACCGGGGCTTCGGTCGAGGGAGCCCTCGCTTCGTCGGATGCGGCCCGATCGCAATCTGTTAGGCAACTGGTCGGCAGCTTGCCTTCCCTGAGCTTTGACCGCAGTGTTTTGCCACAGGGCATTTCTACCAGAGTAAACAAGACAGAAGGAGTGGATATGCCAACGAACAGAATTTCACAAAGCATCAAGGTGTGGGACACTGGGTGGGTTACCCTGTACGGCGACGCCAGCGCACCTGGCGTGGCTATGTCCCAGGCCGATTATCTGGATGCCGCTGCGCACTCCATACTCACTCTTCGGGTGAGCATGCCAGGGCTGTCCGGAACTAATTTGGAGATACAGCATAGCAGCAAAATTGACGGTCCCTGGAAAGTCATTGGTAATGCACTCAACGCAGCCACGACTACCATGATCGTGCTGTCAGGGGAGGGAGGAGACCGAGCGTTCTCTCGCTTCCTTCGCTGGAATATCGGGACGGAGGGTCCTCCTGCCACCTGGCAGGCGTGCTTCCGTTTGGAGGCATTTGTCCAAGCCTAGGCTTTCCCGGCCTTGAGGAATCGCACCGCTGGGCCCAGACGCTCGAACGACACTAGCCGCAGGAGGTTTTGAAATGGGAACTGTGATTCAGCTACAGAAGCTGGCGGGTTTTGAATTGACGTCTTTTGATGAGGATGGAGATATCTGCCCCCAGCCCATTGAGGGATGGCTCGACCTCAAGGATTGTGAAGAGGCCGCTCTCTCCGTCTCAGTCTTCGAACGAAGCCCCGCTGCCTCGCTCGGGCTTCTCATCCAGACAGCTACGGTGGCCGAAGGTCCATGGACAACGCTCGTGGCATTCACGGGCGCCACGGTTCCCCTCGAAACCAAGGTCTTCCTAACGTGCAAAGAAGGCGGAACGAATCGGTTCGAGAGATACGTCCGTTGGGCCGCCGATGCAAGGTTTCCGGGGAACTGGAGGATTTGCTTCAAGATCGACGCCGTCGTGAGGTAGGCGAATGGACCAATCAGCGAAACCGTGGCTGCCTACCGTTCCCGTTAGGTGCCACTTGGGGCTGACCCAGACGGCCTTCAAGGGCCCAACACCCCCCGAGTCAATGCTGCGCAGCCTTGAAGCCTCAGGGATTCGAGTCTTGGCGGCGTCGCGCTATCGGATTCTGGTGGAAGCGGACGCTGCTAAGCTGGGTGCCTATTTCCTCTCGCGTATACTCGTGTCAGCTGACTCCACCGTCTTCTTCGCTGTCAGGCCCACCATCCCACGCAGCCTCCGGCCTTATGTAGATTGCCTGATTCTCGACAAGCCGGCGAAGTCCTTGTTGAATCTTGGCCCAAATACTCCGGTCGATCCTACCTTCGTTGACGATCATATAACAGGCAACTATTCGTATGGCAACAACTACCATCCGTTGGTTGGTCCTTCTGGAGAGAGTATTCGGCACCTATTGTTGCCGGAGGACATCCTCAAGGTGCTCAATCTGGAGGCATTGCCAAACACTGCCGATCCATCCATTGGTAGGGGAGCCGGGGTAACGGCCTATCTCATTGACACTGGGGTCAGCCTTGACTGCCCATGGTTCAAGGCAAACCCGAGCATCGCTTCTCGTGTGGAGTGGAGGTCGTGCGTTCCGGCCCCCGCAGGCACTGCGCAAGCGCCACGAGACTGGATTGGCCATGGCACCATGTGCGCTTGTGGTTTTCTTATGTGTGCGCCAAATGCCAATCTGGTGATGTACTCTAATGAATTGGAATCCCTTCAAGCGAATGGACTTCCAACAAAAGGCAGTATCTCGACAACTACTTTTCTTAGTGCACTTGACGGTATCCTACTCTCTGTCATGTCTGACCCCAGTAAGGCCTCTATTGTGAGCCTCTCAAACATGTTTCTTCCAGGTAATTTCATGTTGGAACCGTCGCCTGATCAGGCCTATGCTGAGTTTGTGTCACAGATAAGACTGTATATCAAACACCTCTACGCATTTGGGGTCCCCGTCTTTGCGGCGACAGGAAACGAGGACTCTGACCTTGCGGGCGTTCCGGGACAGATGCCTGAGGTCATTGGGGTGGGGGGAGCGTTCCCGGCTACCCTGCTTCCGGGAGGGAAGAACAAATGGCAAGTGAGCAACTTCAGTATGAGCGGCAAGAGCACTGATCCTGCCCTTGTTCCTGTCCCTGGGGCCTATCCGGAATATGCTCGACAGTTTCCAACAGTATGTGGCGTGGAAGGTAGCAACTACAAGCCAACGGTAGTTACGGCTGTGCTAAATAACATATATCCTAAAGTATTGTTGTGCTTGCCTGTGTCCAGAGGAGCTACGCCTGAGCAGCTTGATGACTTCGATGAGCAATTTCCCGTTCCCCAGGCCTTTGTTGATGCCTATTGCGCTGCCCTGCCTGGCCCCTTCTGCGAAATGGGGGCTGGGTTAGCCTGGGGTTACAGTCTTCTTTCTCTACGACCTCTGGACAACAACTATTCCCAGTTGAGTATTGATACGTCTGACCCCACTGATGGTTGGATCATCGCACCTGGCGGTACTTCTTTTGCCACACCGCTTGTCGCTGGAGTCGTCGCTACTGTGTTTTCGTTATCTTCAATCTTTGGGTTTTCGATGCGATGGTTAATTATGGAACGGGGCTTGTCGATCACAAACTTCAAGGGGCTGTTGAGGGCGAGCTGTTATGACGTAACAAGCGGAGTAACTGCGGTTAATGAGGCAGCCGATAAGGGTCCAGATGTGGCATCGGGAGGTGGCGTTATTCGGGCTGATCTGCTTCTCAAATACATTGCGGTTTTATCGAAGTTCCTAATCGGCTTGTCGACGCTTGACCAGTCTTGAGCTTCACGGAGGGATAGTGACATGGC
>CAZQHM010000201.1:0-4752 GCA_964593355.1 uncultured Myxococcales bacterium
TGGAGGGGCGAAGGATGGATGTTTCGATTCACCGGTGGATGTCGTTTCGGTTGGGGGCCTTGCCCCTGTTGAGGCGGTTCCTTGGTGAACGACAAGCGCCCTTTCCGTCGCCCCTCCGGGGCTTGTTGGGGCGTCTTGTTGGCTCTTGACAAGCCCCATGACCGATGGCCCCAAACAGCTTGTCCGAGCGATGTACAATTGCACCCCTGACATAGCCTGACAGATCGCCACTAACCCTCTGGTCAAGCGCAATTCTGTGTGCTATGCAACGAACAGCACAGGAACGACAGGTGATTTGGCTTGTGGGAGGTGCCAGTTGAGTTCGTCGGAAACGAAGCTTTGCCCGTATTGCTCGGAGGAGATCAAGGCCACGGCGGTCCGTTGTAGATACTGCCACATGATGCTGGACGGGAGCGGCCGTGCGGGTATGTCGGAGCCCGGGGTGGGGGCCGGTTCGCAGGGAGGCGGTAGTTCACCGGGTACCGGCAGCCAGTCGGGCTCCGGTGGTGGTGGCACTGTGACTGGTGGGGTGGGGTCAAGGTTGGCGTCGGGTGCCGTGGTGGGTGCCGGTCGTTACGAATTGAAGCGCCAGCTAGGCACCGGTGGCATGGGCGAGGTCTACCTGGCCGAGCACACCTACACGGGCCAGAACGTAGCATTGAAGGCGGTGTGGCCAAACCTGATGGCGTCGGAAGGTCCCCGGAAGCGGTTCTTGCAGGAGGGGCGGGTGCTGGCGAAGCTGAGGCATCATAACATCGTGGGTTTGACCGACTTCTTTGAGGAGGAGGGCCGCTTCTTTCTGGTCATGGAGTACATAGAGGGTCAAACGCTGGCTTCTCAACTGGATAGCAACGGAAGATCTGGTCGGGTAGTGCCTCTTGAAGATGCCGTTGCCATCCTGAAGGGGGTCCTTTCGGGTCTTGCCCACGCCCACGGGCAGGCTAGCCCGGTGGTACACCGAGACATCAAGCCCTCGAACGTGATGATAGCCAAAGATGGCCGTGTGGTACTGATGGACTTCGGCATAGCCAAGGTTGCCGAGGGAGAGAAGATAACCCGCACAGCAGGAGTTGTGGGCACCTACGAGTACATGAGCCCCGAGCAGGTTACGGGGCAGGGGATAACTCCGGCGACGGATGTGTACGCGGTCGGGATATTGGCCTACGAGTTGCTGACTGGCGATGTACCGTTCCCACAGACGTCTGACAGTGGCTACGAAGCCATGGAAGGCCACCGCTACAGAGCGATTCCCTCTCTTGAGCAGCGGCGCCATAACTGCCCTCCATGGGTGGGGCAGTGGGTGGAGAGAGCGTTGGCCAAGATACCTAGGGAGCGCTACCGGGATGCAGGTGAGATGCTGGAGAGCTTGTTGGCTGGGGTCGCTGGGGGGATGTGGCATGGTAACCAGGCCGAGGCGGTTGCGGAGACCGGAAGGCTTGAACCAGGCACCAAAGGTCAGGCTCAGGCCGTTCCGGCACATGCCAAGACCGATGGTAGCGGCGAGTTCTTGTCGACGCTGTTGGGGCCGTTTGTGAAGCAGCCACCTCTGCAAGGGGGTGGCGCCGATTTCGTGCTCGGCCGACTCAGGGCTGGACGCAAGTGGGGACTGGCAGTTGGATTCGTCGTCATGGCGGCCGTTGTGATCGGCGCAGTCGGGTATGGAGTGCAGGCCCGTCTGGACGCTGAGGAGTATTTGAGGAGGGACGCTGAGAAGCGTGCGGAAAAGGCCGAGGAATTAGGTGAGCATGCCTCTCTGCTGGCGGCCGAGCTGGCGACGAGAAGAGAGGCTGAGGAGAAGGTGCGGGCAGAATCCCTGGAAAGAATCAGGGGTCGTCCTCGCGGCTTCATCCTGGTGGAACCCGGCCGATTCCAGATGGGCTCGCCGCCCAGCCAGGAGGGGCGTGAATCCGATGAACTGCTTCACGAAGTTGTCATTACCAGATGGTTCTACCTCATGCGACATGAAGTGACCCACGCTGAGTGGGCAGAAGTCATGGGGGGCTCCCCGAGCGACAGCCATCCCAGGGGGGGACACTGGCCCGTTGAACATGTGTCCTGGTTTGACGTGGCTGCATATGCAAACGCCGTTTCTAATAGAGAAGGCTTGGAGGAGTGCTACACGTTAGGAGATTGCACTGGTACACCAGGCGACGGTGTTTTCACCTGTGGCACCACCAGGTCAAGGGGATTGGACTGTAAGGGCTATCGATTGCCGACAGAGGCCGAGTGGGAGTATGCGGCCCGGGCAGGGACCACTGACGCCCGATACGGCCAACTGGACGAGGTGGCCTGGTGGAAGGAGAATAGTGGAGAAGGGACGCATGCTTTCGGTCAGAGGGCGCCCAACGCCTGGGGCTTTCACGATATGCTTGGAAATGTCTGGGAGTGGTGCGGCGACTATTATTCGAAGTATGACGTTATCAGCACTGATCCCCAAGGGCCCCCTTTGGGCCGGTCGCGGCTGATTCGTGGGGGCTCGTTTGTTTCGGAAGCTGTGAACACTCGCACGGCGATGCGCAGGGCCCAAGCCCCGGAATTCCACCACCCAAGCCTCGGTTTTCGACTTGCCAGGATCGCACCATGAACTATGTGTGACTCTGACCGGGGTGGTTGTTTGCATATGCGTCGTATGTATATTCTGACTAGCCAGTGTTGCACGGATGTGCATATACTTCGGTCCGCTTCTGGGCCGAAGTGAGCCCGGCCGAAGTCGGATCGGTTTTGGGGGCAAGAACGTTGGGCAGATGGGTCGCCGACCGACCCGAATCGAACCCAAAATGCCCTTGCTCCTGAGTGTCGAACGTTGTACAACCGGTCTGGCTTATACCAGTGTAGGGGGATGTCATGCCTGGAATGGGAATGGTAACAGCACTTGTGGTCTCGCTGATAGGGGCACAGCCGATGTGGCCGGACCTTGGCAACCAGCCTCCGGCAACCGGGGGAGGGGAGAAGGATGCTGCGTTGGTGGTTGCCGTCAGCGAATATGCGTTCTTGCCTCATGTAGCGGGTGCAGCCTCGTTGGGGGTGGCCTGGTATCTCTATCTTGGCAAGGTTCGCAATGTACCCACGGTGCTATTCTTGAAGGATGGGGAAGCGACGCCGAACAAGATCCGGAACGCACTGGATGAGGTAGCCAAGAGAGTGAAGCCTGGGGGACGCGCTTGGGTGGTCTTCGTTGGCCACGGGGCGCCATCGGAGGATGGACGCGACGGTGCGCTGGTGAGTGTTACCGCCCAGGCCGACCAGGTTGATTTCTTCCCTCACACAGTCACCCAAGGAGAAGTGTTGGAGCGGCTTGGCAAAACTGCTCCAGGGGCGTTGCCTCCGATCTTGATCGTGGATGCCTGTTACAGCGGGACGGATTACCAAGGCAAGACGCTGGTGAAGGGTGCACAGTTCGCTGTGAGCAGTGCGCTCCTCGTGTGGGAGGGAGCCACGGTTCTGACGGCTGGCAGGGCGAAGGACATTGCTGGTCAGTTGCCTGGGACGGAGCACCCGGCCTTCAGCTATTTGCTGCTGGGTGCCCTTCGTGGTTGGGGTGACTCGAATGGAGACGGCATTGTAACGGCACGTGAGGCGGTGGAGTATGCGAGGGATGCGCTTCTGATACTGGATCCGGGCAGACAGCAGAAGCCTCAGGCCACCGGACCGGATCAACCCTTGACTGAGCCCTTATTGCCCGAGGTTTCGGAGAGGGGACCCGACCTGATGAAAATCAAGTTGAGTGTACGCTCCAGTGCGGGTGAGGCTGACGTCGACCGTTCCAGTGAGGCGACAGGCCCTTCTGCAAGATCGGTGACGGGTCCGGAAGAGACGGCCTTGGAGCGCAGGCTTTCCGAGTTGGAACGCACCAGAGAGGCACGCGAATTTGCCGGAAACCAGGAGACCGAATCGGAGGAGGCGGCGAGGAAGGAGCGAGTGCAAAGGCTGGATGCTACATGGACCCGTCTCAAGGCCCTGGTCGGTTCGGGGGTCCCCGAGGCAACCGAAGCGGTGCAGGCCTTTCTAGCGGAGTGCGAGAACGACCCGCTGGCAGAGGCTTACGCTAGAGAGGCTCGCCAGTTGCTGGAGTGGATAGGTGAGCAGCAGCAGGCCGATGTTCTGGGGCGAATGGAGCAGGCGGCCCAGATGATGACCCGTATTCACTCCCTTCTCCAGTTGGGAAACTGTGCTGGGGCAAGGCTGGTGTACGAGACCCTTGTAGCGACGGTGGGCACCGTCGAGGGTATGGAGATTCTGGATGTCTACATTAAACAGTGCGAGGCCTGGATGAAGTAGCCCGGGTCTTTCAACATGAACCGGCTGGCGATTGACACTAGAATGTGCTATACGGGCCCTTGTCACCTGCATATCAAGCGTGGTGCGGTGGCGGGCATGGCTTGAGGGAGCGGAAATGTCTACGTCGGAGATGAAAGAGTGCCCGTACTGCGGAGACGAGATTCGGGTCACGGCAACACGTTGCAAACACTGTTATATGATGCTGGATGGCAGCGGACGGGCGATAGTTGCCGACACGATGCCCCGCCCTGGAACGTCGGAACCGGGCGCTGGTGCAACCAGTGGTACTAAGGGCAGCGGGAAGGGTCGGGCAGGCTCTCGGCTTGGGCCTGGGGTGCGGGTTGGTAATGACCGCTTCGAGTTGGTTCAGCCGTTGGGCCAGGGTGGGATGGGCGAGGTGTTTCTGGCGCAGCACACTTACACTGGCCAGAAAGTGGCACTTAAGGCAGTGTGGCCCAACTTGATGGTCTCGGA
>CAZQHM010000202.1:0-4720 GCA_964593355.1 uncultured Myxococcales bacterium
AGCATCACCCTCTGACCACGCACCACGTAGATTGAGGTCGCAATTCGCTGGGGCACTTCTCTGGTTGTCTCGTCGGCCACGTTCCACCTCCCAGCACTGTGTCGACCCTTTCGCCGGAAAGAGAGAAGAAAAGTGAAGTGAGGGGTGAATTCGGGTAGCCCATGCGGAGCTATACTGCTCAGCCCCCGACGAGGCCGAGCGGTCTACACGGCGAAGGCTAGAGGGCGGATCAGCGAACAGTGAGACCCCGTGGAGTCGACAGGCCCTCGCCTCAAGGTACCCCAGGGGCTGGATGTCCAGGCTTGGGGGAGGGAGGGGAGAGTGAAGTGGACTAACGTTTGCCTCCAGAGGGGCAGGCTCTTTAGCGACTGCGTCCGCTGAAAGGCTTTCTTATATTTTCTTAAACGCCCAATCACTTAATGAAAACAGGACTGCCGCATCACCATTCTTGTTCCAAACTGTTTTATCCAATCCCCAATAAAAAAAGTGCGTGCTATTACCGTTCTTGTTTTTTTCTGTTTTATTCTTTCCGGATCTTGAATACACAACCACCAAGTCTCCTCCCTCTACTTGTTTGTCTGGAATCCAGAACACATGACGAAGCTCGTTAGAGATCTCCTTATCTGAATAATATGTTGTGTCGGATACAATATACGTGCCCACATTTGTGTCCCCAAGCGCTTCTAAAACGATGCGCTCTTTCTTAACATCACCGTGATCTTTGACAGAACGTATTTGCAATTTCATCTTCTAACCACCTTTGCAATAATTGCTCCGAGGATTAGTCAGCCGCCTATAATTACGATTAAACCTTGCAGGACACTGTCTTTTTCGATTGATTGTGTTAGACCTAGCAATGCGGCGCCAAGAGTCAAGCTTGCCGAATACAATATTTCATAAAACATAACTTGCTTACCTTTTTCTTTTAACACAGCACATTCTTTATCTGCTTCGGTGTATTTTAGTCTATAGTGATCAGCGTAAACTGCCGCGTTTTCCAGACGACTAATTTCTGCTAGTAGAAGTTTTTGCACACCTTGAGACTATAAGTCTTCATCAGTCAGTTCAAGAGCTAGTTTAGAAAATGCTTTTCGAGGAGTCTTAATATGGCCGGACTCATCGGGCTCCTGTGGCTGATGATCAATATCTATATCCGATTCATTGTCTACCATTTAAAACCCGTTTTCTATAAAAATACAACTACTGTTTATGAGGTTTCCGCCTAACGCGCCTCAGCAGGCTTTCTGTCGGCATAATAGGCGAGCGCAAATGCAGACGCAAGTTCGAATTCAGGGTCGTTGCTGATGCCTGGTCAGCCTCTCAGCGCTGTCTATGTTGTTTCCAAATATCACCCGGTACTAAGGGGAGTCCAGATGACTTTCCTCGGGCGGGCTCGCAACAGGGCGCACACCTCTGCCACCTCGGTTGAGGACGCGCGTGTAGTACATCGTGGTCTTGACATCGTTGTGCCACATCAACTCCTGCACAGTACGGATGTCGTGATCGTCTTCCTGGAGGTGGGCGGCGAAGGAATGGCGAAGCGTTTGGCACGTTGAGTGCTCGTGAGCACAGAGCGGCGGACCGCTTCAGAAACCTTCTTTTGGACGAGGGATTCGTCGGCGTGATGGCGCCCCTGCGAACCGGCCACCGCCTTCTTCACACAGCCATGGGTCTTCTACGGCACCGCCCTGGCTACCCACTTCAGCTTGACAATGGTAAGTACAATAGGACATCATCAGGCCCGTCAGTTATGGAGAACGAGGGACCATCAGTGAAAGCTAAGTCTGGAGACCTTAATGGAGTGCGCACTGGAGCACCAGAGCAACCGGCCCCTGAATGCGAAACAATGCAGGGTAACCCGTTTCGGGCCAAGAGAGATGTGCCAGTGGATAAGGCTGTATTCGGGATTATCGACGTCGAAACCACTGGGCTCGCTCCTTGTGACTATGGATTCCATCGTATAGTTGAACTTGCATGTATTCTTGTTGATGCCCAAGGGAACTTGGTTGAGTCCTTTTCTTCCCTCGTGTTCCCGGAAAGGCTTATACCACACGATGCGGCCTCTGTGCATGGAATCTCTGACTCAGATGTGGCCCATGCGCCACTTTTCCGGGACGCATGGAAAAGGTGTATCAAACTACTATCAAAAGCAGATATCTTATGGGGGTTCAACTCGCCATTCGATTTGAGATTCATTATTCATGAGCTATGCCTCGCCGACAAGCTAGTTCCCGAGATTGAGCTGTATGATGTCTCACGTATGGTTGTGAGGTCGGGCCTGGGCAGGATGACTTTGGGGGAATCTGCGAAGGCCCTTGGCCTGTCCTGTGCGGGTACTCACCGGGCAGAGGTCGACTGCGAGACCACCGCTCGCGTACTTACGAGGCTGCTCCAGACCATGTTCCCTTGCCATTGCACTCTCGGGGATGTCATCACCCTGCATGACAACCATGGGCCAGTCTACTCCACTTCAAGGTGCCTTGAGGCCATCAGAGACCAGCAGGTGAAGACTCGCAAGCGAATGGCGCCGGCAATTTGCGTTACCGGCTCGGTGCCGGGACTGCCCCGAAGTCAGGTGAAACAGCGCCTGGCGGAGACTGGCTTCCGCTACGTCAGCGAGGCCAACCCCGGGATTGCCTTCGCTGTACTCGGCATTGGCTCACAGGAACGCAAGGCCAGCGACTGTGCCGAACTGGGCGTGATGACCATGTCAGCGGATGAGTTCAAGCTGTGGCTAGCTGAAATGCGGAGGTTGGGCGGCAGAAACCCATCTATTGCATTGGCGCCGTCCTTCGAAAGTGCAGCAGAAGGCGAGGCAACGGAACTTGAGACGTTTGCCGATGACTGGGTCAAGAACGTCAACGGCGCCACGTTGACGATTAGGTTTCGATGATGTGACTTTGGAGCCGGAAAATCTGGCCGCTCAGGGGGCTAAGGCAGGGAACCAACCGAACCATCGTCTCCCGAGCGTCTGGCCCGAGTCTGTCACACCGACCCGGGGTCCACTGGTTCAAGGCAGTCGGCAGGTCGTTGCATGGGTTTTACCCCTCTGTGTCCAAGGTCACAAACTGTGACCTCAGAGACGCCATCTTCGCCATGGTCATGTGGCAGGAAGTCCCCGAAACATCTCCCGGGGACGCTCATGACAGCTTGATTCAGCGACTGAGAAGGAAGGGGTGTCGTTCTCGTTGAGCGCCCAATTCTGAGTCATTGCGCCTCGCCTATGCTCCACTGCTGCGCCCGTTTCGAGCCTCCTCCATCACAGCATCTATCGAGGCATCGTGGACTTCCACCCGGCTGCGCAGCTTGTCCAGCTCTTGGGCCAGCCGGGTCTGGGGGATGGCCATCTCTCGAAAGCGGACGAAGGCCCGCATGACCTGCACGTTGACTTGGACCGCCCTGTCGCTGCGCGGCACGCTGGAGAGCATGGCCACGCCTTGCTCGGTGAAGGCCAGGGTCGCCTTTCTCCTACCGCCCCCACTTGAAGTCACAGATTGTGACTTCAAGTGGCGCAGTTCGACCACCGTCACTCGGAACACGAAGTCATCAGGGAGCCTGGCCATGTTCCGCCTGACGGCTCGGTTAAGGACCTTGGTCGGCACGCCATACAGCCCCGCCAGATCCTCGTCCAGCATCACCCTGTGACTACGCACCACGTAGATTGAGGTCGCAATTCGCTGAGCTATGTCTGTGGTTGCCTCGTCGGCCACGCTCCACCGCCAAGCACTGTGTCGACCCTTGCGCAGGAAAGGGAGAAGAAAAGTGAAGTGGGGAGAGCGATCCGGGTGGGGGCGACTGCCCAGGCGGAGCAAAACAGACCCGCCGCCCGGAGAGGGTTGGAGATGTACGCAGCGAAACCCGAGGGCGGAGCAGCGAACAGTGAGAACTCGTGGAGTCGACGGGCCCTCGCCTCGAGGTCCCCTAAGCGGATGGATGTCCAGGCTTGGGGGGGGGGAGAGTGGAGGGGACTAACATTTGCTTAACCTGAAGTTGCGTCCTGAACGAAGCGTAGCGAAGTGAAGGATTGGCGTGAAAATTGCCGAGCGTAGCGACTGCAATTTTCATGACAACAGCAACTTTCAGGTTGAAGCAGTTGTTAGACATCTTCTCTTAAGTATCTCATATTTTTACGTCGTTCCTGATACTTAGGTTTAATAACTTCTTGATATTCAAGTAAAGTAAAATCCAAACAAGTTGCCGGATCAAAAAGTACCATAACTCTGTCTAAAAAATTATCTTGATATTCAGCCTCAATTGGTTTTTTAAACTTATGTGCTAGATTACATTTTGCTAAAAGTTGCAAATCATATATAGAGTGCTTTACTAGCGGATTTGCTTTTACCTGTTCAAGTCTTTCAATAGCTTTGTCATAGTTTCTTATTACATTTGATTCATATATTGCATCCTTAAGATTTGAGTATTCTTCTGAATATAAATCCAATTTACCGTTTTTGTAAACTTTCTGATATATTTTCTTATAATCACCTTTTTTAATCAGTTTATACTCAGTTTCAATAGATTCTTTATCAAAATCGCGACAGTTACTCATTATTGTCTTTAGTATTTCATCAGTTTTACTAAAATCATTTAGTAGTTTTGCATATGCTACTAAATGATGCCAAATACGCTCAAAAAGTGGTAATCCTCGAATATATAAAAAATTTGTAACTGATAGGAACTGTCATTTCCGGATTTTTGCGGGTTTGCGTTGAAAATCGGC
>CAZQHM010000203.1:0-4720 GCA_964593355.1 uncultured Myxococcales bacterium
CGTGGCCTTGGCATCTCGGCGGATGTGCTGGTGCGGGACGAAGGTTGGGTGGTTGGTTGAGCACGAAATGGGACTTTGCAGCGATGTTGAACGGCACTTCCAGAGGCGCCTGCTGCACAGGGGAGAGCTTTATTGGGCCGACCTCCAATTGGCAATTCTGCTGTTAGCCCGACTTCGCCGTGGCTCTTCACCACTGACCCCCGTTTCGGAACCGGTGCGCACAAGCGCTGAATACCCTTGTTGGCCAGCGGCAACCGTCGTACTATCTTGAGCAGGGGCAGGCGTTGGCATCTGTCGCGATGGAAACGCTCTATTGCTGCTTAGTTTAATGTATAAGAGGGCAAAGATGCCAGAGATTTCCCGGTTCTACGGAATAGTAATCGCACTGTTTTACGATGAGCACAATCCGCACATTTTCATGCAAGATACGGCAACGATAGAGTCACTATTGATATACAAACTCTGAGGATTCTAGAGGGCAATTTCCCGCATAGAGCTTTGGGGATGGTCATTGAGTGGGCATCTCAACATCAAGAAGAGCTTTTGGAAGGGTGGGAGCGTGCGAAAAAACACTTGCTCCCGAACTCCATAGCCCCCCTCCCATAAGGAGTAGCGTAATGATTCATGACGTTATTGAGGCCAGGTATCTTGGTGGCTATCGTCTTGAAGTCAGGTTTGACAACGGACGAACGGGGGTGGTCGACTTTTCGGATCGCATCAAACGGGGCGGAGTATATTCCCGCCTGAGTGACGTTGAGTTCTTCAAGTCCGTTCAGATCAACCACGAACTTGGTGTTCTCTCCTGGGCAGGTGGTATAGATGTAGCCCCTGAAACCCTCTACAACGAAGCGACCGGAGAGCCGCTGCCTGCCTGGATGAGTGAGGCAGTTCAACTCGGATGAGTCCGGAAGGCGCACGGCCGCCGCTCAGTATGCCCGGCAAGCTGGGTGTCGCCATTCCCGCTCGCTGCGGGAGTGCTTGCCTCTCACCGAGGCTCCCGAAGAACTACTGTATTGGCGGTCAAAGGAGCACGAGGTGGAATGGGGTTTGTTCTGGAACGGTGGTGGGGGCTGGTTGCGGTTGGACGTGTGCGTGTCACCGTGGCGTTGGGGTTGGGCGGTCCCAGGGCTCCGGCGCCGGCGTTGCCGTCGTTTTCGACCCATACGACCCGGGGTACCCATGCCGTGGGTGTGCCGGGCCCTCACCCTGTCCATGTGCCGAAATGGGAGAGGGGATTAGCCCTCACCCTGTCCCTCTCCCGAAATGGGAGAGGGGATTTTTCCCGCCACCGTTCCTGAATCAGTCAAACACCGAACAGAGCCCTGGAAGGGCGTCGCTTTAAATAACCCAGGCCGCAGGCGGCAAAGCCGCCGTAGCCCTGGGTGTGGGGCCGGTCACGTGTGCCCAGAGCCCTGGAGGGGCGAAGGATGGATGTTTCGACTCACCGGTGGATGTCGTTTCGG
Organism: uncultured Myxococcales bacterium; assembly: GCA_964593355.1. Classification (GTDB taxonomy): domain Bacteria; phylum Myxococcota_A; class UBA9042; order CAIXZC01; family CAIXZC01; genus CAYTWV01. The sequence goes on from CAZQHM010000203.1 coordinate 1,464, forward strand.
TTGGGCGCCTTGCCCCTGTTGAGGCGGTTCCTTGGTGAACGACAAGCGCCCTATCCGTCGCCCCTCCGGGGCTTGTTGGGGCGTCTTGTTGGCGCTTGACAAGCCCCATGACCGATGGCCCCAAACAGCGTGTCCGAGCGATGCACAATTGCACCCCTGACATAGCCTGACAGATCGCCATCAACCTTCTGGCCAAACACAAATCTGTGTGCTATGCAACGACCAGCACAGGAACGACAGGTGATTTGGCTTGTGGGAGGTGCCAGTTGAGTTCGTCGGAGACCAAGCTTTGCCCGTATTGCTCGGAGGAGAACAAGGCCACGGCCATCAAGTGCAAGCACTGTCAGACCATGCTGGACGGCAGCGGCCGTGCTGGTACGTCGGAGCCTGGGGTGGGGGGCGGTTCGCAGGGAACTGGTACGTCGGAGCCTGGGGTGGAGGGCGGTTCACAGGGAGGGGGTAGTTCACCGGGTACCGGGAGCCAGTCGGGCTCCGGTGGTGGTGGTGGTGGCGGTTCCGGTAGTAGGCAGGGCGCGCCGGGGGAGGCTGACCAAGCCTCTGTCAGACGAGGTGGCGGTTCGGGCGCTCGGACGGCGGTTCTCGTAGCTGTCTTACTTGTTGCTGGAATAGGTCTTGCGGTCCTTTTGTACCAGGACCGGACCAACCAGCTGATTGCCGCCGGCCCCCGGGTTGCACGTGTCTCTGAGGCAGAGGAAGAGAAGAGGGTATCGTTCCCGGCTGGGTACGTCTTCGTGACGCCCGGCTGCTTTCAGATGGGTTCTCCGAGCAGCGAGGATGGGCGCTCAGAAGACGAAGAAATGCACGAAGTGTGTGTCACCAGAGGGTACTTCCTGAAAGAGACGGAGGTAACGCAAGGGGAGTGGACGGCGTTGATGGGAAGCTACCCGTCATATTTCACATCGTGCGGGTCGGATTGTCCGGTTGAGAGGGTCTCGTGGTTTGAGGCCGTGGCCTATGCCAACGCCCTGTCGAAGAAAGAGGGCCTGGAGCAGTGTTACACCGTTTCGGGGTGCAGTGGGGCGCTGGGGGGAGGCTGCGGCAGCGAGTTGCTCTGTGATGGGGATTACGAGTGCAGCGATGTCTCGTTCAATGGGCTGGGGTGCAAGGGCTACCGTTTGCCCACGGAGGCGGAGTGGGAGTTCGCCGCGAGGGCGGGAAGCCGAACTTCGACTTATGCTGGCGAATTGAAGATCCTGGGTGATAATATCGGTCGAGTATTGGATGAGATCGCTTGGCACCGCAGAAATAGTGGGGTGAGCTACTCCAGCGGCGTCGAATGCATCGGTTGGAATGATAAGCCGCATTCGGCGTCGACCTGCGGGACCCATGCTGTGCGGCAGAAAAGGCCCAATGCTTGGGGGTTCTATGACCTTCTGGGCAATGTCTTGGAATGGACATGGGATTGGTACGGGGACTATGGTGGTACAAGCGATGACCCCCTGGGCGCCAGTAGAGGCTCCGACCGGGTCGGCCGTGGTGGCAGTTGGCTTAACAACGCCCGAATCGTCCGCGCTGCTAATCGCAGTTGGTTCGATCCCGGCCTCCGCACCGGGAACCTTGGTTTTCGTCTTTGCAGGTCGCAGTGATGAATTCACATATATCTCTTGATCACTTTTTACCGGAGCGAAGGGAAGCCGGTCGCCGGTAAGGAAGGGGAGCGAAGCAAGGGCGGCAGCCCGACCCATTCCAGTCAGTTGCCAAGGCGCAGCGAAGCGGGTGCGAGAAACCACAGTACAGGCCTTGGGAACATTGGAGCGTATGGGGGCTTAGCCTTCCAGTCTGACATATACCGGCCGTAGGGCTCCGCAATCAGTGCCCGCACGAATTCGGTCGAATTGTCCTTGGTGGTTATGGCAGTGCGAAGTCAGATGTGCTATACGGGCGAGGTCCTATTGAGATGATGGTGGTGCTAGGCGCCACGTTCAGTTCCTGGGGACTGCGTAAGGGTTTTAGAGGACTAACATGTTGCGCGTTTGTCCACAGTGCAGAAGGCGCTATGAGGGTGACCAGGAGTACTGCGAGGTCGATGGGGAATTGCGGGCTACGACGCTGTTAGGCCAGGAACTGCATGACCGCTATCGGGTAGAGGAGTACCTGGGGGGCGGTGGGATGGGCGATGTCTACCGGGTGCACGACAAACGCTTGGGCCGGGGTGTGGCACTCAAGGTCATGCGTCGGGATGTCTCTTATGATCCCAGGCTGGAGCAGCGTTTCCGTCAGGAGGCTCTGGCCGTTGCTGCCTTGCGAAACGAACATGCGGTAACTCCGCATGACTGCGAGACCGAGGGGATGCTGTACTTCACCGTGGAACTGGTGGAGGGCAGGTCTCTTGGACATCTGCTTGAAGAGGGGCCGCTGGGGCTTGAGTGCAGTCTGGCAATCGCAGACCAGATATGTGAATCGCTGGAGGAGGCCCATGGCAGGGGCATCATCCACCGGGACTTGAAACCTGACAACATTATGATGGTGCAGCGGGGGGGCGCCGACTTCGCCAAGGTGCTGGATTTTGGTGTGGCCAAGGTGGCCGGTGGCTTCGGGGCCGGGGCGCTAAGTACGGCCTCTGGCATGGTGTTCGGCACGGTTGCGTACATGACCCCGGAGCAGGCAGAGGGCAAAGCGGTTACACCCGCAACGGACCAGTACTCGCTGGGTGTTATCCTGTTTGCGTGATATGAGCGGAAATGTAGCTGAATGGACTTCTTTCGAATATGAAAAGAGGGTTGTGCTGCGTGGCGGTTCCTGGGAGCCTGAGAGGAGCGAGGATCTGATGGCCTATGGTTCCGGAAATTCCTCCCCAGCAGGGAAACTCGTTTCCGGTGGTATTCGCTGTGTCAGAGAGCCCTTGGAGGGCCAGATAGAGCCTCAATAGCCCGGGGTGGGCTCTGGGGGATGTGTGTTCTTTGGCGCTACGATTTCGGACTGTTTGCAATGGTGAGTGAGGGATAGGATGTCCACATCGGAAATGAAAGAGTGCCCCTACTGCGGAGAGGAAATCCGGGCTGTTGCTGTGAAGTGCCGCTATTGCCAATCGATGTTGGACGGCAGCGGCCACGCGGCCGGTATGGGGTCTAGTTGGCCAAGCAAGTCTACCGGTCCTGGGACGTCACCCGACGGCAGCGCAGGTGGCGGTCGGCCGGGTGGGGCGTCGCACCTGGGGCCGGGCGTCGTTCTTGGAGCAGGACGCTACGAACTGCATCAACTTTTGGGCAAGGGAGGCATGGGTGAGGTCTTCCTGG
>CAZQHM010000204.1:0-4644 GCA_964593355.1 uncultured Myxococcales bacterium
CGGTGGCAGTGGCGATGAAGACCACGGAGATGGTGTGGAAGCGGGGGTCACGTTTGGGGTCTGAATAGGAGTGCATCTGTCGGACCAGGGTAATATCGAGGCCAGTCTCCTCTTTGGCTTCGCGAACGGCGGCCTCTTCGAGGGTCTCGCCCCACTCGACGAATCCACCTGGGAGGGCGTGACCGTGGGGCGGGTTTTTGCGTTCGATGAGCACCAGGCGGTCTCCGGGCAGTTCGATAATAAGGTCTACGGCCGGATAGGGTGATTTGGTATCCCAGGGAGCCATCGTGCACCTCTTGTTGTTATCAGGGGATGAAGGAGAACATCCGGGACCAGTCGCTGGCGAGCCAGATGATGTGAGCCCGGCCCCGCAGCAACTCGATGGGGACGGTTCTGCCTCTCATTTCGGGGTCTTCCAGTTGGCCATCGGCTCCCCAGAAGCGACCATCGCTGCTGTTGTCCCGATTATCGCCCATGACGAAGACGTGGCCTTCGGGGACCACCATTTCGCCCTGGAAGTCGGTTCGCCAGTGGGGGCGATTGACGCACATGCCCTGGGTGACGAAGTGTTGGGTGATTACCTCGTGTTCACCGAGGCGCTCTTTTTGGAGCACGCAACGGCAGGGGTATCCATTGGGCCCTGCGCAGGGCACTTCTCCCTGCAGGCGTTCCACTTCGATGGGCAGGCCGTTGATCTCCAGGACGTTATCGCGCATGCGCACCCGTTCGCCGGGGAGGGCAACGACTCTTTTAATGAAGTCCTTATCGTAGTCGGGGGTACCTTTGACCGGGTATGGGAAGACGACCACATCGCCCCGTGCCGGTTCGCCCCATCGGACGAGGTAGCTGTCGGCGAAGGGCAGCTTGACGCCGTAGGATGACTTGGTGACGAAGATGTAGTCGTCGATGAGCAGCGAGGGGATCATGGATCCCGTGGGGATTTTGAAGGGTTCGAAGAGGAAGGATCGGACCAGCAGGGCGATACCCACGGCCCAGGCGATGGATTCAACGTATTGGAGGACGACGTGTTTGGGTTTGACCAGCCCCGAGGTTGTGCCTTCCACCTGAAGCCGCTCTGCCAACCGCTCGACCTCGGCGCAGTCTCGCACCTCTTTGGTAAGTGCCTCACGAAGTGCTGTTGCCGAATCCGCCACCTTGTCCAGTGTTTCGGCTGGGGCCAGGTTCCCCTTTCGTGCCTTGGCAACGGCACGTTCCACCCTGCGCAGGAGCGCCTTAGCGGCGCTGACCACCCGTCGTCTGTACCACCACTGTTTGACCATTCCGAAGCCTATAAGCAGCGCAGAGTAGACCCCCGCACCGACGGGACTCTGTCGGGAGGGGACGTTACAACTCTGCTGTCACAAAGTCAACGAAGGGAGGCACGAACGTGGTGAGCAAAGTGCTTGACTTGGGGCTCAAGAGCGACTAGCATCCCCGCCTGTTGACTTCTTGCGGTGAGGTAGCTCAGGTGGTTAGAGCGGTGGTCTCATAAACCACAGGTCGGGGGTTCAATTCCCCCCCTCACCACAAAGGTTTCTTCTCAAACCACGCTTTTCGCCCACCCGGGCACCCCCAATCCCACTGCCCCCAAGACGCCCATCTCGGCCTGTGTCCAGGCTGTGCTGCGGGTTTTGTACTGTCTCGACCAGCGTCAAAGCTGTTGACTCGAGAAGGCCCCAGGGACCCCCGATTGGGGCGGTTCTCTCTCTGTTTCTCTAAAACCTCTTGGCTTTTGCCGCCTCGACAAGAGGTTTGGAGAAATGGGGAATTCTCCATTAGTTACGGGAACTTCCGCAATTATCGGCCGCATTGCCAAAAAGGCAAAGTTCGATTCCCGCTCTGAGGTAGAGAGGCGTACATCGAAACGTCTATCCCGACATGAGGTCGGCGTGGCCCTTTACTGGGCATAGATTTAGCGTTGACTATGCAGTGCCACATCTACACTCTAGTTGTCGCAGTATTGATATTGAACGTCGTTTCAAGCGTACGGATGGGGCGTTGCTTTGTGACGTCGATGGCCTTGGCCGGGGCCGCAGGGGGGGCGTTCAGGCAGGGTCTGAAGAGTCCGGTTCGGGCGCGTCGGGGCCCCGGATGAGGAACTCGACCTGCTTGTCCCAATCCCATGGCACCGCGTCCCGCAGCCGGCTCAGCGGCAGCCCCTCTGGCTCCTCGCCGCGAAGGATCGCCTATTGATTGAAGCCAGAGTGCTACCAGAGCAGGCTGTGTCATTCGCGACCGGCCAGTTTACCACCGCGCGAAGTCGAGGACCACGCGGAAGCTAAAATACTATTAACTGCTCTTTTGTGCCCAACCACTCAATTCTGGTACGAAACAGTGCCCCCGGACCACCAGAGCCAAAAACTCCTATGATCTCAGCAGGTTAGGCAACCGAGTTGCCACGCGGCAACACCGGCGCGTTTCTGGCAACTCGTTTCGAAGAAGCCCAATTCCAGAATCGAGGCGAAAATGGCCATCGTGAGACCCGCCTAGATGCTGGATCAAGACCCTACCGACCGCGGCGGGTGGTACACTTATTCGCGAAAAGTGGGTCACAACGCGGCCGCGATTAACACAGGCTGGCCCCGATCACGTTTTCTTGCTACTCTGCTCCTGCCTGCCCTCGAGTCGGGCCGGTCAGGTCAAGGCTGGGTGCCTTAGACCGCAGGAATACGGAGACCTACATGAAGAAGGCCAGAATGTCAGCCAGAACGGCGCTGACTGGGCAGCAGACAGCACTTCTTGGGCTGAGGGTACGAGACTTAGTGGTCGTGGTCCTCATCCTGCCCTTGTCCTTACTCGTCTCTCAGGGGTGCCAAACTGATAGTGCATTGCCACTTGATGAGCTAGACATGCAAGTCGACCACTCGGATTTCGGAGACATTGCTTCCTGGGGCGGCGATGTGGACGTAGAAGACCAGCGGAGTAGCGACTCTGAGTTATCAACTGGGGATGATGTTGCGAGCGACATAATTCCGTACGAACCCTGGACTTTGGTAGTACTACCGGACACCCAAGACTATTCCTCAAGGTTTCCGTATGTATTCATGGAACAGACCGAGTGGATTGTCCGAAATGCCGATGCATTGAACATCCGGTTCGTGGCTCATGTTGGTGATCTTACCGATAACAATACGTCGGACGAGTACAAGGTTGCGGCCGCCGCTTTCCAGACTCTGGAAGACTCGGGGATACCCTTTGCCTTTGTCCCAGGCAACCACGATTACGAGGGGATCGCCGACACGCGGAAGACATTGGTGAACGCCTTCTTCTCTCCAGGTGTGTATGCCTCCTCAGAGCGCATGGGGTTTTTCCAGCTCGATAGCGTTGAAAACTCCTGGCACGTGTTCACGGTCGACCGGAAGGAGTATCTGGTTCTGGCATTGGAGTTTGGGCCCCGCGAAGATGTGGTTGCCTGGGCCAAGAACGTTGTCGCTCAGAACCCCAATGCGGCGTTCATTCTGTTGACACACGCCTTCCTGTATAGCGATGACTCTCGTTATGACTGGTGGAGCAAGGGCGACCAACAGGACTGGAACCCCCATTCTTACGGTATAGCGGCCGAGCCCGGCGGAGTATCCGACGGAGAGGAACTGTGGCAGGCGCTGGTACGCGATGCGCCCAGTGCGATGCTTGTCTTGTGCGGGCACACCCTCAACGACGGTATTGGACATGCCATCTCGCTGGGAACGGATGGCAATGTGGTTCACCAACTGCTTGCAAACTTCCAGGAAGGCACCGACTCAGCAATCCCGGAGGGGGGGGGGGGATATATGCGGCTGCTTCGCTTTGAGGGGGAAAAGAGGGTAGCTGTCAAGACCTACTCTCCATACCTGGACAGTTCCCTGGGTCCACCTGACAACGAATTTGTCATGACATTCGACCCGGCCGACTACTCCCTTGAGTTCTAGCCCAAATGCCACGCAGTTGGGGGATCGGTCCTCTCTTGGCTAGCTATTCCGGGAGGGATGGGCAGGGTTTTGAGTGCTACAGACGCCAGTCCCGTAAGTTGAGCGACGGGCGTGGTGCTTTTTTGCGTCCCGCCCCAGGAACTCCCCCTGCTCCTCCCAGTCCCATGGTACCGCGTCCCGCAGCCGGCTCAGCGACAGCCCCTCTGGCTCCTCGCCCCGAAGTATGGCCCGCTGGAGGTCAGGCGACAGGAGCGTGAGGTTCAGCGTGCGGCTGACATACGCCGCGTCGAGATTCCCCGCCTCGGCCAGCTCGGCCATGGTCTTGTAGACGCCGCGGTCCAGGAGGGTCTGCCAAGCGTGGGCCCGAGACAAGGCCAGGGCCATGGGCCTCTGGACGGCCGGGTTGTCCATGACGGCGGTCGACTTGGACTTCGTACTTGTGGGCACGATGATTTCCTTGCGACCATTGCGCCTCTTGAACCTCATCGGAATCACAATCACTAGCCGGCCGTCCCGCATGACAAGCTCTGGCTGTCCCAAAGGCGTCTTCTCATTTGCCATCGTCGTCCTCCTGGGGTCGCATGTCGTTGATAATAGTGTTCAGGCCATCCACCTTGAGTGCCACTTCGATTCTGTCTGTATGCACGACCACTTGCTCCACAAGCAGTTGGACGATGCGCTCTTGCTCGGCGGGGACCAGGGACTCCCAGATGTTGTCGAGATGGGCCAACTCCTC
>CAZQHM010000205.1:0-4585 GCA_964593355.1 uncultured Myxococcales bacterium
TTTTCAATCCCGCCTCTACTTCCGCAGCGGGTGACGGGCCTTATAGCCCCCTTTTCGCCATACTGTCAACGCTTTTTTTCGGGTTTCGTGAAAATCCGTGCGGATTTCGTTCAGGCCCCCCCCTGTCGGGGTCAGAATGTGCTTTCCTGTTACATTATATAGGGGTTCCTGCTAGGATTTGCCGGTTCGGCCGGAGCTGCCCGATAATCGGGTTGGAATCGGCCCACACCAGTGAAAATTGGGCTCGACTCAACCCCGGGAGCTGGCTTTGTGGCTTGTTCCGGGCAAGGCGCTATTAGATTGCAGGGCGCAACGAGATCGAGATAGATAGGCCGCCGTGCGGGGGATTTGATGAAAAGGCTAAGATTATTGGCGGGTTATGCGTTGGTTCCGGCTTTGGTCATGGCCTTGAACTGCACGGCCGCCGGGTGCGGAGCTGGCTCTGTGGCAGATATTGCGGCTGAACCCGAGGATACCGGCCACAACTCTGACTTCTCCTGGGACGATCTTGCAGAGTTCGATTCCGACGGAAAATCCGTGGACGGAACCGGTTCCGACGCCATCCTGGACGCTCCGGGTTACGATCTGGGGGATTTTAGTGATGACTCCGAGGCTGGTGACGGCATGGTGCCTGATACCGAAGTCGTTGATGTTCTTGGTGATTCAGTCGATGCCGACTTGGAATACGACCAGGATACGCAGGTTCCCGATCTAGACGGAATCGATGGGGAGGCAACTGAGGTCACGGATCCTCCCGTGGAAATCTGCAACGGGATTGACGATGACGGCGATGGCGAGATCGACGAGGGGCTTCTTCTCACTCGTTACCTTGATATGGATGGCGACGGATACGGTGATCCTGCCAAGGAGACCAAGGTCTGCTCCGAGGCGCCCGGGCTTGTGGTCGACAAGAGCGATTGCGACGACACGGACGATGGCGTCTTCCCTGGAGCTGCCGAGATCTGCGACGACAAGGACAACGACTGCGACGGCACCGTGGACGAAGACCAGGGCTTCACCGTATGCGGACTTGGGCCCTGCAACCACATGGAGTTCAACTGCGTCAACGGCATCCAGGTGACCTGCAACCCGTTGAAGGGGTCGCAGAAAGAGGTCTGCGACGGCATCGATAACGACTGTGACGGCACCGTGGATGACGGGCTCATGGTTGTCTGGTACGCCGACTCCGACGGCGACGGCTTCGGCGATGCCGATGTCACGCAGATAGCCTGCAAGGCCTCCGCAGGCATGGTGGAGAACTCCGACGACTGCGACGACGTTCTTTCGAGCGTCTGGCCCGGCGCCCCTGAGCTTTGTGATGGACTGGACAACGACTGCAACGACCTGGTTGACGACGGCATTCCACCCCTCTCTTGCGGCCTTGGCCAGTGCCTGCATGAGGAGCCTGCCTGCCTTGCCGGTGTGCCCGTTGAGTGCGACGCCTTCGCCGGTGCTGGCCCCGAGATCTGCGACGGTCTGGACAACGACTGCGACGGCGTGGTGGACAATGGTGTGCTGCTGCGCTTCTACAAAGACGAGGATAGCGACGGCTTTGGGGATGATGCCGTCTGGACCGATGGCTGCCAGCTTCCCGAGGGCTATGTGGACCGTGGCGGCGACTGCGACGACCTTCGCAGCGAGGCCAATCCTGATGCCTCGGAGATCTGCAACCTGCTGGACGATGACTGCGACGGCGACCTAGATGAGGAGATGCCCGATCTGGTGTGTGGCCTTGGGCAGTGCGCCCACGTCGTTGCCGCATGCATCGAGGGCTTCCCTCAGGAGTGCGACCCGCTGCTTGGTGCCGAACCGGAGGTGTGCGACGGACAGGACAACGACTGTGACGGCGTGGTGGACCAGGGGTTCGGCACCACCAGTTGCGGACTTGGGGAATGCCTCCACACTGTTGACAACTGCACGGGGGGCCAGCTTGTGGAGTGCGATCCGCTGGAGGGCTCCTCCGAGGAGATCTGCGACGGTCTGGACAACGACTGCGACGGCGCAGCGGACCAGGGCTTGGGCCAGACTACCTGCGGTCTGGGGCAATGTGTCAACACCGTGGAAAACTGCATCCAGGGAGTTCCTCAGGAGTGCGACCCGCTGCTGGGCTGGGCGCCGGAGGTTTGCGACGGCTTGGACAACGACTGCAACGGCGTTGAGGACGACGGGATACCGCCCATGCTGTGCGGCTTGGGCCAGTGTGCCCACGAAGCGCCGGCCTGCGTTGGCGGGGTGCCTCAGGAGTGTGACCACTTCCTTGGTGCCCAGGAGGAGTCCTGCGACGGCTTGGACAACGACTGCGACGGCCTGACGGACGAAGGGCTTCCCCAGTTGCAGTGCGGCTTAGGGCAGTGCCAGCACGAGTTGGCCGCCTGCATCGACGGTGTTGAGCAGCAGTGCGATCCTATGGAAGGGGCCTCGCCCGAGGTGTGCGACGGGCTTGACAACGACTGTGACGGCGCCGTGGACGACGGGGTGCTCACCCGCTACTACCGTGATGCGGACCAGGACGGCTTTGGAAACCCTGACGAATTCGTTGACGCCTGCACGCAGCCGGCGGGATACTTACAGGATTCCCAGGACTGCGACGACAGCACCAACGCCATCAAGCCCGGGGCCACGGAGATCTGCGACGGCAAGGACCAGAACTGTAACGGCCAGGTGGACGAAGGTACCCTCAAGACCTACTACCTGGACGAGGACAAGGATGGATATGGGGCCGCATCCAAGCCCACACTGGCCTGTGTCCTGCCTGCCGGGGCTTCGGTGCTCTCTACGGACTGCGATGACTCGGACAAGATGATCTTTCCAGGCAGCGTGGAGATCTGCGACGGCAAAGACCAGGACTGCGATGGCAGCATTGATGAGGGGGTTCAGGCGACCTACTACAGGGATATGGACGGGGACGGCTTCGGCAACCCCAACGTCACTTCGCAGGCATGCAGCGCCAGCCCCGGTTGGGTCTTCAACAAGACCGACTGCGACGACAACAACGCCAACCGTTATCCCGGCGCCATTGAGGTTTGCGACTACGTGGACAACGACTGCGACGGCATCGTGGACGAGGCGGTGAAGAACACCTACTACCTGGACAGCGACGGCGACGGATACGGCACGAACACCAGCACAATCCAGGCCTGTGAGGCCCCCCAGGGGTATGTCTCGGTAACGGGCGACTGCAACGACAGCCGGAACGACGTGAGCCCTGGGTCCACCGAGGTGTGCGACGGAATCGACAACGACTGCGACAGCGCCATCGATGAGAACGTGAAGACGATGTTCTTCCGTGACGCCGACGGAGACGGCTACGGGGCCGCCTCGCCCACCACGCTGGCCTGCGCTGCACCGCCGGGCTATGTCTCGAACTCGCTGGATTGCAACGACGCAAGCAACAGCAGCTACCCAGGTGCTGCCGAGGTGTGCGACGGCGTCGACAACGACTGCGACGGAACGGTGGACGAGGGGGTGAAGACCACCTTTTACAGGGATGTGGACAGCGACGGCTACGGAAATCCCAACCTCAAGACCCTGGCCTGCACCAAGCCCACGGGCTATACGGAAATCGGGACCGACTGCAACGACAACCGGGTGGACATCTTCCCAGGCGCCGTGGAGGTGTGCGACTACGCCGACAACAACTGCGACGGCCTGGTCGACGAGGGTGTGGTCATAACCTACTACCGTGACGCCGACAACGACGGGTGGGGCAATACGAACAACACGACACAGGGCTGCTCGGCCCTCACGGGCTACATCACCACTCCCGGCGATTGCGACGACACCAAGCCACTCATCAACCCTGCCGCTACGGAAGTCTGCGACGGCCTGGACAACGATTGCGACGGCCTTGCCGACGAGGAGGTCAAGGGCACCTACTACCTGGACCAGGATCTGGACGGCTTCGGCGTATCCTCGAATCCAGTTCAGGCCTGCACCAAACCGGCGGGCTACAGCATCTACGACACGGACTGCAACGACCTCATAGGTGCCGTATACCCCGGCGCTGCCGAGATGTGCGACGGCATCGACAATGACTGCGACGTTGATATTGATGAGGGCTGGGCCGTTGCTATTGCCGAGGTCCAGTGCGGCTATCTCCAGGTGACCAACACAGGAGAGTACCCGCTTACCAGCTTCGGCATTCTGCTGGATGGCAACGTCATCGGCTCGTCGCCGCCTGCCTCGGTGGCTCCAGGAGAGACCGCCCAGATAGCGCTCTCGGCGAACCTGGACGGCACCCACACCATCGAGGTCATCTCCCAGTGCTCCGGCGACCAGCTGCAGTACACGCTGGCCTGCCCGTAGCACGCTGCCCGGCTCTCCGGGCACCCCGATCACTATCGACAGGTTCGAGCGGGCCCGGCTACGGAGAGAAGAGACGGGGGCCCTGGCCGGGAGGTGGCAGGTGCACCGAGCCGGCCGCAATCCGATTCGATGCTTTGCGGGAGCCAAGACGGTCACCAGTCAATGCTTGGATGCCCAGAGCAACGATCAGGCCAGGTCACCAAACCTGATCGGCGCACTAACGCTGCAACTCGCAGGAAACATCACCAATTCCTGACTCCGGCCTTGCCGGGAAGTCCAT
>CAZQHM010000206.1:0-4391 GCA_964593355.1 uncultured Myxococcales bacterium
GATTGTACCGTTCCCCTAGCTTCAATGGAGCCAGGGGCTGTAACCCCTGGAAACAACTTGACCAGGAACGGGAAAGCCTGACCCTGGTGTTGCTTCAATGGAGCCAGGGGCTGTAACCCCTGGAAACTCCCCTCCGGAACAGAAACTTGCACTTGTTCTTTAGGCTTCAATGGAGCCAGGGGCTGTAACCCCTGGAAACCCGCTGCGGGTATGGACCGCCTCGTCCCAGTCGATTTGCTTCAATGGAGCCAGGGGCTGTAACCCCTGGAAACACACCGACACGTGGCACCTGTCCAAAGGGAATCCGCGCTTCAATGGAGCCAGGGGCTGTAACCCCTGGAAACTGCCATTCACGGAAAGCGGGGTTGACAGGATACCCTTGCTTCAATGGAGCCAGGGGCTGTAACCCCTGGAAACCCGGAGCCACCACCCAGCAATGAACCAACGGTACGGCTTCAATGGAGCCAGGGGCTGTAACCCCTGGAAACTGAATTTGCCTATGCCGGCCAGATGGGGCAGGGCGGGCTTCAATGGAGCCAGGGGCTGTAACCCCTGGAAACCGCAGACGTGCGCGGTGAGGACGTGGGGCAGACGACCGAGCTTCAATGGAGCCAGGGGCTGTAACCCCTGGAAACAGGCCAACCCATACCAGGACATAGGCTAGGCCGAAAGCTTCAATGGAGCCAGGGGCTGTAACCCCTGGAAACTGGTGACACGGCGCCCCTCGCGGTCACGGTCAATCGTGCTTCAATGGAGCCAGGGGCTGTAACCCCTGGAAACGGCCAGAGCCCTGGGGGTTCGAGTGAGCGAGATTGAAGCTTCAATGGAGCCAGGGGCTGTAACCCCTGGAAACTTCATTTGGCAGGGCGCCATATCCTGGGCTTTGGAGCTTCAATGGAGCCAGGGGCTGTAACCCCTGGAAACGAGGAGGAGGACGCCTCCGGCCTGTACGCCTACTGCTGCTTCAATGGAGCCAGGGGCTGTAACCCCTGGAAACTTATCATGGATACTGCAATCACCACATGGCGGGCGGGCTTCAATGGAGCCAGGGGCTGTAACCCCTGGAAACAGGGCAACCCCGCCTATGACGGGCTGCGCCTGCAGGCGCTTCAATGGAGCCAGGGGCTGTAACCCCTGGAAACCCGGAACCCGAACCCGCCCCTGCCGAGAAGCCATCCGGCTTCAATGGAGCCAGGGGCTGTAACCCCTGGAAACATGGAGGCCTGGCCTGGTGCCGATACCGTGACTCTCGCTTCAATGGAGCCAGGGGCTGTAACCCCTGGAAACAGGGACTGGAAGTAGGGGTTGAGGAAATCTTCGATCAGGCTTCAATGGAGCCAGGGGCTGTAACCCCTGGAAACTCGTCCACACCGGGATGTGCTTGTCGCACGTGGCATGGCTTCAATGGAGCCAGGGGCTGTAACCCCTGGAAACTACGGATGGCGTACCTCAGTGGGTTCGGGATTTTGCAGCTTCAATGGAGCCAGGGGCTGTAACCCCTGGAAACGGCGACATTGCGGAGACGACACGGGACCACACTGCCCGCTTCAATGGAGCCAGGGGCTGTAACCCCTGGAAACCGTACCAATGCGCCTGATAAGGAGGGTGTTATTACTCGCTTCAATGGAGCCAGGGGCTGTAACCCCTGGAAACCAACCTCAGCGACGCCAACCTCCGCGACGCCGACCTGCTTCAATGGAGCCAGGGGCTGTAACCCCTGGAAACGGCTGGCTTGTGCCCCACGGTCATTTGTGCCGATAAGCTTCAATGGAGCCAGGGGCTGTAACCCCTGGAAACCCCCTGGGAGAGACCGCATGTGCAGGTGGTGACCGAGCTTCAATGGAGCCAGGGGCTGTAACCCCTGGAAACCCTTCTCAATATCCTTGGTCCCAAGGGCTTTATACTCGCTTCAATGGAGCCAGGGGCTGTAACCCCTGGAAACTCGTCACACTGGCCCAGATCTGTAGCTGGCTCTAGGCTTCAATGGAGCCAGGGGCTGTAACCCCTGGAAACACTTGCAGGCGGCGATGGCAGAGTTGAAGGTTGCGCCCGCTTCAATGGAGCCAGGGGCTGTAACCCCTGGAAACCGGTCGAAGTCGTCGGCAACACACTTGCCGTCGCTCGTGCTTCAATGGAGCCAGGGGCTGTAACCCCTGGAAACAATCACAGTCGAACTCGTCCAGTCCTGGGAGCCTTGCGCTTCAATGGAGCCAGGGGCTGTAACCCCTGGAAACCGGTAATCATCCGCCTCACTGAGATCACTCCGACTCCGCTTCAATGGAGCCAGGGGCTGTAACCCCTGGAAACCGACAATGGCCTTGCGCTGAAATCGTTCGATGTTTCGCTTCAATGGAGCCAGGGGCTGTAACCCCTGGAAACAGGCGGCCAGCCCAGCTGCTCGGGAGTCACGATGGGCTTCAATGGAGCCAGGGGCTGTAACCCCTGGAAACAAGTGGCGGGCCAAATGGCTGGTAGATAAGGACGGGGCTTCAATGGAGCCAGGGGCTGTAACCCCTGGAAACCACCCCTGCCTCTGTCAGCAGCGGCCTGACATCCTCTGGCTTCAATGGAGCCAGGGGCTGTAACCCCTGGAAACTGGTCGACCACGTGGCAAGCGTGTGCTCGTTGCGCTCGCTTCAATGGAGCCAGGGGCTGTAACCCCTGGAAACGAATCCGTTTGACAGGCGCTTCGTCGTGGCCTTGTCGCTTCAATGGAGCCAGGGGCTGTAACCCCTGGAAACCTGGACGGTATCAGCATCGCCTATGCCGGCGCCACATCGCTTCAATGGAGCCAGGGGCTGTAACCCCTGGAAACTCGAAGTCGTCGGCAACACACTTGCCGTCGCCCGTGCTTCAATGGAGCCAGGGGCTGTAACCCCTGGAAACAAACGCCGTCCACGGGTGACTCCGGGCGCCATAGGGCTTCAATGGAGCCAGGGGCTGTAACCCCTGGAAACCAAACCAACAATCGTGATCGGGCTTGACAACGGTGCCGCTTCAATGGAGCCAGGGGCTGTAACCCCTGGAAACCCAGAGGGGTTGTCGGAGGCAGACCAGAACGCCATGCTTCAATGGAGCCAGGGGCTGTAACCCCTGGAAACTCGACTTCTCTGCAAGAACTGCTTGTTCGACAAGATCTGCTTCAATGGAGCCAGGGGCTGTAACCCCTGGAAACAGGTATGGGTTCTCGAACGACGCAGTCCGGCTCAGGCTTCAATGGAGCCAGGGGCTGTAACCCCTGGAAACCTTGCCACCGTTCTGAATGCCCTCGGCAAACGTAGGCTTCAATGGAGCCAGGGGCTGTAACCCCTGGAAACGCCATGACGCCGACCCCTCTTGACTACGAGGACCAGCGCTTCAATGGAGCCAGGGGCTGTAACCCCTGGAAACCCACGGTCATGCGGTAGGGGCGGCGGCTCTCGGTGCTGCTTCAATGGAGCCAGGGGCTGTAACCCCTGGAAACCCATTGCCCTTTACTGGGACCTGTTTCGGTTCCTCTTGCTTCAATGGAGCCAGGGGCTGTAACCCCTGGAAACTGGCAGGCCAACATCGAGGTGTCTGCCGCCGCCGGTGCTTCAATGGAGCCAGGGGCTGTAACCCCTGGAAACACCCCTGTAGCTACAGAACCCCAGCCCCTTGTGTGCGCTTCAATGGAGCCAGGGGCTGTAACCCCTGGAAACCAACTGCTTACCGATGAAGGCGAGCGGCTGATAGGGGCTTCAATGGAGCCAGGGGCTGTAACCCCTGGAAACTGGCGAGGTGCAGGAATATCCTGCCCATGACGTCCTCGCTTCAATGGAGCCAGGGGCTGTAACCCCTGGAAACCTTCTGCATGGCCTTGATGGTTGCCATCCGAGCCTTGGCTTCAATGGAGCCAGGGGCTGTAACCCCTGGAAACCGTCAGCCCACACCGGGAAGCACGCAGCGTCGTCGAGCTTCAATGGAGCCAGGGGCTGTAACCCCTGGAAACAGTTGCTCGCTGGCGGACTGGGCCAGTGCAAGTTGGCGCTTCAATGGAGCCAGGGGCTGTAACCCCTGGAAACAACCTGGCACAAGCCTAGGCCGGCGCAATGGACGTGTGCTTCAATGGAGCCAGGGGCTGTAACCCCTGGAAACACGTAGCACCGGGTCTAGTACCATGAGCGGTGCGGGCGCTTCAATGGAGCCAGGGGCTGTAACCCCTGGAAACCACATACCACGTCTCGGTGGTGTCGCCGTCGCGCCGGCTTCAATGGAGCCAGGGGCTGTAACCCCTGGAAACTACTTGTCGATGTCGTCGCCAACCGGAGCCTGTTGCTTCAATGGAGCCAGGGGCTGTAACCCCTGGAAACAACTGCAGACCACTGAGCGACAAACATCCCGATCTTAGCTTCAATGGAGCCAGGGGCTGT
>CAZQHM010000207.1:0-4384 GCA_964593355.1 uncultured Myxococcales bacterium
AGTTCCACCGTTTGGAGCGTGTGCTTCAAAATTGATGCTATTGTAAGGTAGACGGAACCAGTCCCAGACGGAAGAGTATTTCTGGAGCCACGTGGACGGGGAGGTGGATGGCCATGGCAATAACCCCCAGTGCAGAGACCGAGACAAAGCCGACCCTCGCTGCAGTCAGTCGCCCGGTGGTCTCATTTCCATGTGTCTCGCCATTGTTGAGGATGGTGGTTCCAGCGAGCTGCCGCCTTTGTGCCAGAAGTCGAGTGGCTACCTCACAGAATTGGTCGTCTGACTATGTTCGACGAATCAGCAATTCGAGTGTATGCCATACTGGGGGTGGAACATGAACCGTTTTGATTC
The DNA here is from genome assembly GCA_964593355.1 of uncultured Myxococcales bacterium. Classification (GTDB taxonomy): domain Bacteria; phylum Myxococcota_A; class UBA9042; order CAIXZC01; family CAIXZC01; genus CAYTWV01. Next base: position 352 of record CAZQHM010000207.1, read on the forward strand.
TCGCGTCACTCTGCCCTTGAGAGACATCAAAGAGCGCCTGCTCGAGCGGCTTTTGCTGAACACCAACCTGGCAGCACTGGGCGGCGAAATGGGGCAATACGAGGTGCAATACCCCTATGCAAGCGTCGCCGTCGACTGGTCCCCAGACCCACCCGATCCCACACCCACAGCCGCCCCACCACCACTGACCATTTCGGCCGGTGACCTGACTCTCAGGGTGTCGTTCTTCTCATTTGCCAAATGCGAAGTTGACATCGTGAACGGCACTAAGGGAGAGCCAGACTCGCTGGCGGTCACGCTTTCCCCGGTGCTGGCCAGCGCCACGCTGGAGATAGGCGCAACAGGGAAGCGATACCACATTGAAGATATGGGCCCCATCGTCGCCTTGTTCAAGTTACGGAACATGTACACAGTCACAAGGCCGCGAGCTATTATAACAATGCTACGCAGCGTTCTTTCTAATGATATTTTAGATGGTGTGTTTGACGATGGAAAGTCAAGTATTACAGGTCGAGAGAGCCTTCAAGGGGTAGAGCAGCTCGTGCCCGAAAAAGTCGACGCTTGGTCTATTGGATTCGTCAGATATCCTCGCAATAACACATGTAAATATGCATGGGACAGCAATATGAATCCCATTGCACTGCAATTCTACGACACGTACTATCCCGGTAGCCAATCATTTCAAGATACGGTAACTGCGAGGCAGTTTGGAGAATTTTTGGGTGACGTACAGTATGTTATTGCAGAGTCCGAGCAGTGGAATGCACGAAGTATAATGATGGAGTATTTTCGGTCCCTTGTTTTGCTGGTTGACACAGCTCTCGCCCACGAGTTCAATTCGGTGCTTCCCGGTCCAATGGAGGTTCCTGGCGCTGGGCTGCGACAGGATGTTGTGGACCTGCTCCGTGGTAGCCATCCAACAATCGCCGACTTCGCCGACAGACTCTTGGCTTTCCGGGCCGCCGCAACAGCTCCAGGTGCCATAGACTCACTTCCCCCTATGTTTGTGGAAGATGCTCGGGTTGGTTTGGGAGGCGAGGCCTTGTGTCCCCTCACGCTTCCTCTGGCGGTCATGAGACAGTCCGCTCTGGGGTCGGGCAACGGCGGGGTCCTTGATGAGCCAGTATCTTACGTTCTTGAGGCACTTCGGCGTGAGTGTGGCATTCCGGCCGTCGCCCCACCTGCCGCGGAGGTGGCAACAAAGGAGCAGGCGGAGGAGATTACCAAGGCCTACGAGGGTTTCCTTGACGATCTCGAGGCGGAGCGCGCCGGCTTGCTACAATTGGCTGCGGACGTTGGTGCCTCACAAGAAATAGAAGACGTTTTGGGTACGGAACGCATGGGGTTGCCCAGCGGGGAAGACCTAACACGTCTGTTGACAGGGGTGACGTCCCAGTTTGGGTTCTTGTCCAGGGCCTCTCTGGGGTGGCGCTGGAAGGCGTCCGCACATCATGGAGTCTCGGGCAGCGATCATGGTGGGGCACTGGTCGCGTCTACTGAGTGTGTCTTGTCCTACCTGCTCGGGCTGACCAGCGCGGGGAAGCCCTTCCCCGACCTATCAGCGGCCCTTGGGGCTGGGGTCGGAGCATGGCCCTCGATGGATGAACTGCAGGTGGTCGACGGAACCGTACCATCGGTGCAGTTGTCCCAGCTTCCGCTGGCGGTCTCTTCTGCCATAACCTATGCTGATGCTGTTGTACCAATGATCGGATATCGACCATTGCTCACTGACTTCATCTTGCATTCATCTGCTGATGCACTGGCAGAACATGCCAGAGAGCTTTGTTTACCAATACTAAATCGTCTTGAGGATGACTACAATAGGGCTATTAATAACGACGAGTCGCCAGGCACATCCCTTGAGTTCATTAATGAAATGCGAGAGCAACTCCTCTCTGACTCTCCGTCGAGTGTCGTGGCCGCTGCGGACCTTGTGTATTCGCGGCAGGGCGAATACGGCCATTGGCCAAGGGTAGAGGATGGCGATGGCCCCATTCTCATTGCAAGGGTGGGTCGACAATTCAAAAAGAGCTACTTGAAGAAGGAGGGTCTTGGAAGCGCCGCCATGAGCAGCTATTGGGGAGGCATAGCCGGAGCCGACATTAGTACATGGTTAGAGAGTCTTGCTTTGAAGTGTCGAGACACCGGTGTAGTGCTTGGAACGTCCATTTCTGTTCAGGGGCATACGCATCTACTTTGGCAGAAGGTTTCTAGTGACGTATGGGCCGGAGAACGAGAAGATGTTGTAGCGTGGGCTCGAACGGAGACAGAGAACGAATATACACTACGCTATGTGGAGGGTGATGATCCCGAAATCGAGTTCGATCTTGGTTGGGACACTTTTGGCGAGTGGATGGTTGCGAGTATTGGAGCCATGTTGGCAGCGGGCGCATTTGCCGGCTTAGCCATATTGGGGGGGGGGCCCTTGGGATACTTAGTCGGTGCTCCCTTTGCAGGTGAATTGGTAGAGGCCGCCTTCGTAAACGAGGCCAGGACGAGGTACAGGTTCCGTGGTGATCCTCAAGATTTGGAATTGAACGGCCTGCTGGCCACGATGGCGTTTTCTTACTGCTGGACATTGTTGGGTAACCTCTATCCGAACGCTACTGACGAGGAAGAGCCTGCGGGGGCTCGCCTCGGCGACCTACTGCCAAATGGCGGGATGCTGAGGTGCCCCTACCAGCTTGGCGTTGTGCCTGACTTGTCCGAGCCGGATGACATGTCGCTACTTTGGCTTCCGGCAGGCAGCGGCGCTCTGCCATCCAAAGGAGGGCCCCATTCCGGGGTCCTGCTTCTCCCTGGGCAGCAGGTTGCAGGGACCGTGCTGGTGGCTGCTGTGAATTGCCGAGCTTGGCTCTTGACGGAGTCGAATGCTGGTCGCGACCTAGATGAACTGGCTGCCGGGGCATTTGCGAACGTCGACGACTGGGCTGGTCCGGCACTGGAATCTGGCTTTCAGGAGGAGGTTTCCGCGTGGCAAAGCGCAGTCTGGTTGGTCGTGAGGAGGGGCAACGCAGGCGAAGGGCCTACGGTGGTCTGCCGCCTCGAGTTGGGGCGTGCCGAGCCGGGGGAAGTTGGACTTCCGCCAGAGCCGGTGAGCTCATTTCTGAGCATTCGGACGGTTGTGTATCCGCCCAACGCCTTCTGGAAAGGTGTTTCCTCGCAGCTGGGCCTGCAACTCCTTTCCCGAGAGTGGTACCCTGCCATAGGGAAGAAACTCGGAGCCACCGTCCTTCCGCCCACTTGGGGCACTGCGCTGGGTATCACACAGAAGGGAGTTGATGTGGCCGTCCTGGGAGCTGCTGGCGATATTGTGGGACAACCTGAGTGGATCTACAAAGGGGTGGCGTGTACCGTTGTCAGCCTTCCGCCGGTCTCCGGCGGATCCGAATTGGTCGAGCAAGTCCTTTCGTGGGCGCCTTCGGAGACTCAGGCGGAAGAGGAATCAAATTACTTTGTTGCTACGCACAGGGTTGTCCCACGAATCGCATTCATTGCGTGTGCGCCGGGGGCCTCAAGTAGTTCGGGGCAGCGGGGTGTTCGAGTCCTTTGCACTGCGGAATTGGGTGGGGTAGATGAACTCAATGTAGCCGCTGCCTGGGTGTCGCTTGAGGGAACCAAGACCATCTCCGAAGGTCCGATAGCAGCGCATCGTCGAGCCATGGCCGCCGTGCTGGGGAAGCGAACGGTTGACTACCGCCCGCCTGTTGAGGGCATCAATGTGATGGCACCGGAACGCCTTGCGGACCCCCGGCCTTGGAAACTCGGTCAGCCGACGCCGCACGAAGCCGCAGCGAAGCGCACGGAGATGGCAGGGCCTTCAACAAGGCCAGATTTGGGGGCGATCTCACTCAGAGAATCTGCTGGCCCAGGGGCAAACATCGATGGTCATGCGTCAGCCTCGGATACAGCGCTCAGTGGCGTGCAGAAAGTTGTGGGGCACGCACCGGCCGTCACAAAGTCGCGGGGCCCAACCATGGCCAAGCGGCTCAAGGACCTTTCGTGAGCGGGCTGGGCGCCACCGTCCTGGCCG
>CAZQHM010000208.1:0-4375 GCA_964593355.1 uncultured Myxococcales bacterium
GAAGGGTGAGTAGCGCATATTGAAGGGCTGATCGTGGATGGCGATAGGTGCCCCTCGCAGACGCTTGAGTATACCCACCTGGATTTCGTGGGGTGCGGCGCTCAGCAACTGGTCGAAGGAGGCAGCGATTCCATCGATGGTATCACCGGGGAGGCCAAGAACGAGGTCGGCGTGAATATGGGCTCTGGTTTCCGCTTTGAGTCGGGCCAGGGCCTTGAGCACGCCTGCGGCATTCTGTCGTCGGTTGATGCGTGCGCAGACGGCTTCATCGAGGCTCTGCACACCAGCTTCAAGCTGCAGCTGTCCTTCAGGAAAGGCAGCAAGAAGGGGCCAAGACCAGTGGGGCACGGCTTCGGGGACCACTTCGAAGTGAACGAAGACCTTGGGCTCCATGCGCTCCAGGAAGAAGTTGAGAATGGCTGGGGAGTTGACCAGGTGAAGCGCCCTGTCCACGAACTTGAACTGGCGAACGCCCCTCTCCCAAAGGCGATGGAGCGACTGCAGGACGAGTTCTTCGGGGAAGCGTCGAATGGCAGGTTCACGGGCAGAAAGGCAGAACTGACAGCCGTAGGTGCAGCCACGGGAGGCCTCAACATAGATAAGGCGATGCTTTATGTCATGGTCGCTATATTCCTGATCGGCAAGGGAAATACTGGCGAGGTCCGGTGGCACATTCCAAAGCTCCGGCGCCCCTTTGCTGCAATGCAACAAGGGGTCTGCTCCCCTGTTCTTCCCCACATTTTCTAAGTGAGAAAGGCACAATGGCAGAGCAGCTTCGCCATCGCCCACGACAACGGCATCGGCCAACTTCACCCACTCTGGCCACTGTGCCGGCTCTATGAGTTCCGGGCCTCCCAGGATGATTCTGGTTGTGGGAGAGATAAGGCAGAGAAGGCGAACCACCTGCTCCATGATTTCGGCGTTCCAGATGTAGACTCCCAGGCCCACGAAGGCGGGGTGCTTCGACAGTATCTCTTCGACTATATCGGCAGGGCGTTGGGAGGAGACGAACTCAAGGATGGAGATGCGCTCTCTCCAGGCCCCTGCGTTGGCCCGCAGAACTCTGAGGGCCAGGCTGGAGTGGATATATTTGGCATTAACGGTAGCGAGGATGACGTCGACCATGATTGGAGGCTACACTACGGCGGGTTCGCGGATCAACTCACCTCTCTCAAAGCGCCGGTAGTGGAGCATGTCGATGGGTATGGAGGTTTCGGCGCCGAGGATCTGTTGGGCTATCAATTCCCCTGTTACGGGCCCGAACATGAAGCCGTGGCCTGAGAAGCCGCACGTGAGGAAGATGCCCGAGACCTCATCCACTTCGCCCAGGACGGGTTGTCGGTCGGGGGACATGTTGTAGAGGCCCGACCACTGCCTCACGACCCGCATATCTCTTGTTCGTGGAAGCAGCTTCACGATAGTTTTCGACATGGTCTCCAGGAAGTCCCAGGTGACTCCCATCTTGTAGTCTTCGGGGTGGCCTTTGGGGCTACAGCCGGCGATGATGCTGCCATGAGGGCGCTGCTGGATGTAGTAGTTCCCCGAGAAGCTCATGAGCATTGGGGGGCAGACGCCTGGCTCTACGGGTTCGGTGATGAGGATTTCGTGCCGTTCGCTGAAGAGGGGCAGGGTAACGCCGGCTTTCTCAAGCAGGCTTTGGGTCCAGGCTCCCGTGGCCAGAACAACCACTCTTGAGTCGATATCCCCCTTGGTTGTAGAGACGCCGAAGACCTTACCGTTGGCGTATCGGATATCTGTAGCCTGGGTAAATGTTTCGAAGGTGACACCAAGGCGTTTTGCGGCTTCGTAGTAAGCAAATGTGGTGAGAAAGGGGTCTACGTGTCCATCCCGTTGATGAAAAGTGAAGCCCAGGGCCTCTTTGGCCCCAATACCGGGGCATATCTCCGAGGCCTCTTCGTGGGAGACCACTCTGCTGCCTATGCCGAGGCTGTTTTGCAGGGCGACGTTCTTACGAAGCTGGTCAAACTCGTGCTCCAGGTAGGCCACCATTAGGTAGCCGTTCTGATTGAGGCCGATGTCCATTTCCAGTTCTTCGCTGAGTTGTTCGAACCGTTCTACACAAGCAAGCCCCAGCCGGCAGTTCATCTCGGTGCCCCACTGGGCCCGGAAACCTGCCCCGCAGCGTCCCGTGGCACCGGAGCAGATGCTTCCTTTGTCGAGCACCAGGATGTCTCTTACGCCCGCACGGGCCAGGTAGTAGGCGATGGCGCAACCCTGAATACCGGCGCCCACGATGACGACTTCTGCGGTGCGATTCACTGCTGCACCTCTTTATCAGCTCCGTCCACGATAGCTCCAAGTTTGACTGGTCTGGTGAAGGGCCGGAAGCTCCCCGGGGGGATTTCGGAGACCTTCTTTCCTGTGGCCATGGCAATCTCACGCAGGACAATCTCGCGGCAGCCCCTGCCCTGGCACGGGCCCATGCCCACCCGAAGCACCCGCTTGAGTTCGTCGAAGTTGTGGTAGCCTTTGGCAATCCAGCGCCGGATCTCGCCAAGGGTTACCTCTTCGCATCTGCAAATCACGATTTCGTCGTTTCTGTCGGTCACGATAAGACCTCCACCCTCACGGCCCTAACGTCGTTTACCATCTGCTTTGAAACCTCCACATGAACGACGAGGGTCTTGTCTTTGTGTGGCTCTACCACCCTCACGACCTTCCCCTGGCCAAGCCGCTCCCCCACCCTATTGAGCAGCGCCACGGTGCTTCCTGGCGTTGGTCTGGGCAGGAACTCGTAAGGCAGTTTCATGAGGGCCAGGTCGGCGGAATAGGTAAGGTCAGCGACGAAGCAGGCCAACCCCGGGCAGACGGCGACGCAGAGGGCGCAACCGGTGCACTTCTCGTAGTTCACAGAGGGTACATCATTTATATCTGCGAAGGGGAGGATAGCGCCCGTGGGGCAACTGGTATGACAAGGATTGCAGGGGATCCTCTGGGGGCATTCTATGATGACGAGGCCGGCCTTCTTGCGCTCCCAGAGCTCTTGGGGCGGCGTGCCTGCGCCTTCGCGCTCGCCGGTGAGCACACCTGCGGCGAAGTCCCAGTCATATTCGGGGTGGTTCATCTTCGTGCCTCCGTTGGCATCTCCCACTGCTGCACCATGGCCTGCATGATGCCCATGCAGATCTTCTCACCAACCTCACCGGCCCGCAGGTCTCCAAGGCGGCCCCAGTACTTGTCATGAAGGCGCCGATACTCGTCATCGGGCACCAGCCCCTCGGCATGTGCCACGGAGAGGCCGGCCAGGCGTCCCTCGACCATAGCCGACGAGGCCTCTTCGATACCGGCGCAGTCGCCGGCGACCCAGATGTGTGGATGGCTGGTGCGCATGGCCTTGTCACGTTTGGCCACATAGCCGCATAGCTGGGGGATGAAGCTCATGTCGCAGCCGGCCTGCCACAGCAGTTCAACGTTAGGCGAGAGGCCGACGGCCATGCAGATCACGTCGCACTCTATGGTGAGAGGGTCTCCCACGGGCCTGAAGGCGCTGTCGATGTTACGCAGCACGGCCCCGGTGACCACGCTGCTGCCAAGGGCCTCGACCACGGTGTGCCTGAGGTAGATGGGGACGCCCAGGCGGCGGACTTTGGCAGCGTGGACCCAGTAGCCCCCTACCCTGTCCTGGGCCTCGACGATGCCCACCACGTGGACGCCTGCCTGCATGAGTTGGTAAGAGACAATAAGCCCAATGTTACCAGCGCCCACCATAAGCACCCTGTCGCCGGGCTTGACGCCATAGGAGTTCATAAGGGTCTGGACGGCCCCGGCCCCGTAGACTCCCGGGAGGTGGTTTCCCAGGAAGGGGATGAGTTTCTCGTTGGCGCCGGTGGCCATGACCATGTTCCTGGGGATGAGCTTCCAGTAGTTGCTCTCGCCGGTAAGCATGGCCACGGAGCCATCCTCGGGGTAGCAGGAGAGCGCCGTAGTGTTGGAGTGGACGGTTATGCGATGGCTCAGACGCTGGAACTCCTCCAGGAGGATATGGGCGATTTTGAACCCTCGTGTCCCGGCGTATTCGTGTTTGGAGCCGAAGAACTTGTGTGTCTGCTTCACAAGCTGGCCGCCCAGATGAAGGTCACTGTCAACCAGGGTCACGTCGAGCCCGAAATTGGCGGCCTCAAGGGCAGCGCAGAGCCCTGCGGGACCGCCACCGACGATGAGCAAGGGTGTTTCACGCAAGGTGGCCTCCGAGGTCAGCGCTCATGGGTATTTCGCCTCGGCCCTTCTGAGTTTCCACCTTCATGCCCTCACGAAGGGGGGTTATGCAGGTGCGCACGTTGGGGACGCCATCCACGACCATGAAACACGAGGAGCAGTTCCCAATGGCGCAGAAGAAGCCTCTGGGCTGATGCAG
>CAZQHM010000209.1:0-4363 GCA_964593355.1 uncultured Myxococcales bacterium
CTATCAAGCCCAGAAAGCTTGAGGGGTGAGGGGTCAGGTGCAGGTTTCGCCTGGGTCTACCAGTTGTTTTGAGAGTTGTTTGAGACGATCTTCGGGGAGGACTATGAATGTTCCCTGGCTGTCGCTGTAGACATGCTGATCGTCGAAGAGTCTTGCTTCTACGGTGATTCGGCGGCCCTCGTGGGCGGAGACCCAGGCTTCTACTCTGTAGGTCTGGCCCATCTTCATCATGGTCTTGAAGCGCACCCTAATCTCTGCGGCAACGACGGGGAAGCCGGCCATCCAGGCAGCGCCTCCCATGGATTCATCCAGGACTGCGGCCTGAGCGCCGCCGTGGACGTGGCCGGGGGGGCCTTGGGTTTCGGGGCCGAACCAGACCTTGCCCATGAGGTAACCGTCGCTGACCCGCTTGTAGTAGGCGATTCTAATGCGCTTGCTCTCGGGGAAGCCCGATACGAAGGAGCGGTGGCGGCTGTTTCCAAAGGCCACGGTGTTATCCCAGCCCTCTTCGGGGGCCAGTTCGTGGGGCTCAGGGCATCTTATGCCTGATGTGTTGTCACTCACTGCTTCTCTCCCTTATTTTCTTGCCCTCGGCAACAAGGGCTAGCATGGCGTCTCTTACGGTGAGCATCAGCTCTTCTTTCTTTTCCACGGAAGCATCCAGGGTGGGTATTGGTGCTCCGACTACCATGTCGATGGTGCCCGGCTTCAACTTCCAGCCTCTTGAAGGCATAACGTCGGTGGAGCCCACGACGGCAACTGGGAGGATGGGCAAACGCGATTGGATGGCGGTGACGAAGCCCCCCTTTTTGAAGGGGCCAAGCTGGCCGTCTCTGGAGCGGGTGCCCTCGGGGAAGACCAGCAGGGAGAGGTTGTTCTGGATGATGGGCTCGATGCCTCTCTTGAGCTCATTTATGGCTTGTGACCTGTCCGAGCGGTCAACGAGGATGCCCCCCCAGCGCCTGACGGCGGTGCCGAAGATGGGGACCCTTCCCAGCTCTTTCTTCATGACGAATCTCAGCGGGAGGGGCAGGGCTCCAAGAAGGGCCAGGGTATCGAAGTAGCTGTTGTGGTTGCACATCACCAGGTAGCTTGTGGCAGGGTCGATGTTCTCCACGCCGTGGACCCTCACCTTGGTGAAGTTGACGGCCAGGAGGCTACGGGCCCAGTTGTGGCTGCATGCCGTGGATGCTTTGGGGTGCTTCAGGCCCACGGCGATGGCCGTGGAGCCGAAGAGGGTTGTGGAGAGCACGGCGGTGGGGATGACCACGCCGGCGGACCAGAGTTGATAGAGTGACTCCAGGGGGGATTTCACTGCTGCTCCTATTTCATGTCGGCGCCCATGCCGCCTTTGGCCACGGGTTCCAGCGGATCGTACTGGACCTTCCACGGGTCCACCCAGTGGAGATACTGCTTGTGGAGCAGGCTTGTGGCGGTTCGCATGGCGCTCATGTCCGGGTATTGAGTCTCGTGGGGCAGTGTATTATCTGCCCCAACCTGGGCACAAGTTCTTGTGGCATCGCAGGGGGTCTTGATGACGAACTGGTCTGTGGGCGGGAAGGGGTCTCTTCGCATTCCCCCCAGGCGCAAGAACCAGTACTTCATCAGTACGAAGTACGTATTACGCACCTTGAACGGTTCTCCCTCCAGAGCCGGGTTGTCTTCGGCCGCAAGTCTCACGGCAGAGAGGCAGAATCGGGCCGTCAACTGGTGCTCCGGGTGGCCCGTTGCCCCGTATCTCGGCGAGAAGGTCAGTACGATGTCAGGCTTGAAAGTGCGAATCTCACGGGCGATCCAGAGGGCCGGGTCTTCTTTGTCGATCCACATCCGGGCCAGCTCGTGGCGCTTGGGGAAGCTCTCAACAGGTAGTGGGGCATTGTAATAGGAGTTGAGGGCAAGGGAGGCGTTGTAGAGCTTGGCCACCTTCTGAAGCTCCCCGGCTCTCACGTCAGCCACGGTCATGCCTTCGGGGATGGGGATTGCAGCGCCCCCGCCGTCGCCCCGGGTGAGCACCACAAAGTGAAGGGGAGATTTGCAGGCGATAGAGGTGTAGGCAAGAAGCGAGCCGCAGAAGGACTCGTCGTCGGGGTGGGCGCCCACCCACATGACCCTGGCACCTTTCTTGATTTGTTCAGCAATGGGTTCTATGGGCCCATCGCTCTCCGGGGCAACCAGGCCACCGGCGCCCAGGCGCTCGAACAGAGGGTTGAAGACTACATAAGCCAGCACTCTTCCCAGCCACCTGAGCGGCGCCAACCAGGGACTCTTTCTTCGCTCACCCACGATACCCACCTCCGGTTCAGGCGTTTCGTGTAGCCCGATCGGGGGGATATTGCAAGCCCCTACTTACGGGCATGCTCCAGGCCCAGCGGGGTGGCAACATACTGGTTCCCGTCGTCCACTTCCTTGACGAAGCCCAGAGATTGCAGCTCCCGCACGCTGGAGCGGATGCGGTACAGGGGAACCTGCAAGGTTGGACAGAGGGTGTGCAGGGGCACCGGGTTTTGAAGTGCAAGCAGCAAATCCTTCGCCATCTGGGTCAACGAGCCATCAGCTTTGGTGCACGCCATTTCATCTACTCCTGAGGTCAGTGGGCCTCTAACATGTCAAAAAGGATTGCTTCCGGAAAGGAAGAGGAGCAGTTCCAGCGACGGCTCAGAGGCTCTTCTTGGAGAAGTACCAGTCGATCTTCTCCAGGGATGCATCTGCCATGCGCTCCTCGGCGGCATCCTGGGTGGCAGGCGGCGGAACGATGACTTTGTCGCCCGGGCGCCAGTTGGCCGGCGTGGCCACCTTGTGCTTCTCGTGGGTCTGCAAGGCCTGGATGAGGCGCAGGATTTCGTCGGTGTTTCGACCCGTGGTGAGCGGGTAGTAGATCATAGAACGCAAGACACCCTTGTCATCAATTACGAAGACGCAACGGCTGGTCTCGGTTTTGCTCTCACCGGGCATGATCATCCCGTACTTCGTGGCAACTTCAAAGCCCAGGTCGGCGATTACCGGGAACTGGATCTTCACGCCGGTCTTCTCCTCGATATTTCTAACCCAGGAGATGTGGGAGTAGACGCTGTCGATGGAGAGCCCCATAAGCTCGCAGTTCATCTCCCGGAGCTTTGGGTGAATCTCGGCAAAAGCCATGAACTCTGTAGTGCACACCGGCGTGAAGTCGGCAGGATGAGAGAAGAGGATGAGCCAGGTGCCACGGAAGTCCGACAGCCGGATGACGCCATGGGTGGTCGGAGCCTCGAACTCCGGGGCCAGTTCGCCGATGCGTGGAAGTCTCGGGTAGTTGTTCTGAACGTTGTCCATGATATTTCTCCCATACTTGTTGTTGGTTGGTTACTGCTTTTGTGAGGATAGGAACGGGGGGGCCTGAGGGCAAGGGGTGTTTGCAGCGGGACTTGTTGACTTGTGGCGCAGGGCGAAGGGATACTGGCCCCCGGTGAAAATGTGGAGGGAGTAGGCATGAATCGTGGTCAACCTGGGTCTTCTGAGTGTAGAAAACTGGCTTGGGCGCTTGCGCTGGCGTTGGTGGTGTTCGTTTCGCAGGGCTGTTCGGGACAGGCGCTCTGCCCCGCCTGCGATTGTCCCGAGTTGATTCGGGCCCAAATAGTGGATGACCGGTTTGTAGAGTCGGCGCTGGTGAGAGAGGGCCCCTACGACGTTCGGCACGTCGCAGACGGCGATACCATCAAGATTGAGACCGGCGAGACAATCCGATTGATCGGTGTGGATACCCCGGAGACCAAGCACCCTCAGATTCCCATCCAGCGGTTCGGACGGGAGGCTTCGTCGTTTACCAAGAAGACCTGCTATGGGCAAAAAGTCTACATTGAATACTATAAGCACTCAAAATATGATAAATACAATAGACTTTTGGCCTATGTATGGGTTAACGGAAAGATGCTGAATGCCGAGCTTGTGTCCCGAGGGTATGCGTATGTCTATCGTCGCTATCCCTGCTCCAGGAAGGCGATGCTGGTATCGTTGGAGGCCAAGGCCAGGGCGGAGCAGCGTGGGTTGTGGAATCACGGCCTGACCGACGGCAGGTACACCCGCCTGGTGCATGCTTTCGACGCTCTGAGTCCCGAGGGCAAGGCCCACCTGGACAAGGTGTTGTTGGAGCTGGCGTTGAAGTTCCCGGCCGAGGAACTTCCGCCTCCCGAGTACCCGGTGCCCGACGAGTTCAAGCAAGAGGGCGATGCAGCGGGGGAGGAGCAGTAGGGGGAAGGGGCCTGTGTGGGCGCTGCGACGCTGCCCCTACCGAAGCGCCCCGCCAAGGCCGATGTGCCGGCCCCCCCAGCTTGCCTCTGACTCTTGATCACATTTCTTGCCCGTTCCAGAGGGCCAGGGCCGCTCGAAA
>CAZQHM010000210.1:0-4298 GCA_964593355.1 uncultured Myxococcales bacterium
CTGGTAACAGCGTCAGCGGTCTTTGCGACATGAGCGGGAACGTCTGGGAATGGACCTCAACGCCGGAATCATCCGGGCGGGTGTTGCGCGGGGGGTCGTGGGGCGATGATGGCACTTCGGACCTGCGGGCTTCTGGTCGCTACGGGGACGTTCCCGGCGTCGGGGACGGCGGCTACGGGGTTCGGTGCGTGCGGGTGTCCCAGTGATTTTCTGAAATTCTGTATTTCTGTATTTCTGTCCTTCTGACTGTTCTTTCTGGTGTTCTTTTTCGGTGTTTTATATTTTTTAGGGGGTCTGTTTTGTCTTGATGCAAGATTTTTTTATAGCAGGGTGCCATGAAACAGTCGCCGATATTCATCAAAACTTATGAGACGATTGTCTGGGTAATGGGACGAACGGCGAAGTTTCCTAAGAATTGCTGTTCACCGAGTGCTTCTCTTCGCAACGACTAAGCAGCGAATCTGACTACTTCCAGTTCGCTTCCCTGGTTTCGGTTCTCCAGCAGCGACTCGATTCTGGCCATGGCGTGGTCGGCAATCAGGAAATCGGGGCAGTTTGGGCATTGTAGGACGGGTACGCCCCTTACCACGACAATGGTGGTGTCGCCAATCTTGAACGGAAGGTCTGTTGTTGCCTCTTGCAGCAGGCAGCCGCATGTTGAGCATCTCATTGTCATCTCCTTCGTACACCATCCCCAGTCCATTTATCGGGAGATGGGTAGTATGCAGTTACAACTCGAATGTTTCTGTTGGGGAAGTCCAGGGCCAATACCACATGTACCTCGCCGGCTCTAGCCTGGAATGCGAAGAGGCCGGAGGGAAGAGACCTGTCGTCCGGGTACCATTCCAGAAGCCTAAGCGAGGTTTGGCCACCTAGCAGTTCTGCCCTTGTCAGTCCCCTTTGGCTCAGCCGCATATTCACGTGGTAGGTCCAAAGGACCGCTCCTCGGTCCAAGCAATCCACGACGAATCTGACAGGCTCATCCGCGGTCAGGTTAGACATTGGCCCTCCAACGAGCCCCAAGTATAGTTGACAAGAGCGATGGTGTCCACAGCCGGTCCCCCCCCTGTTCCGATGCTTATACAAACACTTGTACGTCGAAGTGTCCCAGCAGGTGTGCGCCCTCACCCTGTCCCTCTCCCGAAATGGGAGAGGGGATTTGCCACCGCCGTAGCCCTGGGTGTGGGGCAAAATGGGCGCTGCGCCAGGGCCACAATTGCGTTGCAGCACCCGTCTGGATGTAATACAACCACCACAACGACAAGGGCCTATTCCGGAGGTTGATGATGAGTGGCGTATCCCTGATAGCGGCGTTGGCCATTTCGCTGCTTGGAGCCGAGCCGTTGTGGCCGGATCTTTCGAAGATGCCGGCGGCGATGGGAGGTGGAGAGAAGGATGTGGCTGTGGTTGTGGCTATTGAGGATTACTTCAGGTTGACGCCGGTGACGGGGGCAGTGGAGTTGGGGGCAGCGTGGGTCAGGTTTTTTGATGTGGTTTTGAAGGTGCCGAACCCGGTGGTATTGCTGAACCACGAGGCAACGGCAGACGGCATTCGGGATGTGGTGAAGGCAGCGAGGCAGCAACTGAAGCCGGGGGGGCGGTTCTGGTTCGTCTTTATCGGCCACGGCGCTCCAAACGAGGATGGAACCGATGGAATCCTTGTGGGGGTTACGGCCCAGCCAACTCAGCGGGAGTTCTTCAGGAATTCGGTCTCCAGGGGCGAGATCCTGGCTCTTGTGGGTGGCGGGCCCGGCGAGCCACCGCCTGTGCTTGTTATTGATGCCTGTTTCTCAGGAACTGACGTAGGGGGCAAGGCTCTGATAACCGATGCGATGTTCGCCATGAACGTGCAGGTGTTGGAGGCTAAGGAGGCCACGGTGCTCACAGCGGGCCGCTCCGGGGATATTGCGGGCTCTTTGCCGGGGCGAGGTGGTCCGGCGTTCAGCTACCTTATGCTGGGGGCGTTGCGAGGTTGGGGCGACCTCAACGGAGATGGCACCGTAACAGCCGAGGAGGCTGTGCAATACGCCCGCTCTGTTCTGTTTCAAATGGACCCCCGACGGCAGCAGCAGCCGCAGCACAGCGGTATTGACCAGCCCCTGATCGGGAAAAAGGGCCGAAAGCTTGAGTCGGGTCCTGACATCGTGGCCATCCGTCTGAAGCTTGCCGGCGGGGTGAGCGCCCATGGCACTGGCCAGACTGGCACGGTAGATCAGCAGTTGGAGCAGATCAAAGCCGCCCAGCGGGCTCGTGAAGAGGCCGAACGCAAAGAGCGGGAACTGAAAGCGGCCCAGCAGAAACAGCACAACGACGAGGTGGAGCGGTTCTGGGGCGAGGTCAGAGTCATTGGCGAAAGGGGCGGCCCCGAAGGCAAGGAGGCGGTGGAGTTGTTCTTGAAGAAATACGCCACCCACCCCCTGGGCAATCCCCGAGCAGCAGAAGCCACTGCGATGCTTGAGCGGTTCAAACCAAAACCCAAGCCTTCCGACGCTCAACGGGGCTCCGGCGGCTCAAAAGGCCCCACAACCCTGCAGTGGGTCTACAGCAATCCAGCCAAGCTCTACTTCGCCAAGACAGAAACCACGCTCTCCCAATACCGTGCCTGTGTAGAGGCCGGGGCGTGCAGCAAGGAGAACTTCGATACCAAGACCGATAGTTCCGACTGCAACTGGGGCCACACGGGTCGTGATGATCATCCCATGAACTGCGTTGACTGGCACGGTGCCAGGCAGTTCTGCGCCTGGGTTGATGGGCGTCTTCCCACGTGGGACGAGTGGTACGCGGAAGCCAGCAATGGTGGTTCAAGGCAGTATCCCTGGGGTGATAATGAGGTAACTTGCGACCGTGCCATCTGGAATGCTACCAACGCTCCTGGCTGTGGTCGGGACAGCACATGGCCCGTCTGCTCAAAAACCGCCGGAAACAGCGTCAGCGGTCTGTGCGATATGAGTGGAAACGTTTGGGAATGGACGTCAACGCAGGAAACAGAAACAGGGGAAGGAGAACGCTGGTGGTATATCGTGGGCGGTGGGTGGTTCGCTGATGACCCCGACCCGGATATGAGGGCTACCTTCTCCATTACTATTGGGGCGGGTTTTAGGTGGCAGACCGTCGGGGTTCGTTGCGTGCGGGTGTCCCAGTGATCTTCTGAAATTCTGAACTTCTGTATTTCTGTTTTTCTGACTGTTTTTTCTGGACCTTGACATGATGCATGACCGCCATGGGGTAAGATTGGATGGACATAAACAAGATAGAAATGAACCTAGATGGCATATACGGTGACGTTCGGGCGATTCTTTCGGCGGCCAGGCACAAGGTGGCTTCGAGCGTCAATCTTGTGATGCTTGATGCCTACTGGCGAATTGGGCAACGGATCGTGGTGCATGAGCAGTCAGGTGCATTGCGTGCGGGTTACGGGCAGGAACTGATCAAGGAGCTATCACGTAGGCTTGGTGAGGAGTTTGGTCATGGGTTCTCTGTGGCCAATCTCAAGAACTTCAGGCAGTTCTACCTGACATTCCCGGACCCCGTGAAAGGCTACGCGCTGCGTAGCGAATTGAGCTGGTCTCACTATCGCCTAATAATGAGAGTTGACGATATAGATGCCCGTAATTATTACATTAACGAGTCAGCCAGTCAGGGCTGGACGACAAGGCAATTAGAGCGAAATATTAGGAGTGGATGGCATCAGAGGCTTCTTCGGGCACCTGATGCACCGGCCCATGATGATGATGATGTGACTCCTCAGACGATATTAAAGGATCCATATGTTCTGGAGTTCTTAGGTCTTTCAAGCGGTCCGACGAACCGTGAACGAGCTATTGAAGCCGCTCTTGTTACCAATATAAAGGAATTTTTGCTTGAGCTTGGCCGTGGTTTCTCGTTCGTGGCGCGTCAGTTTCGGGTTAGTACGGAAACATCACATTTCTATGTGGATCTGGTGTTCTATAATTATTTATTGAAATGTTTCGTGTTGATTGATCTGAAGGCAGACAAGCTATCTCATCAAGATATTGGGCAGATGGATATGTATGTTCGAATGTTCGATGATTTAAAGCGTGGCAAAGATGATAATCCGACCCTTGGTATCATCCTTTGCGCCGACAAGGACGAAACCATTGTGCGATACTCAGTTCTTAGCGAAAACGAACAATTGTTTGCAGCGAAGTACCTTAAAGTTCTACCCAGCGAGGAGCAACTGGCCCGGGAAATTGAGGCTCGGTGTGTTCTGGTACACCCTTCGGAAGGAGGGGATTGAGTTTCTGGGATTCGTGGTGTTTCCCGGCACAATCCGTTTG
>CAZQHM010000211.1:0-4285 GCA_964593355.1 uncultured Myxococcales bacterium
CGGCACCGAGGTGTGCGACGAGCTTGGCGATGCTTGTGCGGCCGGTACATCGACCTGTCCTGAGGGGCACATCTGCGACCTCTCCACCGATACATGTGTCCTCACCTACGCCGGCTGCCTTCACGAGGGCAACTGCTGCGCCGGCTGCATCGTCGACGACTTCTGCTACGCCATCGGCCAGCTCAACCCGTCGAACAGCTGCCAGATCTGTGAACCGCTTATGGATCGTTTCGGCTGGACGGCAAGGGTCGGCGTGGCGTGCGACGATGGTCTGTTCTGCACCCTGGACGACACATGCGACGAGGATGGGCTCTGTTTGGGGGAGAAGCGGGACTGCTCTGGCGGTCGATTATGCGCATCGGCCGATGCCTGCGACGAGGTCAATGACACCTGTTTCATAGATGTGCTTCCAGAGTGTGCCTCCGTGCTCTCATGTTTTGATATGTGCATTGCGTGGGGTGACGTATTCCCGTACTTCATTTCAGAAGTTCCAACCGGGAGTTTCCCCACGGCGGGCGGCTCGGTTGCTACCCTCCGGGGATTCTTCCCCGGCAAAGATGTCACCGTGACCACCCTTGGTGGCTACGTTGAGACGCTGCCCGTCATATTCCAGGACAAGACCACGGTGGTCTTCATCACGCCAGTGGGATCGGTGGACACCTCAGTGCAGGTGGGCACGCCACCGGGTCTTCCGGAGACTCCCTTCGCCTGGTACCCAGAGCCGACGATGGTGGACGACGAGCCCGCTGTTGTTCCACGTCCTGATGTGCCGCTGAAATATGGATATCCAGTTATTTTGGAGGTGTCGGGCTGCGCATATTCTAACGGTGTAAGTACGTTTGATTGCGCAGTACCAGGTGGAGATCTTATTACTATGAATGGAATTAATTTCGGATTGAATTTGAATGAAATCACTGTGGCTGTCAATGGAGTGGATGCTCCAGTGATAGCGGTCGACCATGAGCAAATCATCTTCATTCTTCCACCCATGCCTGAAGGGGGATGGAACCTGCCCGTGAGCGTCATTCGCGATGGGAAACATGCAACCATGGACTATGCGATATCATATGTTGGACCAGTTGTTAGTGATATTGACCCGCCGGTTGTGTCAGCGATGGGTATGGAGGAGTTCGTAATCACCGGCTACAATTTTGACTATAACTGTTTTGCTGAATATGGGAGTGATGGTGTTAATTATTCGCAATATTGTGCGCTCGCGGATTTTGAAACGTTGTCGTGCGAGACTCCACCTGGGCTAGGCGTCGATATGCCCGTGACGGTGCGCTGCTCGGGCATCAGGTCGGCTCCCAACCACCTTACGCTCTCCTACACGCTGCCCGAGATCTGGCCGGGGGCTTTGCGTGGCGAACCGTTCGCAGCGGGCCAGGATGTCTACGCTCCGCCCAGCTTCCCAGCGCAGGTGTTCTTTGAGGTCAGTGGGCTTCCCGAGGGGGCATTTGATCAGATGGGGGCATGGGTTCGATTTGGTGACGAGCTCAGTTGGGATGAGTGTGTCTTGCCTTATGCCGCAAACTTAGGTGGAGCTTCGCGTGTTATGTGCTACATCCTGGACTCCAACGACTTGTGGGAGCGGCCCATGGAGACGGGGAACTTCCAGATCATGGTCCCGGGAGGAGCCTCTGCTTGGGGAACCGATGCCATAACGCTTTCACCAGTGCCGGAACTTGTATCGACGCAGGGATGTGATGCTACGGAGCCTTTCACTGGCGACTGCCCAACCACCGGTGCGACGATCACGGCCACTTTTTCGGGGGCGGTAGAGCTTTCAACATTTCTTCTGAACGGCTCTATTCTTGCTACGAAGTCAGTGGCTCCCAACGCAATAGAGTTTGTCCTCCCCCCGGGGGCGGGAGTTGCACAACTGGTGGTCATGATGCCTGACGGCAGTGTCTCCCCCGTTCACAATATCAAGTATGCCAAGCCTGTAATCAACGAGGTGAGCGGTTGCCCCATGCCCGATCCGCCGGGGACCAAGTGGTGTCCCATCGAGGGCGGTCTGACCCTTGAACTACACGGCGCCAACTTCGGCCCCAACCCCGGTACGGTGCTTGTAGGCAGCAAGCTGTGTACCGAGGCGGTGCACTCTCCAGGTCACGACAAGGTGACCTGCACCCTGCCTGCCGGCACGGGCAAGAACCTGCCGGTGCAGTTCTTCGACTCCGCCGGGCAGTATGCCACCGGGGGCAAGGTTTCCTACGTGGAGTAGGAGGGCCTGTGGCTATACCATAGTTATGTAATGGGCTAGCCTAGCCCTTAACATAAGCCTACCAACACTGCCGTGCCGCTATTACCCCCTCCAGCTTGTCTGGAGGGGGCAGGGGGAGGCGCGCCATTTTCGCCATGAAGGCGAAAATGGCTGACGCAGCCCCAACCGCAGCGCCCCGCCAAGGCCGGAGGGGGAGGCAGCCCCAACCGCAGCGCCCCGCCAAAGTTATGTAATGGGCTAGCCTAGCCCTTAACATAAGCCTACCAACACTGCCGTGCCGCTATTACCCCCTCCAGCTTGTCTGGAGGGGGCAGGGGGAGGCGCGCCATTTTCGCCATGAAGGCGAAAATGGCTGACGCAGCCCCAACCGCAGCGCCCCGCCAAGGCCGGAGGGGGACGCAGCCCCAACCGCAGCGCCCGGCCAAGGCCGGAGGGGGACCTAGCCCCTACCGCTGGGTGCAGCGGCCCCAGCTCCGACCCCGATTCCGCTGCTCTGTGCCGGTGTTGACCCTGCCGGCCGGGTGTGTTAGCAATCCGGTCCATGGAACCGTTGGCCTGGAAAGTCTTGTCTGGTTTTGATGGCGAAGGTCTCGCAGCGTTTCTCACGCTTACTGGAAGCGTTGCCTTCGTGGTGGTGGGTATTCCCACGATGATGGTGGGGTGGGGGAGGGGAGTGGTGGGCCGACTTGCCCGCTTCTCGGCGATGTTGCACGGTGTGTTGTTGGTCTTGGGACCAACCCTTCTCCTACTGCCTCTGCACGGCATCCATCCATCCGCTACCTTCCTAGTTGGCATTCTCTACGCTGCCATGCTCATGATCAGGATGCTCACCGAGCGGGGCAGCGACCAGGATCGCCTGATGCGTGTGGCCTCCCCGTGGCTTTTTGGCGTGGTTGCCGAACTTGCCTCGTGGCTGCTTGGAGGAGCCCCGGCCTGGGGGCTGACGCTGGTGGGGGTGGCGCTTGAGGTTTCCCTGGTCTCGTATGTCAGCTTCTGGATCGCTTT
Source organism: uncultured Myxococcales bacterium (assembly GCA_964593355.1). Taxonomy (GTDB): domain Bacteria; phylum Myxococcota_A; class UBA9042; order CAIXZC01; family CAIXZC01; genus CAYTWV01. The sequence goes on from CAZQHM010000211.1 coordinate 3,233, forward strand.
TCCGTTCTTCTTCTTTGCCGGAAAAGCATCGGGTGAACAGTTGGAACTGTTTACCCGGAGGCCAGCGTTGTATGCCTTAGGAATTATTATCATTGCCGCTGCAGTTCTTCTTGGCCTCTGGAGTTCTTTGCACGCATGGCAAGCTGCACAGGCCCCGCTCTCCATGTTTGGCTTGGGTTGGGTGCCCACACTCATAGCTATTGGCATGCAAGTCTATAATGAAGTGCGCATGCAGAGGCGCCAGTACGCCACCTTTGCAGGGGGTGGCGACCCGGAGGCCACCGAGGAAGCAGCGAAACCTGCCCCCCTCACGACACCGAGTGGCAGGCGAAAGGCCGGCCGACTAAAGAGCAAGCGCTGAACGGCCACAAACCTGCCGGCTCGGCCTACCGAATAATCACAAATGCACCGGATCGGGGCCATCGTCTTGCACCAGCGATCCGGCGGCTTTGCCGCCTTGGGCCCGTGGGCCATGTGTCACCATCTCCGGGGCTGAATGTGGATTGCGGTGCGCCAGGGACCCAGGGCTCCGGCGGCTTTGCCGCCTGCGGCCTGGGCTATTTAAAGAGTCGCCCCTCTGGGGCTCTGTTCGGATTGAATTAGGGTTTGGAACCACGGGCGTTGGCGTCGGCTTTGCCGCCTTGGGCCCGTGGGCCATATGGCACCATCTCCGGGGCTGAATGTGGATGCGGTGCGCCAGGGACCCAGGGCTCCGGCGGCTTTGCCGCCTGCGGCCTGGGCCATTTAAAGAGTCGCCCCACTGGGGCTCTGTTCGGATTGAATTAGGGTTTGGAACCAAGGGCGTTGGCGTCGGCGTTGTCACCTGTCTGGCGGCCTACCGCTGCGGTTTCGGGGCTGGCTTGGAGGCCAACCAGATGTAGTGCATGGGGCCGCCCTTCTTGCCACGGGTGCGGACGGGCAGTTCCTCGATTTGAAGGCCTGTTCTTCGCAACCGGGACGTAAACGAGTTGTCCGCCGAGGCTGACCACACGCCCAGCACACCGCCCTCCCTCAGGGACTCTTTGGCAGCGGACAAGCCCTGCGGGGAGTAGA
>CAZQHM010000212.1:0-4123 GCA_964593355.1 uncultured Myxococcales bacterium
CGGTCCTCCAGGATCACCAGCACCTGTTCGCCACCAAGTACAAACTCGTCCTACCATCAGAAGAAGAACTGCGCGACGAACTGGTGCGGGAACAGCAGTTGTTGGCCGAACGAGCCATTCAGCGTGAAACCGAGGACAAGGGAGGGAGGGGATGATTTCCGACCTCGAACCGTATCCGAAGTGCAAGGAGTCGAGGTTGCCGTGGTTGGGGAAGGTGCCGAGGCACTGGGGGTGATACGGGCCAAATCGTTTATGGCACAGTGGACATCGAGGAAGTCTGGGCGACCGTCGAACGAGATCTGCCAGCGCTGCTGGCCTTCCTTGAGACCATTGCTCCCGTTCCAGAGTAGCGCTGGGAAGAAACCGCTGGTGGCCGAAGCAAGAGGCTCGGTGACCTCAGCCCTACCAAAGCCCCCAGGTAATGGCCTGCAAGCAGCCGCCGGAGGTCTACTACAACCCAGGGGGTGGTCGGGATAGGGGCGCCGGCTTGCGTACGTTAGGTCATCCCTTGGCTGTGTCCGGCGTTTCCACCTTCGTGCCCGTGTAGGGATTCCCATGATCCGTTCGCCGGCGGCCCCCCCCGCGGATCCGGACGTGCGGAATTACCGCATCCGGCTCTTCGAGCTACGGTTTCGCCTCCTTGCGGTACAGGGAGTGGACGCAGACTGGGCCAGGCAGGGGATGCCGCTCCAACAAACGATGGAAGCGGGTCCACGGCATGTGCCGATGCTGCGCTCTCCGGTCAAGCCAGCGCCGCCAGACAGCGCAGACTTCGTGGTAGTAGCGCGCCAGCGACTGGGAATTGCCGGTGATACCGTAATACCCATAGTGGCCTTGCAGCTTCTTCCCAAGGGCCTGTGCTTGCTTGCGGACCGGCATGTGCCGGTTCTCTTTGCACCACTCGGTTACCCTCTTGAGTGCGCGATGGAACCGACTTTTGGCTGTCTTGCGCTTGATCACCCAGAAGCCTTTGCTCGACTTCGTCCAGTAATGTGTGAAGCCGAGCAGGTCGAACGTGTCGTTGTCGCTCTTTGGTGCGCCCAGGTGCGGGCGTTTGAACGGCAGCAGCCGCGTTTTCTCCGGGTGCAGCGTCAGGCCGTATTTCCCAAAACGCTTGGGCAGTACGTCCATCATGCGTCGAGCATCGACTTCACTCTCGAAGGCCAGTACTGCGTCGTCGGCGTACCTAATGAGGATTGCCGCCCCGTGAGTTCTGGGCTTCACGTCGCGCTCGAACCAGAGGTCGAGCACCTGGTGCAGGTAGATGTTCGCCAGCAGCGGAGAGATGACCCCGCCTTGCGGTGTGCCTTCGGCCGGTTGCGTGATGCATCCGTCCTCCAGCACCCCTGCCTTCAGCCATTTGTCGATGGCGCAGCGTATCACGCCGTCTCGCACTCTCTGGTCGAGAAACTGGCGGAGTCGGTGATGCTCCAGCGTGTCATAGAATCGCCGGATGTCCAACTCCACCACTATCCCTCCATGCATCTCCATCAGTCCGTTGCGCAGCGTCTCCAGCGCTTGATGCGCCGAGCGGCCCGGTCGGAAGCCAAACGAGCAGGGCAGGAAGTCCTGTTCGTAGACTGCCTCCAGTACCATCGTCACCGCCCTCTGCAGGATCTTGTCCTCGAAGGTCGGGATCCCGAGAGGGCGTAAGGTGCCATCGCCCTTTGGGATATGAACGCGTCGCACCGGCGGAGCTCGGTAGGTGCCGGCCTTGAAGCGGTCCAGCAAGCTCTGGAGGTTCTTCTCCAGGTCCGCCGCATACGCCTCCGCCCTCTGGCCGTCTACTCCCGGGGCCCCATCCTTGCGCGTCCGGCAATACGCCTCGCGCAGAAAGTCGATGTCGATGTGGTGGGCAAGCGTCGTCAGCACCGTGCACGGCGCTCGTCTCGCCAGTTCCGCTATCCGTTGGAGTTTCGTTGAGACGCTTGTCGGGCTCAATTGTCCCGTCATCTTCCCCTCCTACGGTCCCGTTGCCCGGCGCCCGCTCTCCCTCCTCCGGGTCCCTGGGTCAGGTTCCCCGAACTCAACGGTACTGTGCAGGCGCTCCGACTTCTCAACGCTCGTTTCGACACACTTCGTCGCCTCGTGTGCCGATAGCGCCCAAGGCGCAAGCGCCGAGATCTCCCAGGTTCCTGGGGAGTCCTTGCGTACATGCCCTGCTCTCCGACCCCGACGGGACCTTGACGCCAGGCCACTACAGCGTCTCGGTGTTGCCTTCCGGGTGAACCGAAACCGTCGGCTCCCGCCTGACTTCCTTACGGGGCTCAATCACACGGCCTGCACACTCGCTGTCTACGCTTCACCCGGGCGATCGCTCGCCAGGATGCAAGACTCGCTTGCAGCTGGTGGCCAACCTTGGCTGCGCGGGGCTTCCACCCGCTGGACCCCAACAAAAGGTTTCAGCTATGTCGCATACATTGCATCCTCCTTTTCCAGGCTTTGCCTGGCGCACCGGTTCCCGAAAAGGGAAGCAAATGGACTCTGTTCTGGCCTTGCCATCTCGGCCAGATCGCCGATCAGGTAGATATGTTTCGGGGACGGAGACCCACAGGAGCCCCACGAGTGCTGGGGCCGCTGGGGTTGAACTTCAAGATGCTGCTGGGTCAGGGCGTCTGGTGACCCAACGAAAGCTCTTGACGATTATGAACGACAAGTTATGGTGATCGTGTCGTCTGTATCCGACACGATCGCAGAAGGAGGGGGTTATGCTGGAGGTACTTGCCCGTTGGAATCGATGGGGAACAGCGACGTTGCCCTCGGGGTTGGCCAGAGACATCTCCGTTGAAGCCAAAGAGTTCCTCCTGACCCCGGAGATTCTTGCGTTGGTTGGGCCCCGGCGGGCAGGCAAGACAACGGTGATGCACCAACTGATGGATGAACTGGAGCGTTTGCTGGTCCCTAAAGAGGCGATGCTGCATCTGAATCTTGAGGACCCAGGGTTGGGGCCGGTAATGGGTCCGCAACTGCTGGACGCTGCTTACCAGACATGGCGGGAGCGGGTATACCCCAAGGGGAGGGCGTTCCTCCTGCTGGATGAGGTGCAGCGTGTGCCGGGCTGGGAGCGCTGGGTTAGAGCACGAACAGAGTCCGAGGGCATCAAGGTGGTCGTCACCGGCTCTTCCTCCGCCCTGATGTCCCGAGAGATGGGCTCTCTGTTGACCGGAAGGCATATCACCCTGACTGTGAACCCGCTGTCGTTCTCGGAATACTTGCGCTTCACCAACCGGGAACTGCCCACTCATCCCGAGAGGCTTGGCAATCCACCGGAGTTACGCAATGCGGCGCTGGAGTTCCTGCAGTGGGGAGGCTTCCCGGAGGTTGTTCTGGCGGCCTCCGAAAACAGAAAGGAGCGTCTGCTTACTCAGTACTTCGACGACATCCTTTTCAAAGACATCGCCCTGCGCCACGACATTCGTGGGCTTCAGGTGTTACGAGCATTGGCCGCATTACTGATGCAGGAGACGGCCTCGTTGCACTCCTTTGGCCGTCTTGCAACCAGGCTTGCTACCTCCACAGACCTGGTTCGGGACTACTGCGACTATCTTGCTGAGGCATATCTCGTAGCGTTCCTTCCCTTCTGCAGCTTCAAGGAGGCTGAGCGGCAAAGACGCCCGCAGAAATGCCACGCCTGGGACACGGGCCTTAGAAACGCCCTCTGTCTGGGCCGGCGGGACCTGGGCCGGGTTGCCGAAAGCGCTGTCTGGCGCTCCATGGCCTCACGAAGCCCAGAGCCAGTGACCTACTGGAAAGGGAAGCAAGAGGTCGACCTGGTGCGCCGGGAAGGCGGGAAAGCTGTGGAATTGGTTCAGGTGGTGCTTGAGACCTCGCAGCCTGCAACGCTGAAACGAGAGGTGGTATCGCTGCATGAGGGAGCCAGAGCATTCCCCGAAGCGAAACTGCGTATGGTCCACGCCGACGCGCCGACGTCGCTCCTCCTGCCCGGGGAAGTCGACGCCGTTCCGTTATGGCGGTATTTGTTGTGACCGGGTGGTTTGTGCATTTGGCAAACGATACGGTCAGCGGACCGATGTGTCCGCCGTAGGGGCGGACCGATGTGTCCGCCGTAGGGGCGGACCGATGTGTCCGCCCGATCCCCATTCCCAACCGTATGGACGGACCG
>CAZQHM010000213.1:0-4025 GCA_964593355.1 uncultured Myxococcales bacterium
ACGATCCCCAAAGCCAAGAAGTCGGGCCGGATTCTCTCACAGCGCGGATCCCTCGATGGTAGATTTCTTTTGACCAAGGCGAGGGAGAGCATTACGATGGAAGCCGGAACCCGATTCTTCTTCAACAGTGAGGTTTGCAGCCATGATGTATCCTAATCGGTCCACCCAAACCAAACCGAATCGGTTGGATTTCCCGAAATGGCGGGAACGTTTACGTGGTTACTTAATGACCTTCCCTTGGTCTGACAGGGTGAGGCCTTGTTCTGTATTCGTGCAACTTATTGGTGTATGTATTGCGATAACACTAATTATTGGATGTTCTGGAGCAGGTGATTCCGTGGTCGGCGATGACACTCTGGGCTCAGTTGATGTGCCCAGCGGAGGGGACGCTGTCGGCGACGAGGCCAGTCTTGGTGATGCTCTTGACAGTCGCTCTGACGCTTCGCCGGACATGACAAGCGATAACGTGGGTGACTTGGCCGAAACCACTCCTTACAGCGATACGAATGAAATTGATGGCCAAGGGAAGGATGTTGGTGCTGAGGACCTGTCGGACATCGAAGATGCGGCGGACCTGTCTGAGATTCTCTGCCTTCCCAGTTGCGAGGACCGGGTATGTGGAAGCGACGGTTGTGGTGGCACGTGTGGGCTCTGTCCCTGGGGTTTCTTGTGCGTCCTGCAAGAAGCCGGCACGGTGTGCTTGCCCGATTGTACGGTCCTTTGTGATGGGTTGGAGTGTGGTTCGCCGGACGGGGCCCCAACATGTGAATGCGGCACTTGCTATAGTAATAGTGCATGCATGGAGTCCTTTTGCGTGGCTGGAGTATGCGATGAGCACGCCATTGATGGGGCGTGTGATGATGGCAATATGTGCACAACTAATGATTTATGCACTGCGGGCAAGTGCGAGGGGACATTACTTCCAGCCGACCAACTGGCTCTCCTGAGTTGCCTTTGCGAGTCCAATGAGGAGTGCGAAGCCGTGGACGACGGCGACGACTGCAACGGTACTCTAGAATGCCGTGAGGTTGGCAGCGTAAGGGTTTGTACGGTTGCTGATGGCTCTCAGAAGGATTGTGACGACGGCTTGGCTTGCACTTACAATATCTGCGATGCCGGAAGCTGCCTATATGAGGTCATGTCTGGCTATTGCAATATCTCGGGTATTGGCTGTGTGTTGGCGGGTGCGCATTCAAGTGAGGGCTCTTGTCACCAGTGTGTGCCGGAGGCTGACCAGTCGAGTTGGACTGTCGCCCCAGATGGGAGTTATTGTGGTTCGGGAGCCACATGCCAAGCCGGGGAGTGCATTCCTGTCTGCGCCCCTCAATGCCTCGGCAGGGAGTGCGGCAGCGACGGGTGTGGGGGCACGTGCGGAGCCTGTCCGGAGAACTCGGTATGCCTTGACGGGGGAACATGCCTATGCCTGACTAAGTGCTTTGGCAGGCAGTGTGGCCCCGATGGCTGTGGTGGTAGCTGTGGGGTATGCCAGGGCGGATGGTCGTGCATTTACGGAAGCTGTGTCCACGATGGGTGCACTCCGACGTGTGATGGGAGGTTCTGCGGTTCAGATGGGTGCGGAGGCATTTGCGGCGTCTGCCCAGTGGGGGACTGGTGCGATGATGGTCAATGCAAGACAAGCACGGCCACTGGTTCTTGTGTCGGTCTATGCGGTGGTTCGTCCGGCGACTGTTCCTGCGACGAGTTCTGCGGTCTATTCAACTCTTGTTGCAAGGACCTGTGCACCGCATGCCCGACCTCAGCAGCCTGCCTGTGTGGTGATGGCGAGTGTGGCCCAGAAGAGTCATGTGGGCTTTGCCCCTCGGATTGTGCATGCGACGCAGGTCAGACATGTCTTGGGGATGTATGTTGTACTCCTGACTGTTCTGGCAAGGAGTGCGGCCCTGATGGCTGTGGGGGCCAATGTGGTAGCTGTGGCCCCGATGGTCTTTGTGATTCTCTGGGCAAGTGCGCCTGTATTGCCAACTGCTCCGGAAGAAACTGTGGTCCGGATGGCTGCGGGGGCTCCTGTGGGACCTGTGCCGATACAGACCTGCTGGCCTGCACGAGTGCCTCTTGCGTGGATGGTGTCTGTGGCCGCTCGGTAGATGCGTTCTACTGCGTTATTTCCGAGACTTGTCTGCCTTCCGGTACCGAAAACCCTGATACCGTCTGCCAGAAGTGCCAGCCCAACTCCAACTCGTGGGGGTGGAGCAACGTAGCGGAAGGTACCTCCTGTGGAGCAGGCTTGACATGCCGAACTGGCCAGTGCTGCCCATATGACTGTGCCGGAAGGAACTGTGGTCCTGACGGTTGCGGTGGCCAGTGTGGCACCTGCGAGCTTGGGGATGAAGCCTGCTACAACGGTCTCTGTGGCGTGTGCGGAGATGGCAACACTGAGGACTGGGACGGCTGCAACTCTGGTGTGAACAGTGAATTCAGAGTTAATGCCACTACTGCGGATGCCCAGTCGTTACCCAGTGTGGCAGTGGGTAAAGATGGTCGTGCCATGATAGTGTGGCACAACAACACTTCGAGCGGGCCTGGTTTGGGCATTGTCGGCTCGCTATACGACCCTGTTACCGGCGAACTCGGGCCCGAGACCATGTTGGCCCCAGCAAAGGACTCCTGCAGCGTGCTGGCCAGACCAGGCGGTGGATATGTGCTGGCAGCGGGCACAGCCACAGGTATGGTAGGAGGCATCCTGCAGCTTCTAAATGATAGCGGAGAATTGCAGGGAGAACCGGTGACTGCCAGCACCAATGCAATGAGCGACGTCGAGCTTTATGGTGGCGCAGACGACTACTTCGCCTTTGTATCGACCAAGGGCTTCTCTGAGAAGCTTGATAACTTATTGTTCGATTTCGGACTGAACAATATTAAAAGCATAAACTACAAGAGGAATGTTTACGCCAGTTACGTCTATTCGCCCTATCTAACATTTTTCCCCGACGGTTCTTATGTCTCTGCGTACTATTATAAAGACGCAAACGATTATTATATTACCGCTGATGGATTCAGCGCATCTGGCAATCTTTTGCCACGACCGACTGGGGACCCAACATTTGACAAGATCCAGAGCGCCCAATATGCTCAATTTGGTGCTCCAGGAGTTACAACCTTTGCATCGGGACAGGTGTTTTTAACTTACAGCTCGGTTGCGGGCCAAAAGGGTGTCTTACTGGCTGCCAATGCCGCTCCACTCTCAAATGTTGCGGTGATAGACACAAACGCTATTCCTGTTAAGAAGACACATATCTTTCAGAAGGGTGTTATTGCGCGCACCACAGATGCAAGTGCGGTAACTGCCTGGATCGGCAATTCTTCAGCGGATGCTCATGGAATATACTTCAAGAAGATTCAACTGACAGGCTTTTCGACGTATGGTCTGCCCGGAACCGTGTTGAGGGCCAACGGATACACCGAAAATGTCCAGTCAATGCCGGCCCTCGCTGCCTGGCCCGACGGCTCGTTCCTGGTAGTATGGCAATCCGACCAACAGGACGGCTCTTCCTGGGGAGTATATGCCCGGCGATTCGACGCTGATGGCAACGAATTGCCCAGGAAACAGGTGGCGCCAAACTAGCTGTCTACACCGCCGCGCCCAGCCCACTTGATGCTCGGGCGCCCATCGAAGCACCTCTGACTTCGACGATGTAGGCGAGGGCGACCCCTGCCTCCTGGCAACCAGACTTCAGGGCATTGTAGTATTTGCGCCTGACGTGAGCCATACAAGAGTACTTGTCCGCCCGTCCGGGCCTGTGATTGCGACATACCAGGTTCTGGGGTCGACGACGACTGTTCCCGTCGTGCCTTTTGTAGCCTCCTTCGGCGTTTCGCCGCTGCGACCGGCATTGATGTCAATAACCACCAGGATGGGAGCACCGGATAACCAGAAGCATGGGACCACTCCCAGAGGATTTTAGGGGCGACCGTTGAAATGACTATCGCCTATGTGGGGGCCAGCATTTAGCGAGTGCAATTGCTCCCGCTATGAGGCATTCTACCCCGACGCACCAGATAACGCG
>CAZQHM010000214.1:0-3951 GCA_964593355.1 uncultured Myxococcales bacterium
CGTACGCAACAACATCCCACCACGAAATTCGCTCTACCGGACACGTGTCGCCGCATGAGCCGAAATACGATGGATTATTACCCATCATATCCCGCCACTCTCGCTGCGTTACCTCGGTCTCTTTCAGGTAGTAGCCCTTCGTGATGCACACTTCGTGCTGAGTCTCGTCATCCTCCCTCCCTTCCTCACCCGGCGGAGAGCCCATCTGGAAGCAGCCGGGTTTCACCAGGATGTAGCCTTTGGGGGCAGCGGAGACTGTGGTGCTCAATCGTTCAAGCATCTCTCGGGCTTCAGCCTCTTTGGGATTGCCAAGCGGGTGTTTCTCGTATCTTTTCAGGAACAACTCAAGAGCCTGCCGGCCGGCCGGTCCACCACCTTGACCAATCTTCCGAGCCAAGGTCCAATCCTCTTCCACCTTGGCTGAGTGCTCCCTACGGAGCTTCTGCTCCAGGATAGCGGCCTCCTCTCTCTTCCGATTCTCCTCTTCCTGCACCCTGGCCAGTTCCTTCATCTTCTCTTCAAATGAACTGTCGCTTACAGCACTTCCCCCGCCGCCATCCTTCAACCCTCCGCTGAGCTTCAGCACAATCTCGCCGATATCCGGGCCACGCTCCAGACGCCCGCCTTTCCTGCCTGCCAGCGCCTGCGCCAGGCCGCTGTGCTGCGGCTGCTGCTGGCGGGATGGCTCCAATTGCAGCAGGGCGTCCTGTGCGTACTGTACGGCTTCTTCGGTGGTTACTACACCGTCCCCGTTGCTGTCGCCCCAGCCTCGCAGCGCCCCCAGCATCAAGTAGCTGAACGCAGGACCGCTGCCACCTGGAAGCGAACCGGCTATGTCCCCTGCTCGGCCGGCAGTGAGCACTGTGGCATCCTTCGTATCCAGCACCTGCACGTTCATCGGGAACTGGGAATCGGTTATGAGCGTCTTCCCCTGCACGTCTGTCCCAGAAAAGCAGGCGTCTATTACCACCAGCGGTGGTTCACTACCGCCGGCGCTGCTCAACAGTTGAAGAATCTCGCCACGGGCAACGGCGTTGGGAAAGAAATCCCGCTGTGTGGCCTGGGCCGAGACGCCCACAAGAATCCCGTCTCTACCATCCTCGCTGGGGGCTCCATGGCCAATGAAGACGAACCAGGCCCTCCCCCCGCTCTTGGCCCGGCCACGAATCTTCTCCACCGCATCACGAATCCCATTGGCCGTTGCATGGTTGTCTCGAATCAACACAACCAGTGGCACCTTCCGAACGTTCCGAAGGTAGCTATACCAAGCCACCCCCAACTCCCCCGCCCCTCGCACGTGCGGCAAGAACGCATAACGCTCCACCGCCACCACCACCGCCACATCGTTCTCACCACCACCAGTAGCGGCCGGCATCTTCGAAATGTCCGGCCACAACGGCTCGGCACCAAACAACGATATCGCCAACGCTGCAATCAAGGATACCCCGCTCATCAGCAACCTCCGGTATCAACGCATCTCATTGTGGTGGTTCTATTACATCGCTACGCTGTTTGCAAGCGGGGCCCGCTGCAACGTTCGACAGGCTGTGCCAGCTACCAGTAACAGAGGGCCCACTTAGGTCTTTGGAGCGGCCGTAGGGCCCCTCACAGGCGCCGGGACATTGGTCGCAACCCTGGCTCGGCAGCGGTATCCTTGAACACCGCTGTTCTGGCCGTAGAAGCGAGCTGCAAAGACGAAAACCAAGGTTCCTGTTGCGGTTGCCGGGATCGTTCCTGTTGCGATTAGCAGAGCGGACGTTCCTGGCGTTGTTGTTCCAACTACCACCACGGTTGACCCGGTTGGAGCCTCTTGGTCCCATTGCCCAAACCGTTACTACTTTAAATGGTCTATTCCCCGCAAGCCGAAAGTGGTGCGACGCAGTCCCAATGTGTTGGCTTGCCTTGCCCACGCTGTGAGACTCCCCATCCTTGCCGCGAATTCCTCTTCGCCTATGGTGCCGCGCCTCATGCTTGAGGCCAACGACCCAACCCTTCTCTGGAATCGCCGCTTTCTGTGTCCATCGAATCGAATCTGGTTCCTCCATATCCTAAAGCCCAGAAATGGGACCCCATCGTCCACCCTGTTTACCATGCACACTTCGGTTCGCAGCGATAAGGACAAACTCTCTCGCAGGAAGGCATCAACGGCCGCCCAAGCGTCGACCATCTGCTCCATGCTCCGGCCCAGCATAATCATGTCGTCCATGTACCGGACGTACCCGTGAAGCCTTAGCTTCTCCTTGACGAAGTGATCCAGTGGACCCAAATAGAGGTTGGCAAAGTGCTGGCTGGTCAGGTTCCCTATTGGCAAACCCTTGCCGGGATTCTGGATTGACGGACCGCCCTCCACGAAGCGGCGAAGCAACCAAAGGGTCGCTGGATCCTTGATCAGGCGTCCGAGCAGACCCATAAGAATGGCATGGTCTGCTGTCTCGAAGAAGTGCATGACATCTAGTTTCAAATACCAATCATAGCCCGATGCCAAATTTTGTACTCGTTCGACAGCAGCCCTGTTTCCTTTACCTATTCGACAAGCGTAGCTGTCCGAAATGGCGTATCGCTCCAACACCGGCTCGATGGCTCTACACAAAGAGTGGTGAACTACCCGGTCTCGGAACGGGGCCGCACTTATTACCCTGACCTTGGGGTCTCTGACAAGAAATGACCTGTATGGCCCCGGAGCATACGTTCGGCCGTACAACTCCCTCTGCAGCGCCAGCACCTGGGATTCCAGGTTCATCAGGAACATGTCCGACGATAGCGTGGGCTTCTTGCCCTTTGCCGCCTGACGAGCACTGGCACACAGGTTGTGAAAATCCAGCACCTTCTCAAACAGGTGAGAAGCCCGCTTCAACTCCCAGCCTCCTCTTTGCGCCAACCGCCCACCATTCGTCCCAATTCGTCCAGATTGCGGGCCACGTGTTCGTAACCTCCATGGTCCAGAGCCCCCAAATCATGGGCCAGTCTAATCAACACACGGCAGCGCAGAAGCAACCGGTCGACCCGAATCAACCTACCTCTCCGCTCCGCCTTCGCCGAGTAGCGCAACTCGACTACCTCCTCTAGGATGTCGAGACAGGTGCCCTCGAGTCTGTTGGTCACAGAGTGACGAATTGACTTTGGAAAGGCCTTCGTGCGTTGGAAGAGATCCAGCGCTGTCCTCTCGCAAAGGATGAAGATAGGAATCTCACTCATTGCTGCCGCCGGAAGAGGGCCCTGAATCAGAAGGCGTTGAGCTTTTCGTGCCTATCCTGCCCGAGGAAACCGCCGCCATTTCTTGGACTACCTTCACAATGGACTGCCCCAACTCTTCGGCCCTATTCTCCCCAATTCCAGGGATCTGACGCACTGCGTCAAGAGTGGTGGGCTTGGTCTTAGCCAATTCAGCCAGTTGGCGATTGGTCAGCAGAACAAACGCTGCACGACCAGTCGCCCTGGCCAGATCATTTCGCCAGGTTCTCAACGCGTCGAAAACTACTCTAGACTCCGTATCCAGCTCCTCCCTGTAATCCTTGCCCGTCGACTCTCGTTCCGGTCGACCTGCTCGCTGGGGCAGCCGATAGGTCACCACAGCGGCGATCCTTGGTACGCCGGCATACTCAAAGAAGTGGGTTGCGATAGCCACAACCTCCACAGCATCACAGAACTCGTCCAACCCGGGCAACGCGAATCCAACTCCGTCGTTGAAGCTCCCTGTAAACACTTTTATTCTCATTGCGAACCTCGTTCAGCATTTTCACCACTACAATAGTCCCCAGCTTGCCCCCCCTTCCGTGCAGCAAAGCCCCCAGCTTGCCTGTTTGCGGGTTGGGGAACGGCGCTCCGTCAGCTTGTTGAAGCGAGCTTCTCGAAGGGCCGACGTCACCATTACCGCACCCGCGCCCATGCCACGCGCAGCGCCCTCTCCGCTACGCCTTTGCCCTGGTCCCGAGGAGGCGTCGCTTCGCTCCT
>CAZQHM010000215.1:0-3943 GCA_964593355.1 uncultured Myxococcales bacterium
CCCCCTGCGCCCCCCCCCAACCAAGCCCCCCAACAACAACCCCGCCCCAAAAAGGCCCCCCAATAGGGGCCCCCCAACAGCCACCGCCACCGGCACGAAAAACCCCATCGCATACAACAGCGCTGCCCGCATCACCCCTCCAAAACGAAATCAACAAGTTCCCCACCGCCTTCTCTGCACTTGCTTCCGTAGCCGTTTCCGTTTCCAGCTTGCCCTCCGAAGCCTTGGCGAAGGAGGGTCGCCGTCGCCGAAGCCAAGTCCGCAGAGTTCCCCTTCTCCCCCGCCTTCTCTGCATCTTCCTCCGTAGCCGTTTCCGTCGCCGTCGCCGTCGCCGTCGCCGAAGCCAAATCCGCAGAGTTCCCCTTCTCCCCGGCCTTCTCTGCATCTTCCTCCGTAGCCGTTTCCGTTTCCCTGCCCAAAGTTAGTCAACAAATTCTCCCCCGCTTTCTCTGCACCTTCATCCGTCGCCGTTTCCGTTTCCAGCTTGCCCTCCGAAGCCTTGGCGAAGGAGGCCCAACTCCAGTTGTGTCGCCCGCCCCACGCGTTCCAAGTGAACTTTCGGCCCCCCCATCAAGCTTCTCATGAACCATCCCGGCGTTGTGAACCGCTGCCGCAAGCACTATCATTGCCTACCAGCCTCTCCAGAAGGCCATCCTAAGGAGGTAGCACTACCCATGATCGCCACAAGACAAGAGCAATTCCCCACCCCTCTGACCCTGCACTTTCGTGGTTCCCAGGTCGCATTCGAAGTCTCATCCCTGACTCTTCAGTACCGATGCGGTACACAGAACGTCACCGAGGTTCACCCGGCCCGGAGCCTGAGCCCTGCCACGTTCCGAGGCGTCGACGCCTGGGCCCCTTCGGCCTCAACTCTTCTGCCACTAATTCGAATGCCCCAAACGGGGACGGAGCAATTCCATGCCCTTGAACTCTCCGTGCGCTCCAGTGACCCCGGACCCGCCTACATTGAGCGGGTCTCCGTAACAGGGCGCCTGGTCTTCCAGGGACAACGCCCCCCGCTGGCTTCGCTCTCATGGCTCCGAAACGGCTGGCAATCATGGAGCTGGTGCGGAATGCTCCCGGCGAACAACCCCACCTTTCCAATGCCCACACGAGACTTCGCCTATCGCATAAAAGAGGACGCTGATGTCTCCAGGACCCAGGCCCCCTACTGGTCGGACATGCTAGGTGGAGTCAGGTGGCCAGACGCAGCGCTCCTCTTTGGAGCAAGAGGGCAGTCCCGGTTCCAGAATGTTGTCTACGAAGTTCAGGGAGAAGACCTCCTGGTACATCTCGAAATCGACGCCGATTCCCTTCCCCTTGCCCCGGGCGCATCTGCAGACCTTGGTGGATGGGAACTCCAGACGGGGCCATCCCTCACGGCGCTCGCTGAACAGTGGGCCCATAGACGCAACGTCCCCCATAGCCCTAAAGCCCCGCTCATGGCCTGGTGCTCCTGGTACCAGAGAGGGCCACGAATCACGCACGTATACATTAAAGAGACAGTGGACCTGCTGAAGCAGCGCAAGGAGTTCAGCCCAGTGACCCTGGTGCAAGTGGACGACGGATACCAGAGCAGGGTAGGGGACTGGCTAACACCGTCGGGCCGCTACGGGGCTCACATCAAGGATACCGCCCGAATGATCACGGACTCGGGCTACAAAGCCGGCCTGTGGGTCGCCCCGTTCATCGCCCAGCAACGCTCAGAACTCTTCGCAAAACACCCCAACTGGTTCCTGCGCCGTGGCAATGACTTCTATAGCGCCGGATGGAACCCCTTCTGGCTTGATACCATTCGAGCGCTGGATACCAGCAACCCCGAGGTGCAGCGCTGGCTCCACGAGACATTCAGCAGGCTCGTGGAGTATGGCTTCACCTTCTTCAAACTCGACTACCTCTACCCCGCAGCAATCAGAGCCAGGCGTTTCAACAACGAGATGGGCCGATTCCTGGCCTTCAAGAAGGGGTTGGAGGTCATTAGAGAGGCCGTTGGCCCCGACATAACCCTGCTGGGCTGCGGGGCTCCTCTGGCCCCCAGCATCGGAATCGTTGATGCAATGCGTGTCTCCGTTGATATCGATGTTACCTGGGAGAACCCGGCATGGCTGCGACTGGCTACGGGAGACACGGAGACCACAGGCCTGGCCCCGGCAATTCGCAACAGCCTCACCAGAGGCCCATTCATCAAACCCCTCTTCCGAATAGACCCAGACTGCCTGCTCCTCAGAAGCAAAGGCAGTACGCTGACACCCGAACAGCGAGAGTTGGCAATGCAACTGGCAGGGGTTCACGGCGAGTGGGTTCTGCTGGGAGACGACATTACCAGGTGGGGTGAAGAACAGTTCCAGTTGTTCGAACGGTTCAAAACGATGGTGGGCACCGACGCCGCACCGCTGGACTCCCTGGACCAGCTCAACCCTGACAAGGTCCGCGTCAGCCTGAAGGCAGGAGAGTCAACCGTATCCTTTAAAGTCTAGCCAGGCCCGACCCACCTACCTCTCGGCCAACCCCAGCACCCTCATGGCCAACTCCTCGGCGAATGGCTCAAGAAGCCTCTTCTCAACCTCGAGAAGCACCTTCTCCGACCCAAGCTTCTCCGAGGGGTGGTAGATGCGTCCCGAGTGACGCTTCTGAACAAGAACCGCCTTGCCCTGCACGGCCGAGACCTCTCCCGAGTACAAGAACTCTATTCCATCCTTGCCGCTCTTCTGCTCCACATCCAACCGTGCCTCCACCAGCACCACCTCAACAGGAGTCTTGCCCTCCTCGGTTCCCTCATCAACCAGCGGGGTGCCGTCAACAACTACCATCCACTGCGCACGGAGAGCATCAACCAGCAGTCGCCCGGCCGATGAGTCGTTACAAGTCACCCAGATAGGGCTGTTGCCCCCTAACCACCGCTGCAACTCCCTGAATAGCGAGTCATAGTCCCTGGCGTCCGCAGCAGGACGAACGCCAAGGGCACGCAGCTTCGCCTCGGCAACTCGCCGCTGCTCAAGCATCCGTAGCCCCGCCGCAATGCCCGCAGCCCTTGCACGACCCTTAGAAGCAGGCACGCTCAGCCTGGCATCAATCAACTCGTCGATGTCGCTCAGTTCGGCGCTCCACCTGGCCTTGAGAGCATTCACGTCCAACACGGCCAGCGAGTACTTCACCCCCTCAACCTCCGCACGCCTAGCAATCACGGCACCCTCAAGAAAAGCGCTGCCCTTAACCCTCGTGAAACTCCTGGCCTCGAAGCGCCGCTCCTCGCCATCCCTGGCACCAAATCCCGAACGCTGGCGGAAGGAGTCCATCTCCAACGAGACTGAGGTAACTCGGGCAGAAAAGACCTTGGTGAGCTCTCCCCGGGCCATGTCGTCAGCATCCCTGACGTTGTCACCATATCCAAGGGCTACCACATACCTGGGCGATGGATAGGCTCGATCCTTCCCACTTAGATACCAAGGAGCACCCTCATCCTCCGCCCCCGCCAGCCCCGAGCAGCCAAGCAGCAGAAACAGGCTGGAAGCCGCAAAAAGAGCGCTCAATCTGGCACAAACACCCCAAACATTAATAGCGGCAGTAATCAGTAGCATGAGGCATTCCTGAATGTTATTCCCCCTGCTCTCACCTCAACTCCCGGCAACTCGTCAACAAGCTCTCCCAAACGCCCGTGGCGCTGGGTCACACGCACCGTGTGGCTCCCGGCGGGACACTCGAGCCTCGTCATCCAGATCTCCGCAGGCAGCGTGTTCCAACCCCTTACATCTGCAGACTCTACAGCCGAAAGCGCTGCCTGAGTAACGGCCCCGATGAGGGTGCCCAGCAGAGAGTTGCCCGAAACCTGCTCACCAATCTTCCCAGCGGCTCTCGCAGTCACAAACTTCACCACGGCCCGCGATACTATCTTGCCCCAGTTTGCCTGCACCCGGTCGTCCAGGTTCACCTTGGCAACAGCGCT
>CAZQHM010000216.1:0-3905 GCA_964593355.1 uncultured Myxococcales bacterium
AACCAGAACATGATGGCCGCCAACAGCATGGCCCCGCCCAAAGCCGCCAACGCCACCGAAAGATAGAGCGATCCTACGGGCTTGCCGATAGACTCCAGCGACCGAGCCGCTCGAACCACCAGAGGCCGCTCCCCACCGTCCCTTGCCGGCACCGCTACGTAGAGCATCTCCTTGCCCAGCGTCTTGCTGAACCGCCGCTCTACACCCGGGCGCCCCCCCAAGGCCTCCCGAACTTCGCCGCGGTCCAGGTGAGACTCCATGGTGTCACGGTCCGCTGCAGAATCGCAGATTATCCCTCCCGAAGGATCGATTATGGTGAATCGAGAATCGAATACGCCAACGGGCGCAACGCACCAGAGTTCCAACTCCTCCTGGGCGGCCCTTGGAAGCTGACCAGCTATGAAGCCGGCCTCCCGACTCAACTGCTCTACCTCCTCGGCCTCACGCAGCTTCATGAAACTTCGCCCGGCCACCACCGCCGCCGCCAGCGAAGCCACCACGACCAGAGCCAGCAGCGGTACCAGAAGTCGCCAGAAGAGCTTCCAGCGCCTCTTGGGCAGCGTATCCGGGGCAACCCTCCTCGACCGCATCATGCCTGCTCTTTGAATCTATATCCGACGCCACGCACCGTCTCGATCAAGTCGGCCAGTGGACCAAGTTTCCGCCTGATGCCCACAACCTGAACATCCACCGAACGGTCCGTTACCGGGTAGTCGTCACCCTTCACACCATCGATAATCTGAGTCCTCGTGAAGACCCAACCCGGCCGCCGGGCCAAGTAGCTGAGAATGGCAAACTCGCTGGCCGTCATCTCCACCCGCTCTCCATTCACCAATATCTCGTGGCGCTGTGGATCGATGGTCAGACCCTCAACCTGCAACAGCCCGCCCGATGTTACCTCTTGACCGCGCTTGCGCCTCAACGCCGCCTTCACTCGCGCAAGCAGCACGCGGGGGCTGAAAGGCTTGGTGATGTAGTCATCGGCACCCATCTCAAGCCCCACCACAATGTCGGCCTCTTCGCCCCTGGCCGTCAGCATGATAATGGGGATGGTGGAGGTGGCCGGCGCTCCCTTGAGCATCCTGCAAACATCCAGACCGTCCAACCCCGGAAGCATCAAGTCCAACACCACAAGGTCCGGAGGAGAGACTCTGGCCTGCTCCAGAGCGCTCTCTCCGCTGGTTACACAGGTGACATCGTAGCCCTGCTTCTTCATGTTGTAGGCCACAAGCTCAAGAATGTCCTCTTCATCATCAACCACCAGAATCCGACGCTTTTCCATCGCTGCCTCCTGAGAATCCGAACCCGGTTCTATCCCGGCTATGTTAGCACATGATTGGAATTTCGCGCCGAACCGGTGAACATGCCCCCCCTCATCCACGCCACTCGATGGCCCCAACACCCGCCCCTGAACCACCTCAACGCCCCACGCCCCCAGCGCCCTGCCACCCCGCCAACTCAACCATCGTTGAGAAGGCAAGCTCTATGGCCCGCTCCACGGCACCTTTTGCCTGCTCGGGCGGGGCAAAGGGCCCCTCGCCCCCGATTATGGCCAGAATCGCCCCCGTAAGCACACCA
This sequence comes from uncultured Myxococcales bacterium, assembly GCA_964593355.1. Classification (GTDB taxonomy): domain Bacteria; phylum Myxococcota_A; class UBA9042; order CAIXZC01; family CAIXZC01; genus CAYTWV01. Next base: position 1,579 of record CAZQHM010000216.1, read on the forward strand.
CCCGAGACCCCACGCTGCGCAAGAACCTGGCTGTAGTACTGCCCCAACACGAAGAGGTGCGACGCCTCCATCTCCGAAGCCAAAACCCCCAACGCCCGCAGATGCCCCATATACTCCTCATGCCGCTCGGCCATGGGTGCTGCCTTGAACTCCCTGGCAAACAAAGAGTCTTTTGAGTGCACAACGCCCCAATGCACCCTCCCCGACAACGGCCCCCTCAGACCCGCCCGCCGGCTCCCCTCCACCATCTCCAGCCCCGCCATGGCCGGAAACTCCAGTGGGGCATAGTTACGGGAAGCACCGTCGTCTCGCACCGCCCCGGTTGCTACCACCACATCCCCAACGTGCACGCGTTCGGGCTGCAGCGACCCCGCAGTTCCCACTCGAAGCAGCACCCTGCACCCCAGCAGAATCAACTCGCTGGCAATGATGTCCAGGCTGGGCGTGCCCATACCCGAGGCAACCGAGGCAACATCCAGAGGCCCCGATGGAGTATCCAATACACCCAAGTAGAGGTTGTGAGCCCTGGCGCTGGGACAAACCCTCACATCCCGGAATCGCTCAGAGATCTCCTTGGCCCTGCCGTCGGACCCCGGCAAAAAAACGAATCGCCCCCTCCCCTGGTTCCCCTCCAAATCGGCCTTGGTAGCGCTGATATGATGCGGGGTAAACTCTGCTCCACTCATTCTTGCCTCCATGGGTAACTCAACGCCCGGAACGGGTTCAAACTAACAGGGGCCACTCTTAAGTGCCGCCAGGCGCTCATCGCACAGGCGCACCAGCGCCTCGGCGGAGAAGGTTCCCGAATCGGCCCCCTCCCAGCGCCGCAAATATGCGTCGTACAAGGCTCGAAGGGCCGAATCGTCCACGCCCCGCCACTTCTCACCCTTGCGCTCCCTGAACACCGCAAAGGATTGGTAGTCACCTTCGGGCCACCGCTCCATAAGCGCTTCTCTCAACGTGTAGCCACGCTTGCCAAGCCCCTGCACCTGGCGCCAGTACCCGGCCACGTCCGCCAAGTACTCCCGGGCGTCGAAGGAGCGGCTGCCAGCATCATAGATAACGCACCGCTCCAGAACCGGCGCCACATCTTCGTACTGCGAAAACTCAAATTCCGGAGCCAGCAGTGCATCCAATTTTATCAAGTCTGTGCCGGGAATTCCAATAACCAGCTTAGTCGACGAATCGACCATTTTCATCTTACCTTCAAAATAGACCACGTGTGTCTGCTCATATCCCGGGAAGCTTTTCCGCAGCAGCTCATCATATTTTAATAAATATTTTTCAATTTTATGACATCCAATAGTAAAGAATACAATTCCCTTCACCGAGGCCCGGCTCTCGACCATGTGTTGAACCAGCACCTCCAGACCGGAATCCAGCGTCACGCCCGTAGCGACCACGTCACCAAAGAGCAGCACGGCATCGGTGGGTATGTGAATCTTGCGATACATGTTTTCTTTGACATGCCACCGTCCCGACTCTCGGAAGCGCTGACTGCTCATGAAGCATGTGACATGGTCATTACTGTTCAGGGCCCGGGCCACGGCATTGCGCAATTCGAAGTTGAGGCTTCCCCGAAGGAAGTTCATGACGCAGAGGCTGCTGGATGGCACGGACTCAAGCAGCCCTCGAAATGGCGCCGTAGCCAACGCCCGGGTCGTTGCCGCTGCCAGCTTGTCGGTATACTCGACGCCCAGCACCTCAGGCCGGTTGCATATGGCCACCGTCTCGGGCGTAGAGACCACCCACCGGGTCACTGCACCCTGGTGCTCCCCCAAAAGGCGATACCAAGAGACATCGGGCCTGCGAGAGACCACTTCCAGATACTGCATATTCCACCCCAAGAAAGAGGGTTCGGCGCACAGCAAAGCCCACACCCAAGCCCACCAGCCAACGGCCATAAGCTACCCCATCCCACGCCACGAACGCAACGCAACATTGCAGCCACCCAGACGGCAAACCTCTACAATCTAACCCAGGGCTCCGGCGTCGGCTCCGCTGCAGCCTCCGGCCTGGGACCGTCCAACCGCAACGCAACGGTGACACGTACACTGCCTACCGCAACCAACCCCACCCTCGCCCCCACCACCGTTCCAGAACAAACCCCAATCCAAACAGAGCCCCAGAGGGGCGGCGCCTTAAATAGCCCAGGCCGCAGGCGACGGCAACGCCGGCGCCGGAGCCCTGGGACCGTCCAACCGCAACGCCACGGTGACACGAATACCCGTCCAACCCCAACGCCACGGTGACACGAATACCCGTCCAACCCCAACGCCACGGTGACACGAATACCCGTCCAACCCCAACGCCACGGTGACACGAAT
>CAZQHM010000217.1:0-3897 GCA_964593355.1 uncultured Myxococcales bacterium
ACGAGAAAACGGGCACGGAAGGCGAGAGATTCTACGCCCTACAGGCTCCTAGGCCCTTGACGCAGCACCATCGAGCCCCTGAACGGCCGCTGGGGGGATCAGCATACATGAGCGGCCGTGTAGAGCCACGGCGATTCCCAGCTACAAACCGTTTACTACGCGCTGCAGCCACGCCATCACTTCGCCGTTGACTTGCCCCCCCGAATGGTGAACGTTTTCTGCTCGGAGGTGGACAGTGAAGCAGAGCCTTGCAGCGCTGGTTGGTCTCTTCTTGTTGTGTGCTTCGACCACGGCCACGGGGCAGCAGCAAGGCAGTGGAGAGTCGGCGGGTCTTGCCGGTGAATGGGGGATAGCTGTGGGAATGGGGCTGCTCTGGATAGGCCCCGACCTCTTCAAGGCCGACCTCGCCCCCGAGTCGTGCCGCTGGTGCGACACGGACCCCTACGGCGCCTGGAGCCCCCTCGGCATCGACCGCACCGCTGCCAATCTCTTCCGCTGGGAGGAGAGCAATGCCCCCGCTCTGGCCTCGGACATCCTCGCCTTTGCACTGCTTCCCGCTGGCCTCGTGGGCACCACCTACGCTCACCGAGGCGAGGCCGATAAGAGATTCGGCGAAGACCTGGCACTCATGGCCCAAGCCGTGGCCGCTGCCGGAATACTGAACCAGGCTGTGAAATACACCGTGGGGCGACGACGCCCCTACGCCCACGCCGATTCCCCGCCCTTCACCAGCGACCCTGACCAGAACCTCTCCTTCTACTCAGGCCACACCAGCGCTGCTTTCGCTCAGGTGGCAGCACTTAGCACGATACTATTCAAGGAGAGAAGCCCCATGGCCCCTTGGTCGCTGGCTATCGGCGTGCCGCTGGCAGCGGGCGTTGGCTGGCTTCGGATGTCCGCTGACAAGCACTACCTCACCGACGTACTCACAGGCGCCCTGCTGGGGTCGCTCATTGGCTGGGGGTGGGTTGAACTGCGCAGATAGAGCCGGTGGATCGTGTTTAGTCGAAGTTGTAGTGCTTTCGCACAGCTACCCTTATATCCCACGTACAGGACATGCCCTGGGGAAAGATGACAAGGTCGCCGGCACCAAAAGCGACCGGTTCCCCACCCTCGGGAGTCACCACGACGTCACCCTCGAGGATGTGGCAGGTCTCACTGCTGTCGTAGAACCAAGGGAAGCGTGAGACCTCCTTGGTCCAGATGGGCCAGCGCCGCACACCCAACTGATCAAGCCGCTGCTGTGATGGATTCTTCTCAACGATTATCTTTCCAGCCATGTAGACCTCCTCCTGGGCAGGGGAGCATATCAGCGCCCACAGCGGGCGGCAACAACACAATGACGGGCCGGTTCCAGGCAGACTTCTCATCAATAACTTGGTTCAACGAATATGACACCCGTTGACGGCAGCGGCACTTCTAAGGTGTAGCTCTTCCCGCCACGCATGAATACCAGTTTGGTGTTCATTGAGCCATAGTAATGCACCATCACAACCTCCTCGGTGTGCCCCAAAGCGTCTACTCCGACTATGAAGCCCTCCGGGAGGTCCGTGAGGGTTGCCACCACGTCAACATCGGAGTAGTAGCCTGGAGAGGGCATTATTTCGGGGTCTTCGGGGCAGAAGGGGTCAGTGTATTGGCTTTCTAACCCGTTTATGTCAGCGATTCTTGCCAGTGTGTTAACACCAGAAGAAGAGGAGGCAATATACACGGCCCCAGTCATATCACTGTGGACCATCTTGACACTGCCACCCAACTCAAAATTACTTATAGCTATATTAGCATTCAACATAGTCTCACCCGGGGTAGATGGAGTGTAGTCGAATGCTGCCAGGTGGTCGGCCACGAGCGTCAAGGAGATGAATCGGAATCCATCACCGTTGGGCACGGCAAGCAGCTCATATTCCCCGGAGCTACCGGGGTCGGACCCCGCCGTCACGCCGATGTTGGTCTGGAAGTCGCTGTGGGTATTCCAGGGCGGCCCACAGAGACCATTCTTGAACTCCGAATGGTAGATCCAGTCCCCGTCTGTCGCACCCATTGAGGCCGAAGCAAGCACCCGATTCGACCTCGCTCCGCTTTGTGACCCACCCCAACTGCGGTGCTCCCTGACAACAAGTCGGTCCCCCTGGACGTCCAGGTGGATCGTCTCCCCAATGGTCTTGGGCGTCTGACTGTAGAGGCCTTGGGGGTCATCCATTATCTTGTGCTGCACCTGCACCACGGGCGACGGCACCTCACCGTAGGCCATGGAGAGGTCGTCAACCCGTGCCACGGCATAGAGCCCGTTTTCTATTCCCCACACAGCATACAGCTTATCTCGCATATAGTCATACCGCCAATTGCTTCCTGATATATTCTCACCGATATCTAGAAGCTTCAGCGTCTTAACGGTCTCGAAAGTTGCGCTGGCTCCTTCGACTGTGGGCGGAGGGAGTTCTACGGAGATTATCGTTATTGTATCGCCATCAGCAAACGCTACCTGATAGGATGTGCCCTCCTCAACAGGCACGAAGAGGTGCCGTACCACGATGTCACACTTAAGAACTCCATCCACAACTGAGCTTTCGGAATGTATTACACTTATATGTGACTCCTTCTCTTTGTAGTTCAGTGGTATAGTTGTTTCAATCAGCTGGAGGTTGACCATAACATCATAGCCCAGATACTTGTAGCCTTCAGCGGGAAGCTCCGGCGTCGCAAGCAGGCCTTGGTCTACCTTGCACTCGGCTTCGGAATCATCTGGGCTGAAGAAGTGGGCAACCACCAGGGAACACTGCATGGTGCCACCTGCCACGAAGTCTCTGGAGTGGACGATCACGACATCATCTGGCGTGGGGAAGTGACCCGGTGGAATGACGCTGTGGGCCGTGCTGAGGACGCTGTTGATGGAGGTATAGGTGGCCACGTACCTTGTACCTTCAGGGGCAGGAGGAACGGTAAGGTCCTCTTGGGCTGGCAGGCAGAGGGCGGGCTCTTTCACCATGGCGTAGTCCGAGAAGCCGGGCAAGGCCACGGCCGTTGCCCCTGTTGCATCGGGCCGGGTGGTTGCCAGGGGCCACCAGAGTTCCACCGGGGGCTCACCAGCAGGAAGAGCATCGGAAAGATCCGTCAGGCGAGCGATCTTCAATCCGTCTGCAAAGGCGGTCTTGGGGAAGCTGAGGAGAGCCGGGGCCAGGAGTTGCACAGGCGGGTTGAGAACGATGGATACGGGCAGCAGTGGCCCCGTCTCCGAATCTGTCTTCGACTCCAGGGGAGCCAGCGTCACATCAACCTCCTGAGGCAGCGCACCCGCGGGAAGCCAGAGTCTGACGCTGCCATCATCCAGCGCCACACTGCCACCATCAGGACCGACGGTGACCGTCACAGGCTCGGAAAGATCGGGCAGCAGGTCATCGGGTGAGGCATCAGTATCAGTAGCATCCACCGGATTCTGGTCATCAACTGCATCCACCGCATCCAGCGTATCCGGGTGCATGGCATCGGATATCTCCTGGAGGTCGGCCAACATCTCGCCGGATTGATCAACGGGCTCCACCTGGTCGGCTGGAAGAGTCTCCTGAGCGGCCTGGTCTTGCACGGCGTTGTCGCCGGTGGTCAAGTCCGCTGCGGAACTGCCTCCCCCCCCGGAGCACGCTGCATTGGTGACCAGAAAAGCAGCACCAAGGGCCAACAGTTGGCAATAGCGTGTAAGTTGCATAAACTCTCCTTTTAAATCATTTACACAATCTATAATCCGCATCGAATGCTCCGGCCTCAGCCGTGGGTACCACAATAGGCCCAGATAATGCGTTGTCAGTTGGTACTGTGGTTGAGGTCGGCGTGATAGTCAAGCCTGAACGGAGGGATCCGCGCTGTGAGAGAATCCGGCCCGACTTCTTGGCTTTGGGGATCGTG
>CAZQHM010000218.1:0-3873 GCA_964593355.1 uncultured Myxococcales bacterium
GATAGGGCACAGAGGACCGGGGCCAGGTCGTCGGGGCAGAGGGCGGTTTCCGCGGTTCCGCCGCTACCGTCGCCACCGTTGATGCCTCAAGGCGGTGGTTCCAGCGGTGACCAGGTGGCGGTGCAGAAGGATGCCGAACAGGCCTCTGTCAGACGAGGTGCCGGTTCCGGCGCCTGGCCGGCCGCCGTGCTGAGTGGGGTGGTCGTCGCGGGAATCGCCGTGGGGCTCCTCATGTATCAGGAACGGTCAACTCAGCGCTCAGTGGCAGTGCGGGCGGCGCAAGTGGCAGAAGAGAAGTCACGCCTCGAAGCCGAGTTGGCAGCGGAGCGTCGGGCAAGAGAGGAGCAGGCGAAGAAAGCAGAAGAGGAGCGCAAGGCCGTCGAGGCTGAGGAGGCCCGGAAGGCAGAGGAGGAGAAGCGCAAAGCCGCAGAAGCGGAGCAAGCCCGGAAGGCTGAGGAGGAGAAGCGCAAAGGTCCGGCAGGCCTGGAGTGGGTCTACAGTGCACCAGCGAAACTCGATTTTGCGAAGACAGAGACGACAGTGGCCCAATACCGCGCCTGCGTAGAAGCCGGGGCCTGTAGCAAAGAGAACCATCGCACGAAGAGCGACAGTTCGTACTGCAACTGGGGCTACCACGCTCGTGACGATCATCCGATGAACTGTGTGAACTGGCACGGAGCCACGCAGTTCTGCGCCTGGGTTGGTGGCCGTCTTCCCACCGAGGAGGAGTGGTATGCCGAGGCGAGCGATGGTGGTTCCCGCCAGTATCCCTGGGGTGATACCGAGGTAACCTGCGACCGTGCCATCTCGGGTGACGGCAGCAACACCGATGGTTGTGGCAGGGACAGCACCTGGCCGGTCTGCTCAAAAGCCGCAGGAAACAGCGTCAGCGGGCTTTGCGATATGAGTGGGAACGTTTGGGAATGGATCTCAACGCCGGACGGCTATGAGTGGGTGTTGCGCGGGGGGTCGTGGATCTACGTTGACGCCACGATCCTGATGGCTTCTGGTCGCTACTGGGACGATCCCGGCTTCAGGTACGTCAGCAACGGGGTTCGTTGCGTTCGGGACTCCCAGTGATTTTCTGAATTTCTGAATTTCTGTATTTCTGTCTTTTCTGACCGTTCTTTCTGGTGTTCCTGTCTTATTGCTATGTGTTGGTTTCTGTTTGTAGGGGACGTGCCACGCGTCCCCGCGGCTGCGTGTCGCAGTGGGCGACACGCGTGTCTGAATCACAGATGCCGCTGGTGACAGGTATGTCCGGCCTCGCCCATTACCTGTGGCATCTGTGGCAGTGGGAATGAAGCCTATAGTCCACCGTGATAATGTCTGACAGATCTTCATCATCCTCTGGACACGCACCGGCCTGTGTGCTATGCAACGAAGCGCACAAGCCTTTCAGGTCGTTTGGCAAAATGGAGGTTCCAATTGAGTTCGTCGGAAATGAAGGTATGTCCGTATTGCGGGGAAGAGATCCGGGCTGTAGCGATTCGTTGCAAGCACTGCCAGATGATGCTGGATGGCAGTGGGCAGGCAGCAGGCGGAACAGCGCCCGGCGGAGGAGCAGGCAATACGGGCCAGGGCGCCACTGATGACTACGGCTCTGGAGCTTCCTTTGGTGCTGGAGCCCGGCGGCTGAAGCCCGGCGCAGTGCTTGGTTCCGGTCGCTACGAGCTAAAGGAACTGTTGGGCAAAGGTGGCATGGGCGAAGTGTTTCTGGCCGAGCACCGCTACACGGGCCAGAGGGTTGCTCTGAAGGCGGTATGGCAGAACCTGATGGACAGCGAGGGTCCCAGAAAGCGGTTCCTGCAGGAGGGCAGGGTGCTTGCGCAATTGCAGCACCCGAATATCGTCGGGCTGACCGACTTCTTCGAGGAAGACGGGCGCTTCTTTCTGGTGATGGAGTATGTGGAGGGCGAGACGCTTTCGGCGTATCTGAAGGCTACGATGGACGGCGGCAGCAGGGTAGCAATTGTAGAAGCCAAACGAATTCTGGATGGTGTGCTGAGTGGGCTCTCGCACGCCCATGCCCAGAGGCCATATGTGGTGCACCGAGACATCAAGCCGTCGAACGTGATGCTTGCGAAGGACGGTCGTGTGGTGTTGATGGATTTCGGCATCGCCAAGGTGGCCGAAGGCGAAAAGATCACTCGGACCGCCGGAGTAGTGGGCACCTACGAATATATGAGCCCTGAGCAGGTCTCTGGGCATGGCATTTCGCCGGCGACGGATGTATACGCCGTGGGGATCCTGGCCTACGAGCTTCTGACAGGAGACGTGCCGTTTCCGCAAAGGGACGAGTCTGGTTTCGACGCCATGGAGGGGCATAAGAACTGGCGTCCGTCACCGGCCCAGGCCGCTCGTGGCGATTGCCCGGCAGCGCTGTCGGGCTGGGTGGACCGGGCGCTGGCGAAATCGCCCGAAGCGCGCTATCGGGATGCGGCCGCAATGCTCGCTGCACTTAGGCGGGGTGGCGAGCCACTGCCGGCGGGGGTCTCTGGTGGGACTCGTGAATGGATGGGCGGTACCCAGCCTGGGGCCGTGCCGGTGTTGCCGCCCAACCGTGCCGTGGCAGTTAGTAGTCGAGGCCGCAGGCGTGGTTGGGCCGTAGGGAGCCTTCTTGCCGTTGGCGTGGTTGCTGCGTTGGTCTATCTGTTTTCGGACCCAGCGGATGAAGGAACTCGCAGCAGTGCCCACAACGTAGGAAACGTAGGGACCACGCCCGTTGCGGCCCAACCGTCTTCAATTGCGGATGAAGGTGCGGCTGCAAGGTCCCGGGAACTGGAGGCGCAAGCGAAGGCTGCGGAGGAATCGAAGAGGGCCGCTGATGCTCTCAAGGCGGCCGAAGCGGCGAAAGAGAAAGAGGCCAAGGCGACGCAGGAGAGGGATGCGGCCGAGGCAGCGGCCCGCGAGGCGCAGGAGAGGGCAGCGCTTGATAGGCAGCGGGCGGACGATCTCGCAAGAAAGGCTGCCGAGGCTCAGGAGGCTACGGAGCGCCTGCGGCGGAAGGAATCGGAACTCAGGCAGGCCGAAGCGGCCGCTGCGGCGCGCCGGATACAGGAGGAAGCGGAGCGCAGGAAGCGAGCCAAGCCCTGCACCCAGGAAGCCCTCAACTGTCCGTCGGGCCATTACACGGCATCTTCAAGCGAAGAAGCCCAAAAAGCCATAAGGTCGATACGAAAGAACGGTGACTATACGGAATCGCTGTGCCTAGCGAAATGGGCTTTGGGGAGAGGATTCCGGAGGGATGCGCTGGCCGAAGGGCGCATCCACTATGAGAATTCGCTGTCTTGGGAAAGCCTGGGATGTCCTGACGCCGCATGCGAATCTGTGGCGGAGTCCCTGACAGTCCGCCCAAAATCTGGCGGTGGATTTGATGTAACATGTCGACACTGCAGGAGGCTGCGGTGCAGTAGTTGTCCCTTCTGCCCCTGAACGTCCAAGAAATCAGTCTACGCATTCCCCTATCCCGTTCTTGTTCAGCTAGCGCCATTGTTCAATGTTTCCGGCAGTCGTGAATTCGGGGGGGTGCCTCGAAAGGCGTGGAGACATGAAGACGAAGCTTGATGATTGAGCTCCTCACGCAGGGGAATAGGCCTCGATTGTAATACATCAGGACACCTCGCCTCCGAATCCGGCTGGAAGGCGGAAGTGGAAAGTGATATGTCAAGGGGGCTCAGCTGGTGATTGCAGTACTGGAAGGGAGATGAAGCCACATGTCCACGTCGGAAACGAAAGAGTGCCCCTACTGCGGAGAGGAAATCCGGGCTGTGGCGGTGAAATGCCGCTATTGCCAATCGATGTTAGACGGCAGCGGTCAGATGTCCGGCAGCGTGGTGTCGGGCGGGGTCACAGGAAGCAGTCCGGGAAGCG
>CAZQHM010000219.1:0-3783 GCA_964593355.1 uncultured Myxococcales bacterium
ACGATCCCCAAAGCCAAGAAGTCGGGCCGGATTCTCTCACAGCGCGGATCCCTCGGTGGAGGATGCTCTTGACTTAGGTTTGTGCTCGTGATGCGGCCCAGCGGTGTGGCAGGAGAGCGTCGAGATCCTCGTCGGGCGTCCTGTCGATGCGGCGAAGCACATCAGCAAGATAGAGTTCGGGGTTGACTCCGTTGGCTTGGCAACTGGCCACCAGGACGTAGATGACGGCCTGCTTCTGACCGGTCTCCTCGTCGTAATAGAACAGATAGTTCTTGCGTCCGAGGGCGATGGTGCGCAGAGAATTTTCGGCTCCATTATTATCGACAGGCCCCTCGACGGTGCTCGGGCCAGGCCCCTCGACGGCGCTCGGGCCAGGTAGGCGGGGGTCGGTGAGAAACAGGGGCTGTGCCTCCCAGTTGTTGAGGCTGTACTGCACAGCCTTGCCCAGGGTACTGGTCGGCCCGTGTAGCCCTTTCTGGTCAAGCAACCACTCGTGCAATCGGTCCATTCAGTCCGATACCCTTGTCGGCCTCCGTGATACTCTGGGTGTGTGCCACAAAGAAGCGCCGTCTGGCGTGGGCCAGGCATCCTGCGCGTGCCCGGCCATCCGGTTTCGTCACCTTCCAGTAGCCCGAGTAAGCATCTACCACCAGCATGCCGGTGGTTCCACCCAGCACTTGGATCGGGGTCTCGCCGCTTCGGCTGGTCCGAAAGACGTAGTAGATTAGGCGTCCAACCGGCTCTCCTCTGTTCGGGTCCAGTTCGTCGCCCAGAACGACCCACTGCCATCCCTTACCGCTCTTCAAAAACTCTTCTCCTCTTTCGGCAGCGGCAGCACTTCCAGCCAGCCCTGCTCGTGGAACCAGACCAGCGCGGCCCGGACGATGCGGCGAGTCTGAAGCACGCTGGCTTCCGCTCTGGGTTTGCCCTTGAGCATGGTGGCCGCCTCGCTCTTCAGGAATGCGGCGACGTGCACGGTCAGGATCTTCCCGACCTCCTTCTGCTCGCCCATCTCTTCGATGAGCAGGTCCAGCGTGCTGCGGGCGGTCCCCAGCGTGGAGGCCTTCTGGCCCTCGTTGGTCAGGTGCTGGATGTACTGCGCTGCGGCTTCTTTCAGTGTGATGCTCTGTTCCATGTTCAACTCCTTGCTGGTGCCGGGAACCCGGAGGGCCTTTCCTGCCTTTCGCCCAACACGATACCGCTGGCCATCGCCGACAGAGCCCCCTCGACCCCCTCCACCTCCTCGGCCAACGCCAGTGAGGGATCAGGGTGCTCTCTACCCCTTAGAACATCGCACTTGTTCCCGGACTCCGTGTCCGGCATAATCGGGCGATGCGTCAGGGGAGAAAGGTAGAACATGTCAATGTGGTGCCCGGAGCAAACGGGCTGGGACCCAGACTGGTTCTGCATCGGTGCCAGGGGAGAGGGTCCGCCATATGCGTTGCGCTAGCCGGGAAAGTGTATTGCAGGGCGGATGCTGCCTATGGAGCGATCGAAGTGGGGGACTTGCTCGCAAACTCGCCGACGCCGGGCGACGCAATGCGAGTGGACCAGCCGGGCAGCCGCGTCGGGTGCATGGTTGGGAAGGCCCTGGACCCATTGGCGAAGAGACGGGGGGAAATCCTGATGCTTGTCGGCATGAGGTAAGCGCTGCTCAGTTCCGCCAGAGCTAGCGTGCCCCTTGATGCTTGAGGGAGAGGCAAATGGCAGCCATCAGCGTGAAGGATCGGCTAGACTCCATAGGGTTCACAGGCAGAATGCCGACAGACGCGCTCTCCTACCCTCGATCGCCCCTCATTCCAGCGAACATTCGAGGGAGCCTTCGGTTCGCCTTGGCCGGGACTGAGTCATTCGGTTGGCCTGGTATCTACGAAGTGCATCAGGGGTGGTCAAGCAAGGAGTACCACGATGACGACGACAAGTGGCTGGAGGACCACCAGGGCTTGGTATTCAACGGAAAGTACTGGTTCTGTTCTCAAAGGGGGCACGGTGAGGACACCGCAGGCACTATCAGGCGGTGCAAGGACAGTACGGTTGACTTGCCGCGTATCGGGAAGACGCTCGGCAGCGTCTCTGTTCCGGGAAACCTAAAAAAGTATTACACGCATCTGGGCGAAATCGACTGGGCGAGGGTGCATGCGTTTGAGGGGTTCGTTCCGGGTCTGGCAATCCCCTCTGGTGGCGCGGAGGGGCTGGTCCTCGCTGCGATGGAGACAGACGTAACGAAGTACTGGTGCGGTACTGTGCTCGCCTTTTGGGACGACATGGCCGGACTGTGCCCTGAGGCGAGCAGCCCTCTCCTGTATCCCGCAGCCTTCCTTGGCGGCCCGCCGGATGTGGACTTCGTCGGCCCGCCAGATGTGCAGTTGAAGACTTCCTACGCACAGTGCGGCTGTCCATGGGTTGCCTTGAATCCCTGGGACGGGCTCCTGTACTCCGCGCCGTTCGACCCGAAGCTCGGTCCCAATGGAGGTATTCTCTTACACGTGTACGATGTAAACAACCGGATCCCTCTCTCAAAAGCCTGGGCCATGGACGAAGATATACTTAAAGACCAGCTTCGGATCCCGGAGGCATTATTCGACGAGCTGGACACTGATGGTGACGGGGTTATCTGGGTCTTCAAGTTCCTGCGATCCGTTGAGCTCGGAGCTTCCCTGAAGAACATCCAGGGAGGATGTTTCTCTAATGATGGATGTCTATATTTGGTTAATGACGTCCATAACAACAGCGACGTTCCGGATAAGCACGGTGTGTGGCGGTTCTCGATGCTGAGCGGAGCGCTGCTCGACGTCATCGGGGTGGACAGGGAGGGCTCGGACCAGCAGGAATGCGAGGGCGTGTGTCTCTACGGAGCGAAGGCCGCATACGCTGTACCGCAGCTTGGCGCGGGGGAGACGTTTGTCTGTGCCACTGTGTGGGAGTGGGAAGCGGGAACCCCGGACTTCGTGTGGTTGAAGAGGATGAAACTTGGCCCGTTCGTAACGTGAGAGCTACACATGACTCCAAGTACCTGTGCGGCACGGCAGTTCAGGATCGGTACTATCACGGTGCTGACGCTGGTCGTGTCGGCCGGAGGCTGGGGCCACGGTGCGCCGGCGGAAGCAGCGGCGAGCTCGGTAGATAGGAGTCAACCCGGTCAACCCCTTCCGCCTAGCAGCGAGCACAACGCGGCCTATCTTGAGCTGCTGGGAAGGAGCGCCTCTTTCTGGGCGTTGCATGTTGAGATAGCCGCATTCGATGACGTCGCAGTGAAAGGGGGAGTTGGATATGTCTCTGTGGACAGGTATGAGGGGCTGCACGCTGATGTTGGCGTCACCTACTGGGCATGGTCTTCTGGGTCATCGGCTCTGGTCCTGAATCTGGTACTGGTTGCCGCCGGTATGGACCCTCCGGTTACGGACCACTACTGCGACGCCCCCGGGGCAGAGCGCTGTGGACCCCACCTGTGGTGGGGAGCTGGCCTGGGGGCGGGCATCTTCTACGAATTCCGTAGTGGCATTCTTCTACGAATTGGGGTGACCCCTACGTTCTGGTTCTACTCTGAATCGGACTGGATATCCCGCCAGTTTTTTGAAGATGCCGAGTACCTCTGGAAGCTAGGGGCCGTGCAGCTGGGATGGTCGTTCTGAGTGTCGTGTCTACGCCCGTGGTCCGTAACAACGCGTCTGGGCGCTTGTTCCGCAATTATCCATCCGACGTGCTCCGCAATAATCCATCGTATCCGTTCGGTGGAGGATGCTCTTGACTTAGGTTTGTGCTCGTGATGCGGCCCAGCGGTGT
>CAZQHM010000220.1:0-3638 GCA_964593355.1 uncultured Myxococcales bacterium
TGGTTTCGGTTCTCCAGCAGCGACTCGATTCTGGCCATGGCGTGGTCGGCAATCATGTAATCGGGGCAGTTTGGGCATTGTAGGACGGGGACGCCCCTGACCACGACAATGGTGGTGTCGCCAACGTTGTCTTGCCAACCTGCCGCATGCCGGTCAGCACGACCACGGGCATGGAGCGCAAAGCCCGTTGCATGTATTTTCCGATGTCTCTATTGCGATAGGCATCCATGAAGCTCCTACCTCCAGTCACATTAGGCCGGAAGCATGCCCTCTGCCAAAATCCTTCATGGCGTGGTAGATCTTGACACAACCTGCCGAGTTGGGGTCGGTCGTGAACGTGTCACCGTGGCGTTGCGGCTGGGCATTCAGCAGGTCTCCAGCCACCGATCAGGGGTTTGGCAGGTCGATGGAAAGGCGGCCAGAAGCTGCTTGTCCCAGGTCAGCAGGGGAACCCCCAACTTCCGGGCCACTGCCACAAACTCACAATCGTACGCACTGCAAGAGGAGCCAGACGCCAGCGCCAGAACGGCCTGGTCGGGCGGGAGGTGGAGCATCTCGTTTGGCACAATCTCTCTTGCAGCAGAAATGGCCGCCAGCAGGGCCTCTTGGGTGGCCAGTGCCTTTCGGAAGTAGGCCATAGCCACGTTCCGCAGTTCAGAAAAGACCAGCACCGGAGCGTTCCACTGCTGATCCCTCCGATACACCGCCTCGGCCACCCCGGAGTTGGGCGAGGGCATGACCAAAGCGGCCAACAGGTTCGTATCCACTACGATCATGGGCGCCCCTCATCGATGGCCTGCCCAATCTCGCCTTGGCTCAAGGGGCCCGAGAAGCCTCCACGGCATCGGGCAAGCTGTGAGATGCGTGCTTCCACACCGGCCTCATCAAGCTCGGCCCTGCCAAGCACCTCATCCAGAATCATAAGAATCTCACCATTAAGACTGCGCCGGTTCCGCCGAGCGCGAATAGCTAGTCTGGCGTGCAGATGCTCCGGGACATTCTTCAAATGCAGGCTGGCCATCTTGACCTCCGCTACAGTTCTGCCTGGCGCGGCTCAATACCACAGCGCCCTATCAACGGTACTATTATGGTACCACTATGGTACCGCAGTCAAGGGGGGGATTTGCCCTCACCCTGTCCCTCTCCCGGGGCGGGAGAGGGGATTTGCCACCGCCACCGTTCCAGATTCAATTGGATACCGAAGTAAGGCGAGGTATCACCCTCGTGGGTCGAGTTCGGGCCAGGTCGTAGTTGGATTGAAGGTTCAACCAGAACTCGGGGGTGGTAGCGAAGGCCTGGGAGAGCAGCCAGGCCGTCTCTGGGGTTACCCCTCGTTTGCCTTTGACTAACTCATTAATCCGCTGAACCGGGATCTGAAGGTGTGATGCCAAAGCTACCTGGGTCAAGCCCAGTGGCTGAAGGAACTCCAGAAGCAGTACCTCGCCGGGGTGCGTCGGAATGCGGTTGTACTCATGCATAGTATGCTCCTGGCCGTCGAGTTGCCGAGAAAAAGATCCTCTGTCAAAGCGTCTCCGAACGAGAGAATCATTGCCCCTCCTAATTGGTTTTATCGCTTTCACGGAAAGCATGCAAGCGGGAAGTGGTCGCAGCCTAATCACTCAAGGCTCGCACCAATCCAGCGCCACGTCTCTGTGTCGTCGGGGCGGTTGAAATGGAGATGTTCTTCTCTCCGTGGTCATTGAACTGTGGCGGTGGTTCGAATGGCGGTGGTGCTGGTGGTGGTCGTGAGGGTGGGGGTGGGGTTGATGGGGGCCGCAATTGCGTTGCAACATCCGTCTGGATGTAATACAACCACCACAACGACAAGGGGCTATTTCGGAGGTTGATGTTGAGTGGCGTATCACTGGTAGCGGCGTTGGCCATTTCGTTGCTTGGTGCCGAGCCTTTGCGGCCTGGCATGTCGGAAGAGCCTGTGGCTACCGGTGGTGGTGTTAGGGATGAGGTGGTGGTTAAGGGCACGACGTTGACCGCTGCTGATGATTCCGTAGTTGAGCCATGCCCCGATGGCTCAGCGCTCAAGAGCCCTGTGGGCCTGGAGTGGGTCTACAGCAAGCGGGCCAAGCTCTATTTCGCCAAGACAGAGACCACGGTCTCCCAATACCGTGCCTGCGTAGAAGCCAGGGCGTGTGGCAAGGAGAACCACTACACGAAGAGTGACCGGGACAGATGCAACTGGGGCCACGCTGACCGTGACGATCATCCCATGAACTGTCTCAACTGGGACGGTGCCACGCAGTTCTGCGCCTGGGTTGGTGGTCGTCTTCCCACGGAGGACGAGTGGTACGCCGAGGCAAGCAACGGTGGCTCCCGGCAGTATCCCTGGGGTGATACCGAGGTAACCTGCGACCGCGCCATCTGGGAGGACGGCAGCAACACCGATGGTTGTGGCAAAGACAGCACCTGGCCGGTCTGCTCGAAAACCGCCGGAAACAGCGTCAGCGGCACGTGCGATATGAGTGGCAACGTTTGGGAATGGACCTCAACGCCGGAATCATCCGGGCGGGTGTTGCGGGGCGGTTCGTGGCTCAACAATGTCACTTCGACCCTGCGGGCTTCTGGTCGCGACAGGTTCGCCCCCGGCTACGGGGGCAGCGACGTCGGGGTTCGTTGCCTTCGGGTGTCCCAGTGATTTTCTGACTGTTCTTTCTGGTGTCTTTCCCGCTTATTTATATGTATTGGCGTGTCACCCGTCCCCGCTCGTGCGTGCCACCGTGGCGTTGAGGTTGGACGGGGGGGGCGTATCACCGTGGCGTTGGGGTTGGAAGGTCCCAGGGCTCCGGCGCCGGCGTTGCCGTCGCCTCCGGCCTGGGCTATTGAAGCGCCGCCCCTCTGGGGCTCTGTGTGGTCTCCAAGAAAATGACCGTGTGTTATTTCAAGTGACGAACAGGTTCAGGCGGAGTTGAACTACACTGCCACATCAATTCTCATGCCTTCCCGCCGAGCGATTTCCACAATTGCTCGAGAGTCATCCGATTCCCACTCTTTGAGTCCACATGGAACTGGCTCTATACGGTGGTCAATTGCTGCCTTTGTGATCCAGAGGCGATCAACGGGTTCATAACCACGATCATTGTCAAAGACACTTGAAACCACAATCACATCGATGTCACTGGAACCCGTTGATTCGCCTCTGGCATGAGAACCAAACAAGACCCCGAAACCGACCTGAATGCCGACTGACTCCAACGCCACGAAGTAGCGTCGAAGCACCTCTATAATTTCGTTACGAACCATCGCAACATCTCCGCAATATCATGCCAGTAAGATAATATAATGTGTTTAGGTGGGCAGGATGGATGCTCCATCGGGTACCTGCCCTCCAGATTATACCGAGTTAAGATGGCAAGAAGGTCTCGCTGATCATTGCTGACTTCAATTCCAGCGAGTTCTATAAGTCGAGGAAGGTCATGTGTTCGGGGTGCCAGTTCACCAGTTCCTCGGCAGTATAGTCCTTTGATCATTTTCTCTGTGGCCAGATGAAGGAAGAACAGGCCGGGCAACAACTTGTCGGAATGTATCAGCAGCCGGGACGTGTCCAGATCCTCGCTGGCGCCTGCCCTCCAGTACTGCACCTGTTTACTGATGTCGACCACAAGTACCTCCACTTTCAACAGTGG
>CAZQHM010000221.1:0-3636 GCA_964593355.1 uncultured Myxococcales bacterium
TCTGACAAAGACGGCAGGAGTTGTGGGCACCTACGAGTACATGAGCCCCGAGCAGGTTACGGGGCAGGGGATAACTCCGGCGACGGATGTGTATGCGGTGGGGATTGTGGCGTACGAGTTGCTGACCGGCAGCGTGCCGTTTCCCCAAACGTCGGACAGCGGCTACGAAGCGATGGAGGGGCATAAGTACAAAGCTCCGCCACCGATCCAGGACCGCCGCCCCGACTGTCCGGGGTGGTTGGTTGGGTGGGTGGAGAAAGCGTTGGCCAAAGAGCCGAGGGATCGGTTCGCCAATGCGGGGGAGATGTTGGGGGCTCTCCCGATGTTAGATGCCCCCAAAGCCGGGCCAGGTGCCGAGAGAGACCCGGCACCGCAGGCGGGATCTGCGCTGCCTGCGGACCACGCCCTGCGGAGCAAATGGCCCTGGGCCGTTGGGGCCGTCGTTGGGTTCGCCATATTGCTACTCGTGGTCTGGCGGTTCGCTCAGCCCGGGCTGGAAGCCAGGCAATGCGATTCCGAGCTGGAGCTTACCCAGGCACCGGGTGATCGCGAGCAAAGCGCAGTGTCGTTGATGGGTACTGAGGGCCGAACGGACGGGGCGCGGGAGTTGGCCGAGACGGAGCTGGGCATTTGGACAGACTCAGCAACGGGCCTGGCGTGGCAAATCGTTCCCACCGGCGGGAGGATGGACTGGGAGAGTGCGAAATCGCACTGCGAGACCCTCGGCCTGTCGGCTGGTGGTTGGCGCCTGCCAACGATCGGAGAGCTCAGAACCCTTATCATCGACTGCCCCGCCACCGGGCGCGGGGGTAGTTGTAAGGTAGAAAGCGGCTGCCTTGCATCTTCGTGCTGGGACAGGTCGTGCCTCGGGTGTTCTGCCCCGGACGGCGAGAGCGGTCGTAGGGGTAATTTGCCTGGTAAACTTGTTGGTGAAGCCTGTTTCTATTGGTCATCCTCTCCTGTGGAGGATGAGGCAGGCCATGCATGGCGCGTATTTTACCACAGTAGGCGCATAAAGGCAAGTGAGATTAGCGATAAGAATTGTGTTAGATGTGTTAAATAACTTGTCAGATGGCCCCTCGCCATGGGCTAATAGGTGGCGAAGTAATGAATATGCTTCTTTCCCCCCCCCGTAGCAAAGCATCGGCGCAGTCGTGGCGCAGCGCCTCGGTGGGGGCAAGAACCTGTTTGCACTTGGTCGCCGGGTTTCTGTGTGTGTACGTATGGGGATTGCCTTATGGTCCGTGGGCGAACGGGGCTTTGCGTACCGAGACCCTCGACGAGATCCGCATCCTCACCAACTTTGCTTTGACATGGACTCCGCAAACCTGATTGCCATCCTCCTCATCGGTCAGACCGAATTCCGGCGCAAGATTGCCTTCTCTGCCCACGAGGCCTTCTCCAAGCGGCTTCTGGTCCGATAGCACCAGGACGGCATCAAACGCTCCGAGGTCGCAGCCCAAATCGCCCATCAGCTCAATCGGGCCGGCGTGCACATCCCCCTCTTCACCGATGCGGCCGCCGATGCGCTCTTGCAAGCCTCCAAAGAACAGCAACTCGGCGGAAGTCGGAAAATCACACCTCGAATCGGTTGAATTGGCGTTGCACTTTATGGTACTGAGTGGTCCGGCGTACTATACGGGCGAGGTCTTATTGAGATGATGATGGTGTTTGGTTTAGCCGACCTTGTCCCGCCTGCAGAGCCACCACGCACCCGCAGCGGCCATGCCCATATAGTGCCCATATTTCACCAGTCCGGGAAATATGGCGAATGCAGCTCCTAGCGCCACCACCATCGCCAAGCCGCCCCAAACCCACCCGAAACGTGTCCCGTTGGAACTCTCTGCTGCAGCGATCGCCGTTGGTGGTGTCGGCGCAGGTTGCATCAGTCGCTCCGGCAGCTTGGCCTTTGCCCCGCCCTCCAGCGCTTGCAGCATCTCGACGGCGTCACGGTAGCGATGCCCCGGGGACTTGGACAGGGCTCGGCTCACCACCAGCCATAGCCATTCAGGGCACTCTGGACGCAATCGTACCAAGGGCATTGGTATCGCTTCGCGGTGCGCAATCATTACGTCCAGGCCGGTGTCGTTCTTCTGCTGGAACGGCACTTGGCCGGCTATCAATTCATAAAGCACGATTCCCGCTGCATACACATCTGTGGCCGGGCTGACCTCACCACCCACTACCTGCTCCGGACTCATGTACTCGTAGGTACCCACAACGCCCTGGGTGCGAGTGAGTCTCTCCCGTCCCAGGGCCTTGGCGATGCCAAAGTCTGTTACCAGGACTCGGCCAGCGGGACCCACCAGAACATTTCCGGGCTTGATATCGCGGTGCACGATGGCCGGACTCTGGGTGTGAGCGTGCCCCAATCCTGCCAGGAAGCCACGAGCTACCTCCAGCGCACGCTGAATCGGGAGCTTGGTTCCCGAGCGCCGGCACTCTTCCAGTTCAGTGTCGAGTGAACGTCCCTCCACATACTCCATCACCAGAAAGAACCGGCCGGCCTCCTCAAAGAAGTTGTGGAGTTGCACGACGTTCGGGTGCCGAAGGGCCGCCATCACTCGGCCTTCCTCCAGGAAGCGGCGCCGAACACTTTGGTCCGACATCAGCCCGGGGCGAATTGCCTTCATGGCTACCCTTTGCCCCGTGTAGGTGTGTTCAGCTAGGTACACTTCCCCCATTCCGCCGGCTCCCAGTAGCGATACCACCCTGTAGTTTTGAACCTCCGTTCCTGTTGGAAGCGCCTCCCCTCCAAGCATCCAGCGAGGCACGGAGCCGGATGTGGCGGTCCCCCCGGCAGCAAGTGCAACGGGCGTACCCTTTGCGTCGGGAGCAAGCAAAGAACCGCAGTGCTTGCACTTTATCGCATTGACTCTAATCACCTCGTCGCAAAACGGACAGGCCTTCGTGTTCCCCATATCCATCACGTAACCTCACTATCATCATGCTCCATGGGGGTACGGACACCCCCGCCACGACTGCTCGTCTGGCGATGAACAACGGGCATCATAACTTGCTGGACGTGTGAGAAAAAGCGCAATTCCACGTCACGAGGTCATTCCCCCATCACCCTCTATCCGGTGGCCGGGGAATGTTCCAGCCGAGGGTGGCATCTCGTTCGATGGCAGCAGAGGCTTTGGACTTACATCAAGCAGTGCGAAGCCAGGATGAACTAGCTCCGATTTCTGAACCGAAACCCGGTAGTAACGGGCCCCAAGGTGTGGTATACGGCGCTTGTCACTCACAAGGCACGTTTGGTGCGGTGGAAGGACTTGGCTTGAGGTAGCGTGATGTCCACGTCGGAGATGAAGCTGTGCCCGTACTGCGGGGAAGAGATCAGGGCCATAGCCATTCGATGCAAACACTGCCAGATGATGTTGGACGGCAGCGGTCAGGTGGCCAGCAGTGTGACGTCTGGAGCTGGCCGGGGCTCGGGGTCTGGCAGTAGTCCGGGGACCTCCCGGGGGGACGAAGGGAACTACAAGCGGCTGGCTCCGGGCGTGGTCATTAACCGTTACGAACTGAAACAACTGCTTGGCAAAGGCGGGATGGGCGAGGTCTTTCTGGCGGAGCACACTTACACGGGCCAGAAGGTAGCGTTGAAGGCGGTGTGGCCCAACCTGATGGCCTCGG
>CAZQHM010000222.1:0-3573 GCA_964593355.1 uncultured Myxococcales bacterium
CTGCATCTCGGCACCCCCTCGTCTTGGGCTAACTTGCAGCGAACAGTCTGCCACCGAGGGTCTGCCCATGGCACCACGCGCCATCTTGAACGGTCACTCTTGAACGGTCACTCTATTCCCACACTAGAGGTCAGGAAGTACTTTCTGGATTCCACCGCAGACAGCTTGACCTAAGTATTGGCCATGCAGTCGGAGTTGCCCTCGTAGGTTGGCTGGGCCCCGCTTCAGTCTTGGCACAGGACCGGGTCAAAAGAAGATTGACCGAGCATCGCTGGCACTCGCACTGCCATGTACTTACCACAAACTGAAATCGAGAGACGCACGGACATGTAGAAATAATTCTATCTGATGATGACCGGCCTCTGAGTCGTACGCACCCAAGCAGGAAGACTCGGCCCAGAAGTCACCCCAATGAGAATAGGCAGCCGACGCACCGATCCCC
Source organism: uncultured Myxococcales bacterium (assembly GCA_964593355.1). Taxonomy (GTDB): domain Bacteria; phylum Myxococcota_A; class UBA9042; order CAIXZC01; family CAIXZC01; genus CAYTWV01. The sequence goes on from CAZQHM010000222.1 coordinate 443, forward strand.
AGCCAATAGCCGTGCGAGACTTCCCACATCTTGTCGATGCCGATGGTCAATGAAGGAAAGGCCGTTGCCTTGAAAAAACACCCCAGATCCCCAGACACCCAGTGATCAACCGTGCCAAAACCTAACAGCCCGTGCAAGAGCAGGCCAGCCCCCAGATCGCCAAGAACGCCGGCCGTTACGCCCCGGTACCCTCCCCCAGCGTCGAGCCCAGGAGACCCCAGCGGAGTCTCCCGGAGGTGGGCACCAAGGGTCACGGCCATTGACGGAACGACATACAGCCCTAACGAGCCCTCCACCCCGAGGCCAGCGAGAGAAAGCCCCACATCACTGCCAAGGCCTCCTCCCCTGTTGACGGCAGCGACTCCGCCAGAGACCGCCACGAACCACGGTCCACCTCTCTCCGCACTCCGTTCCTCTGCCCCGGATGTCCCGAACGGCGTAACAAGGGCCAGGCCAATGAAGCCAAACCAAGTGAGCAACCCACTCCTCCCCATCAGTGGCACCCACGCCATCCGAACCGGACGCACTGTGGTCCTGTTCATCTGCCCCCCCTTCAACGCCCGGTCCATGGGTCAGTCCCCGGGGGGCTGTACACATGAAGATTCATCATATCCGAGTAGTCCCCCCCGTTATGCAGGGTGACCAGAAATATCTCCCCATCCCAAATTGTGAGCCCCTCGGCCTCACAACCGGCGAACCCACTGGCACTGCACAGAGTACCACTGACCCTGCAGCCAAGGGGAGAACCATCATAGGCCGAATAACATAATATGCGGCCGTCAGATGAACCTCCACTGATATTCTCTCCAATAGACAGGAATAATCTGCCTTCACCATCAAAAACACCACCACAGATATTGTCAAGAGGGAACTTCGGGCTTCTGTAATGACCGTGAGGCAATATCTGCTGCCCAAACGATTGGGGATTGTCTAGATCGGCCCAAGCCTTGTCCTCGTAATGACTTCTGAAGGAAGCCGCCGGAAAGAACCCCAGAAACCGGGGAATTGAAGGAACATACCCAATCTTGTCGTACCACTTCCAGTCTTTCTCCCTAAGATCCGCCCTTTGTAGGTGTACAGACGAGTCCAGATCATACACGAGAATTATGTGCTGGTAGCCCGCACCTCCAAGCCCAGAAATTCGTGTGCATTCTGATGACGTGTAAATACATCTATCAACCGCATTAATGGCGACCCACCCCGATTGCCCTTGTGCCTGGTATTTCCCAATGAACGGGTTAAAAAACGCTAGCGGGACCAGGGAGTAATCCGTTAAAGATTTGTTGTATCGCACAAGAAGCGCAGGATTACTATTCTTATCTACCGGTTCAAGTGGCAAAAAGACCCCATCCTCGAAGTAACAAGGTGCGCCGAAATGATCATACTGTATTCCAAACACATCCTTGCTATTCATATCCTTCCAGGATTTAAGCAAACAGTCAGAGTACTCAGGCTCTAGCGGATCGTAACGCCATGGCACTGTTCTGTCAGTGGTACCATCTGGATGCAAAGGCAGGTGCCGTGTGAATATTTCGTTCTTTTGTGTGAAATACCACCGTTCTGAACTGTGCGTCACGCCCTGCGATTCCCACGCCTCCTCCCCTGTGTTAGCTATGCGCCGTTCCGTCCATCTTTCGATTCCCGGCTGCTGCCACCCACCAATCAGCGACCGCATCGAGAAACCGGGGGCAGACAACGATGGTGTTGCGATATATCCGTCTGGTATTAGCGACCCATTCAAACCGGCCTCATCCAAATCAGCCTTGAAACGTGCCACAAGCGCCTTCTTCAGGTTCGCAATTGAGAATGGTGGATGGTATCCCATCCTGGCAAATTCCTCGGAGAGACTGCGGGTCTGAGGTTTGTCTCCGAAGAGCGCCCCGGGGGCGGTGAAATTGAAATCCATGCTTACCTCCGCACAAACTTATCTAACGCAACATGATCATGGTCTGTACCAGCCCCTCCCCATTCTCAAGAGGGGACAGCGCCTTGCCAAGAATGGCCCCATTCGCTCGCCTCCCCCGTGCCGACATGGCAAGCCCGGGCACCGACGACGTGGTGAGGAAGTCCCCGACCCTGATGGGCCTGGTGTTCGCCTCGGCCCTGCAATGGACTCTTCCGGCCAAAGCCACAGGCACCGTAGGTCGATTCTTCCCCAAATTGCTTCCTCCGAGCAGAACTCCGGGCTTGAGGTCCCCGGCCCCGCACACGACCCCTAGGACTTTGGTGTCATAGGGCCGGCAACTCTGGACTACGCTTCCGGGTTCTTCCTCGCTTGCACACACAACCTCACCTGCTAGCAGGCCGGCGCAGCGGGCCACGAATAGCTCGGCACAGTCCCCCCCGGTTAAGAGAATATCCCCCTGTGCCCCATCCAGCCGAACAGTTGCCTTTCCCTTTGCATCGCGGAGTTCCAAGGCCGGTTCGTTCCCGTTCAACACGATCCGAAGCACCCCGTTGTCGTCCATCACGTTAATGTGGCCGAGCTTCTCCTTCGCCGTGCTGGTCTGACCCGTCAGCCATATTCTTGCGACACGTGGAGCGTCAGGGCTGCCGGAAAGTCCATTAATGATCGACAGATCCCCCTCTTTTATTGCCGAACCGATGCTCAGGTAGGCCTTTGCAGCATCGAAGTGAAGGACGGGGGTGCCACGCATGGTCAAGGTTGAAATATCCCATTTCCGGTTCGTACCATCGCTGAGCTCCAAGATGCCCTCGGCATAGCTGAGACCATTGGCAACGCCCTTTCCGACCACGTTCAGAATGCCACGGACAGTTTTGTAGATGTTGGAGTCGGCCTGACCGAGCATGAATGACACAAGTGGGCCGGTAGCGGATGTTCCCGTTGTTGCCCAAATGGAGGAGACGACGGACGATAGGCCTCCACGAATCAGTTTTACGCCGAGACCTGCTCCAAAGAGTGTGCTGGACGACGCATACACGGAGCCGTCTTGCTCAGGGCTTGCCATGGTAACTCCTCACACACCAGAAGTAGGACCACTCTGTTTCCACACGCTACCAAGCCTTTGGGGGCTTGGCAGCAGCCTTCTTCAATACAGCCAGGTCCTGTTCATAGCGAGAAGTGCCGACGTCCTCGCCGCGTGGAAACGCCGATCCGGTGCCCAATCCCT
>CAZQHM010000223.1:0-3536 GCA_964593355.1 uncultured Myxococcales bacterium
CAGCAAAACACCCAGCAGCACCGATAGCTGCCAGCGTCGCCGCTGCTCCCGTGTGGTCTCAACTGGAAACCAGGACCCGCTTAACATATCTGCTCCCGACCCTCGCTGGCAGTATAGTGCTGCACCCAAACGGGTCAACCGGGCCAGGCTAATAACTCATGTGACTGGTTCAAATTCCTTACGATCAGCCAAGGCCCTGGAAAGAGTCACCCCGTCCAGATACTCCAGAGTGCCGCCCACAGGAACCCCCGTTGCCAATCGAGAGACACGGACAGGGTAGGGGGCCAGCAACCGTCTCAGGTAGGTAGCGGTGGTCTCGCCGTCGGCGTTCATTGGGGTTGCAAGCACAACCTCCCTGGCAACGCCTTCCTTCACCTGAGCCTCCAGCAAGTCGCTGTTGATCTCTTGCGGACCAATGCCCTTGAGCGGCGAAAGCAAACGATGGAGCACAAAGTATCGCCCGGTGTAGAGCCCCGACCGTTCCATGGCCACAAGGTCTGGGATGCCCTCCACTACGCAAATCAAGGCACCATCGCGCCGGGCGTCGGCGCAAATGGAACAGACTTCGTCGGCCTGCGAAAGGCCACGACAGCGACGACAAATGCCGACCTCTTCAGATAACTCACCTAAAGCAAGCCCAAGCTCGGTCAACCGGTCAGGATACGCCACAAGTTCAATAGCGGCTCGCTCCGCAGAGCGCTTTCCAACACCCGGCAACCGAGCCAGCAACGAGATAAACCGCTTCAACGACGGTGGGTAGTAGTCGGCCACGTCCAAAGACCTACTTTAAATCGGAGACGTCAGGGATTACCGCACGAATGGTCGCACCAAAAAGGGAGAGACTCTCCACAACCTTCTCCTGGCTCTTGAGCTCTGCTGTCCTCTCCTGGGCTACACTGGCATTCTTGGAGCGCCTCTGGGAGGCCAGTGAGCCATCCAACTCGTGGGCCGATTCCTCCGCAATGACCACCCTCACTGCACACCCGGCGAATTGCGCCAAATGGGCCTCAATCTCCTCCAACTTCAACAGCCCCGACAGCCCCTTGGGAACTCTGACTCTCAAACAGCCCCGCCCTGCGAAACCACCCAGGAGAGACTCCTCAACGATTCTGGAAGTGAGCGGGTCTTTACGCTCAACCAGATCGGCCGCAAATGCCGCCCAGAACTCAGGAAAGCCCCCTCTACTCTCAATGCATAGAGCCAGAAGATCCTCTCCCGAAGGGCTCGCTGCTACGACCGCCTTAGCCGAATAATCATTCCCGAAGTAGTCGTCGTCCGAAGCGTTGCTATTGTCCCAATTCCCCGCCAACCCGCGGCCGGCATCGGCGACCTTGTCAGCTTGCTCTGAACGCGATGGCGCCGAAGAGAGAGGCGACGCACCGGTGCTCGAAGCACCGGCGTCTACCGCTGGCTCCTCAACAACGCCCGGGAGCGCAATTTCCGGACCGCCGAGCCCAGCATCAACCTGAACGGACTCCTCCCGCTCAACGAGGCTGCTGGGGGAGATATCAGCCGCTGGGGCCGCCGTCGTTTTTTCTGGAGGAGAAGACCTCGTTGGCCGCTCCGCCTCTGCTTCTGCGGCAGCTACCTGTGGAGCGACTTGAGTTGCTTTCGCCCCCTCATTGCTGCCCTCTAACGCTTCCTTCACTGGTGGTGGCGCCAAATCCAAGGCTTGCGGTGGGGTAGGGCGGGGGGCCAACGGTACGTCCCTGATACCAGAGGCGCTCAGGCCCTCTATCCGCTCGAGAAGTTTCCCAATGTCAGCAACGGAGCCGGCGCTGGCAACCCTGACAAGAGCCTCCTCCGCTGCGAAGAGAGGGTACTCACTCCGGGTGATCTCCTCCATTGCCCGCAGAAAGATCTGAAAGTAGAAGTGCATATCCACTAGCGAGCGACCGCTGGTCGCAGCATCGAGCTCTGCGAACTCACCGTCAGTAGCGTCCAGGACTTCATTGTTTCGGCCCACGGCCTTGTAGACCATCAGGTCACGCAGCTTCTGCAGCAACTCACCCATGAAGACCTGAATGTCCAGTCCACTCACGTAGACGCTGCGAAGCGAGCGAAGCGCTGCTCCGGTATTGCCGTCAAGCATAGCCCGTATGGTATCCAGCACTCGGGCACCGTCCGCAATTCCAAGCAGCTCTCGTGCGTATGCTTCGGTCAGCTTCCCGTCAACGCCAGCAAGCAACTGGTCAAGCAAACTGAGGCAGTCTCTCACACTACCCGTGGTCTGCCTCACGACAACAGCCAGAGCCCCCTCTTCGGCCTGGATGCCCTCCTGGCGGCATATGGAAGCGAGATGGGCCACCATGTCCCCTGCCGACACCCTGCGGAAATCAAACCGCTGGCAGCGGGAGAGAATCGTCGCAGGAACCTTCTGCGGGTCTGTGGTAGCAAGGATGAAGCGGACGTGTGCGGGCGGTTCCTCCAATGTCTTCAACAGAGCGTTGAAAGCGGCCTCGGTCAGCATGTGGACTTCGTCGATTATGAGCACCCTGAAGCGGTCTCGATTGGTGGAATAGCGCACCCCGTCCCGCAGCTCTCGAATGTCATCGATGCCACGGTTGGATGCCGCATCCATTTCAATTACGTCCATGGCCCGGCCCGCAGTAATCTCAACGCAGGGCTGGCACTCGTTGCAAGGGTTGGGGGTAGGGCCGTGAACACAGTTGAGGGCTTTGGCCAAAACCCGTGCGGCCGTGGTCTTGCCCACGCCTCGGATGCCCGAAAAGAGGTAGGCATGGTGCACCCGATTCCCCGAGATGGCTTTCTGCAGCGTAGCCGTTACGTGAGCCTGTCCAACGATGTCTTCGAAGGTCTGGGGCCGATACTTCCTAGCCAGAACCACGTAGTTGCCGGCCATATCATGGCTCCCAAAATTAGTTGTAGAAATTGAGTGATAGCCGGGGCCGCACACAGAATAACCAGTTACCGTTGCTTCCTTCCGGACCTGGCGGGTTTTCCAGCCTGTCTGCTGCGGGTGTTCCCCGGCTACCATAAGGGTTGTTCACTTTGCGGAACAACGCCGGCGGAGAGAATGGGATTCGAACCCATGGTGCCGGATTAGAGCACACACGATTTCCAGTCGTGCGCCTTCGACCACTCGGCCATCTCTCCATAGTATCAAAGAACGCTGGCATTCTTTAGCCTGAGGCGCCCAAGATGTCAAGCTCGAAAGCGACTCCATCAGCCGAGGTTCCCTCCTGTTCAAGAACTAACCGCACACGCTGGCCGAACCGTTTCGGTCAAGCAGCGCTTGGCAAGGGGGAGTGCGCCAAGCAAGTCCCAACTCCATGACTCAAACTGCGTCGCACCCTGAACGCCAACAACTATCACCGCAGCGGGGCAGCCCCGTGCCTTTCTACCCGCACGAGTTGACATAATATATCTTATCGGCGGGAAGGCTGTGGGCGGGTAGGGAAAGCAAGGCCATGTCGGAACCAGGACCCAGGCGTCCTAATGAGCTTCCCGCCGAATCCTCGAATCCAATCCCCCGGCCGCCTTGCGCACTGCTTCACACGCTTCGCTGCCGTCTC
>CAZQHM010000224.1:0-3438 GCA_964593355.1 uncultured Myxococcales bacterium
GCCGCAACCACTCTTCCCGGATCCCGTCTGCAATCTCGTGGCTGATGCCCCGAACCTGGCAAAGTCGCTCAGGTTCGTCGACGACAACCCTGTCGAAGTCCTCCCCGAAGCGCTTGACCAGTTCACGGGCTCGAACCTCCCCCACTCCCTTGAACCGCTTGCTGGTGGCAAGAAACCTCATCAGGCCAAGCACGACGACCCCGACGACGCCTTGAACTACCTGCTGCACCTGCACGAGGCCGTGCTCAAAGAGCGACTGGGCTACGACCTGCTCCGGGATGTCCAGGTGCTGAGCCCCCAACGCAGCGGCGTCCTCGGGGTCGAGAACCTGAACGTGGCCCTCCAGTCCGTGCTGCAGCGCAAGCTCTTCCGGCGGGACGTTCCCCCTGTCCCACCCAACCGACGGCCGCCGCTCTATCCCGGCGACAAGGTCATGCAGATCAAGAACGACTACGGCATCGACGTCATGAACGGCCACATCGGATTCGTGGTGGAGTCCGATCCAAAAGAGAAGCACTGGGTCGTGGACTTCGACGACCGAGGGCCCGTGGAGCTGGATGAGCAGAAGATACAAAACGTAGTTCTGTCTTACGCATGTACTATACATAAATTCCAAGGCTCGGAAGTTCCCTGTGCCCTATGCGTCGTCCACTCCTCGCATAGCTTCATGCTTCACAGAAACCTCTTCTATACGGCGGTCACTCGGGCCAGGCAGCGGGCCATCATCCTGGGCGATGCCAAGGGCATCCAGCGTGCGGCACGCGTCCATCGAGTCGACGAACGGCAGACGATTCTGGCAGCGACTCGGGGAGGAGTGGCATGAGCCGAGCCCTTGCCAACTGCCCCGCACTCTTTCTGGAGATGGCGGACCATTTCCTGAAGTTGCCAGCAGATACCCTGGTTCGCGATATGTGGCATACCCACACGAAGAAGCAACTGGGGACGTTCATTCGCCGGACCGACTTCGCCGACCGGACTCGAGAGGAGGTGGGGTACCTCATCCCACAGGTCTACTCGGAGCACTTGCGCACCCACGACTACCGGATCCGCTGGATTCCCATTGAGGACGACCCCGCCGCCGTCGAGGCCTTCTGCCGAATCTTTGACCGCTTCAATGTGTACACAACCTTGAACCGCTATCCGCTGGCGTATGCCAAGGCCCGGCTCAAGGCCATGACGTCCGAGTACAGGTTGTGGCTGGCGGAACAGAACGAGCGCGTGCCCAAGAAGCGGGCTGAGATTCCGGGCCTCAAGGAGAAGTTGGCGGAGGCCGAGGCCTCCATCCCGAAGGCGTGCTACGTGGACCTGGCCTTCGACTTCGACGCCGGCGCCAACGGATCCAGCGCCAGCCTGGGTGACCTGATTCCCCGGGTGCTTCGGCTCCTGGACTTCTGCACACCCTGTACGGCGTGCCCCATGGGCTCTTCTACTCGGGCGGCCGTGGGTTCCACGTGGTGATTCCGTATACCGCAATGGCGCAGCCATTGGCTGAGGACAACCACCTGGTCAATCGACGGCTAGCGGAACTTATCCAGGAAGAGACCGGGGACCTCGGCATCGACTGGGCCATCTACTCCAACCGAAGGCAGTTTCGACTTCCCAACACTCGGCACCAGAAGAGCGGGCTGTTCAAGGTGGCGCTGCAGCGGTCCGACCTGGAAATGGGCGAACCACATATCTTGGTGTTGGCGCAGACCGCTGTGCCCGTCCCTGCGGTCGCCGACAGGCGTTGTGAGTATCTGGCAGATTTGTACGCCCTGGCCGCTTCCGAAGTCCGAGCCAGCAAGCGGTTCGTGGCAAACCCAAAGAGAGTCCAGAGCCTTCCTGCAGCACGGCAGTCCCAGCCCCGAGTGGTGCGCAACGACAAGGGCGAGGCGACGCACGTCATGGTCACGGCCCTTGAGGAGCTGACGCACCCTCCCTGCGTGCTGGAGGCCTTCCGAGTCGGCGTTCCGGATCCGGCCACGGCCAATCGAAACCAGGTCACCGTGCTGCTGGCCTGCTACTTGAAGGCCATCGGTCGCAAGCCCGAGGAGTCCGCCGGTTTCCTGGTGAGACATGCCTTGAAGATCCTGGCCCCGTTCTCCCACTCTTCCGGACAGGAAATTGAAAACTCTACCCGGACGGCAGTGGCCACGGTGTTTCGCCACGAGCAATACGAGTTCAATTGCCACACCGCTCGGCGCATGGGGTTCGAGTGCAACGACACCTGCGAACTCCACGCCCACATGCGAGAGACGGCGACGTCTCGTCGGCTGCACAAGATGACCGGAGGCCAAACGAAAGCCCCCGATTCCGTGGCTGGTAGGAAGGTCTTCACCGAAGTCGAGGCGCTACGGGCGGACATGGCCCTGGAGGTCACGAACTACCTTGACCGGGCCCGCTCTGGAGCCCATGGCACCAAGCCCATCACGCCCCTGCTGGTGAAGAGCCCGGCCGGCACCGGAAAGACCACGGTCGTGTTTGACCGTCTGGACGGCCTGGAGCTGCGCACCCTCTGGGTCGCCACCCGGCTGGACCTCTTCGACAACATCCCCTCGCACATCAAGCACCGCTGGCGCCGCATTGAGGGCCGCCACGGCGAGGCGAATCTTCCAAGCGGCGGGGTCCTGCCTGCCAACTGTGCGTTCCCGGAACTGGCGCATCGCCTGCGAGAGCGGCGCATCAACGTCAACGAGCGCCTGTGCAAGGAATGCGACAACCGGGATGGCTGCGACTACTTCGCCCAGTTCCAGGACGAGACCCGCAGCTTCTTCGTGCAGCAGCCCATGTACCTCCACAAGGTCAAGGAGTATGCGGACCAGTTTGAAGTGGTCGTGTTCGATGAAGACGTGCTCGGTCAGTTCATCGAAGAGGTGCGCATTCGGGAGCAGGACGTGCGGCAACTCGTGGGGCTGCTGAGGCAGCTTCGGGAAGACCTGGAGTGCATCGAGAACCACAAAGAAGCTGCCGGGTTGACGCCGCTCATCTGCTTCCTGGAGGGGCTGGCCTACCTGCTGGCCGAGACCAAGGTCGCCCAGCCCATCAGCGGTGCCGCGCTTCACCAGCGTCTCGCCGAGGCTTACGAAACCGTCTTTGAGGGGACGGGAGCCGAGGGCATCCCCATCCGCCTGGACGAGGCGCTGCGGGCCATCCCCACGTCGCTGGACTCCATAGTCGATAGTTTGCACTTCGACCCACACGACCTCAAGCAGCCACTGCCCCTCCAATTCCTGGACGCATTGCTCCCCGTGTTGCGCCACGAACTCTTCGACCGGGATCCCAAATCCAACCTCTCCAGGCTCCACTTCCGGGCCCAGCGAGTGCCAGCCAAAGAGGGAGATGAGGCAGGCAAGAAGCGGTTTACCAACGTGCTGGAGGTGGTTTTCAAAGCGGAGCCGCCACCCCTTCCCACGCCAACCATCCTGCTGGATGCCACGGGCAAGCCGGAAATCTACG
>CAZQHM010000225.1:0-3425 GCA_964593355.1 uncultured Myxococcales bacterium
TATCGACAAAATAGCCCTTCGCAAAGGTCACAACGTGCTTCGGACGAGCATCTTCGGCGAACAGAAGATCGCCATCGGGGGCTCCCATTTCAAAGGAGCCCGCTGGGACCCAGATCTCTACGTCGTGTGGATCGCCGCCCACCAGCGTGTATTCGCAGTGGTCTTTCGCGTTGCACGATACCGTCCACTCTCCAGCGCCGGGATGCACGGGGCACTCATCCACCTTACAGGGCGAAGGCTCGTGGCATTGCCCGTCGCCCAGGCACGCTTGACCTTCAGGGCAGGTGCCGCAGATCCCTCCGCACCCGTCCACGCCACACTTTCGCTCCCCACATTCCGGTGTACAGAGACAGTGGCAATTTAATATACATTCATTATGCGCACATGTACCGCACGATTCTCCACAAACAACCCCGCACGTGCACCCTAACGACTCACATGTGTCTGTGCACGTAGATGCACACAGGCCATCAACACATTTCTGCCCTGAAGGACACGGGCCACACTCCACCCCGCACACGGGGTCCGGGCCACACAGGAGAGAACCGCACGCTGGCTCACAAGCGACCTCCTCGTCCGGGCCCAGATCCAGTGCCAAGTCCAACGTCTCTTTAGTATCCAACACTCCGTCCGAAACCATCTCCACGGGCACAAGGTCCGCGGCGACGTCTGCGGGCAGCGATACTGGATTCGATGAGGAACACCCTAGAAGAACGCCGACGATGGCCAAGAAAATTATTATAGCTCTAGATCTTGCTGACAATTTCATGGTCTTACCCTCCAAGCATCAGGTCTCAAATGGATACTCCTATTGCGCCGGCACAAACGGCCGAGCCCTCAGGAACGGATCGCCCCAGAGCGTCCATGCTCGGGGATTCCAAGGCGAAGAAAACGCGGGGATACCTTTCAGGACCTCCTGGCGCACCGCCTCTCCGATAGGCTGACCCAGCAGAAGCTGTCTAACAAGCAGAGAAGAGACCATGCTGACGTCCTGCCCCGGACGTCCTATGAATACTAACCCTGTGCTGCTGTTTCCGAAGATGAGTGAGAGACCAATGCTGTCGTCATTGAACCATATTTTCATGGGGTCTTGCGTAATAGACGGCAGAGTGCTACCGGGCCATTGCCCAATAACAAACGGCGACCCGAGAAGTCCCCTGTGAAGATCTGCTGAAGTGAAGGCAAGCTTGTCGGCAGCAGTCTGGATAGCCTCGTCATAATCAGTAGACCGAGTGCTGGCTGAGTACCACGTGTCAAACACGTCCGGGCCGAAGCCACCGCTGGCCAAAAGAATGTGAACCAATGCCCGTTTAGCCAGCATCTTGTTAATATTGACTTTATTGACGCCTAGACCCGCATCAACAGAGATCATAGAGTCTGAAAAGCTATTCTGACATTCTAGTGTTGTAAGTTCTGGAGCCTCGTACCAAGTGAACGCCTCCTTTAATGCTGTAAGAATCAGGACCAGAGCGTCACTCGGCGACCCTGGTCTGTAGTAATTGTTAAGCACGATACCAGCAGCCTGTGCGACAGCCTTATCTCCCATTCGATATGCGTGCAACTTTCGCAGGTACTTCTTATAGGCTTCGACAGCGCCCCCATTCGCTTCTGCTTCCACCTTGTTTACAAATAGTCGACCTACAACAATCTCCGAACCAACCACCAGACCGCTACCGCCATTGCTCGGCATATAATTTTCAATCCTTCCATCATCATTCACTACAAACACGTCATCGTCTAGATCGGTCCAGTAGTCATCAAGCAGCCCTAGCCTCTGCCCGTTCCACAACTTGGCACTGGGGGCAAACCCAACTCGGCCAAGAAACATTACTCCCGATAGTCCCGCGTGGGTATAGGCGTCCTTTAGCCTGGACCGGAGCGTCTCGTTACCAACCCGGCTGACTATTGCGGGCGCTATGAAACCGTCACCCTCCACCTCCAACTCGATGACGCTAGTACAGGCCCCCTCAGCCTGCCAATCCAGCAGGAGTTCGTCGATCTCTTCTTTCAACGGCACGGACAGGCCCTTTTCGATAACCAGGAGGCGCAAGTCTTCGTGGCAGCATCCTCGGACGTGAGCGGCAACGCAAACTCCATCGAGGCATTGGCAGTTGACACAGATGTCACTGCAAGCTGCGGCATTGCAGTCGGCTGAAGTGCTGCAGACTTGACCTGTTGGCTCCGAGGACTGCACGCAGGAGCCATTCACACAAATGAGATCGTCAGCGCAATCTTCATCGGCCCAACAACAGTGCTCATCCTGCTGAATCACACATTCGTTCACATAGGGCACGCAGAGCCCGGTTTCACAGAGAAGCCCGGCGTTGCAATCGGCATGGTCTGAGCAACAAACAGAGGATGTAGATTCCCATTGGCAAACGGCATTATAACAAGTGCCGACAACGCAGGGGTTCGGTGCAACGCAGTCTTTGGAAGTGCGGCAGCAGTCGGGAACCCCGGCGAAAACGCATCGACCGTTGAGGCAACTATCCGCGGTACAGTCAGAGTTGTCATCGCAGTCGCTGTTCTGACTACATGGCGTGCAGTTAGAAATGACACTGGGAAGGCAAAGGCCCTCAGTACCCATAGACGTGCCTAATGCTTCTTGCAAGTCAATCATTGCATGATTATTAGGTGTCCCACCGTAACGTTGCAAAAAAGCGGAAACTATAGCGGACTTGTCGTATTCGCACGAATATGCAATGCAGCCGAAGGAGGGTGGACAGGCTTTTACATAATAACCAGGAGGGCTTTTTTCCAATGGCTCAGTGCAACGGAAAATAGCGAGGGGATTGAGGCTGAAGAAGTCGCAGCGGAAGTTGAGGCATCTCCCTTTGGACAGAGGGAATTCTGAGTCCACACAATCCGAATCCACGAGGCACGCCTTGGGCTCGATTTGGCGGTCCCACGGAGAGCCTTCGTAACGGCACAACGCCCTATCATCGCATTGCCGTCTTTCACAATAGGCAGTGGCGAAGAGATCTAGACTGGTGCATGCCTGGTCAAGGCACTTGAGTGGACACTCAGTATCGTTGCTGCATTGGTTACCAGTGGAGATACACCAATCAAATGGCGTATTCGGTTGTGGTGGAATAAGATACGTAAGTTGGTCTTTGGGGGCACAGATCTGATCGGGTTGACACTTAAAGTCATCGCTTAAACAACAGTTGTTGGCGGTCTCGTCTGATTCTGAGCAAATTACACAGTCTGGCTGACTATGACAACAGCCTTCAATTTGTATCGCCTGACACCGCCGAGCGCCTGGAGGCCACTCCGGCGGCACGCCCTTTGACAAACAGGCCGCTACGGTGCAGGGGTCGTTGTCAGTTTCGCACTGAGCGAGACTTTGGCAGCAGTACGTGATCTGTTCTTGCTTGCACTGTCCCGACTCGCAAGAATCAATCGTACACGGGTTACCGTCATTG
>CAZQHM010000226.1:0-3323 GCA_964593355.1 uncultured Myxococcales bacterium
GTGGTGTTGATGGATTTCGGCATCGCTAAGGTAGCCGAGGGAGAGAAGATAACCCGAACGGCCGGCGTGGTTGGCACCTACGAGTACATGAGCCCCGAGCAGGTGACGGGGCAGGGAATAACTCCGGCGACGGATGTGTATGCGGTGGGCATTGTCGCGTACGAGTTGCTGACGGGCGGCGTGCCGTTCCCTCAAACATCGGACAGCGGCTACGAAGCGATGGAGGGGCACAAGACCAAAATGCCGCCCCCGATTCAGTATCAACGGCCCGACTGCCCGGGGTGGCTGGTTGGGTGGGTGGAGAAGGCGTTGGCCAAGGTGCCGAGGGACCGATTTGCCGATGCGGGGGAGATGTTGGCGGCGTTGGAGCGCAAAGAGAGGGCAGGAGAGGCCAAGTCATTGGTGTACGCCCCGTCCCTACCAGTGTCTCCACCAGCGAGGCCGCCCGTATTGGCCGATGGAGGTGGTTCCAACCCCTCCAATCAGTTGTCAGCGAACTCTGGGGAGGTGACTGACGTGCCGTCGGGTGGCGGCACTGGAATATGGATCGGGGTTATTGTGACCGTGGTAGTTGTGGCGGGCATTGGCCTGGCGACTAAGAAGTTCTTCTCAGGAGTGGTTGAGCAGCCCGCTGCGGCGAGCAACCTGGAGGAGAAGCGAGATGAGACCAAGAAGGAAGAGGCCAGGCCCATTGAACTGTCTGCCAGTGCTTATGCCGGCCTGCAGTGGGTCTACAGTGCCCCGGCGAAGCTCGATTTCGCCAAGACAGAGACCACGGTCTCCCAATACCGTGCCTGCGTAGAAGCCGGTGCGTGCAGCAAAGAGAACCATAGCACGAAGAGTGACACTTCGTACTGCAACTGGGGCCACTCAGAGCGTGACGATCATCCGATGAACTGTGTCAACTGGCACGGTGCCACCCAGTTCTGCGCCTGGGTTGGTGGTCGTCTTCCCACCGAGGACGAGTGGTACGCCGAGGCCAGCAATGGTGGCTCCCGCCAGTACCCCTGGGGTGATACCGAGGTAACCTGCGACCGGGCTATCTGGGGTGACGGCAAGAACACCGATGGTTGTGGCAAAGACAGCACCTGGCCCGTCTGCTCGAAAACCACCGGCAACAGCTTCAGCGGCCTGTGCGACATGAGCGGGAACGTCTGGGAATGGACCTCAACGCCGGAAGGCTCTGAGCGGGTGTTGCGCGGGGGGTCGTGGGGCAATGATGGCTCTACGTACCTGCGGGCTTCTGGTCGCTACGGGGACGATCCCGGCGTCAGGCTCTACACCGTCGGGGTTCGGTGCGTGCGGGTGTCCCAGTGATTTTCTGAAATTCTGAACTTCTGTATTTCTGTCCTTCTGACTGTTCTTTCTGTTGTTCTTTGCGTTTTGTTTTTGTTTTTGCTTTTTTCGGTGGAGCGTGCCCCCGTCCCCGCTGGTGCGTGTCACCGTGGCGTTGGGGTTGGACGGGTATTCGTGTCACCGTGGCGTTGGGGTTGGACGGGTATTCGTGTCACCGTGGCGTTGCGGTTGGACGGTCCCAGGGCTCCGGCGCCGGCGTTGCCGTCGCCTCCGGCCTGGGCTATTGAAGCGCCGCCCCTCTGGGGCTCTGTTCGGTATCGGATTGGTTCTGGAACGGTGGTGGTGGTGGGGGTGGGGGGGGGCCGGAGGCTGTGTTCGTGTCACCGTGGCGTTGGGGTTGGGCGGTCCCGGGGCTCCGGCGGTAGCGTGGCGCAGCATTAAGGCTTAGGTCACCTGAGCAATTGGCTCAGCGGCACAGCATACAGGCGGTCTGCCAGGCGGACGGTGGCTTGGGTGTTGCAGGCCAGGATGGCGCATTGGCAGTTTGGGGTTGTGTCCAGAAACTTCCTCAGGCCTTGCAGGTCATTCTCTCTCCAGCGGCTGACGGACTTGACCTCTATGGCCACGCAACGTTGTCCGTCTTCCACAACGAAGTCCACTTCGTAGCGGCCCTGGACGTTCCAGTAGCAAAGGGTGGCTGAGGGGCGGAACGCTGCCAACAGGCCCTGAAGGTTCTGTGCGACGTAGGTTTCCAGCAGCGCCCCTGCGAAAGGGTCATCCGGACCCATGGGAGTGGTCCGACCTCCCATGAGGTGGTTTGCCAGGCCCGAGTCCGAGATGAAGAACTTGGGGTTCTTAACCAGTCTGGATGAACGGTTGGCCAGAAATGGGGGCAGGCGGAACCCAAGGAATGCTGTCTCCAGCAGCCCCATATAGCGGTGAGCTGTCGTACTGGCCAGCCCTGCGTTCCGTGCCAGGTCGGCCACGTTGAGAATCGCTGCCGTCCTAAGCGCTGCCAGGCGTACAAACCGCCTGAACTGCGCCAGGTCTGCCACCTGGGTCAGTTCGCGAATGTCTCGCTCCAGGTAGGTCTGCTCGTAGCCGGTGAACCAGATCTCCGGGTCGGCCTGTCCAAGTGCAACGGGGGGCATTCCGCCACGCAGAACGCAGCTGTCCGAGAGGCGAGGCTGCATGTCGTTCATCCTGGGTTCCCCCCGCTCAAGCAGGTCTATCAGAAAGGGAGGTTCTTTTATGTTGTTAAGCTCTCTGTAAGTCATTGGCCACATATAGAGGTATATGGCCCTTCCCGCCAACGATTCTGAGACGTCTCGCATGATCCTGAGATTGGCTGACCCGGAAAGGATGAACCGTCCTGCACCAGGGTTCTCAAAGACCACGTGCTTGACTGCAAGCAGAAGGTCTGGCACTCGCTGAATCTCGTCAATAATCACTGGCCCCTCTCCCTGGACCAGGGCGAATGGGTCGCTCCGCGCAAGGTCCAGTGTGCCAAGTTGGTCCAGCGAGTAGCGCCGTGTCTCGGCCATGTCCATCTGGTTCCACAGGAACGTTGTCTTGCCAACCTGCCTCATGCCGGTGAGCACGACCACGGGCATGGAGCGCAAAGCCCGTTCCATGTATGGTCCGATGTCTCTATTGCGATAGGCATCCATGAAGCTCCTCCTCCCGGACACATTAGCCCGGAGGCGAACCTTTTGTCAAATTCTTTCACGGCATGGTAGATGTTGACACAACTAGCCGGGTTGCGGGTCGGGCGGATATGCGTGTCACCGTGGCGTTGGGGTCGGGCGGATATGCGTGTCACCGTGGCGTTGGGGTTGGGCGGTCCCAGGGCTCCGGCGCCGGCGTTGCCGTCGTTTTCGACCCATACGACCCGGGGTACCCATGCCGTGGGTGTGCCGGGCCCTCACCCTGTCCATGTGCCGAAATGGGAGAGGGGATTAGCCCTCACCCTGTCCCTCTCCCGAAATGGGAGAGGGGATTTTTCGCGCCACCGTTCCTGAATCAAT
>CAZQHM010000227.1:0-3320 GCA_964593355.1 uncultured Myxococcales bacterium
TGAAACAATCGGTGTTTTCCGTACAAAGCGAGCCGAACTCACCGGGCTCGGGCTCGATTTCGGCCAGGTCCAGCACCTTTATCTCGCCCAGGTCGAAAGGAGCTATCTCCTCGGTAACTTCTGCCGGGGCATCAGCCTTGGCGGTGTCAACGAGATCCTGTGCGGGGAGGTCGGGGTTGGCATTTACCGAACCGCCGCTTCCACAGCCTGTTGAAGAAAAGACCAGCAATCCGGCCGCTGCCAACAGCGTTGCAACCATGGAACTCTTCATAATACCCTCGATGCTTTGTTAGCGTTCCGCAAGCCGCGCCACTATACGCAAAGAGGGGGCGGGGTTCAAGCTCGTTGACCACCCAGCGGCTTTTGCATAGAGTATGCCGGGTTTGGGAGGTGCCGAATGCGATTCCTGGTCTCCGGTGCGATGCTTTTCTTGCTTGCTGCTGCCTGCTCTGCCGAGGGCGACAAGTGCACCCCTGAGTGCAATGGCCTGGTCTGTGGCGACGATGGCTGTGGCGGCGTTTGTGGAACATGCAGGGACGGTTCGGTCTGCTCACAGGGCCAGTGCGTCCAGTGTGACCCCCAGTGCCTGGGCAAGATGTGCGGGCCCGACGGTTGCGGCGGCACCTGCGGAGAGTGTCCCGATGCTGAGGTTTGCGAGCCCTTCTCATATCTTTGTGTCTCGAAGCCCGCCGACTGCCAGCCGGTCTGCGATCTCAACGGCTTTGAGTGTGGCCCCGACGGGTGCGGAAGCACCTGCGGCGAATGCGTTGATGAGCTGTGCGACCCGGAAACGCACGTCTGCTTCGATGGCTGCTTCCCGCAGTGCAAGGGCAAAGAGTGCGGCGACGACGGCTGCGGCGGTGAATGCGGCCAGTGCCAGAGCGGTGAGAGCTGCTCGGCCCAAGGCAAGTGCATCATCGACGACGTACTGCCCGAAGATGACTTCACCATCACCTACTTCGACCGTGGGCGCGTCCCGGGGTACAACGACCACGAAGACGACCTCTTCCTGGTCAAGCCCGATAAGACCAACCCCATCAATCCGTCGGACCCCAACCCCCAGGCCCTCACCAGCTTCGCCCTCTCGGGCACGTCGGACTGCCGCTTGATAATCGCCGAGGACGAAGAAGGCAATGCCACTGAGACGGCCCCCTGCTCCTGCCAGTTCGGTTGCGTCGTGGACCGTGGACTCAAGATGATCGCCGTCTCCCTCAAGAAGCCGACGGCCGCCGGGTTCACCTTCCAACTGGGGCGATTCAACACGGATCTCAAGGTGGCCATGGTCAAGGGCATCACCCTCGAAAATGTCATCGACATACAATTCGCAGGCAACTACATGTACTTCAGCCGCCAGGCCAACTGCCAGGGCATGAGCTGCCAATACCTCATCTCCCGAGTCCAACTGGAGCCCATGCAAGCCGTGGAAGAACTCTTCGTCTTCCCCCCCGACGACAGCCCCGACTGGCCCACCCAGTCCACATACAAGGGCCACTTCAACGTCTCCCTCGATGGCTCCACCCTTGTGCTCATCGGCACCACCATCAGGTCTGCCCGGGTCTACATGTGGCAGGAGGGCGCCCTGGACGAACTTGACTACATCTGCAACCAGTTCGCCGGCGGGAGCTGCATCGGCGCAGGCAGCGAGTACTCTGATACCGACCCCGTGGCAATCTCCCGAGATAACACCAAAATCGCCGCCTTCACCATCGCTGAATCGGACCTCAAGCTGCGTGTCTACGATACCGCTACCAAAACTCAGAAATACCAGAACATCTTCTCCGTGCCCACGGGCACCTACTTGGCCAACATCTGCGGAGTGGTCGCCAACGACCCCTGGCGCTTCAAAACCGTAATCGGCACCCCCATCTTCAGCACCGACGGCAATGAGCTCTATTTCATCGGACACAACGACTGCGGCGTGCTTCAAGGCCAGAGCAAGCCCCACACTAACATCTACAAAATCAACCTCTCGGTGGTGGGCGATGGCACCCCCTTCGAAGAAAAAGACCTCACCAACATCACCAGAAACCCAAGGGGCGACGTCGTTGATAACCTCTGGATTGAGGGCTTCGACATCTCACCCTCGGGCAAGAGCATCGTCTTCACGGCTACCCCCAAGTGGGGTAACCAGGAGATAATCCCGGATACGTCGGAACGCTCACGGAAAGACCGAGACGTCTGGGTCATGGGCATCAACGGCGCCGGCAAGACCCAGGTCACCGACGTCAGCAAGTATACGGCAAGGACACCCACTGCCATTGATAATTCTGCGCTTGGAATCTATAATAAATAGGGGCATTTGATGTTAGACAAAGACAAGAAATACAATTGCTACAAGTGCGGTGAACCCCTGCGCTTCGATGTGAAGATCGGCCGGCGTGACATGTGTCCGAACTGCTACGCCTATTTGCACTGCTGCAAGAACTGCGAATACTGGGACCAGAGCGTTCACAACGAGTGCACCGAGAATCGGGCCGAGTTTATCCGTGACCGTGAAGAGGGTAACTTCTGCCTCTACTTCACGTTCAAGGAGTCGGCCGAGGACAACGTCAACGAGGCCCAGAAGGCTAAAGAGCAGCTTCAGAAGCTCTTCGGCGGCAGCGTTGACGCACCCAACAAGGCCCCGCAAACCGCCGACGATGCAAAGCGCCGGTTGGAGGAGCTCTTCAAGAAGAAGTAAGTTGTAGTAAGAGGTCCAGGCTATGGCCATGCCAAACCCCGAAGCACTGGTCGTGCTGGTCACCGCCCCCGTGGAGGCCAGCCGCACTCTCGCCGAGGCCCTGGTGGAGCGCCGGCTCTGTGCCTGCGTCAACATCCTGCCTGCGGTGCAATCCGTTTACCGTTGGCAGGGCGAGGTGCAGGTGGACTCTGAGGCCCTGCTGGTCATCAAAACCACCGCTGAACGCTTCCCAGAGCTTCAGAAAGCAGTGGTGGAGCTTCACCCATACGAACTGCCCGAAATCATTGGATTATCCATTGCTGCTGGATTGCCCGCCTACTTGGAGTGGGTGGTGAGTTCAGTCCAGGAGCCTCTTGCCTGAGGCTTGTGCGAACCCAACGAGCCTCCACTTCAGGAGCTTCGGAGCTACTCGTCCTCTTCCGATTCGTCCAGTTCGCCATCGCCCATGATGGCCCCGGCCAACTGACCGCACGCAGCATCGATGTCTTGACCACGGCTCTGTCGAACGGTCACCGTCATGTGCTTTGCGCCCAGAATCGCAGCAAAACGGTCCACCTGCTCCCGTGTGGGGCGGGTGTACTCGCTGCCCGGATGGGGATTGAAAGCAATCAGGTTCACCTTCGCTCTGTGGTTCGACAAC
>CAZQHM010000228.1:0-3315 GCA_964593355.1 uncultured Myxococcales bacterium
TCCCAAAGGTCCGAGTCCGAAAGGTCCCAAAGGTCCGAGTCCGAAAGGTCCCAATCGTCCGAGTCCGAATGGTCCGCCCCCCCTATAACGCTACTTGTACAATGAAAGCTTCTGGCAGGGATGGAGCTGACTACTGAGCAGGCTTAGCTTCTTCGGCAGGCTTAGCTTCTTCTTTCTTTGCCTCTTCGGCAGGCTTGGCTTCTTCTTTCTTCGCCTCGTCCTTCTTAGCCTCGGCCTTCTTCGGGTCGTACTTCTCAGGAGCGTAGTTCTCGATGAAGTACTTCAGGTACTCGAGGCGCTGGGCCCAGAGGACTGCGGAGTCGATCTTCTTGTCTTCTTCGTTCTTGGCCAGGTCGGCCACCATCTGAGCCATCTCTTCCTGGGGTTTGCCCGAGCCCAGAGCGAGGCGCTCGATGCCGAGGTAGAGGGCAAAGCGGAGGTCGTCAAACTTGTCCTGGTCGTAGGGGAGGGCCTTGAAGAGGTCCACGAAGGTCTTGAGCAGTTGCTCCTTCTCGGCGTTCTTTCCCTTCCAGCGTCCCAGCACGAGGGCGGCCTTGACCCGCACAAGCACCTTGAGGGCATCGGGGCTGAACTCAGCAGAGGACTCGTCGCCCTTGGCCACGTAGTCGTCGAACACCTTGGGGTCGAAGCTCTCCTTGCTGCCTTCGAAGGGGGTAGCTGGGCCGCCCTGGAGCACGGAGATGTAGCAATTCATGTTGTTCTCGCAGGCCTTGACCATCTGGATGAGGGACTTCACGTCGATGGATTCCCGCTTCTCAACGATTTTGTTGAAGTCGGGCAGGTCGCCGAAGTTCTCGTCGAAGTTGCGCTCGAAGACGTCGGTGAACTTCTCCACTTCGGAGAATGATACGCCCAGGGCCATCTGCCTCAGGTAGTTGCACACGAAGTCGTGTTCTCTGGCGGGTTCGCCGAGCCCCTCGTCCTTCTTGGCAGCATTAGCCTCGCCATCAAAGTCCACATCATCCAGGGTCCTGTTGGGGTCCCATGCAGCGAGGAAGAGGGCATTGGTGGCTTCGGGGGAGAAGTGGAAGGCCAGGGATGCGGCTATTTCGAACCGGGCAACGGCCTCAATCTCTCTATTGCGCATGATCTTGATGCCCTCCTTGAGGATGGCATCGTTCACAACGTGGCGGAGGCCCCAGGCGGAGAACTTGATTCTGTTCTGCTGGGTGATGGTCCAGTCCTGTTTCAACTCGTTGGGCAGACCGGCCGGCATGATGAGCGGCTTGGCCACGTCCTTGACCAGGGCCATGACGGCCTCATGGTGCCTGACGTTGGCGAGGATCATGGGGATTCTCATGCCGTTGCGCCACTGCCACTCGGAGATGGCGTTCTGAACGGCGAACTCCTCGAAGAAGCGGGTCTTGTCGTCACCGGGAGGAGCTGAGATCATGGCAATGAGCGTCGAATTGATCTCAGGCCCGATGGCCAGAAGAGCGGAGACGCACTCAGCGGCAATGGACTTCCTGTCCTTGGAGCGCAGGAAAACGCCCTTGACCAAGGCTTCAATGGCCGGGCGGCTCTTGACCTTAAGTTTGCCGATGGCCTGGGCCGCATATCGGTTGACTTCCATACCGCCCTGGATGTCCGGGTTGTTGTTGAGAAGCCATATGTAGAGAGGCTCAAGCGACTCGCCCTTGAACTCCATGGGAGGCGGAATGGCCATATCCTTCATGAAGGTTCCCAGGGCCGACTCGTAGGCCTGAGAGAAGGTCGTCTGATTGGCCTTGAAGTCCCTCAGAAGCATCTCAATGATCGGATCGCGCAGGGTCTTGATGCCCCACTCGTCGATGTATTGAGCAGCAATGGGGGCTGTGAGCGGGTCGCCCAGGGCTATAGTGAGAAGCTCCTCATACTTGGGCTTCTTCTCCTCGAACTTCTCCCTCTGGAGCTTGAAGTCGTCCTTGCCGGTGGAGGAGGAGAACCACATCTTCCCAACCACCCGCATGATCTCGACCTTGTTAGGATTCTTCTCATCCTTCAACATCCCAATGAAGACATCAATGGCATCTTGGCACTTCTTGTTACCAATGTCTTCAAGAACCGACTTAGGATTGTCCCCACCAAGAATGGACACATACTTGGTACATTCGCTCTCTTCGCCATGAGAACAGCCGGCAAACATTGCGAAAGCTACCAGAGAGAACAACAGACGCTTCATTTCGGGCTCCCTCCAAGACATAGTCAGAGCAACACAACACCCCTGAGCCCGCCCAATATAGCGGCGGGGTCGGAAGCAAGTCAAGCACAAACACTGGCCGGTTCCGGGGGTTTCCGGAGCTGGCCGTGAAGAGTTCCCCCTTGGTGCCCGAAGGCCGTGATTTCGCTTGGAGTGCTGCGGGGCACCTGCTATGATCCGGACCTTCGGGTTGTATGGGAAAACGCCGTCGGCGCCCTACCGGTGGCGATAGACTGCGGAGGTCAGCGGAAAGCGGCATGTCGGATGCTCCCGACCTCAGAGCGCTCCTCGAGAGCGATGCCCAGGGCGTTGAAGAATCGGACAACGTCGGGGATAGCTATGCGCTGCTAATCGGCTTTCTGAAACGATGCCCGCTTGGGGTCTTCGCACTTTGCATCGAGAGCGGACAATTCATCTGGGGCAACGAGCGCTTTCTGGGCATTCTAAGGCTTTCCCTGGATGAGCTGCGCTCACAGCCCTTTGAAGCCACCGTTGCGCCTGAGGACCGTGAGAGGGTTCTAGATCTGTTTCAACGAAGATGCATGCTGGACCCGTCACTGCCAAACTCATTCGAGTTGCTGGCGATCAATCGCTTCGGTTCTCGACGGGTGCTGCAGGTAACACCGGAGCTTCTCTCCGCCCCGGGCCTCATGCTGGGGGCCGTTGTGGACATCACGAGCGAGAGAATCATGTCGGACCCGGTGATGTTTAACCACAGGGCCGACTCGCTCGCCTCGATGGCTGGGGGTTTTGCCAACGAGTTCAACAATCTGCTCGGCGTTATCTCTGGGTACTCTGAACTGGCACAAGCCAGGCTCAAGGGGGGCGGTGATTTGGGGGCACCGCTGCAGGTTATCTCCTCGGCAACTAACAAAGCGGCCTCCTTGGTTTCATCCATCCTCGCCTTCGCGCGCCGGGGCTCCCACGGCCTCCAAACCGTGGACGTTGGAGAGTTGCTGCAAACCGTGGCTGGCGCAGTAAGCCGCTCCAGCACTTCCTCGGTGAGCGTTAGAGTCGACGGTGCGGCACACTCAGGCACTGTCAGGGGCGATGTGACTCAGTTGGAGCAGGCCTTCCTTAACATCATAATGAACGCCGTTGAGTCCATGGACCCC
>CAZQHM010000229.1:0-3295 GCA_964593355.1 uncultured Myxococcales bacterium
TTGATGACCGAGTCATTTTCTTGGTCTCTGCTCTCGTGGGTGACGATTTGGAAGGGCGGCGTTTTAGAGAAGCAGCTTCGGGTGAATGACGAGAGGCGGTTCTCCTCGCCCATCACGGCCATGGAGAGCAGCTGTTCGGTCTCGACGCAGTAGCAGCATTTCGAGATGCTCCAGGATTCTCTTTGCCACCCTACCTTGCGGTCCATGAAGTAGAAGGCGTACCAGTGATCTCCGACGAAGGTCTGGACCAGCTTGACGAGTTCCTGGTCTGTTGGGGTGACCGTCTGGGGCTTTGTGGGCTCCCGGGCAGAGAGCTTGGCGGGAGCCAGGCCGACTGCGAGGAGCAAGAGGGTCGTTAGCAGTCTTTTCATGTGACCTCCATTGATGCGGCATAATAGGGCATGGCGTTGCGAAACAGAAGCCTCTTGGGAATTTGGGCGTCCGGCGGGGCCTTAGGGCTTGAATCGTTGGGCAAGGTGCGCGTATATTGGTCGCACGTTGAGCCAGTCGTGTTTCCGGGGAGACCGGTTGGGATAGCAGATTTTGGTTCTGGAGCGGCATATCGCGCAGTGGGAGAAGGCAATGAGTGATGATCGTCAGGTTCCGGAAGAGGGCAACAAGACGTTGATGTTCGATCCGGCTCAAACCGAGGCATTCAAGAAGATGGCCAGGCTGGCTCGTCAGCAGTCCGATGGTGATTCGGCGCCGGCCAAGCCACAAGCTCCGGCGGCCCCGGTGGTGCCTGCGGGTGTTGTGCCGACCCCGAGCCGAGCTCCGCAAGGTGAGATTGACGAGGCATCGGCTAATAAGACGATGATGCTGAGTGCTTCCGAACTGGCCAAGCTCAGGCCCGTAGGCTCTCCGTTGCCTTCGAACCCCACGCCCAAGCAGCCGGCCCCTGCAACTGTGGCCATAGACCCGACCAAGACGGTGGTCTTTGGCGGACCAGTTCCGGGTGGTGCTGCCTGGTCCGGGGTTCCCGATGAGCTTGCTGTGCTCTCCAGGGGGCTTGACGGAGCCATCAACAAGAGTCGCACCCCGACTCCTCCCTTGGGCATTCAGGCCGTTTCTCCTCAGCAGGGGGCCAGCGCCTCGCAGGGTTACGCCGGGCAGGCGCCGCAGGCCGGTATGAGCAATCAGACGATGGCCTACACTCCCGAGCAGATGGCCCAGTATCGCCAGGGTCTCGCAGGCGGCGGTGACGTTGGTGGCCAGACGATGATGTACAACGCTGCCGAGAGCAACGAGTTGAAGGAGGCCTTTGACCTTCTCAAACGCCACCAGGCCATGGAGGCCGAGCGAAATGCTCAAGCCAGAGCCGAGGCCGAGGCTCTGCTTCGCGGTATTGGCGACGAACCGAGGCCTGCTGCGGAAGCGGCCATTCCTGCCAGTCCTTTGGCAGAGCCTTCCGTCAACTCAAGGTCAGAACCGGCAGCGCAGTTCAGTTCGCCGCTGAGCGCGCCCTCTGAGGGAGCCGGCATCTCGAGGCAGCAACTGCCGTTGACGGGGGCCCCCATGTCGCCACGGCAGGCTGCGGTGCTATCTGGAACGCACAAGTTCGAAACGGGCAAGCCTCGTAAGAGTGGTGCCGGAAAGGTGATTCTAGTTGTGCTCCTTGTTGCTGTTGGAGCGGCCCTGGTTGCCGGGGGGCTGCACTACCTTGAGGTAATAGAGCTGCCTTTCTTGAAATAGCAGGTTTAACCTGTTGCGGGAGTTGAGCCGAACAGGCTTCCGGGCCGGGGGCGCCAGGCGCTCTCTTCGGGATGTTGGGTCTGAAAGGTGTTCTGCATGGATGTGATCTGGGCTCCTTGGCGCATGCAATTCATTTTGGGTGATAAGATGGCGGGCTGCTTCTTGTGCGCTGCTCTTGCGGAGGCTCCTTCTGAGGGCAATCTGGTGCTGGCCCACACGGAGCATGCTCTGGTTATCATGAACAGGTACCCGTACATCACGGGACACCTCATGGTTACACCAAGAAGGCACGTTTCGAAGCTCTCAGACCTATCGGAGGTTGAGATGGCAGGGCTTCAGCGGGCCGTTTCTTCGACGGTTTCGGCGCTGGAGCGGGCGGCCACGCCCCACGGATTCAACATCGGGATGAACCTTGGGAAGGCAGCGGGCGCAGGCGTCGAGGACCACATACATTATCATGTTGTACCACGATATTACGGGGACAATAATTCTATGAATATCTTCGCTGAGGTTAGGGTTATTCCCGAGGATCTTATTGTTACTTGGCGAAGGCTCCGGCCCTTTTTTAACGGTATGTCTTAATGCAAGATATCATAGGCGTTCTAGTTACTCTCATGTTTGTGGGGTACTGTGCACTTGAGGTGGGAAGATTCCGACGGGCCAGGGAATTGGGTCGAGAGGAGGCCTGGTACAGTTGGTCCAGGGTAATGGGCCGGGTTGCCATGGGGCTGGTGGTTACGGCCATGGCGTGGATGTGGGCCATGTGGGATTCCCTGATGCGCCGGTATGGAGATGCGACGGGTCTGGTTGTTTTGGGGATGGGGGTTCTGCTGCTGCTGCTGCTGCTCGATCTGGTTGGTCTGTCTATCCAGTATGGTCGTGAGCGGAAGCGGCGAGAGAAGCGCTTTGCCAGGGAGATGGAACAAGTGCTGCTGTCGGGAGTCAAGGGGGGCTCTGGACAGGACAAGCGTGGCGAATAGAAAAGTTCCACCGAATTAGAACTCTAGCGAATCTCTGTTCGTAGGGGGCCGCCCGTTTGCCTGACCGGCTCCATTTCCCGGTCCTGGACGATGTGAAATCAGCCTAAAGAGAGAGAGGGAGGTACACCATGCGGCCCATGACTACGATTGCGATCTTGCTGGGGGCGGTTCTTGGTTTTCTGGAGACCAACGCCGACAACGGCCCGGGAGCGGTGCCTGCGGCGTCCGGTGCCGCTGCGGTTGAAGAGGGTGAGGTTCCTGTGAGCGTGGAGCTGGACGGCTCCAGGAGCCAGGTAGTATTTCGGATGCCTGCTGAGGCGGTGGGTCTACCTGTGAGTTACAGTGTGACGATCGAAGATCTGGATGGTCGGGATGTGGGGCAGAGCAGGGGGCGACGGGACGTGATGGCTGACGGCACGCTGACGGTGTCCATCGTGGGGCCGGCGGTGAAGCAGCCTGATGCTGCGGCGGAGTATGTTGTTGTCTATCGGCTCAGGGGTGATTCGGGGCGTTGGTCGGGGAGGGTCTCGTTGTTCCACTGCATGACCAGGACGAAGGTGGCTTTCACGCCTCCGACCATAGCGGCGATGGGTGAGAACGTGCTGATTCCGGTGAGGGTGCTG
>CAZQHM010000230.1:0-3285 GCA_964593355.1 uncultured Myxococcales bacterium
CCACTGTTGAAAGTGGAGGTACTTGTGGTCGACATCAGTAAACAGGTGCAGTACTCGAGGGCAGATACCCGATGGAGCATCCATCCTGCCCAACCAAACATATTATATTGTCTTACTGGAATGATATTGCGGAGATGTTGCGATGGTTCGTAACGAAATTATAGAGGTGCTTCGACGCTACTTCGTGGCGTTGGAGTCAGTCGGCATTCAGGTCGGTTTCGGGGTCTTGTTTGGTTCTCATGCCAGAGGCGAATCAACGGGTTCCAGTGACATCGATGTGATTGTGGTTTCAAGTGTCTTTGACACGGTCATTTTCTTGGAGACCACACAGAGCCCCAGAGGGGCGGCGCCTAGAGAGCCCAGGGCTCCGGCGTTGGCCATTCTGGTGCCGCCCCCCTGGGCGCTGTATCGGGTTGGTGGGGCATATGGCTTGAACAGGGCAGACGGGAGGTGCTACACTGCGGGCTGGAACGCTAAAAGAGGGAACTGAATGTCAGAGGGCCATAAACATATTTTGGGCGAAAGGCTCAACGAGATCCTTGGGTTGGTTGCCCTTGAGTTGAAGAGACATTTCCCTGTGGCACGAGTTGTGCTGTTCGGATCGTACGCCCGAGGCGATTGGGATTCTGAATCAGATATAGATATTCTTATACTTACCTCACGCCCCATGCCCAGGCCAGAGCGACATCTAATCACCGACTATATTTGGGAAGTGAATCTCAAATACGGAACGAACTTCACTACCCTGGTGGTGGAGCAAGAGGCCTGGGATAAGGGCCGACTGCGCTCGTTGCCCCTGAGAGGCACTATCCTGAAGGAAGGAGTTGCCTTATGACCGACCAGGACAGCCGTCGGGAGCTTGTAGAGCACTGGTGGTCCAAAGCCGCTGCATGCATGGAGTCCGCCCGTCGGGAATTGGATGCAGGTTCACTGGATTTCGTAGCCAATCGCCTATACTACGCCGCATTCTATGCTGCTACGGCAGCGATGCTCGCCAGGGGCCTCTCTTTTCGTAAGCACTCTGGTCTGCGGAGTGCCTTTCACACCCATCTTGTCAGGCCCGGACTGGTCAGTCAGACCGGGGGCAAGCTTTACGACCGTCTCTTTGAGGATCGACAGGAAGGGGACTACATTGCATTCTCGCTCTTTGACCGGGACTACCTCGAAGAGCAGTTGCTGTGCACCCAAGCCCTGCTTGAGGAGTTGAGGTTGCCGCAAACCTCCCCAGGGCCCGACTAGCCATCAGAACACGGATGGCATCGACGAGGCAGCGGTGGGAACGATAGCCCAGTTGCCCCCCCGTCGCCAAGTCTCTCACTATAGAACAACGGAATTTTGCCTCATAAAAACACAAACAAAACTAAATATAGCAGAAAGAACACCAGAAAGAACAGTCAGAAAATACAGAAATACAGAAATACAGAATTTCAGAAAATCACTGGGACACCCGCACGCACCGAACCCCGAAGTCGCTGAACCAGTCGCCGGGATCGAACCAGTAGCGACCAGAAGCCCGCAGGGCCGTTGAGACATCACTGTTCCACGACCCCCCGCGCAACACCCGCCCGGATGATTCCTGCGTTGAGGTCCATTCCCAGACGTTGCCACTCATGTCGCACAGACCGCTGACGCTGTTACCTGCGGTTTTCGAGCAGACCGGCCAGGTGCTGTCTCTGCCACAACCATCAGTTCTGCTGCCATCACCCCAGATGGCCAGGTCGCAGGTTACCTCGGTATCACCCCAGGGGTACTGCCGGGAGCCACCATTGCTCGCCTCGGCGTACCACTCGTCCTCGGTGGGAAGGCGACCATCTACCCAGGCGCAGAACTGCGTGGCACCGTCCCAGTTGACACAGTTCATGGGATGATCGTCACGGTCCGAGTGGCCCCAGTTGCAGTACGAAGTGTCGGCCTTCGTGCGGTGGTTCTCCTTGCTGCACGCTCCGGCTTCTACGCAGGCGCGGTATTGGGCCACTGTCGTCTCTGTCTTCGAAAAATCGAGTTTCGCCGGGGCACTGTAGACCCACTCCAGGCCCTGGGGGCCTTTGCGCTTCGCCTCCTCGGCCTTCCTGGCTTGCTCAGCCTCGGCCGCCTTGCCCTTCTCATCCTCGGCCTTCCTGGCTTGCTCAGCCTCGGCCGCCTTGCCCTTCTCCTCCTCGGCCTTCCGGGCTTGTTCCTCCTTGGCCTGGCGCTCCGCTGCCAATTCGGCTTCGAGGCGTGACTTCTCTTCTGCGGCTTCCGCCGCCCTCTTCTCGGCATCTGCGGCACGCTTGCGCTCTTCCGATGCACGCTTGCGCTCCAGTTCTACCGCCTCGGCCAGTTCACGGGCTTCATCTCCAGAGTCGCCTGCCTCCTGGGAGGCGGAGGACGCACGCTGGGCGACACTGTCACGCTCCCCGTCAGGCTCGCTTGTCAGAGTGGGCAGTACCAGCATTGCCAAGGCGCCCAGCGCTAACGCACCCAGAACCAGGCCTGTCAGCAAGAGTCCTCTGTCGGGTGGCTGAGCAGGTACGATCCCCGGTTGGGACCCCGAGACTTGACCAGCTTGGCCTGAGATGTCGACTACACGATCGGCTGAGGGGTGGCTACGGCCTTCCAAGCCTGAATTGGCCTCGGCCGTAGTCATCACTTCGGTGCCTCCCCGCTGCCTGCTATGGCCCTGCGGATGGGTCGGCGAGGCAGTTCGAGACATCAACTCCTTCAACGCCCCTCGAAGGTCCGATATCGAAGCAAATCGAGCCCCTGGCTCCTTGGCCAACAGCCGCTGCAACAGCAGATCTACTCGCCCGGATATCCTCAGGTCAGGTGATACTTCCGACAGGAGCGGAGGTGGTGTGCGCATATGATGCACCATCAACTCCGCCGTGGTGCGGGCTTCAAAGGGGGGCTTGCCGGCAAGCATCTCGAACAGGATGACTCCCAGAGAGTACTGGTCTGTCGCTGCCGTAACTTTCTCTCCCGCTGCCTGTTCCGGACTCATGTAGGCCGGCGTGCCTATGAGTGCCCCTGACGCCGTGCTCACTTCACCAGACCCAAACCCACCTGCTACCTTGGCCACACCGAAATCCAGCACCTTGGCAAAATCGCCCCCGCCCGTTTGCAGCAACGTGATGTTATCCGGCTTCAGATCCCGGTGGACTATTCCCCTGCCGTGAGCCTCTTCCAGCGACTGACAGACCTGGTCTATGATGGCCAGGCTTCGACCAAGCCCAATGGGGCCTTGATCGATAAGCCACCCAAGCGACTTGCCCTCAACCAACTCCATGGTGAAATAGAGCATTCCCT
>CAZQHM010000231.1:0-3166 GCA_964593355.1 uncultured Myxococcales bacterium
CAAACTCCGTGCCAACTCCCAACTGGTCCCGGACGTCAAATCCTGATCGGACACGGTTCTACGGCCAAGCCCAACTTCGCCGATGGCTCAGTCGGGCTTGCCCTTCGAAGCTCAAGAAACTCTGGAAAGAGTTTCTTGAGCGAAGTAAGGTGGAGGGTGTGTCGCCCGGGTCGAAGTTCTCTACATTGTGGAAAAAGCGCGTGAGGATTGCACGGATAGTCCCGTAATTATTGGTGAATATGGCGGTCGGTGGCTCGCTGAGAAACGGCGATGATTTCGAACCCAGCGATGGGCGGAGTGACCTTGTGGGGCCGAGAACGAACTTTCTCGCGATTTGGGGGCAGTTCTCCAGGCATCAAGATTGGTCGGCCGGCCGCATGGTCAATCATTTCGCCCCCCCAGCTCGGCCTCAATTTCCTCAACGGAGGGGAGGCTGCCTTTGAGACCGTCTGGGAGCATCTCGACCATCTGGGTCTCCCATTCGGCCACCCCTACAGGGCGCTTCAGGTGCCTTAGTGCGTACTCAACAACGAGGCGATTCTTTGACTTGCATAGAAGCAGGCCGATAGCAGGTTTGTCATCCGGGTGCTTCAGCAGATCGTCGACAGCGGACAAGTAAAGATTGAGTTGACCAATAAACCCGGGTTCAAAGGGAACAGCCTTCAACTCAATGACCACATATGCCCGCAACTTGAGGTGGTAGAAGAGGAGGTCGATATAGAAATCCTGATCACCGACCTCAATCAGTACCTGACGACCGACGAACGCGAAGCCGGTTCCAAGTTCCAGCAGAAACTGTTGGATGTGATCCACGAGGGCCTGTTCCACTTCCCGCTCTCGTCTTGGGTCCGCTGTGCCAAGGAAATCGAACAGGTAGGGGTCCTTGAAAACCTGGACAGCCATGTCCGAGTCAGACGGTGGCAACGTGGCAGTGAAGTTGCTCACAGCCTTGCCTTGGCGCTCATGGAGCCTTCCCTCGATCTGGATGGCCAGTATGTTGTGGGACCATCCAAACTCCCGTGATTTCCGGGCATACCACAATCGCTCATCGCTGGCGGTCAGCTTGTCCAGCAGGGCGATATTGTGGTACCAGGGGATTTGTGCAAGAGCCTCTTGCACAATTGCCTTGTCCGGCCAGGCAGCCGCAAAGGCCCGCATGTACTTGAGGTTTCGGGGGGACAGCCCCTTCATGTCAGGATGGGCCTTTCGGAGGTCATCGGAAAGCCGGTCAATCACGTGCGCCCCCCATCCTGCCGCTTGCTGGCGTTCAAGAATCAAACGCCCGATATCCCAGTACAGCAGCACCATGGCGGAGTTGGCAGAAAGGGTAACACGAAGGCGCGCCTCAAGAACGCGGCTCTTGATGCTCTCAAGAGCTTCCATGTAGTCGCCGGGCAGGTCCAGACGAGGGGGCCCCACTGGGAACGATGCCCCTTCCTCACGGACGCGGCCCCTGGACTTCCTGCCTCCAAGACCAGTGGGTGCCGGAACCTCAGGATTCTTCTTGCGACCAGCCAATCCTACCTCCAACCGACTCCAGGGCCGGCCCACATAGCAACTATTCGGGCAACTCAGCCGACATGGCAACCGTAGCCCACGCACATGGCAGCGGCAAGACGATTCGCACGGTTGTAGACATGCCCACGCCCGTGAGTACCCTCGCCCCGCCTTGCCGGGGGGACTTGATGCCCGTGAAGATCCTGATGCAGTTGATGGGAGTGATGTTCACTCTGTTACGAAGCCTGTGTACGGACAAGTCCAACCTCGCCATGGAGGTGCTGGCATTGCGCCAACAACTCGCCGTCCTCAAACGCAAGAATCCCCGGCCGAGCCTGACGGACCTGGACCGCGCATTCTGGGCTTCCCTCAAAGACCATTTCTCGGCTTGGGCCCTTCGACTCCGCTCAGGACGGGCCGATGCCCTCATCATCGTGAAGCCAGAGACCGTGGTTCGATGGCACAAAGAAGGGTTTCGCAGGCACTGGGCACGGAAGTCTGCCCGAGCCGCCGGACGTCCTCAGATTCCGCCGGAGCACATCGACTTCATCAAGCGCATTTCGGGCGACCATCCTGAGTACGGAGAAGACCGCATCGCTCTTGAGCTGGAACTCAAGCTCGGGATCCGGCACTCGACAGCAACCGTTCGCAAGTACATGGTGAAGGGCTTCGGCCCAGGGAAGGCACGTTCCCCGCAGTCATGGAGCACATTCCTCAAGAACCAGGCATCTGCCATCTGGACCTGCGATTTTTGCGTCCAGCGGACCGTGAAGTTCACGGCCTTGTACATCTTTGTGATCATGGAACTGGGGAGCCGGAGAGTGATGCACATCAACGTCACAGAGCATCCAGCTCAAGAGTGGGTCCGGCAGCAGATTCGGACTGCAACCTACGAGAAGCAGCCGAAGTTCCTGTTGCACGACAACGACGGGATGTTCGGGCAACTCGGGAAGCCTGTCACCGCCGTCGTCAACGGGAAGAACCACTCCTGCCGGTCCACCTTCGATGTCTGGCTTGCCGAAGCCCAAGGCATCCGGGGCATCCCAACCCCCTACCGCGCCCCCAATGCAAATGCCCATATCGAGCGGTTCAACGGAAGCCTCCGAAGGGAGCTTCTGGACCACATCCTGGTATGGAACGAATCACAACTCCGAGTCACAGCCGCCGAGTACGTCCGCTGGTACAATTCCGCAAGGGTCCACCAGGGCATCCACGGCATTCCCGACCCGGATCCGGAATTGGCCAAGCCGAGGCCGGCGCCTGGCCGGCTTGTGGCTCGGCCAGTGCTCGGTGGCCTACACCACGACTATCGGCTTGCTGCGTAGACACCCGCTTCCGGGAGACTCGGTTCGACGGTCTTGTTGAGGGACCGGTGTGCTCATTGAGGCCACGGAGCGCAAATTCGGTAGTCCGAGGGCCGTTCCCTCTACCCCCTTGAACCTCTCTGGAGTTGGGTACGATCACGATTCGGGGTTCGTCGGGCCCATGACGCTGGCGTGACGCGGGCCGGATGGATTATTGCGGACCACGGCATATTTTCCACCAAATCGAGCAAATCCTCAATCAGCATAAGGCAAACCTCCCCTGGTGACAGTGGTTGGCGTATCTCTGCCATTAGCGCCTTGATTCGTTCTTCATACGTCAATGTTTCATCTAGTGATTTGTACTT
>CAZQHM010000232.1:0-3134 GCA_964593355.1 uncultured Myxococcales bacterium
CACGCTGGACCCCACAAATTCAGGCCCCGATTCGAGAATCACCGGATAAGGCTAGTTCGGGGGGCTATGGGTGGCCGGTGTCAGATGCTGTTCTGACCATCCAGGATGGAGCGATAGTAGTCCTCGTCACCGTTGTCGAAGGTGTAGAGTTTGAGCGCTACCCCTTCAGCGGGAGACTGGGGCCTGGTGTGGCGTATTACGACCCCCCTGGCCTTGATTCTGCGTGTGAAGCCCCAGAGTTCCACATCAACGACCTCTTCGGCTCTCAGGGGCGTGGAGGTAGTTCCGTTGACCAGGCATAGGCCTCCCCTGGACATGTTCAGCACGGTAAACCGAATGGCCTGTGTGGCAGCGGGCGACTGCACAACGGCCATAACCCCTTCAGCGGCCACCCTCGGGGCGGCCCTCCTTTCGCTCTCATCCACCATGTCACCCCCCTCACCAGAAGTTTCGACCAGCCAAGTCTATACCACGATTGGAGAAAGGCAAAATGTCAGATGCTGACACGTGTCAGAGGTCCGGCGCGTTGATGAATTTGTTGCGGGGGAAAGGGCCTCAGCGCTGGGGTTCGTCCCTTCGTCCGCGGCCGGAATCCTCAATGGATGCAAGCTCTTCGGGATAGGGCTCGAAGAAGTACTGTTCACGGAGGTATTTCACGTCGAAGCGCTCGATGTAAGATCTGGCCACGGTGAGGGGCACGCTGAGGGGCGACTTCTGCTCCCGGTAGCGCTCCAGTTCTGCCAGGAAGGCCTGCTTCTCCTTGGGGCTGAGCCCTTTGAAGTAGCCAAAGGCATGCTGCAGCACGTTGATGTTGGAGGTGTAACGAGGCACCCTGTTGAAGGCCTCGCCCAGCACCTGCTCGTAGCGGTCGAAGACTTGCTCCACGGGCAGGTGGTCGTGATTTGCCGTTATGCTGCCCAGCTTGCGCATATCGACCTGGCTGCAGGCCATGAGTTGCAGTTTCACCCTGGATTGGAAGCCGATGAGGGCGTTCATGGTGGGTCTTTTGGCCTTCAGCTCTCTGAGCTCTGCCCTGATAAACAGATGTGTGAGGAAGTGCTCTCTAAGTCGGAAATTGGTAAGACGACCTTCGTCCTCGATTGCCAGGTGGCCGAATCGTTCAAGGACCATGCCTCCCATGAGGCCCCTGCCCTTTTCGTGGCCGAGGCGGGCGCCGTTCTGGAAGACCGCAACGTCTTTGAAGCCGCAGGTTGCGCAGCGGCTCTTGAGGATGAAGCCATCCACGGGCTCAAGAGAGTCCAAGAAGTTGGTGCATGCTTGAGTGAGCGGTTCAGTGTGGTCGGCCCCGGCTCTGGCCTGGACGAAGCGGCGCTGGTCACCCACCAGTTCCAGTCTGATTGACTCACGTTGCCCAACCAGCCCTGCGGCCTCCTCGGGGCAGAAGGGGATGACGATGGCTCTGCGGTTGAGTTTGGCGATGAACTTTTCTTTGATCTCTTCGCCGTCAAATCTGCAGTTGCCAAGCCCCAGACATTTGCTGACAACTACGCGCGGTTTTGGAAAGCGTCGCATGGTACTACTCCCGGTGATGCTCCGTGGTGAAGAAATGGCTGCGGTGCTGCAGGGGCGATGATAGGACGAAACTCAGTTCTTCTTCAAGATCTCTTCTTCAATGGCCTTGATAATTTCCGGTGCCTCTTTGCCACCTTCCCACTTTCGGCCGTTGACAAAGATAGTTGGGGTACCCCCCACTCCGATCTTGTTTGCAAGCGCCATATCCTGCTTCACGCGGGCCTGGTAGGAGTTCTTGTCCAACGCCTCACGGAATCTCGACATATCCAGGCCGACCTGCTTGGCATAGTTCTCCAGGTCTGCCCTCTCGAGGTTCGGCTGCCCGGCGAAGGCCAGCTTGTAGAACTCCCAGAACTTGCCCTGGGCGTGGGCGGCGAAGCTGGCCTCTGCGGCCAACATTGCCTTCTTGTGGAAGTTGAGCGGGTAGTGCTTGAAGACCAGGGATGCATCGCTTCCGAAGTGGGCAACCACCTGGTCCAGAGGCTCAACGACCTTGGAGCAGAAGGGGCACTCGAACTCCGAGAACTCAATAATCACAATCTTGTCTCCAGAGCCCTTACGGGGCGAATCGCCGATGGGGATGTCCTTCACCTGCTTGACGAAGGTCTTGCCCTTGGCCTCAGCGCCGCCCTCACCCTTGGGCTTGCCCGGGTCTTTGCCGTGCATGATGTAGTCGACGTATTTTCCCTTGAAGGCATCCTTGGTCAGGAGGCCGTGGAGCTTGTCCACAGGGACGCCGCGGTTCATGAGGGTTTCGGCCTTGGTCTTGTGGGTATTGATGATGGACTGGAATTCCTTGGTGTCCTTGGCGCCGCTGATGAACTCACCATTGACGAAGAACGCCGGGGTTCCCGAAGCACCCAGGGCCTGAGCGACCCTTGCCTGCTTCTCCACCGCCTCGACGATAACCGGGTCGGCGATGTCCTTCTTCCACTGCTCGACATTGAGCCCCAGCTCCTGGGCGTAGCGCTCCAGGTCGGCATCTTCAAGGGCCTGCATGTTGTCCCACAGCTTGTAGTAATACTCCCAATACTTGCCCTGCTTGTGCGCAGCGGTTACCGCCAGCGCTGCCGGCATGGCCCGCGCATGGAACGATAGCGG
The DNA here is from genome assembly GCA_964593355.1 of uncultured Myxococcales bacterium. GTDB lineage: Bacteria > Myxococcota_A > UBA9042 > CAIXZC01 > CAIXZC01 > CAYTWV01. Next base: position 2,635 of record CAZQHM010000232.1, read on the forward strand.
GTTCATGCAAACGTGAACTTTGAGGTCGTCAGCAAAAATCTTGTGCAGCTCGTCAACCGTACCGGTGACCCTTTTGCAGAAGGGTCACTGGAAGTCGGTGAACTCTACCATCGTGACCTTGGCGGCCTCGGGCCCCTTGGAGGGACACCACTCGAGGCCCTTGGCCAGCGACGGCGTTGCATCAAGCACCGACTGGGCTACAACGGGCCCATCGGCCTTCTTTGCCGCATTGTAGATCAGGTATCCTGCGATACCCGCCACAGCCGCAGCGGCGACTAGAATCATAATCAGGTTCTTTCGAGCCATTCGTCCCTCCAGCGACGACTACCAGAACTACAATGGGGTGCGACCAAGAGAGTACTCGACCGCCCCCGGATTCAGCTCCAGGAGGGTGGCGCTTATAGCAGAACCGGTGAGCGTTTGTCAAAACCACGGTGCGCGTCTGAACCAGTGACCTTCATTCTCGCCCCTACCCCTCGACTCGTCCTTCGGCCGGCTCG
>CAZQHM010000233.1:0-3057 GCA_964593355.1 uncultured Myxococcales bacterium
ATCGATGACCAGTCCCACGTGTTGTGAGATCATGTCATCGTACTGGGGATAGAAGTCGAGGGGGGGACGAGAATGGTGAGCAGTGGTTTTGGGTGACGTCGGGCGCGCTCGGGTGAACGTCGGGTGAACACGGGCGATTTGTCGAGGGATTCCTCGGGGGAATCGGCCTGGCGCCTGGGTTTGAGCCACTTTCGCGTTAATTGTCTCCCCAAAATCGAAATCACCCGTGTGCGCGCCGAAAGGTAATGCCACTTGACATGACACTGTTTCTTTCCCATGATACTGCCATGTTGGCTTTGGTGATCCCTTGGCCTCGGATTTTGAGCACACAAGCGTGGCAAGATCTAGTCTGCCTTTGGGCTATCAGGTCACTCGGAGGAAACATGCGGAATTGTTGGCCATTTGTATTGGGGTGGGTTCGGTATCAAAACTCTACCTTCTCGAGTCAGATTCGCCGTTTCTGCTTGGCTGTCGTGTCACCAGTTGTCTTTCTTGGCCCGTTGGGCATTTCGGAGCAGGTTCTTGCGGGCCAAGGGGACGCCTCGAGTGTCTACAAGTGTTCTCGGCCAATTCCGAAATTGCACATATGCTGACTCGACTCCAGCAGTCGCTGAATATAATAATAGACTGTATTTATTTTACAGACCCAACCTGCCAGGAATACAGTGGATACGTTATCGTTCGATGGGAAGCGATGGGCAATGGAGCACTGAGGCCGACTCTGGGCTTGCTACTCTATTCGCGCCAGACATTGCGGCTACTGTTTCGGAGAATGCTGACGGTCCCACGGGCGGTCTCATGTGATTCTCGGGTGTGCGTGCATAGGAGGTGGCGGCAATGAATGCCATAACACGACAGGCGAGGTTTCGGGGGGTGCCCGTGGTCGGGATACTGCTGGTTGTTGTTGTGGGGGGGCTGGTGGCTGCGTGTGGGGTAGGGGGTTGGCAGAAGGGTGAACCGCAGGATATTGGTGGCCCTGACGCTTCGGATTGTGTGGATCGGATAGCGGCGTGGGACGGGAGGGCTGGGGCGGACCTGACGGATGTTGGGCTGGCAGATGGCCGTCAGCGTGAACAATCAGACGGTTCCGATGTACACCAAGAGATGAATTCGCCGGATGTGCCAGATCTATTGGATCTGTGCGAGGTCAATCTGGATGTCGAGTTGGAACCGTGGGATGTGGAAGAGGACTACTGGGTTCCGGAACCGCCCGAGGCGGGTTGTACATGGGGCTTCCCGGCGAGTCTGGGAGGTGTTGAGTGTGCTGGGGGTGCGGGCGGTGCGTGCCCCGTAGGATTCCAGGCCGTCGACTCCGCCTGTCGTCCGGCCGGATGCGTGGAGAATCCGGATAGCTGCTGCACCACGCCCGTAACAGTTGTGGCGACCAATACCCCGAGTTCCCAGTGTAAAGGCCGGTACCTGGAGGTGCCCCAAGACGATGGCGGCATTTGTGTACCCTCGGGTGTCGGCCCGCTGGAAGGACTGTTTCGTTCCGAGAATCAAGGGGGCTGCTACAGTGTTGTCGCTTGCCCTACCGAGATGCTCTGGCGCCATCCGGGGTTCGAGGCGCCAAAGTGGGCCGAGGCGCCTGTGGCGTTCTCGCCGTTGGACCCACAGGTGGTCTTGGCAGCGGCTGGCTCACGCGTGCTTCTGAGCCATGACGGGGGGCTCACGTTCAAGTACGTAGCGTGGAATGTCGCGCCATCCTGGCTGGGGCCGTATCACGCCGGAACCGTCTCCTCCTTCGCCTTCGATGCCGACGGCCAGACGGCCTATGTTGGCTTCTCGATTATGGGAGGGTATGAGTACTCGGGAGTCGGCGTGGTGAACCTGGTTACCGATGAAGCGGGTATCATGCAGCTACCTTTGGCGGGAGACTCCATCATGGAAGCCCCACAGCTTGCAGCGGACCCGAATGAACCAGCAGTGTTGTACGCTGGCGGCAACGTGCACGTGGGTGTAGTCGGTGGAACCAGGTGGGCCCTCATGCGGTCCCAAGACGGGGGAGCAACATGGGAAGGGATGCTGCCGGAGAGTGTCGTAGGGCCAGAGTTCCGCCTACTTGACCTTGCCATCCGGCAAAGGTCGGGCCAGGGTTTTGAACTGGTGGGAATCACACGAACCGGAGTCTGGTCCTTTGAACCCCTTACAGAAGAGCCTGCTTCGCTTCTTGAGTTCGAAGCGGTTGGCACTGGAGCAAGTCCAGTCGCTCTGGCAGTCTGGAACCCGGCATCGGTGGATGGGTCCGCTGAGTGCCGCCTGGCAGCAATTGCGGAAGATGGAGTGTTGGCCATCAGTAATGACTGTGGCGACTCCTGGCAGTCGTTCGCCTCGAACCAGGTAAAAACCGTTAGTCTAGCCTGGACACTTGGGGGCGGGTTGCTGGCGGCTGGAGGCCAATTGCAGGGTGCGGGAAGCACGGCGGATACGGGTTGGGTTCGGAAATGGGACCCGCTGGCTGAGAGTTGGACGCCACTAGCGTACGGACTCCCGACGATTCTGGTGGGGTTGCCCAACGGGACACCAGGCTGTGGATGGCCGCCCACCTTCCGAGCGGCGGCCATGGGTCTCGCTGCCAGTCCGGTGCAGGAGGGCGTTCTGCTTACGAACTACTCCCTTACGCCGGTCCCTTGAAGCGGCCACCCTTGAGATTGAAATGGCACACGTGCAACCCTTGGGGTATCTGTTTGACCTTGTTGGAGCAAGCTGTGCCAACAATCGTGGTCCGCAGAAACTAATCTGGCCTGCGTCACGGCGTCTGGTGTCAGAACTCGAATGCGCTCCATCGCCGCCCGCTGAGCGGCCCCAAGTCCGTTCGATTGGCGCAGTTTTGAAAAGGAGGCGCTCATGCGGGGAGCCTTCGACACTCTCAAGTCGGCCAGCAAACGAAAGAACTGATCTGTACGCTATCTCGAGGCCTGGGCCTTCCCTGGTTGACTATTCAGCAACAATCACACCACACCCAACCACCGAGAAGCCCACACGCTCGAACGGCAGAATCGGGGGCTCCTCCGGTATTACCGGCGAATTCGATGGAACCACAACGAACCAAAGGCG
>CAZQHM010000234.1:0-2919 GCA_964593355.1 uncultured Myxococcales bacterium
ACGTGCCCGCCCGTGGTCCCCCGTAGGGGCGGACCGATGTGTCCGCCCGTGGCCCGGGATATCGTCGCCCCAAAACACGTGTCCGCCCGTGATCCGTCCGCCCGTCGTCCACCATCGTCCAACACACGTGCCCGCCCGTGGTCCCCCATCATCCGGCACGTCGTTATTCGTTACATCATCCGTAGGCGTCGGGCGGACACATCGGTCCGGCATCGGGCGGACACATCGGTCCGCCCCTACAATTTTTTGTATATGTTCGTCAATTGTTATCGTTTTAAACCATTGCATATTTTCCGACACCGTGGGGGCACAACAACGTGTCCGCCCGTCGTCCGGGATATCGTCGTCCAACCCCCGTGTCCACCATCATCCGGCACGTCGTTATTCGTTACATCATCCGTAGGCGTCGGGCCTGGATCAGTTGGCAGCTACGGAGACGTAGTCGAAGCGGAGGAGGACGTCGGTCACGTTCTGCAGGACCACACCATCCTTGCCCTTGTCGCTGAGCATTTCGGCGGGGAAGAAGAGGGCGTAGTCGCCGTAGAGACCTCGTCCGGCGAGTTCTTGGGAGTTGCCGTTGAAGTAGCTCTGGTCTTCCAGTTCTGCTCTGGTGATGTTGAAGTAGGCGGATATTCTGGCGTTGCTGTAGCCGTTGACTTCGTCGGTGCTGGTTGTGTCAGGCTGAGGCGTGGCCGGCGTCACCGAGCCGTTGACGTCGTAGGGGTCGATGAAGAGGTTTCTGGATGGTCGTGTTGATGCGGTCTGGAACTGGGGCTCTGTTGCTTGGGCTACGCACCACTGGCTGTAGAAGGTGTTGCGCTTCTTCAGCACTACCCGGGCGAAGGTTCCGCCACCAATCTCGATATCGGCGCCTTGCAGGCTGGCATTTACCGACCAGAGCCTCTCTGCGCAGTCGGTGCCGGCGAGGATTGGGATTCCTGCCGCATCGCCGATGCCGATGGTTCCAAGCGGGGCAAGGTTGAAGGGAATCTGCTGGCCAAGGTATACCCCCTTGGCATCGTAGACAGCGTGGACCGGGGAGGTGAGCCAAAGGCGGAACCTCTCTGCGGGCGAGAGGTTCTTCCAACCGTCGGGCATGGCCTGCTGGTCTGCAATCTGGAGCAGGTGATTGGAGAGACTCACGACGGTGAAGAGGTTGCCGGGACTGGCCCCTCCCACGGTGCCGGTCATGGCCACCGAGCGCAGGTGGTCGATGACATCCTGCAACTCGGCAGGAGAGCGGGCTCCCAGCACTTCTGATCGTTGGTTGGATGTAAACTGGAATTCGTACTCTGCGGCGAGAAGGGCCAGGTAGACCGCCCGTTTTGCTTGCCGAAGGTATTTTGTATATGTTTCAACGTCTTCTGCAAGCCAGAAATCCGATTCCATGGGAGAGACTCGTCGATTAAGCTCATTCATTAAGGCATCGTGGCCCTCGGTGAGATAAGCACCCATTTCGATCTTCTTGTCTCGCAATTCTACAACCCTTTCTGCCAGCGCAAGCAGAGCACTATCTACCCTTAGAACTGCGGTCTTCATGCCGACGACGTACATCTTGGCGTCGTTGAGACATACGGCGTCTTCCAGCTCGTGTTCCAGCTCCATGGCGTCTTCCTGATAGGATCTTTCGGCTTTCTCCATGGCGAAGGCGAGTCCGTCGGAGATAGACTTGAAGGAAGCCTCGGCGAAGGCCGCTGCTGCGGTGCCCGATGTCATGAGGGGATTGCCTGTCGCTGCCGTGTCTTTGGCGGCACCGGCGAAATTCGCGGCGATGTCCATTGCCAGCTTGGCAGCACCCAAGTCATTCATTGTGTCATTGTGGCTTTCGAGCAAATCCTCCATTTTACCGTGGAATGCGTTAGTAATAATGCATGTTGTCATGGCAATATCATAAGCATCCGACAACTCATTCATCTCGGAGCGTGCTATCTCAACCTCCTTTGCTGCCGCTTGAATGGCGATGGCAATCTGGCCCAGTCCGCCCATGAAGCACTCGGGCCGCTGCAAAGCATCCATGATGGTATCCGGGACACACTTGAGTTCCAGCGAGCATACGTAATCTACGGGACACTCGTCGGTGAACTGGCACGACAGGGGCAACGGCGTGGGACGTTGGGCCAGGGTAGCTGCTTTGGCGGAGTTGCAGATACTAAGGCTGTCCTGTAGCCAGAGCCGTTCCTGGTCGGTCATATCGCCGAAATTGAAACTGAGTTTGGCGACACTAATCCATGGCAGGCTGGACTGGGAGTCGTTGTCGCCGCTGACCTTGAAGTAGACCCGGTCGCCCGTTCGGTCGACAATCTCCAAAGGAAACGGGGTATCTTCCTGGGCGATGACGGGGCCGTAGAATTCTGCAGCGTTGTCCAGGTCATGGCCGCTGGAGATGCGGTCGCCGAATCGTTTTCTCAGCAGATGAAGAACGCACAGCCCATGGCCCAGGTCTGCCACCGATAGCCGCTGCTGGATCTGCTCCATGGTCAGTTGGCAATCCTCCCGTATGTAGCATGTGTCGGGGTTGATTTCGGTCCACATGTCAAGCACATGGTAAGAATCCCAGGTTGGGTTACCGCAAAGCTCCCATGCGGCCTCACCGAAGCGTCGTCGGATGGCCTCGGCGCGTTGGGCCGAGGCAGCAGTTTGTAGTTGCTGGTAGTAGTCTCGGTCGGCGTTTTTTTCCCAATCGTCTCGGGCGGTTTGCAGCGCCACGGTGGCCCTTTGAACCATGAAGGGGGCGACAGCACCGTCGTCGGTACCGGCACCAAGCAGATAGTCCGTGAGTGCCGAGAAGCGTCGCTGGGCGCCCACCTGGTCACCCACCCTGTAGATTGGCAGATCGGTCTCTTCAATTCCAAGGACGTTCTGGTCAGAGGGATCCGCGCTGTGAGAGAATCCGGCCCGACTTCTTGGCTTTGGGGATCG
>CAZQHM010000235.1:0-2901 GCA_964593355.1 uncultured Myxococcales bacterium
GAACAGCCTGGTTGCGGCCTGAACATGGAACCGGATCCAGTGGGTCGGACCTTTCTGGTCCGAGTCCGAATCGTCCGAAACCCCCAGAAACGCAAAAAGGGCGTCAGCCCTATTCGGCTGACGCCCTTTTTTTCTAGTCGCGGGGGCTGGACTCGAACCAGCGACCTTCGGGTTATGAGCCCGACGCGCTTCCATCTGCGCCACCCCGCACCAACAACGCTGGCGGATAGTACACCAAGCGGCCGAGTTGTCAACGAGTTTTTTTCTCTGAATCGGATCGTTGACAGCGCTTGAAGGTGGCAATAGAGTCGGTTAGACGGTGGCCCGCTGTTGCGGCCGCCCTCAGGATGCTCTGGACTATGTCCGACTTGCTACCAGCCCCGGGTGGCATCTGCGGTGGGCAACACTGGTTCTCAGCAAGTGCGGAGGGTGCTGTGCCAGGATCAGACTTTGAATCGACATCTGGGCAGACAGGGATCGCCTTCGTCCCTGCGGGGGCCGAGAAACGACGTTATCCTCGGATTGGTCGCCGCCTCAAGGTGACCTTTCTGCTCGAAGAGCGTGAGGTGATGGCCACCACGGTGGATGTCAGCAAGACGGGCGCCAGCTTCCAGGCTCCTTACGCCCCCTCTGTGGGCTCTTTGCTGCTGCTGGTGCTGCAGGACGTTCGGGACCACGAGCTTAAGTTGAACCTTAAGGCCCGTGTGGTGCGGACCCTGCCTTCGGGGGACGACGGTTTTCCCAGGTTTGCGGTGGAGTTTGGTGACGCGGTCTCCAAAGAGCTGAAGTCTATGGGGCGCTTCCTCAAGGAGGTGTTGGCAATCGACACCGGCCTCATCAAGGTTGCTGAGGACAGGTACACGGGAGAGCGGGTCTTCTCCTTCAGCTTCGAGCCCGTTGTTAGAGAGGGCGACGACCGCCTCAAGGCGCTGCAGGCCTCCTTGTTCAGGAGCCTGGCCGACATGGAGGAGGCCGACGACATCATCGCAAACTTCGGCAAAGCAACGGGCCCTGTGTTCGCTGCGGTGCCCGACCTGCCGCCTCCCGCAACACATGCATCCCCAACCCTTGGCGCAATTATCCCGCCACCCGACTACAAGAAAGAGGTCGCCGAGAAGGGTCCCGGCATCCTGGGCCGAATCACCTCGGTCTTCTCGGCCGTGAAGACCTCCAGCTACGCATCTCTGCCTGCTACCGAGGTGGCCAAAGAGTCCGTGGTGAAGAACACCAACCTCCCCATCTCCTTCAAGGTGGGCAGTTCCGTCTACCCTGCGCAAGCCGTGCGCATGTACTCCACGGGAATGAAGTGCGAAACCGAGGCGGTGCTGCCGGCGATCTACGGCACCATCACCATCGTGATCCCTGTGAGCAGCCGCAGAGGCGGAATCGAGCTTGTAGCAAACATCACCCGCACCAGGGCGCGGGAAGAGAGCTACACCGGAGGAACCTTCGAAGCCAGATTCTCCATGCGCACGGACAGGGCTCAACTTGAGGCCTACCGGAAGTTGCTGGACGAACTCTCTTCCATCTCGTCAAGCGAGCAGCCGTAAGATATTGGCACCCTACTCCATCATTTCAGCCGAACAGCCGTGATATTCCGGCCCTGAACGCCCCACCGCCTTTGGGTCCATGGCCCTCCTGCAGAGCAGCGAGACCGGCCATGAACTCTGTCAGCGAGGGCCTTGCGCCGGGGTCCAAAGCCATGCCGGCACCCAGCAACGCCTCCAACTCACCCCTCACCCGCTTCTCCACACCCTGCAACGAGAGCTCCACTCCCCCTGCCGCTGCCTGCTTGAAGGCGGCCCAATCATGGCGCGGTGTGTCAAAAGGCGCCCGGCGCTCCACCATGTAGAAGAGCAGCGCCGCCAGCGACCAGACATCCCCGGCCTCACCAGAGAGCCCATCTCCCTGCTCGGGTGGTGCAAACGGGGGCACCCCCACCAGCAGTCGCTCTGCGGCCCCCGCTGCGCCATCACGGCACGGCAGGACGTGGGTCATATCAAAGAGCCTGGCTCTCTGGCCCATGGCCCCGCACGTCTCAAGGATCACGTTGGTTGGGTTCAGATCTCTAAATGATATGGAGTGCTGTGATAGCTCAACCAGCCCACTGCCCACCTCCGACGCCACCCGCAGCGCCGACGAGAGCAGCGGCGCCTGCTCCTTGACCCAGTTCCACACCGTGGGCCCCTCCAGGTACTCCAGCACCACAAAGGGCCTCTCGACGTTGTCGTCGACGTAGCTGCCCGCGTCAAACAGGCGAACGAAGCAGTGGGCCTTCAGCCGGGTCAGCAACTCGGCCTCCAGGAAGAAGTGTTTCTTGTGCAGTTGCGCCTCGGCGGTGGCGGAGCTGCAGATGCTCTTCTTGAGCACCCTCACCGCCACGTTGCGCCGGAAGAGCGAGACCTGCTGCGCCACATAGACATCACAAACGCTGCCTGAGCCAACCAGCGCCGACACCACATACTGGCCCGACAGGGTCTTCCCGGGCAGCGAGTCCCGTTGATGAAGCGTGGACATGGTACCTCTCGTTTCGGGGGCAGGTCGCAACACTGAGGGGAATGATAGACAGCTTGCGCCGAAGGGGCAACGGTTGGGATGTGGGGGGGAGGCCTTGAAGGTGGTCGCCCGTCGTCACCCGTGGTCGCCCGTCGTCTGGGGTACGTGTCCGCCCGAAACGTGTCCGCCCGTCGTCACCCGTCGTTCGGGATACCATCGTCCAACACACATACCCGCCCCGTGGTCACCCGTAGGGGCGGACCGATGTGTCCGCCCGACCGACGTGTCCCCCCCACCGTGTCCGCCCGACCGATGTGTCCCCCCCACCGTGTCCGCCCGACCGATGTGTCCGCCCGACCGATGTGTCCCCCCCACCGTGTCCGCCCGACCGCGGGGGTCCCCCGC
>CAZQHM010000236.1:0-2856 GCA_964593355.1 uncultured Myxococcales bacterium
CCAGGCGGGTGGGACGAGACCGTCTGCGTCGTTGGGCTCCCTGCAACGTAGTCTTCTGATACGTTTCGGCGACGGCGACGGCGACCTCAACGGCAACGGCGACGAGGGAGCAGGCACCCCACGAGAAAACGGGCACGGAAGGCGAGAGATTCTACGCCCTACAGGCTCCTGGGGTTCAGCCCTTGCCCGCCAGCCTTGCCTGGGCTTTCTCCGAGGTCAACTCCCGAAGGGCGTCACGGGCTATCCAGCGCTGGGGCGAGGCCGCACTCTTGTTGCCTTGGGCCGCCGAACGGTCGGCAAGCTGCAGGAGGTCGTTGCACAACTCGACCATGACGCCGTTCAGGTGGAGGTTGCGCTTGCCGATGTTCCTTATGGCCCAGTTCACCGCCTTCTTCACGAAGTTGCGTGGGTCCGGCGATGCTGCAAGGAGGAGGTCCCTGGTAGCCTCGAACTGCTGGTTGGAAGCCCTCTTGTCGTGCACAGCCAGCCCCGCCAACATGGCAAATGCCCCACGCTTCACCCACTCCTCTTCTCGCACCGCCCAATCCGCTACCGCCGGCCAGGCGTGGGGCGTCTGGTCGAAGAGACTGGTCGTCGCCTGATCACAGAGATCCCAACTGTCGAAGTCCAAGGCCCACTGCTCCATCTGCGCCCGGGTCACCGCCTTGGCGTCGTCCACAAACACCGCAAGGAGCCTGGTCTCGTGCAGGCCCCTGGCCCACAACGCCAGCGCCAGATCGTGGTCACGCCTGTGCTCCGCAGCCATACGCCGCAACTCGTATACCGATACCCCAAAGGCACGATCTACGTTGATCCCGTACCGGGCCATACCCGCACGATTGGCATCGGAACCCTTGGCCTCAAGTTGCGCGACTATTCCATCCAGGGTCTCTGTTGTCTTTCGCTTCCAGGCATCCATGGCCCATCCACCTGCAACCGCAGTCTCGGCGACGGCGACCCCCCTTCGCCAAGGCTTCGGCGGGGCAAGCTGGCGACCCCCCTTCGCCAAGGCTTCGGCGGGGCAAGCTGGCAACGAAAGAGCACAGGCACCACGGGAAGAGGGGCTCGTTGGGGCAGACGCACCACCTGCAACCGCAGTCTCGGCGACGGCGACGGCGACGTCAAGGGCAACGGCAACGAAAGAGCACAGGCACCACGGGAAGAGGGGCACGTTGAGGAAGCCGGCCAAGCTCCATTAACCTACAGGCTTCAGGAAGCGTAGAGGAGAACTCAGGAGGTCAGTCCCTTCTCCATGTAGGCTTTCTCAAGCTGTCTCAGGGCGGTGATGTAGGCAGCGGTGCGGTGGTCTGTGCGGTACTCTTTGGTCGCTCTGTCAACCTTGCGGCAGGACTCCAGCATCAGCTTTTTGAGGCGGAAATCCACTTCGTCCAGATCCCAGTACTCGCAGCGGCGGTTCTGCAGCCACTCGAAGTAGCTGACCACCACGCCGCCGGAGTTGGCGAGGATATCGGGCAACAGATGTATCCCACGCTCCCTGACGATTCGGTCGCCCTCTAACGTGGTCGGGGCGTTGGCGGCCTCTACCACCAGCCTGGCGTTGAGCAGAGGCGCCGTCTCTGCCGTGATCTGGTCCTCGTGGGCAGCGGGGATGAAGATGTCGCAGTGGGTGGAGTAGAACTCCCTGGTCGCCAAAGGCTCCGTCCCCGGATAGTTCTTCACACCACCGTAGACCTGGACGTGCTTGAACAGATCCTCGGGATCTATCCCCGACTCGCACAAGATGGCTCCCGACGTATCTTGAACCGCCACAAGCTTTGGCCCAAGCTTCGAAAGCAGCAGCGCCGTCCATGACCCCACAGCCCCAAAGCCCTGAACGGCAAAGGTCGCCTTGCTGAGGTCGAACTTCGCCCTCTCGGCCCATGCCTGAATGCAGTAGACCGCCCCCTGCCCCACTGCCTTGTCTCGCCCCTGGGAACCGCCAAGGTGGATAGGCTTGCCCGTCACCACGTGCCGGCTGCGGTGCCGGTCGTGGGGCGGCCTTGACATCTGGTAGGCGTCCAGCACCCACGCCATGGTCCTGGCGTTGGTATTCACTTCCGGGGCCGGGATGTCGTACTCAGGGCCGATGGCGTCCCCCAGGGCGATGACGAATCCCCTGGTGGCGCGCTCAAGCTCCCCGTCGGAGTACTGCCTGGGGTCGATGCATATGCCCCCCTTGGCACCCCCAAACGGCACCCCCGTCAACGCCGATTTCCACGTCATCCTCGCCGCCAGCGCCGCTGCCTCCTCTATCGTCAGATCCGGGTGGTATCGGAAGCCCCCCTTGAACGGACCAAGCACGTTGTTGTGCTGAACCCTGACGCCCGTGAGCATCTCCAGCCGGCCGCTGTCACGCTTCAGAGGGAAGTGAACACGAATCTCCGTCTGCGGCACGGACAGAATGCGTCGCACATTCTTGTCCAAACCCATGATGTCCGCAGCGGATACGAAATGCGCCGATGACTCAAGCATACTGTTCACAGTACCACACGCAGAGCCCGCTACCCTGCGTCATGCACGTCTCTCGGTTGGAGCAGTTGGCGCACAACCCCTTGGGCGTCGCCTGAACCTGGGGCAACTCGATGACGTTGCTGCGACTCTCGAGACCAAGAGCCTCGAACTCCTCGCAGTAGAAAATCGGACCCTGGTGGTCACGGGCGTAAGTGCATGTGGCTTCGTGGGTACACGTGGAGCAGAGCCCCTTGTTCTTGCATGTTGACATCGCTTTCCTCCTGAACGAAACGGGGCATCATCGTCTGTGCAGCCACCCAGGCCGCCCAGCGCCCCGAACAGACGCCTCTCCCTAGAGCGCCGATCGATTTACGGCCGCTTTGACGGTTTGGGTGTGTTGCATAG
>CAZQHM010000237.1:0-2778 GCA_964593355.1 uncultured Myxococcales bacterium
GGTCGCAGCCCGCCAAGACTGTTGGGGTCAGTGCCCCCACGCATAGCAGAAGAGCAGCAGTGCGTTGTTTCATTAGGTATCCCGGCCCCTATTGAGCGAGAGGGCAGGTGAGGTCAGAACACGGTTCCAATAGATACACCGGGCAGAATGAGAAGAGGGACACCGAATGGTGCGACCATCTTCAACCGCGAGTCACTTATCCACATCGCGGAGAACTCTAGTCTGAATAAAAAAGGAGCCCTGTGTTCGTATCCAACACCGACGAATAGTCCGTATAACGTTTCACCCCACTCACCGCATTCGTGGCAGTGTAACCGGCCCCCGGCAATGACCCCACCGCCGGAAACCAATAGATTATCTCGCCCAACCGGCCACAAAGAACATGCTCCTCTTATATTCACATGTATTGCTGTAAACATATCAACTGGCAAAATCAACAAGCCTCCTCCGAGGGTCCAGTCCCCCAATGCTCTCTCGTAGTTCAATGCTGCCGGCACTGTCGGCCCGCCGAGGCTCACGAAGAAGAAAGTGTTCTTCTCGGCTCGGTCGGATTCTCCAACCTCGGCGTTCTGTGCTTGGCTGTTTGCTGCACCAGTTTCATCCGGCCCAAGGAAATCTTGGGCCAGAGCCGGATTGTTGCAAAGGGTTAACAGAACCAGCAATGCGAAAGGAAGGTCCCAGGTTCCCCGGTCCCTGGAAGAGCCTTGTCCGCGACTTGTGAATGGCGTAATACGCATGTCACAAAAGCCTATGCTTAAGAAACACATAGTCACTCCAGGCGGGGGGATTCCACTCCCATACCCCGGATACTATTCGAGGAAGATCATTAATGATGCCTCCTCCGTGTATGCAGACACCCTCTACCTCTTGATTATAGTACAAGTTCTCGTGACTGTACTCCCGGTATATCCCCACCCGGTCGAGAACACACCCGTTCAGCATGGACATACGCCAGATGCCGGGGTGCTTAGTGGCGTCGGAAGCCAGGAACAACGACCCATCTTGGGAGAAACACCCTCCCTGAATCCGGGTCAGATGTCCTTTGACCGGAAAAACACCGGCAAATGTGTACACCGGAAGAGAGAAGGACGCCGTCGACCCGCCGATGCTGAGCATCGACTGGAGGAAGCCCGCGACGTGGTACGGGAACCGCAGTTCTCGAAGTTGTTGGAAACTGAGGTCGGTTCGATGGTGAATATCGTACCGGTAGAGGTACGAGACGTCACCAGCGGCATCATAGGGGGGATCGAAGGCCGATGTATAGAGAAGTCCGTCCCACGGATTGACGGCACACCAGGGAAGAGAACGCTGGGGGCGAAGAACGCCGTCCACAGACAACGTCGTCTCGTCGAAGGCGTGTAGAAAAGGGCTGCTTCCCCAGCGAAAGACAGGGCCCTGGTCGGATGCGTTGTCCTCCATGTTGTCGAAGAAAGCGGCAACCATTCCGGTTGGCCTCTTGCGGCCGTCCTCCTCCAACGGGGCAAACACGTAGCCCTGATGAGAACCAGCCTGATTCCACTTTGGGTTCATAGCTGCCAGTTTGGAGCTGCTGACCCAATCTACATCCCCAATGTGGGTATAGCCGGGGGCGTTAAGGCGCTGTTCTCCTTCAGGATTCTCCTGGTCCATGGATTTGGTCTCCCAGAACCATCCAGATGACAGCCAGCCCTCGGCTTCCTGCTTGGTTGATACCTGCCGTATCATACTAAGCAGCCCGTTAGGAGTCCACTTGGACCCCTCGGCTGCGCCGATGGTCGGTTGACCCATTGGGGCCGAGATGTCAGCCAACTTCCGAATTCCCATCGTCTGAGAACAGTACCATGACTGCCCGTCCCACGTTATCCCCTGCCAGTCTTCACACCAAACGCTCGACACGGCGTAAACCACGTGTCCCGGACTTGGGCAGGCCGAAGCCCAGCCAGCGAAAGACGAGAAATCCATCATCTCATTGGGGTCCCTGATCGTTGCTGTCAACACCGGTGCCGCCACGGCAACGGGCAACGAAGCCAGCATCTGAGCCAAATCAGGAGCGAAGGGACCGGCAAGCATCCACTCCGAGTATGCAGTCTGGCTTACGCCGGACAGGTCTACCTTGATATGGACCTCAGGATATTTGGTGGTGCTCCACCCGTGGTGACTGCTCAATCCAGGCCAGCCGAAGCTCTCTGTCCCTGACAGTGCCGCCCGAAGACTACAGCGAACGCTGGGATGGAGCATCTGCGATTTGGGAAAGGAGAGCGCATCGCTCGGTAAGGCCCCTGTGAAACCGATGGACTTCAAACGGTTGCGTACGCTGATCTGAACCGCCATAGTTGTCTCCATCCAGTTGCGTCACGTGATCTGAGCCTTACTCCGCACAAGAAGTTGGTTCTAACGAGAGACCGCCAGGATGACGATCTGGCCCCCTCCTTTCGAGTCGAGTGCAACCCCTTCCAACGATACTCCCCAATGGACCGGGCCTTCTCCATCCCACCCCTTATACGTTGTCCACCCGCTTCTGTCGCCTAATCCACCCCACCCTAACTCCTTGGTCGCCTGTAACGCCAGTCCCACACTGCCTCGAAGCCACTCTGGCAGCATCTTCGATTCCGGGAAGCACGCCGCATCGCCCCGCACCTTCCCATGGTGTTTCAATTGGGGCATGCGTTCCCTTAACGAGATTAGGTCTGCACAAGCCACTTTTTACCTCACAATGGCAGCTATTACTACGGCATATCTAGGATGTATTCTGCCAACCCCGTGAGACAACGCCCCGATTCCATTATCACTGACGTCCAG
>CAZQHM010000238.1:0-2686 GCA_964593355.1 uncultured Myxococcales bacterium
CCACGAATCTTCTCTTGAACCGTCTCCGAAGCCTCCGAGAGAGCCGCATAATCATCCCCCGATATCTCGATGTTGACCGGTGCCCCCGTGGGCGGTCCCATCTTCTGCTTCGAAATGCGAACGTCAGCGCCGGGAATAAGCGGCAAGAAGCCACGCAAATCCTCGAGAGTCTGAAGAGGGTGCTCTGTGTAATCCGGGATGTCCTGAAAGTCCAACGCCATCCTGGCACGGTAAGGCGTACCCTCCGTTGAGTTGAAGCCACTGCCGTAACCAACCTCAGCCACGTAGTGCTTTACGTTGCTCCTCCCCGAGAGATACTCCTCAAGAGCAACGGCAACCTTGTCCGTGGCCTCTATCCTTGTCCCCTCAGGGGCATCAACGGACAGATTGGCGCGGTCCGGTGTTGTGGAAGGGAAGAACTCAACCTCCGGACTTGTGCCGAAGTAGGCCACAATGGAGCCCACCAGCAAGAGAACCATCAACGGAATCACCACGAAACGCCAATCGAGGCACCAGACCAGAACCCTGCGATATCCCCTTGTGAACCAGTTGTCGGGAATACCCTGGGTCTCGTCGTCGGCCTCCGCGGCCCCCTTGGGCTGTGGCATGAACCGGGAAGCTATCACCGGCGTTATCACAAGGGCAACGAAGAGCGAGGATACCAGTGAGACGATGAGCACCAGTGGCAAGTAACTCATGAACTTGCCCATGATGCCCGGCCAGCTCAACAACGGGATGAAGACAGCTACCGTAGTCGCCGTGGAGGTTATCACCGGCCACCCTACCTCGTTCGTGGCCTCACGAGCCGCATCCATCACGGGTTTGCCCATACGTGCGTGACGGTATATGTTCTCCACAATGACAATGGCGTTATCAACCAACATGCCGAGGGCAAGCACCAGGGAAAATAGCACCACCATGTTGAGAGTCACGCCCATACTGTCCAGGACGATGAACGTGAGCAGTAGGCTCAGCGGAATGGCCAAAGCCACAAATATGGCGTTCCTGCCGCCGATAAACATAAATAAGATTACTGACACTAAAATAAGTGCTGTTATCAGATTATTCTCAAGCTCATTAACTCGATCTCGAATATACTTCGAAAAGTCGTTTAAGAAGACATGGTTCGTCCCAGGCGGAAACGACTTGCTGCTCTCATCAACAAATGCCTTTACCTTGTCTACCAACTTGATTATGTTGGCGCCGCTCTGCTTCTTCACCGAGAGCGAAACACAATCCTCCCCGCGGTACCGGGCTATGGTCGAACGCTCCTTGAAGCCGTCCACAACCTCCGCAACCTCCCACACCCGTATGGGATGCCCCTGCTTAGTTGAGATGACAAGCTCCTTTATCTCATCGGGGTCTTTGAACTCTTCGGGTATACGTAGTGTATACCGAATGTCCCCCTCCTCAACGGGCCCGCCAGGGATGTTCACATTCTCGGCCCTCAACGCCAAAACCACGTCGTCCAACGATATGCCGTAGGAAAGCAGCTTGTGCGGATTAACCTCCACCCTGATCTCACGCTGCATGCCACCCGCAAGGTCCACCTCCAGAACCCCGGGCATCGCCTCAATCTCCTTCTCCAACTCCTCCCCAAGGCGCTTGAGACGCGTCAGACCAATCTCACCCGAAATCGTTATCTTCAATATCGGCCAGTCGGAACTGGTTATCTCCTTCACAATGGGCTCTAATACATCGTTGGGCAACTCGCTTCGGGCTCGGTTCACACGATCCCGCACCTGAGTCAACGCCTCCCCAAGATCCGTGTCGGGGTTTAAGGTCACGAATACCATGGACATGCCCTCGGACGAGGTCGAGGTCAACTCGTCCAGGTCCGTGATATCCTCCATCTTCGCTTCGATTCGGTTCGTTACCAGTGACTCGATGTCCTCGGGAGAGACCCCGGGGTAGGGGACCATCACGATAATCGTCGGAATCTTGATGTCCGGGGCCGCCTCTCTCGGAAGCGAAAGGTAGCTCACCATACCAAGGATTATTATAAGAAACGCACCCACCATTATAGTGATGGGGTGCTTTAGCGCAAATCTTGTGCTGTGCATCTGTGGCCTCGCTCTACCTGGCCGCCGAGCTGTCGGCCGCAATCTCGCTACGCTCAGCCCTGACATTCACTTCATCACCGTCCCGCACCAATCGCTGGCCAACAACCACAACCCGATCGCCGTCAGCCAGACCATCAGAAATGGCGGCCACTCCGTCCCTCTCCATCTCTATCACAACGGTCCGCTCCCTCACTTTGCCCCCCTCCTCCAACATCACAACCTTCCCCTCGGGCGTGTCCAACACAGCGTCTCGGGGTACCACCGGAAGCTTCAAAGTCCCCAACTTGGGCCGAGCCTCACACATCTGCCCTGCCCTCAACGCCCCGTCCTCGTTCTCCAACTCTACCTTCACGGCAAAAGTCGTGTTCTGAGCATGGGCCTCAAATGAGACGAACTGAACCTTCCCCCGCCGTGGACCATCAGTAGGATCGCCAATGCAGTGAACCTCCACCTCGGCACCAATCTTCAAATATGGAACATCCACCGACGCAACCTTCAGAACCAAATCCTGCCTGGCCATGTCCAGCAACCGGAAGAGCGGCTTGCCCGGCGAGGCCATCTCCCCAGTCTCCACCATCCGCTCGGAAACCACACCCTTCGTCGGAAACAGCGAAACGACCAAC
>CAZQHM010000239.1:0-2620 GCA_964593355.1 uncultured Myxococcales bacterium
CTGCACGATCCCCAAAGCCAAGAAGTCGGGCCGGATTCTCTCACAGCGCGGATCCTTCGTACCAACGTTTTTCTTGACTTTAGCGCCCTCGACGGGCATTTAACACGCTGCAGCGGCGCTTGAGGGCCTCTGCATTGGTAGCCAGCCGAAGTGGTGGAACCGGTAGACGCACCGGACTCAAAATCCGGCGCTCCTTGCGAGCATGAGAGTTCGAGTCTCTCCTTCGGCACTTAGCAAATCCCGATAAGACCTAGGTTTCCTGAGTTTCTGGCACCCGAACACCCGGGCGGTGCCATTGGCGAGTGATTGGCAGCCCTCAGCAGTCTTGGGCCCCCTGCGGTGCGCGCAGTGCTACAGAGGTGCAACAGGTGTTCGCCGATGAGTTCGTTGGAGGCCGGGGTGGAACGGAGCGTCGCCCGGGACGTGGACAAAGACCGCATCCGCCGGATGTTGGCCGAGGCCATGTTCGACACCCGAGACGACAGAGGTTGGCCCGGATTTGGGCTGGAAGACCTGGCTTCCGACAGCCTGCGCCGCTATCGCGACGAATTCCGGGCCGAACACCGCGACCACCCCTGGTCGCTATTGTAAAAGGTGGTCAGTCCGATTGCCGCAACAGGAGGTTGCAGAAGCTGTTCCTTTTGTTGGGCATTGGTGAGACTGCCGGTTCAGGGTTCTCAAAGATTCGGTATGCTTGGCGGGAACAACATTGGCAGAATCCACAGATAAAAGAGAACCTGGTCACAGAGACCACCACCCCGCTGCTGACCATGGCGAGTCTGGTTCCCCAGAACGTAGTAGATGAGCTGCATCAGCGATTCGGCGGGAAGCTGGACGGGCTCTCATCCGACGCCCAGATGGCGCGGGCCATGGCCGCTCAACAGGGCAGCGTGACCCACGAGCAACTGCATCTGGTGACATCGACACATCCCCGGGACCTGACCTTCCTGCTGCAAGCCCTGATTCGCTGAGGCCTGATGTACGGTGACCGCCCCACCTCCAGCGACACCGCCCAACGCTGAAGGCAAAGGCTTGGCTGGCATCCCAACAACTCCCGGGCGGGTGTAGCGGACCAGCCGGCTCGGCTAGCCTGCGCCACCAAACCATTCGTTCAAGGGAACTCCGTCTTCTTCTTGGGCCTGCAGCAATTGGGTGCAGAAGTCCTCTACGCCCTCGGTGTTCTCCCACTGACCTTCGTTCTTGGCCTGCCAGGTCTCTTCGCAACTGCATACGCTGCAGACGTATTTCAGGATGCCCACGTCAAGCACCTCCTGCGGCGGGGTCACGCCAAAGGGAAGGTCCTGGTGGGGGCCTGGGTAGTAGACCCATACTCCGTAGCCGTCGAGGCAGCCCATTTCGCAGTCGCAACCGCTGTGTCGGGCGACACACTCCTCCATCGCCGTTGCTCCGATGTCGGACCCGGCCTCGTCATCCACAACGTCCGGCTGCGCCCCATCACCACCAACGTCACAGGCAATGAGGGTGCAAGTCCACGTTCCGTCACTCTGGCACCAGCACTCGTTACAGTCCCCAGGATTGGGTCTCGGCCCACAATCCACAACTGCGTCGTCTGGTGCCGTACCGTCGGGCCACCCAAGCCAGTCTTGGCGTCCGGCAATGTCCAAATCTTCTGCCGAGTCTGCCGCCACGTCCTCGACGGGCTCCACCTTGGTGTCTGCCTCATCGCTGCTTGAGCACGCACCCACGAGCAGAAGTCCAATCACAAGAGCCCCGGCCAAACCTGTAGAGTATTTCATCATCGACCTCCCCTGAGTAAACCCTGTTCGCTCCCTACACGGCTGCTCATGTATCTCGATCCGCCCAGCAGCCGTGTACCCCGAGCCGGCCCAAGGCCGAGGGATGATGGAGGACCGCCCCCTTTGGTGGTATGCTGGTTTCTCAGCAAAAACCCACCACGCAAAGGAGACGGCCATGGGAGTGAAGTATGTCGGAGTCGACGTTCACGGTCAAACATGTGTGTTTCACGTTCTGGACGACAAGGGCACGGATGTGTTGGGTGGAGCGGTCGTGCCCACTCGCAAGGAGCCACTGTTAGAGTTTGTCAAACACCTTGGGGGAACGGTGCATCTGGCATTGGAGGAGGGTACCCAGGCTCAGTGGTTCCGGGCGCTCGTGAGGCCGTTTGTGGAAGAGGTTGTGGTTTGCAATGCACGAAAGAACACGCGGGGCAGAACCCTCAGGAACAAGACCGACCGAAAGGATGCCCGGTCTCTTGCGAGGCTCCTGTACCAAGGGGAACTCTCACCGGTGTATCACGGGGACGAGGACTTGGAAGAGTTTCGGAATCTGGTGAAAACCTACCAGGTTCTGCTGGCCGACACGACCCGTGCGAAGAATCGAATCAAGGCGGTATACCGGGCGAGAGGGATCCCTACAGATGGGAACGGTGCGTATGGGAGAAGCACAAGGCAACAGTATCTGGAGAAGGCTACCAGTTCAGCGGTACGAAGCCGATTAGAAGCCTTTCACGTGCAGATGGATATTGGCACAGCGCTGGTGCAAGAAGCGCGTTCGAACATGCTCTTGGAAGCCCGAAAGTACTGCGCCTATCGAACGCTTATGACGGTGCCTGGGATCGGCAGGATTGGGGCAGCGGTGC
>CAZQHM010000240.1:0-2614 GCA_964593355.1 uncultured Myxococcales bacterium
CGCTTCCCGGACTGCTTCCTGTGACCCCGCCCGACACCACGCTGCCGGACATCTGGCCGCTGCCGTCCAACATCGATTGGCAATAGCGGCACTTCACAGCAACAGTCCGAATTTCCTCTCCGCAATAGGGGCACTCTTTCATTTCCGACGTGGACATCCGATCCCTCACAGACAACCTGGCTGGCGCGCCTGATTTCAGGCGTCATCATTCGTTCACTAAGACGGCATCCGTATAGCACATCGGGCATATCGATGCCATAAGAACCAACGCCAATGCGACCGGAGTCATGTGGGTGAGGATTGGGGCAGCGTAACGTGAAGGCGGATTGGATGCAGAGGGCGCTGTTTGCTTGGTCGTAGGTGCCGGGACCAGTGGAGTCGGTTGGTGGACTGGCTGGCCTTCTGGTACCACATCAGGCTTGGGGCACGCCGACAGATTGGCGCTATTCAGGAGATTGTTCAACTGCACCAAGTCGCCGGTCTTGTCGAAATGGTCAATCAACTCTTCGACCGTATTCAAAATCGATAATATAGTTTTCTTCTCTTGATTTATAGCTTCTATAAACGTCCACATTTCGTCTTTCTAGAGTTCCATTTCTCCATCCCAGTTGAGAGTGAACTCTTCCGGGAACCACTTGCCCTCCACTCTCACGAACACTACCGGCGCCCCTCCGTCGTCAATAGCCACCCAAACAACGGCCCTGTCCAACTGCTGCTCCCCCAGCCTGGCCGATATTCGGGAGAACAACTCTATAGTCGAGCGCCCCACTCCCGCCCAGACCCGTCCTTCTCAATGCACTTCGCTTCGTGTTATTGGCAATCATCTGATTCGCACTCCTTGTATCTCAGCGTGCCCAAAGACTCCAGAAAGAGGGCCCCGGACTTGCGGGCGAGAGCCACAGCGCACGCCTGACAGTGGCCGTCTCGACACTGGATCTTGGGGGTGGCCCACGCTGTATCGATGCTGGATATGTACTCGGCCATCTCCACCTGGTTCAAGTTGGCCACAGCCCATTGCAGCAGTGTCTCTCGTGCCCTCCGCTGTGCCATCTCGATGGCAGCGGCCTCGGTGTCCCCCGTGCCGGTGCCCTGTTGAGCGTGCCAGCCCCCCCTTTCGCGAAAGACACGTCACACCCGAAAGGCACAGCTTCTGCGCCCGGACCAACCCAACTTCCTGGCGTGGTAGCGCAGGTTTGTGCAGACAGCGCCATCAACACCATTGCAATCCACAGGTTCTGCACCGCCTTCACTGCCACCTCCATACAGGCTCCAGGGCCCGCTTCGCTCGTGAGATTGGGTTTCGAGTACCTTACCCAGACTCATAGCGACCGGCAGATGCGAAAACCCCAGATAGAGGCGCGGCTGTCGGAGATCCCACCGGAACGATGGGCAGCACGAAGGTCTCGGGCTTCGGCGAAGAAACTGCCGCCGCGAAGGACCCGCCGGTCCGCATCGAATGGTCCCATGGGGTCGACGACCTCCGCCGGGTAATCTGCGCGCCCGTCGAAGCACCACTCCGCCACATTCCCCAACATGTCGTAGAGACCCCATGCATTGGGCAACTTCCGGCCGACCGCATGGGTCACCTCTGCACTATTACCCTTATACCAGGCGATGTCCTCTAATTTGCCATAACGCGCCTGCCTGCTTCCGGCTCTGGCAGCAAACTCCCACTCCGCCTCCGTGGGCAATCGGTATCCGTCCATGGCAAGGAACGTGACCGTCTTACAAGAAAAATTCACTCCGGGCTTTCCACGTGGCCGACTAAATATACCCTTAGGGAACTCATAACACGGATTCAAACCGTCCCTCCTGGAAAGCTCGTTGCAATATATAATTGCATCCCACCAAGTCACTTCTACTACAGGATGGTCTTCCTTTCCTGATGCGAAGCCCTTCGTGTGCCTACCGATTACATCGTACCATTCCCGGTTGCTGACCTGAGTACACTTCATCATGAAGCCTCGGGTCAAGGTCACTTCGTGCTGGGTCTCGCCGAAATACCGCCCCTCTTCGTCCTGCGGCGACCCCATGATGAACCGCCCCGGAGGAATTCTAACAAATCCTGAGAGTTCGGTTCGTCCCCCACCCGCTGCCAGCCCTTGTCCCGCACTCAGGGCGATGCCCTGGCCTCGCCCTGCGTGGTGTCCCTGTGTCGGGCTACTAATGGCCTTGGCACCGCAGGTTGGCCCCGGCAGACCAGCAATTGCACTCGACGCATCAGCGAACCGCATGCTGGGCAGTTTCGCCAACGCCTTCTCCACCCACGCCAGCAGGGGCGGAGGGCAATCGGGGCGGCGCTGACTGATAGGAGGGGGCCTCCTGTGTTGGTGGCCTTCCATCACTTCGTACCCGCTGTCCGATTTCTGCGGGAAGGGAACGTCACCGGTCAGCAATTCGTACGCCAATATGCCCACGGCGTACACATCCGTCGCCGGCGAAATGCCCTGCCCGGAAACTTGCTCAGGACTCATGTATTCGTAGGTTCCCACAACCCCGGAAGTGTTGGTGATCTTCTCCCCCTCTGCCACCCGGGCGATGCCGAAGTCCATCAGCACTACACGCCCGTCATTCGCAAGCATCACGTTGGCGGGCTTGATGTCCCTGTGCACCA
>CAZQHM010000241.1:0-2583 GCA_964593355.1 uncultured Myxococcales bacterium
GCATTCTACGGCCGCAGCATGAATGCCCATGGTGTGCCATAAACCCGTGGGATGGACTGCTTTATACTTCAGAATTCACACCCCCGTATAATACAAACAGCGACGTGTCCTATATATTAAAATATGACATCAACAACAGACGCACAATGACCGTGAAGGAGCTTCGAGCTCTACTATTTCCGCTTCACGTGGCTCGCTTCCTCGGTGGGGAGGACGTGAAGACGCTGCCCGTTTACCGCTTCGCCGGAGCGTGCCGGCTCCAGGGGAGGCTCCCTCGAATCCAGGGTGGGTGCTTCTCTGAGGACGGGTGCTTGTACCTGACCTCGGACGAGGGGAAGACGTCTGACTCCTCAGCGCGCCCAGGCGTGTTGCGATTCTCCATGTTGAACGGCGCTCTCTTGGACTCAATCGGTATCAATAGGGAGGATGACCCTTCTGGAGCAGACCTGAGTCAGCAGGAGGTGGAGGGGATCTGCCTCTCGCCAACGAAGCTCTTCCCGGCGGGCAGAGACGACTTGCACAGAATCGAGGGCCCGAGGTTCTTGTGCTCTGGAGTATGGCAGTATGAAATCGGATCTGGTAATGATGTAGTCTATTTTAAATATCGGGAGTTGTGGCCAAAGGGGGACAAATGAAGGCACCCAGTGCATCTCTTAGAAGTAAGTGCGGAACCGCAGGGCGTCATGCCCGCGCAGGTTTTGCCGGCTTCATGTCTGCCAGCCTCGCCTTCATCTCTCTTGGCGTTTGTTCCGAACCAAACCAGCCGGGTGATTTGCATGACAGTTTGGGCCACGCGTTGTTTTGGGAGGTTGGAGGGGCCTCACTGCTCCAGCCGAATATCCAGTACGAGTTGTCCTTAGGGGCGATAGCGGTTGGACTTGGAGTGGGAGTTTTGGGATTGCTGAACGTACCGTCCACTACTCTTGTGGGAAGGGCTGCTCTTGAGTTGCTAGGGACAGGTGGGCACGGATTGGTTTGGGTGTTGGCAGGCAGTCGGACCACTGTGCCATATGACGACGGGGCGATGCATGTTGTTGTCACAGGTCCGGCCTACGAATTCCGAAGCATGTTCTTCTTCCGGTTTGAACTATTAGCTATGTGGTGCGATAATGGACCGATCTTGTACAAGATCCCTTGGCTGCCAGACACCAGCATTTTGCCCGCCTTGTCCCTAGGGACATCTTGGTGACTGCTTCCCGAGCTTAAACAGAAACGAGCCAGATCTTGGGCTGGTGCTTCACTTCTGCTTTGGGGGTGTTCTACTCCGGGGAGAAACTCCCTCCTTGACTACGGCAATTGCTTGGTCGAAGTATCTGCGCCCTGCTCGGAAACGAACTCACGACTAGCAGCGGCCGAAGTGCCCACATCCAACTGCCGGTGCCCGGTGCGGCTTAGCAATGAGTCCATCATCTGGAGAACGGGGCTGCGCTTGTGCACCACCATGGGCGAACGAAGCGCTACGAAATCCGCACCACCTTCGGCCTCGGCCGTGGCGTCCAAATAGTCTTGCCCAGCTATGAGAAGCTGAAGCAGTTTCATATCGGGCGAATCAGGGGCCTTGGCCGCGACCAGAGACGAAAACCGTTTCGCCTGTGCAACGTCACCCATCCTCAGCGCGGCTATGCCTCCCAGAACGCATGCTTCGGAGGCCATGACAGGTGCCTCGGCACATTCCGAGAGACGCTCTGCGGCCTCAATGACCACGGACCAGCGCTCCAGCGATGCCGCAGCGCGAGCACGACAATGGAAAGCGTGAGGCGAATCAGGCATCGACAAGGCAATACCAAGGTTCCGGGCCTCTTTGGCGCGCAATGCCCCTGCCGACAAGTAGCCATGATGGACCACGGTAACATTGCTGAGAGCGGCTAGGGCCCCTGGAGCATTGAGCTGCTCATGCACAGCGAACACGTATCGGAACCCCGCCTGCCTCAGAAACAGCCGGGGGAGCAACAGGCTGGCTTCGGCCCCCCCAGCATACCTCAGTACCTCTTTTATAAGAAGCACGGGAGGGAGAGCCGTGTGCGCTAGGTGGTATCGAGTCGCCTCGAAATCAGTGTCCACAATTTCTTCGTCGGCGTCGATGCAATACACCCAATGGCCACGGGCCTGGTCGATGGCCGAATTCCGGTGAAAGCTGAAGTCATTTCGCCAGGGCTCATGAAACACCCGTGCCCCGAACGCGGAAGCTATGGTGGGCGTGTCATCGGTGGAGCCAGTATCCACGACCACAATCTCGTCAACCAACCCGGCCAGGCTCCGCAGACACCGTTCCAAGTTCGCCGATTCATTGCGGACGATCATACAGGCCGAGATCAATGGCGCAGCTTCCACCCCTATTCCTCCCACAGTGCTGCCATAATGGTCCCAAGTCAGCAACTGCTTCAGTGACGGGGGCAACCTAACCAATGCATATAGGGAATGCAAGTTCTTTCGTCTCGACCTCTCGACCGACACACTGCGAAATCTCCAAGTATCACCGAGGCTCAACGACGCTCAACGACGCTGTTGACTACCAGTAGACTTCGCCAACCTGAATAGCGGTTCTCCGATGCGATTCACCCACAGGCGGGAAGGGAAGCCAGG
>CAZQHM010000242.1:0-2558 GCA_964593355.1 uncultured Myxococcales bacterium
CTCCCGCTGCAACCAGCGAGAGCCCCCAGAACCAGTACTGCGGCCGCAATTGCTGCAGTTCGATTATTCACTGTTCTTACTCCGCCAGTACATGTCCGTTGAGGCCGTCGTTGGCCGATGAAGCAAATATAGCGCAGATGTGCTCGTATCGCCGACCGCAAACGATACATAAGTATATGCCCCTCCATCCTGCTCAACCCACCGAGTAAAGTACGAGGAACTAGAGCAAGGCAAGGAACAACTGGCATATCCGACCTTGTACGCCAACAGCGTCATGTCGTTAGCTGCAACATGGATACGCCCCCGGTAGAATGCCAAGCTAGGCTGCTGTGTTGCCCGACTATTTGTAAAGACTATCTCGCTTCCCCACGTGCCAGCGCTGGAGCGACGTCTAACCACCACACGATCTACTCCACTGATCGATTTGACGTAGGCAATCCACACATTGCCGCTGCTATCCCCGGCCACGGCCGGCCCGAATGCAGATACCGTTCCAGTTGGGATAGCAATACTCGTCCAGGAACCGTTGTACAGGTAAGCGCCCGCCAATGATTGCTCACCGGTTCCCACCGTCTTCCAGACCATGTACAATCTGCTTCCAGCTACAGCCATATCAATGTCGCTGTCTGTGGTGTAGCTCAAGGTGTTTGTCGTCGAAAGCACCCCATATTGATCAAGATATCGTGTTTTGATATTATTAGTGCCGTAGTCCTTCCAGGCAGCATGCATATTCGAGCCAAAAACGGCAAGGCCCGGTGACAGCAGCGTTCTCCCTACATCCAGCGCTGCGGTAGTCCACCTGCAGACCTGATTGATCTCACATGACTTAGGTCTTGCATAGAGAGTATCGCCGGATTCATCTTTCCACAAAAAATACCGGCGTAAGTAACTGTTTACTGTAAATGGAACGGATCGCACAGCCCTGTCAGAACTGATGCCTACGGTATAGTCTGGTGTCCAAATCCCAACAGCGTCCATAGATGTGGTTGCAGTCCCAATTACTGTGGTATTCCCAGGGTATTCCGACGTAGCTGCAGCGATGACGCCCATTCTAACTTCGGTATAGTTTGACGTAGACGCCAATTGATCTACTATTGTGTGATAGTAGATTTGCTCAGCCGTGTCACGGCCAACCCCAATAACCGAGCGACCCCAGTGCGTGGTGCTGCCCTCGGAACTTGGGCGGCCCATCAGATGCGCAGACTTGCCTATGATTGATGCGTTGTAGTGACCAGTCGATGCTGATGCATTATACTTAGACCAGTGATCCGGACACGGCTCATTGAGTGCACAATCCTCGCTTCCGGGATCAGCCAAGTTTCTACCAACATAATCGCAATTAGGACTTCCAGATTTAATAGTCCAATCGGTAACATAGGCATACTGAGTAAAGAACTCTCCCATTATATCGGCAAAGGCCTCATTGATAGAGTCGTCAGATATGTCGACTTCGTCGTGCATTACACCATGACCGAACTCGTGTCCGATAACGTCAGGGCACACAGCGGCGCTGCCGAGTATTATTATTCCATTGTCATCCCAAGCCGCATTCATACCCGTGCCCCAGTCAGCCCCCAATACAATACGATGATTAGCCGACTGATGGTCATCGTCCCAGCCATCGCGGCCAAGTGCATTCCAGTAGTAATTCCATATATCAGTACCAAGCTCGCAGACTTCCTGAGTAGTACCAAGGTTAAGCGTTGAGCAAACACAATTTGAGGGGCCGCATTGCTGCTGCACTTGGTAGAAGACGTTCTTCAGCTCGCTTTCGCTGAAGGCCTTCTGCTTCTCGATCTGCATGCCCGTCTTGGCGTCAATGAATGAGACATAGGGCATGCCATCGGCTCCCAGGCCTGGGATTCGCCATGCCAGAGAGGGTGTGCCGGGGGTGGATGAGAGAATGACGGGATCAGCGATTCCGAGTTCCGGCGGCATCTCGTCAGCGACGACGCCGTTGGCCATGGCGAAAGAGCGTGCGTCCTCCGGTGTAATGGTGGGTAGCGTGTCAGGGGCAAGGTGGTCTGGCACCACGGAGCCTGCCACACTCTTCACCCGGTTGGTGGTGGGGTCGACGTTCACGACGATCCCCGAACCGAACACTGGCAAGCCGGCCAGCGTTTGAGCGAAGCGCACAACGCCCCGACTATGGTCGCCAGCCGCCTTGAGCTCCAAATCCAACGCCTGGCTTTGGAAGGCTGTGGAGTAGGCTCGGAGGAAGGCTTGAGCTCGCTCAACAGCTCCGTCACCGACAAGATCCACCATGATTCCAAGGGGGCCTCCGGATAGGTATCGGACGTTGCCTCTTGGGTCGAACCCAACACCGATGGTTCCTAAGGGCTGGCCCGTCAGGCTCTCCATGGACTGCAACTCCGCCTTCTTTGGATCATCGGACTCAAGAATTGCCAACGCAGCTTCCATCTGACTCTCGTTCAGTTGCCTCAATGCCGCCTGCATCAGCATTTGAGGGCTGTCAACGCTCAAGTCAGCGTCCACCGGGGGGGGGGGGGGGGGCCCCCCCCCCACCCCCCCCCCCCCCCCCCCGGGGGGGGGGGGGG
>CAZQHM010000243.1:0-2533 GCA_964593355.1 uncultured Myxococcales bacterium
ACGTCCGCCGGGTGCATTTCGTGGCCGTAGTCCCGCCAAAGGCGGGTTGACGTCGACGTCGCCGTCGCCGAACTGTCCTGCAGCGTGACAGGGTCCATTTGCTCCCCGGTCCGGGAACCGCACATGACCAAAACGGCGCCCTTGACATTACTGGCCCAACCTTTGAGAATGTCGACGTTTGACTTGGACTAAGGAGTCGTCATGAGCGAATCGATCTGCTTTGGGTGTGGTGCCACGCTGACCCCGGGAAACAAGTTCTGTATGGAGTGCGGGTTGCCCAATCCGACGTCGGCGCCCTCCACCAAGGAGATTCGCACCGATGAGAGCGGACCCAGGTACAGCCTCGTGCTGGTGAGGGGCGATGGCGGCCACGCCTCGACGTATGCCCTGGGTGGCCAGGAGCACGTCGCCGGGCGCGACGACGGCATCATCCTCTTCCCTGACGACGCAACTGTCTCCCCGACGCACTGCACCTTCTTCTACAAGGACGGCAGGCTCATGGTGAAGGACGAGGGATCCGCTAACGGGACTTTCGTCCGGGTGACCACTCCAATCGCCCTCAAGAGCGATGACCACTTCATTGCCGGCGAGCAGGTCTTCATCTACGAAGATGGCCGCACTGTGGAGGCAAACGCCGACGAAGAGGGTACTTTCTTCTTCGGCACTCCCATCGCCCACTGGTACTTCAAGCTGACTCAAGTGCTGCAAGGCGGAAAGCCCGGCAATGTCTTCTGTGCCCGTAAGGCGCGGGTTCTCATTGGCCGAGAGGGAACTGACTTCAACTTCCCCGACGACCGGTTCATGTCGGGCAAACATGTGGCCGTGGAGTTTCGCGACTCAGCGGTCTGGCTTGCCGACCAGGAGAGCCGCAACGGCACCTTCCTTATGCTGCGGCCCGGAGAAGAGCGCCTGCTGAACGGCGGCGACTATCTCTTCATCGGCCGTCAGCTCGTCAAGGTCGTTCAATAGCGCCTGCCCCTCTGAGAAACCACTTCAGGGGGAGAGTGCTTTGATGGTTTGGTTTTCTTACACTACTCAAGAAACGTATGAACAGGGAGGTCGGACATGGTGAGGAATGCGATTTTTCTGGCGCTGGCAGCGACTCTGCTGACAGCGTGCGGCAGCGACAGCGGTTCCAAGAGCGAGCCCGAGGGGGACGTTGCGGCCCTGGACCAGGGGGGTGATGATACGGCCACTCCTGACCCGGACCTCGCCCCCGACCCCGACCTCGATACGGAGCCCGATTCTCCTGCCGACACCGCAGAAGAGGACAACTTCGTGAAGGGTTGTCAGGACGGGCTATGCGTTGCCGACGACAAGAACGCCCC
This sequence comes from uncultured Myxococcales bacterium, assembly GCA_964593355.1. Lineage (GTDB taxonomy): Bacteria > Myxococcota_A > UBA9042 > CAIXZC01 > CAIXZC01 > CAYTWV01. Next base: position 1,329 of record CAZQHM010000243.1, read on the forward strand.
GGACCCATCGGCCCCAGGGCCCTTCCCAGTGGGCGTCAAGACCTTTACCTTCACCCACCAGGGGCACCAGGGTAAGTGGCGCAAGATCATCGTTGAGGTCTGGTACCCGGCCACGGAAGAGGCCAGGGATGCCCCCAAGGAGGCCATAGACCTGAAAGAATTTGCCCCCGACGACGTGAAGCCCATCTTCGACAACACCGTGGTGACGCAGATTCCCACCAACTCGGTAAGGGACGCCCAGTTCCGGACAAGCGACGGCCCGTACCCATTGATCATTTTCTCGCACGGTGCTTTCGGGATCCGGTTCCAGAACGTCTTCTACACCGAGTTGCTGGCCTCCCACGGCTACGTGGTGGTCTCCCCGGATCACGCAGACAACACCCTATATGACCTTCTCAGAAACGGCGGCTACGACGGCTCCATCGTGGCCAAATCGGCCCTGGACCGCCCATACGACATCGTTCACCTGCTCGACAAGATGTTCGAAAAGAACTCCGACTCTGCCGATTTCTTCTTCGGCTCTTTCAACGAGGACCTCATCGGCATCACGGGCCACTCTTTTGGAGGCATGGTCTCTTTCTTGAGCCCCATGCAGGACTCGAGATTCAAGGCGGCCGTCCCCATGACGCCTGCAACGCAAGCCTTGGGCCCCATGGGGTACGACATTTCCAAGTTTCCGATTCCGGTCATGGTCATGTCGGGCACCAAGGACAACACGCTGGAAACGGACGTGGAGATGGCAAAGCCCTTTGAGATCCTTCCCTCGCCCAAGTACTACTTCGAGCTGCTTACGGGGGGCCATTACACCTACACCGACATCTGCTCCCTGGAGTTGAAGAGACTTGCCGAGGACATCGCCTTTGGTGACGCCGAGGACGCCCTGAACGACGGCTGCGGCGAGAACAACGTCCCCGTCTCCGTGGCCCATCCCCTCATTAACCAGTTCGCCATAGGATTCTTCAACCACTACCTCCGAAGCTCCACAGACTCCTACAAGTACTTCAGCGCCGAAGAGGGCGCCAAGTACTCCGACATCCTCCTCTACATCGCCTCCCCCCTCCCCTAGCCCCCTGCCCTCACCCAAAGCCCTCACCCTGCCCTCTCCCAAAGCCCTCACCCTGCCCTCTCCCAAAGGGAGAGGGGATGTCCGAATAGTCCCAAAGGTCCGAGTCCGAAAGGTCCCAAAGGTCCGAGTCCGAAAGGTC